>CAYNML010000004.1:79982-127917 GCA_964398185.1 uncultured Anaerolineae bacterium | reverse complement strand
GAAAACAGAAACCGGGTTCTGCGTCTGAATGTGCCATCCCATCCAGATCGCAGAACCCCAGTTTCTCTCTGAGTGGGCACTACTGCGCCGGTTCAGCCGACACTACGCCGCCCAGCGCATTCACCTTCAATTTCCAGCGAGTGCCTGTGGTGTAGTTGTCCAGCTCAGCAGCCGAAGCGACCCCCATGCGATACTCTTTGCCGTCCGATGCGAAGATCACCGTGTACGCTTCCGTGCGATCGCCCTCACGCTGATCGGCGGCGAGGCTGAGAGCCGGCCACTGCGGATTGAAGTCCGCGCCCTGCACTTCGGCGGTGTCCACCACCGTCCATTCCAACTGCGTGTACGCGCACCACTCATCCTTCACTTCGTATACGCAATCCTGCACCACTTTCCCCACGCCCGTTCCGGTATCGACGGTGTACGGCGTCCCACAAATTTTCTCGGAGTTGGGCGCAGGTTCGTTCTGTGTGCCGCGCACCTTCAACTCGCACGAGCCCACCGCTACTCCGGACGGAATCTGATCGCGCCACGTAGAATACTCCACCGGCCGCTCTTCCATGATCTCGATGGCGCGCTGCCACTGCACGCCCTTCACCGCCGCCGAGGTATCACTGGTGCGGAAGAACAACAAACCGCAGATGATGAGCGCCACGATCCCCACGCCGATGCCGATAAAGATTGGCAGGCGATTGGCCTTGGCCGGCGCAGGCGGGGCCGCTTTCGCTTGATCGACCGGTCGGGCGGCCAGGCTGCCCGCGCACTTGCTGCACTTCAACGCCGTGGCTGAATTCAGCTCGCCGCAATAGGGGCACTTCACATCGGGCTTCTTTTCTGCTGAGAAAGCGCCCAGCACCTCGCCCGCTTTGCGCGCCGCGCCTTCCGTCAGATCGGCGCTGCATTGCGAGCAGTTCCTGGCATCCGCGGCATTGCGCGCCCCGCAATATTTGCACGTGATGTCCGGGCCGCGCTGCGCCTGGGCGATGACAGCCTCGTCTTTGATCAGTTCCTGCTGGGCGGGCAGCTCAAACTTGTCCGTTTCACTCATCACGTTGCCGCAGCTGGCGCAGATCTTGGTGGCGCCGGGGTTCTTTGATCCGCAGCGCTTGCAGGTCCATTCCAGGTTGACGTAGCCGACGGTTTCTTGTGGCATCGGTATCCTCCAGTGTCACAGTGAAGTAATCCAACGAGGTATTGCGCGTGACGCGCGCAGTTTAGCACGAGCCGCCCGGCGGGTCAATCATGTGCGGCACTGCGGCACACCAGAAATCGATTGGCGGGGCGTTGAACAAAATCCGGCTTTTAGAAGATGACATTTGACCGTCCAGCGCGTGAAGGTTCACGCGCCAGAGATGACATCATGCACTCCCCAGCCCCGTGCAATAGCTTTATGCTAAAGCTGCCCAAAACCCAATCCGGAGGAACTATGGCTGCCAAGGGCCGCATTGACATCGACGCCGAACACTGCAAAGGGTGCGAACTGTGCACCACCGTCTGCCCCCAGGACGTGATCAAAATGTCCGACTGGTTCAACGCCAAAGGCTATCGCCCGGCGGCGCTGGTCGATCCCAACGGCGAGTGCACCGGCTGCGCCGTGTGCGCCGTCATTTGCCCGGACGCGGTGATCACCGTCTATCGTACCGTGACCGGACGCACCCCCGTCGCGGCGCTGGCGTAAGGAGGCAGCGATGGCCAAAGAATTACTCAAAGGCAACGTCGCCATAGCCGAAGCCGCCGTGCGCGCCGGGCTGGAAGCGTATTTCGGGTACCCCATCACCCCGCAAACTGAACTGCTGGAGCACATGTCCAAGCGCATGCCGGAACTGAATCGCGCCTTCGTGCAGGCCGAGAGCGAAGTGGCCGCCATCAACATGGTGTACGGCGCGGCCTCCACCGGCAAGCGCGTGATGACGTCCTCCTCCAGCCCCGGCGTCAGCTTGATGCAGGAAGGCCTGAGCTACATCGCCGGGTCGGAAGTGCCGGCCGTCATCGTGGACGTGATGCGCGGCGGGCCGGGCCTGGGCAATATCGCGCCCAGCCAGTCTGATTATTTCCAGATGGTGAAGACGGCCGGTCACGGCGATTTCAAACAGATCGTGCTCGCGCCCGCCACCGTGCAGGAAGCGATCGATCTCACGGTCCTCGCTTTCGATTTAGCGGACAAATACCGCACGATCGCGACGGTGCTGCTCGACGGCAACATCGGCCAGCTGATGGAACCCGCCGAACTGCCGCCCATGCGCCCGCCGCGCGCGACTCCACCCGAGTGGGCCGTCTCCGGCGCCAAGGGCCGCAAGAAGAACGTCATCTCGTCCATCCATTTGCAACCGGAAGAGCTGGAGACCTTCAATCGGAAATTGCAGGCGAAACTGAAAGACATCGCCGCGCACGAGGTGCGCTACAAAGAATATATGATCGAAGGCGCCGAGTTGATCGTGGTGGGCTTTGGCACCGCCGGGCGCGTGGCGCAAACCGCCGTGAAACTGGCGCGCGCGCAAGGCATCCCGGTGGGGCTGCTCCGCCCGATCACGTTGTGGCCGTTCCCCGAAGAGCGCCTCTCGCAGCTCGCCGACGAAGCGCGGGGCTTCCTGTGCGTGGAGATGAACACCGGCCAGATGATCGACGATGTGAAGATTGCTGTGGCCGGTCAATGTCCGGTCGAATTCTACGGGCGCACCGGCGGGGTGGTGCCGCTGCCCGATGAGGTCCTGGCGGCCATCGCCAAACTCGATCAAGCCACGCTGCCCGCCAGCCGGGTTCCGATGTTGAATAGCTAATCAAGGGAGAGAGTAACATGACGACGGCACCCATTGAGCAACTCGTTTATGAAAGACCTGAATCGTTAAGCGATGTGCACACACACTACTGCCCCGGCTGTCTGCACGGCGTGGCGCACCGCCTCATCGCCGAAGTGATCGACGAGCTGGGCATCCGCGAGAACACCATCGGCGTCGCGCCGGTGGGCTGCTCGGTATTTTGCTACAACTACTTCGAAGTCGATTTCGTGGAAGCGGCGCACGGCCGCGCGCCCGCGATGGCCACCGGCGTGAAGCGCGTGCTGCCCGATCGGGTGGTGTTCACCTATCAGGGTGACGGCGATCTCGCGTCGATCGGGTTGGCCGAGATCATGCACGCGGCATTGCGCGGCGAAAATCTCACCGTGATCTTCATCAACAACGCCATTTACGGAATGACCGGCGGCCAGATGGCGCCCACCACGCTGCCCGGCATGAAGACCACCTCCTCGCCCATGGGCCGCGATGTGGAATCGTCGGGCTTCCCCATTCGCATCTGCGAACTGCTGGCGACGATGGACGGCGCGACCTACATCGCGCGGCGCAGCCTGCACAATCCCACCGAGATTCGCAAAGCCAGGAAGGCCATCAAGCAGGCCTTCGAGAATCAGATTCACGGCCACGGCTTCTCGCTGGTCGAGCTGCTGTCCAGCTGCCCCACCAACTGGGACATTCCGCCCGCGCAAGCGTTGCAGTGGATCGAGAAACAGATGGTGCCGGTTTATCCACTTGGCGATTTCAAAAGTGTGAAGCATAACTAAAGCGTAAAACGTGAAACGTAAAAAGTGCTTTTACGTTTTACGCCTTACGTTTTGCGGAGAAAAACATGGCTTACGACATTATCTTCAGCGGCTTTGGCGGACAGGGCGCGTTGTTTGCCGGTCAACTGCTGGCTTACGCGGCGATGGACGCCGGCCGCTTCGTGACGTGGATTCCATCCTATGGGCCGGAGATGCGCGGCGGCACGGCGCACTGCACCGTCATCATCTCCGATGAAGAGATCGGCTCGCCGCTGGTGCGCAATCCGTCGACCGTGATCGCGCTGAACAACCCATCGGCGGAAAAGTACGAGCCGCAGTTGGCGACCAACGGCTATCTCTTCTACAACTCGTCGCTGGTCTCGCATCAATTCACGCGGCGCAACATTCACGCCATCGCCATTCCGGGCAGCGCCGCCGCTGCCGAGTTGGGGCACGCCAAGCTGCTCAACATGGTGATGCTCGGCGCGATGCTGGCGCACGTGCCGGTCCTGTCATTGGAGGTGGTGGAGCAGGCGCTGGACAATCACATTCCGGCCCGCCGCCGCGATTTACTGGAGACCAATAAACTGGCCCTACGCAAGGGGATTGAACTGGCGCAGCACGCCGTTCAAGTCCCCGCTTAAGACAACTGGACAAGAAACGCGAAAGACACGATCATTGAAGACCTGAATCTGATCGTGTCTTTCAGTCTCTCTGAAGTCCAGACAAGGGGTCAGCCATGAAACGTTCAAGCAATCTCATCAGCGCTCTACTGGGGCTTTTGCTTTTGGCAGTTCTTGGTGTCGGTTTAGCTGTGGTGTTGCGCGGAATGCCAGCGGCCACCAGCGGGCCTGGCCCCTCACCACTTGCAACAGCAGTCACGCTTCAATCGCCGCTCAATACGCCCATGCCAGTTAGTACGCCAACATCAGTCAATACACCTTTACCGCTTCCAACTTCGACCCCTGTCGTTATTCCGCCACCACCCGACTGGCCAACTGAGCAACCATGGCCACCACCCACACGTTCACCACAAGAGTTGTGGCCTACTCCTATCCCAACAATATTCCCAACACCAGCGTTTCAACCACCGCCGCAAGGAACTCGACCCAATACCTTGCAGGCCATTTGGTATCCATACTTTCCTGATTCCAACAGTGAGCCGCAGCTTCGCGCAGTAGACGTAGACTCGCTAGGACAACGGTGGGGGGAGTCTGATCTCTCGTTGGAGCTGAAACTCTCCAGTCCAGCGACCGATATTGATCCCGGCCCGATTCTCATCGGCCTGCATCCATCACCCAACTCTCGCTGGCTAGTAGCCGACTTCGCCTATACCGGTTCACAGCTAGTCGATCTATCGACTGGGAAGAGCCAGTCCCTAGTGTCCGACCCGACCATCAAGAAATGGCGCTTTCTGGCGTGGACACCTGACAGTCAACAGCTGATTGCCTCGTCAGATCAGAGATTTTTGTTAGTTGATCTTGCTACCCAAACATACAACACTGTTGAATTTCCTAGAGAAAAATATGCGCCGCACGTTAGCGCAGTCGCTTATTCCCCAGATGGCAAGCTACTTGCTGATGCATTAATTTACCCAGCTGTTTACTCGGTTAGAGAAAACGAGGTAACAGAAATAGGGTTACGGAATGGCGCAAGCGGGCAACGGAAATCCGTTATCCAAATTCCGGGCGGTACACAAGTAATAGAACATAGCTTGAAATGGTCCCCAGATGGGCGTAGTCTCATTTGGATTGGTGTCGCCGCAAACGCGCAGAGCCAGCTTTGGTTGGCTGATTTATCGAGGAACGATATTCGAGCAATCGAGACTCTTGGAGAAGCTGTAGAATATCCTCATCCGGCTACTTGGTCGCCTGACGGACACTACATTGCCGTCATCAAAGTAGAAGGTGCCAATGACGGTAAAGATGTAGCTAACAATCTCCATCTGTTCGATCTTCAATCAGGACAGAAGCGACAGCTCACGAATTTCACGGGTGAACGCCTCTCCAACGTGACCTGGTCTCCAGATGGAAAATTTCTGGCCTTTGCAGTTGCAAAAGGTGATTACAGCGAGATTTGGTTAACGGACGTGAATGGCACGCAACAATATCCAATTGCTGGCCCGGCCTCACACGAGGCCCCACTTGCATGGTTGCCCTGAGATAAGCCATGCTCCAGAAATTCACTTCCCCGACTACCCTCAAGGTAGGGTTGTTAGCCATATTAGTTGCTTCAGCAATTATCTTACACGTCGCGAATAGTACGGCCGCCGCGAATATTAGATTGCGCCCACCATATACTGGCACGTACCGCCTTACATCATTTTTCGACCATCATTATCCGAACTACGGGAACGACAATGAGATTACAATCTACACAGGTGAATCGGTAGCTGATTGCTCTCCCCACTGTTACAAAGGGCACTCTGGTATTGATTGGTCCATGGAGTCTGGAACACCTGTGCTCGCTGCCGCAAGCGGCATTGTACGCGGCAGATTTGAGTCAAACGTCCTTTATGGAAACAGAATTGTGCTTGAGCATGACAATGGCTATTACACCCTTTACGCCCACCTTCGCGTGAATAACCCGTTCAATGTAATAGTGGGCCAAAGAGTTAATGCAGGTGACGTTATCGGGTGGAGCGGGAGCACGGGTACTACTGGTGCGCACTTGCATTTTGGTGTTTATCGTGCCCCGATCACAGCGGACGATCCTGATGAAGACTACGCTACCGATCCATTTGGTTGGCGTGGTTCAGGAACTGATCCTCTTCTCAACTATCCTGCACAAGGAGAGGGACAGACGGCCTCTTGCCTCTGGCGAAGTATTGACGCAGATCCTATTTCTTGCGCTGACACGATTGTAGAAGATGACGGGGAAGGATTCACAATAAACGGAGCATGGTTCACCGATGTCCAAGGAAATGGGTATCATATGTATTACCGAAACAACACGAGCGATCAAACCCAGTATGCAGTTTGGTCCACATATAACATCCACCCTGGTCCCAACAAGGTTTACGTATATGTTCCTGCACAGCATGCCACCACTCACCAAGCGATCTATCAAATCGTAACCACAAGTGGATGGCTAACACGAACAGTGAATCAACAAACTTATTCCACTGCCTGGGTGCTGTTAGGGATTTTTCAATTACCCCGGTACGGCTACGTATTGATGAGAGCTGACACAGGTGAACCGGGCGGCACGACCTGGATTGCTGCCGATGCGATCAAATTCTGCTCCTACGCTGACTTCCTGCCCGTCATATTCAAGGTTGAACCAACAGCAACCAGTTGTGGCAACGACTGTTAGCCTTTACCGCGAGAATCTGTTTTGGCAACTTCATCACCCACACCACCCAGGAGGAAAAATCGAGAATGACGACACCGTGGGCCCAGCGTTACGCCCTTCGCACACACAGCATGCAAAGCTCGGCGATTCGTGAATTGCTCAAGCTGACGCAGCAGCCCGACATCATCTCCTTTGCCGGCGGTCTGCCGGCCCCCGAATTGTTCCCCATCGAAGAAATGAAGGCCGCTTGCGACGTGGTGCTCAGCGAAATGGGGCCGCGCGCGTTGCAGTACAGCACCACCGAAGGTTACGCGCCGCTGCGCGAGATGCTGGCGCGGCACATGTCGCGTTACGGCATCAAGGTCGATGTCGATAACATCATCATCACGTCCGGCTCGCAGCAGGCTCTCGACTTGATCGGCAAGCTGCTGATCAATTCCGGCGATCGCATCCTGACCGAGAATCCATCCTACCTCGGCGCGATTCAAGCCTTTACGGCGTATCAGGCGCAGTACGTCACCGTGCCCATCGACGACGACGGCCTGCAGGTGGCGCAGCTCGAAGCCGCGCTGCGCACCGGCCCCAAGTTCATGTACATCCTGCCGAACTTCCAGAACCCGGCGGGCGTCACGCTCTCACTGACGCGCCGCTACGATCTGATTGCGCTGGCCGAGGAATACGGCATCCCGATCGTGGAAGATGATCCCTACGGCCAGCTTCGCTTCGAGGGCGAACATCTCAAGCCGCTGGTCACGCTCGACGCCGAATACGAAGGCTGCGAAGGCAATGGCAGCTACACCGGCAACGTGATCTACACCAGCACCTTCAGCAAGACACTGGCGCCCGGCCTGCGTTTGGGCTGGATCGTCGCACCAAAGGACGTGGTCTTCAAGCTGGTGCAGATGAAGCAGGGCACCGATCTGCACACCAGCTCGTTCGATCAGATGGTGGCCTACGAAGTGGCGCGCGGCGGCTTCCTGGATCAGCACGTGCGCCGCATCCGCACGGTTTATCGCCAGCGCCGTGATTTGATGCTGCAGACGATGGAAGAGACTTTCCCGGCGGAAGTGCGCTGGACGCATCCGCAGGGCGGCCTGTTCCTGTGGGCCACGACGCCGGAATCAATCGACACGGCAGACCTGCTGAAGGAAGCCATTCAGCAGAAGGTGGCCTTTGTGCCCGGCCACTCCTTCCATCCCACCGGCGGCGGGCACAATACCATGCGCCTCAACTTCAGCAATGCCAGCGAAGACATGATTGTGGAAGGCATCCGCCGCCTGGCGGTGGCGCTGAAGCAGCGGCTGGCCCAGCAGACGCCGGTGTTCTCCGTCAATTGATGCCACTCCCTGCCCTGGAAAAAGAGGACGAGCGCGCGCTCGTCCTTTTGCGTTGGGACCGGGCCGTTGGCGTGAAGTATAATTATCTTCAAGCCGCTGCTGCGCCGCGGCTGTCTCGATGCCGGTGTTCTTACTGTGTCAATTGCGGGGGGATTATGGCGTTACCACAGGCAGAGATCATATCCGCGGAGGGGAGCTCAACCGATCGGGCGGCTGCCGAGCCGCCGTACCGCGCCATTCTCGATTCGTTGCCTGATCAGATCGCCGTCATCGATCACAGCGGCGTGATCACCTACGTCAACGAAGCGTGGAAAAAGTTTGCGCGCGAGAATGGCGATCCCGACCTGAAGTACAGCGGCGTGGGTGTCAACTATCTGGTCGTCTCGCGCTCGGCGCAGGGCGAGGCCACGGAAGGCTCACTGGAGGCCGCGTCGGGGCTGGTGTCCATCTTGCAGGGCAGCCGCGATTACTTTGAAGAGGAATATCCCTGCGCGACCGAGGACGAAAATTTGTGGTTCATGCTGCGCGCCACGCCGCTGCAGGGCAGCCAGCCGCGCAGCGTGGTCACCGCGCACAACAACATTACGCGGCACAAGCGCGCGGCGCAGGAGCAGCTGGACGCCGAGTGGCGTGATGAAGAGAACCGCGAGCGGCAGTCATTGGAAAAGATCTCGCGGCCGCGTATGGCTGAAGTGACCGCTCGATCGTTCGGTCTGCATCCCCTGCGCGAGACAACGGGCCAGCTCTTCGGAACGTGGGTCGAACGATATACGGCGTTGGCGGAACAGGCCGTGGCGCAGCGCACCTACAAGGTAGAGCACGACATCGCCGGCGGGTTACGGGCCTTGGCCGAGCAGTTGGCTTTTCTGAAGGCCGGCCCGCGCGATGTGATCGATATTCACGTCGCGGCCCTCAACCACACCGACGCCCGGCAGGCCCGGCCACACGTCTATGCGGAAGAAGCACGTGTGCTGCTGCTGGAATTAATGGGGTATCTGGTTTCAATCTACCGTGACGCGTCGCTGTCGCAACCAGTCGTGCGGCGCGAATCAGGAGGATGAAGATGAACGGTTACATCCTCAAACTGTACATCACCGGGCAAACACCCCGTTCGGCGCAGGCCATTGCCAACCTGCAGCGCATCTGCGCCGACTGGCTGGACGGCCAGTGTGAGATCTCCGTCATTGACGTGCTGGAACAACCTGACCTGGCCGAAGAAGACAAGGTGCTGGCCACGCCGACGCTGATCAAAGTCGCGCCGCAGCCCGCCCGGCGCGTCATCGGCGATCTGGCGGATATCGAAAAAGTCATGTGGGGGCTGGGGCTGGGCGTCGTGCCCGACGCCGCACGGCAAATCCAGTGAAGCAGTCGGCGCAATGCTGAGTCAAGGGAAACGACATGAGCAACGAACCAATTTTCACGCAGGTGGAAAAACTCCATACCGGAATTGAAGGCTTCGATCTGATCGCCAACGGCGGGCTGCCACAGGGGCGCACGACGCTGGTCGCGGGCACGGCAGGCAGCGCCAAGACGGTATTCGCCATCCAGTTTTTGGTCGAGGGCATTCGCCAGGCGCAGGAAGGCGGCGTGTTTGTCACGTTTGAGGAATCGCCGCATGACATCCGCCAGAACATGATCTCGCTGGGCTGGGACATTCCGCAGTGGGAAGCGGCGGGCCGCTGGGTTTTTGTCGATGCCTCGCCGCAGGCCGGCGAAGAAGCGATCGTGGTGGGTGAATACGATCTGGGGGCGCTGCTGGCGCGCATCGAAAACGCCATTCGCAAAGTCAACGCGCGGCGCATCTCGCTGGATTCATTGGGCGCGATCTTCTCGCGCCTCGGCGAGCCGGGGATCGTGCGCAACGAATTATTCCGCATCGCCACCGCGCTCAAGAAGCTCGGCGTCACCGCCGTGATGACGGCCGAGCGCACCCATGAGTATGGTGACATCGCGCGCTACGGCGTGGAAGAATTTGTGGCCGATAACGTGGTGATTCTGCGCAACGTGCTGGACGACGAGAAGCGCCGCCGCACGATCGAGATTCTCAAGTTTCGCGGCACGTCGCATCAAAAGGGCGAGTTCCCCTTCGCCCTGACGACTGGGCAGGGCCTCGTCGTCATTCCGCTCTCGGCCATCGAGTTGAAACAACGCTCGTCGGACATGCGCATCACGTCCGGCATCGACGAGCTGGACAAGATGTGCGGCGGCGGCTTCTTCCGCGATTCCATCCTGTTGGTGTCTGGCGCCACCGGTACCGGTAAGACGCTGATCACGACCGAGTTTCTGAGCGGCGGCGCCCAGCGCGGCGAGCGCTGCCTGTTATTCGCTTTTGAAGAAAGCCGCGAGCAGCTCTTCCGCAACGCCATCGGCTGGGGCGTCGATTTTGAACAGATGGAAAAAGACGGCCGGCTGCAAGTGGTCTGCGCCTATCCGGAAACGGCCGGGCTGGAAGATCACTTGATCGGCATGAAAAGTACGATCGAGCGTTTCAAGCCCAACCGGGTTGCCATCGACAGCCTGTCGGCGCTGGAGCGCGTGGGTACGATCAAGAGCTTCCGCGAGTTCATCATCGGCCTGACGTCGTTCATCAAGCACCAGGAACTGGCCGGCTTGTTCACGGCCACCACGCCCACCCTGACGGGCGGCGCCTCCGTCACCGAATCGCACATTTCCACGCTGACCGACTCGATCATTCTACTGCGCTACGTGGAGATGAGCGGCGAAATGCGGCGCGGCCTGACCGTGTTGAAGATGCGCGGCTCCATGCACGACAAGGACATCCGCGAATTCACCATCGATCATCAAGGCATGCACATTGGCCAGCCCTTCCGCGATGTGACCGGCATTCTGGCCGGCAATCCCCGCCAGATGCGGGCCAGCGAAATCGATCGCTTGAACGGCCTGTTCCGCGAAGACACCTAGCCTGCCGGACGCAGTCTGTCCCACGCTCAGGCGCTTCAGCGCGCCTGGGGAAACGAGGCAAGCCGCATGGCCCAGGAGACTTTACCGCAGACCACTGCTGTTCAGCAGCTGCAGCGCGCGCTGGATCACGCCACCGCGCAGCTGCGCAGTTTAATCGAGCACAACGCGGATGGCATCCTCATCATCGACGCACAGGGCGTGGTGCGCTTTGCCAACCCGGCGGCGGCCCGGCTGCTGCGGCGCCCGTCCGCCGATCTGGCAGGCCAGCCGTTCGGTTACCCGATCGTGCTGGACGAAGCCACCGAGATCGATGTGCTGCGCGCCGGGGACCAGCCCGGCAGCGCCGAGCTGCGTGTGATGGAAACGGTGTGGGAAGGCGAGCTGGCCTTTGTCGTGTCGCTGCGCGACATTACCGAGCGTAAACTGGCCGAAGTGCAGATCACCCGCTTGAGCCGGGTCAATGCCGTGCTGGCCGAAGTGAACGCCGCCGTTGCGCGCGAACGCACCCGCGCGGCCTTGTTCGATGAAGTGTGCCGCATCGCCGTCGAGCAGGGCGAGTACCCCCTGGCCTGGATCGGGGTTGTCAATGAACCCGATCGATCCATCACGCCCGTCGTGGCACGCGTGTCCGGCGAACCTGATCCCCAGCGCCTGCCGCTCTGGACGGATGAGACGTGGGGACACGTGCCCCAGATTGAGACCGCCATTCACAGCGGACACATGGCCGTGTGCCATGATGTGCCGTCAGATGAAGGCCTGGCGGCGTGGCGATCGACGCAGCCTGCTTACCAGGCGCTGGCGGCCGTGCCGCTGCACACCCAGGGCCGGGTGCCGGCTGTGCTGATGGTCTACGCCGCCAAGCGCGGGCATTTCACAGCCGCCGAACAAACGCTGCTGGAGCAAATCGGGCTGAACGTGTCGTATGCGCTGGAGAACATCGAACGAGAGGCCGCGCGGCAGCAAATCCAAACCGCGCTGCACGAAAGCGAAGACAAGTTCTGGCGCGTTTTCCGGGCGATTCCCGAATTGATCGTGATCCATCGCATCGCCGATGGCCTGATCCTGGACGTCAACGATGCCGTGGAACACTTTCTGGGATACGCGCGCCCGGCCATGATTGGCCGCACGCTGCCGGAACTCGGCTGGTGGACTGAACCAACCGAGTACCAGATCTTCCTCGAGCGCGTGCAAGAAAACGGTTACTATCACAACCTGGCCACCTCGTTCCGCACCGCGCTGGGTGAGACCGTACCCATGCTTGTATCCGGCTGCCTGGTCGAACTGGACGGGCACGCCTGCCTGATCTCCATCAGCCGCGACATGGCCGAGCACCGCCGCATGGAAGAAGCGCTGCGCGCCGGGCGTGAGCGCTATCGTACCCTGGTGCAGAACGTGCCCATTGCCGTCTATCGGACCACACCCGGTCCGCACGGGTCATTTCTGATGGTTAATCCGGCGTTCTGCGCCATGCTGGGCTACACCGAACAGGAACTACGCCAGACCGCCGTGGCGGACATGTATCAGGAGCCGAAGGAACGGCAGCAGTTTTCCGATCGGATCTTGCAGGCCGGCCGCGTCACGAATGTTGAGTTGCGGCTGCGCCGCAAAGACGGCTCACTGTTCTGGGGTTCGGTCAACGCGCAGGTGGTGCAGCAGGACGACGGCGCAGTGGCTTACTTCGATTGCACCATGGAAGACATCACAGCGCGCAAGCAGGCCGAGCAGCGCCTGCGCGAGGTGAATCAACATCTTCAGGCGATCATTCAGGCGTCGCCGCTGGCGATCGTGGAGATTGATGAGCAGGGTCGCGTGCAGCTATGGAACCCGGCTGCCGAGCAGCTCTTTGGCTGGACAGCGGCAGAAGTCCTGGGGCTGGTCAATCCGATCGTGGCGCCTGATCAACGGGCCGAATTCCTCGCAAATCACCAACGGATTCTAAACGGCGCCAGCCTGCCGCCTACCGAAGTGCAACGGCGGCGCAAAGACGGCAGCCAGATCGACCTGCTCTTGTCGCGCGCACCCATCGCCAACGAGCAGGGCGTGACCATCGGCGGCCTGGCCATTCTGACCGACATCACCGAACGCAAGCAGATCGAGGCCGCCGAGCGCGAGCAACGCGCCCTGGCGGAAGCGCTGCACGACACGGCCACCGCCCTCAGCAGCACGTTGCGGCTGGACGAGGTGCTCGATCGGGTGTTGGCCAATGTGGGCAAAATCGTGCCGTATGACAGCGCCAGCATCCTGCTCATCGAAAACGGCGCAGCGCGCTGCGTGCGGCTGCGCGGCTACATGGAACCCGGCGCTGAAGCAGCCATCAAAGCCATGCGGCTGCCGGTGAACCAGACTGACGACCTGCGCTACATGGCCGAAAGCGGTGAGCCGCTCACCATCGCCAACGTTCACGACTATCCCGCCTGGAGCGCGCTGCCGGAATTGAACTGGATTCATTCGCATCTCAGCGCGCCGCTCCGCATCAAAGGCCAGACCGTGGGCTTTCTCAGCCTGGATAGTGCGTCGATCAATTTCTTCACGGCGCAGCATGCCGCGCAGCTGCGCACCTTTGCCGATCAGGCCGCCGTGGCGCTGGAGAATGCCCAGCTCTACGATCGGGTACAGCGCCATGCCGAGGAACTGGAAATGCGTGTGGCCGAGCGGACCGCCGAGCTTGATCGAGAACGGCAGAGATTGCGCGCCATTCTCGACACGGCGGGCGAGGGTATCTTCTTCACCGATCGCGCAGGCAAGATCGAATACCTCAATCCCGCCATGGAACGCCTGACCGGTTATTCTTCGGCGGAAGTGCTGGGACAGGATCCCGGTCTCTGGCGCAGCGGACGCACGCCCGAGACGGTGTTTGCCGAAATGTGGAACGTCATTCTGCGCGGTGAAGTCTGGCACGGTGAAGTTGTCAACCGGCGCAAGGATGGCGTGCTGTATGATGCGGCCTTGATCGTCGCGCCGCTGAGCGTCGCCGCGTCGCAGATCAGCGGGTTCGTCGCCATCGCCCGCGACATCACACGCCAGAAAGAACTTGACCGGCTCAAGGATCAATTCGTCGCCAACGTCAGTCACGAGCTGCGCACGCCGTTGACCAATATCAAGCTATATGCCGGCTTGTTGCAGAGCGGCTCCGCTGAAAAGCGCCCGCAGTACTGGCAGACACTGCAGCGTGAAGTCAAGCGCCTGGAAGGTCTCATTGAAAACCTGTTGAGCATTTCCCGGCTGGACATGGGGCAGGCGCCGGTTGAACTGGAGGCTGTGGACGTGAACGAAGTGGTGCGGCAGCTGCTGCATGATCGCGCTGCGTTAATTGCCGAACGGGGCCTGACCATCGAGACCAAACTCACCGACGATGTGCCGCCCGCTTGGGCCAGCGCGCCATTTGTTTCGCAAATTTTGTCCAACCTGGTCACCAATGCCACCCAGTACACGCCGCCCGGCGGACGACTGGTGGTCAGCACCGCCCGGCAGATCGATCACGATCAAGTGTGGACCACGTTCACCGTAAAGGACACCGGCCCGGGCATCAACGCCGCAGATCTGCCGCGCCTGTTTGAGCGGTTCTTTCGGGGCGAAGCAGGCCGCCGCTCAGGCGCGCCGGGCACCGGGCTGGGGCTGGCGATCTGCCGCGATCTGGCCGACAAACTGGACGGCCACCTGACCGTTGAGAGTCAGCCCGGACAAGGGGCGGCGTTCACCGTGTGGCTCATCCCCGTCGAGGCGCAGCCATGAAGCGCGAACGCTGGCCTCAACGGTTAAGGCAGCACGGTCTGCCGCGCTTGGCCGTGCAGGCCCTGTTGATCTACCTCGCCGCTGCGGTCCTGCTGCAACTCCTCGTGCAAACCATTGCCACGCCAGAGACGTATGCCCAGCTGGAATTGTTGTACGGTCTGGCGATCGTTCTGGTGACCGTCCTCCTCAGCGGCGGGCTGGTGGTGCGCTATACGGACCAGGTCCAGCGCAGTGAAGCCCGTTATCGCCAGATCGTTGAACAGGCCACCGACGGCATTTTTGTCTGCGACCTGGCAGGTCATTTGCACGACGTGAACCCCGCCGCGTGCGCCATGTTGGGCTACACCCGTGAGGAGTTGCTCCGCCGGACAATCAAAGACCTGATCGATCCGAGCGATCTGGCCGCAAACCCACTCCAGTTCGATCAACTCAGCCGCGGCCTGCCCACCTCGACGGTGCGGCGTCTGCTGTCGCGAACGGGACGTCCGCTCAGCGCCGAGATCAATGCACGGCAAATCAAGACCGATCGCATCATGGGTATTGTGCGCGATGTGACGGAACGCCAGCAAATGGAAGCGCAGCTGCGCACGTCTGAAGCGCAGTTGCGCGCGCTGATGAACGCCTTGACGGACGTGATTCTGGTGCTGGACGCAGACGGCCGCTATCAACAAGTCGCGCCGACCAACCCCACCGCGCTGATCGCCCCGCCCGATCAGCTGCTGGGCAAAACGCTGGCGCAGGTGCTGCCGCCCGCAGTTGCGGCGGCCGGCCAGCGCGCCATTCACGAAGCGCTCCAGACGCGCCGCACCGTCAGCCTCGAATACGATCTCGTCATCGCGGGACAGCCGCGCTGGTTCGCCGCCAGCGTCTCGCCGATCTCGGACGATCGCGTTGTTTGGGTGGCCCGCGATGTCACCACCCTCAGGATCCGCGAACGCGAATGGGCGGCTGCGGCCAGCCTGGCCGACGAGCTGCGCGTGGCCGTTTCGCAAGCGCAGATGCTGCCGCTGATTGTGCAGCAGATCGAACAGCGGCTAGCCATCGAAGCCGCCGCGCTGGGCATCATCGATCTGTTTACCAAAGAGGTTGTGCTGAAAGCAGCCTCTGGGGTGTGGGAGCAATTTCTGGGCGCGGCGCTGCCGTTGAATCAGGGAGTTGCGGCCAGCATCATGCGCACAGGCCGCGTTTTTGCCAGCAATGATCTGGACGACAATCCGCACATCCTGCGCCACGATCTGCTGCACGGGATGCGCGCCCTGCTGGTGGCGCCGCTCGTGGCCGATTCCGGTCCGCTGGGCATGCTGGCCGTGGGACGCACAACACCGTTCACGGAAGAAGACAACCGCCTGTTGTCGCTGCTGGCCAACATCGCCGCCGGGGCTTTGCAGCGCGCCGCCGTGCATGACCAGGCCCAGGCGCGCGCCGAACAGTTAGCCACGCTCAACACCATTGGGCGCACGCTAGCCGAACTGCTGGACTTGCCGCAGATCTTTGGACAACTGGCCATTGCCATCCAGCAGCTGTATCCTGACATGCTGGCGCTGCTCATCTCGCGCTACGACCCCGCCCGCCAGATCATGACCTGTGTCTATGGCTGGGAACACGGCCAGCTGCTGGACATTACGCAGTTTCCGCCCGCGCCGCTGGAGCCGCTGGGCTACGGCGCGCAAAGCGAAAGCATCCACGCGCGCCAGCCCGTCATCGTGACCGATCTGCCGGCGCGCCTGAAACGCGCCCGCACCAGCGCCATTGTGGGCGAGGAAGCACTTTCGGCCATCTATGTGCCGCTGCTGGCCAAGGGCGAGGTCATTGGCGTGGTGCAGGTGCAAAGCGCCGCTTACAACCGATTTTCCAGTGAAGATGCCGAAGTGCTCTCGCTGCTGGCCGGCACCGCCGCCATTGCCATCCAAAATGCGCGCTTGTTTGAAGCGGAACGGCAGCAGCGCCTGCGCGCCGAAGCGCTGGCCCAGCTGGCGACGCGCTTGAATGCCCAGATCGAGCTGGACGCTGTGCTGGTCATCAGTTGTGAAGAGACAGCGCACGCCCTGAATGCGCCAGCCGCCAGCGTCTATCTATACGACGAGACGCGGCAGGTCTTAATCTATTCCGGCGGCTTTGGCCTGCCCGCCTTTTTCGGTCAATGCGTCACCCCCATGCCGCGCGCGATCTTCGACGCGTTCAACACCCGGCCCGATCGGTTGATCGTCACCCCCGATGTGCAAGCTTTTCCCGATCTGCCGGATGCCACCCTGTACGCCGAATGTGATCTGCGCACGATTGCCGGAACCGTTCTCTGGCGCGAAGGGCGCTTGATCGGCTTGTTGAACGCCAAGTCGCTTGGGGCGGTGCGCCACTTCAGCGACGACGAGCTGGCGCTGCTCAGCGCCCTGGGCGCGCAGACCGCCATCGCCATTGAGAACACGCGCCTGGTAGAAGCCGAACGCCGCCAGCGCGAGCTGGCGGAAGCACTGCACGAATCGGCCGAGATCTTGAACAGTACGCTCAACTCGGAAGAAGTGCTGGATCAAATGCTGGTCGTCGTCGCGCGCCTGGTTCCCAACGATGCGGTCTCGCTGATCAGCCTGGAAGGCGAGATCGGCCGCGTGATTCGCTGGAGCGGCTATGTCACGCCCGGCCAGGAAGAAACGCTGCGCGAATTGCCGCTGCCGCTGGCGGAGATCATGAGCCTGCGCCAGATTGTCGAAACCGGCGAACCGATCGTCATCGGCGACACGGAAGCCTATCCCGGCTGGGTGCGCTTGCCCGCCTCAGCCTGGATTCGATCCCACATCGGTGTCCCGCTGCGCGTCAAAGGGCACATTCAGGGCGTGCTGACGGTCGACAGCATGCTGCCGAATTTCTATACGCAGGAACATGCGCAGCAGCTGGCGGCCTTTACGGCGCAGGCCGCCATTGCGCTGGAAAACGCGCAGCTCTTCGAGCTCACGCAGCAGCGCGTCAAAGAACTGGCCATCCTGTACGACAGCAGTTTGGCCATCACCTCGACACTGGATAAAACTGCCGTGCTGCATTCCGTCACCGAGCGCCTCGCGCGCGCGGCGGATGCCACCAGCGCCTACATCATATGGTGCGACTGGGAACAGGACACGGGCACCGTCATCGCCGAATACTTCAGCTCGCAGGCCAGCTCGCGCGAGCGCCTGTCGGATCTGGGGGAAGTCCATCGTTTGAGTGACTACCCCCATACGCTGGCCGCCATGCGCGCCAACCGCCATTCCAGCACCACCCTGAACCAGGCGGACGCCGACCCGGCGGCGCTGGAGAATTTGCGCGCGTACGGCGGCAAGAGCAGCCTGCGCGTGCCGCTGAATACCGCCAACCAGACGCTGGGGTACGCGGTCGTGTGGGACAGCCGATCGGAACGCCGCTGGACCGATTCAGAAATCCGCGTGTGCCAAACCCTGGCCAATCAGGCCGCCATCGCGCTGGAGAATGTGCAGCTCTATGAGACCACCCAGCGCCGCACGCAAGAACAGGCCGCCCTGCTGGAAGCCAGCCGCGCGATTTCCTCGACCCTGGACTTGACCACCATGCTGCCGCGACTGGCCGAGCAGATGGGCCGCGCCATCGATGCCACCAGCGCCTATATTTGTGAATGGAATCCGCGCACCGGCTGCGTCGTCGTGCTGGCCGACTACTACAGCCGGGAGGCTGCGGCCGCCGAACGCATTTCCGATGTCGGCCAGTCCTACAACCTGGCGCGCGATTTGGGATTGTCGGCCCGCTGGCTGGCCAGCTCAGACGCCAAGATCGCCCATGTCGACGATCCCTCCGAACCGGAAGCGCGCCGCCAACACCTGCGGCAATACGGCGCACAGTCCGTGCTGACGGTGCCGCTGGTCGCGCGCGAGGTGATCTTTGGCTACGCCGAAATGTGGGAGAGCCGCCGCCATCGTGAGTTTACGGCCGACGAGATCTCGTTGTGCCACAGCATGGCGCAGCAGGCCGCCATGGCGTTTGAGAATGCCCGCCTGTTTGAAGCCGAGCGCAGGCAACTTCGCCTGGCGCAAACATTGCAAGCCGTGGGCGCGCTGCTGACAGCCGGCATGAGTCTGGATGAAGTCTTCAACTACATCTTCGATTTGTTGTCCCGCGTCGTCTTCTACGACAGCGTCTCCATTCAACTGCTGGGCGAAAACCAGATCGTGTTTGCGGCCGGACGCGGCTTTTCCGACACGCGCCGCGCGCACGAAATCATCCGTGAATCGCTGCTGCCCAGCATCGAGGAACGCTGGGGACAGCCGCACCAACGCGTAATAGTGATTCCCGACACAGAGCATGATCCGCGCTGGTACGCCTTGCCGGGCAGCGAACCCATCCGCTCGTGGGTGGGCGCCGCCCTGCGCGTCAAAGGCCGCTTGTTGGGCATCCTGAATGTGGACAGCTTTACGCCCCACGCCTACACAGAAGCCACCGGCGAAACGGTGGCGGCCTTTGCCAATCAAGCCGCCATTGCCATTGAAAACGCGCAGCTGCACGATGTGGTGCGCCGCCACGCCGAAGAACTGGAAGGCCGCGTGGTCGATCGTACGCTGGAGCTGGAGCGCGAACGCAAACGCACGGCCGCCATTCTGGATGCTGCCGGCGAAGGCATCATGTTCACCAATCTCAAAGGCAGCATCGAGTACATGAACACGGCCATGGAGCACCTGACCGGCTATCGCGAGACGGAGGCGCTGGGGCAGAATCCGCGCCTGTGGCAAAGCGGCAGCACGCCGGTCTCGCTGTACCAGAAGATGTGGCAGACCATCAGCCGCGGCAGTATCTGGCGGGGCGAGCTGGTTAATCGGCGCAAAGACGGCATGTTGTATGACGCGGCGTTGACCATTGCGCCCGTCTTCGATCTCAACGGCCAGATCAGCGGTTACGTCGGCGTGCAGCGCGACATCTCACAGCAAAAGGAACTGGATCGGCTTAAAGACGAATTTGTGTCCAACGTCAGCCACGAGCTGCGCACGCCCATCGCCAACGTCAAACTGTACATTGGTCTGCTTACGCGCGGCAAGCCGGAAAAATACGAGGAATACCTGCAAACCCTGCGGCGCGAAGCCGCCCGCCTCGAAAAGCTGATTGAAGACCTGCTTGATCTGTCACGGCTCGATCTGGGCCGCCAACCGATCGTGCTGGCGCCCACCGACGTCAACCAGCTCACCGCGCAGCTCATCGCCGATCGGACGGCGCTGGCCGCCAGTCACCAGCTGCTGATCGATTATCGGGCCGAGCAGCCGCTGCCACTGGCCCAGGCTGATCCGGCCATGTTGAATCAGGTGGTGTCCAACCTGCTGACCAATGCCATCAACTACACGCCCGCGCCCGGATTGATTACGGTGACAACCGCCGCGCACCGGCGCGACGAACAGAACTGGATCACCATCACCATTCACGATACGGGGCCGGGCATCTCTGCTCACGATCGCACCCGCCTCTTCGAACGGTTCTTCCGCGGCGAAGCCGGGCGCAAGTCGGGCGCGCCCGGCACCGGGCTGGGTCTGGCCATCTCCGCGCAGATCATGAACAAGCTCAGCGGGCTGATCACCCTGGACAGCCCGCCCGGCGAAGGCGCAGCCTTTACGGTGTGGCTGAAACCGGCGACGTAGGGACAACGCTGGCGGGCGCCCGGTCTTGGGCCGCGCAGGGCCGACCCCTATCGCATGCCGTGAAAGGATCACATGATTCCCATCGTCTCCATCGTGGGCCACTCGGATGCCGGCAAAACGACGTTGATCGAAAAACTCATTGCCGAGCTTACGCGGCGCGGCTATCGCGTGGCCACCATCAAGCACGACGCGCACTGCTTCGAGATCGATCATCCCGGCAAGGACTCTTATCGCCATTTTACGCCGGAGCCGCGTGGGCCATTCTCGCCGCGCCGGACAAAATCGCCAGTGTGCGGCGGCTGGCGCGGGAACGCACGCTCGACGAAATCGCGGCGCAAATCAGCGGCGTCGATCTGATTCTCACGGAAGGCTTCACGCGCCAGGCGCGCTGCCGCATCGCAGTGGCGCGCCGCGCTGCAGTTTCAGGCGGCGACCCCACCCCGGAGTTGCGCAGCCACCCCGACGAGCTGCTGGCCGTCGCCGCCGATGATGCGTTCGAGTCGAGCGCGCCCGTGTATGATCTGAACGATGCGGCGGGGCTGGTCGATCTGATTGAGCGCGCCGTGTTGAAGCAGTAGCGGTTCCGCGAAGTTTGTTTTTCACGCCGTCCTCAGGTACAATGCCCGCCGAAGTCATCTGCGCCCGGAGACATCTGCATGGATCGCCGTCCACTGCTGCCCAGCGCCGTTGTCGTCATGTTGGCGCTGGCGCTGACCATCTACCTGATCGAAAAGATCGGGCAGGCGCTGCTGGCCATCAGCAACGTCATTCTGCTGGTGGTGCTGGCGTGGATCCTGACGCTGATGCTGCGCCCCGCGGTCAATTGGATTCATGCCCGAACCGTGCCCGAGCGACTGATCCGCCCGCTGCGCCAGCGCTGGGGCGCGCGGGTTGCCGATCGGTGGGTGCACCCTTCCTACGGATTTTCGATCTTCATCGTCTATTTCCTGCTGCTGGCTGTGTTCTCCATCATCATCCTGGCGCTCATTCCGTTGGTGATCGAGCAGACGCGCCAGCTGGTGCTGAACCTGCAGCAGCAGGCCAACGCCCTGCCGTATCTCATTCAACGCATCACGGACATCGTCACCAACACGCGCGACTTTCTGGTGACGAATCTAAAAATTGATCCGGCCCTCATCGTCCTGCCGCGCCCGGAAGAAATCGCCGGGCAGATCACGGGCTTTGCCAGCAACCTGTTGTCGGCCGGGTTCGCCATCGTCGGCGCCATCGCCTCCACGCTGGGCCAGGTCATGCTGGTGGTCTTCCTCAGCGCCTTCATCATGATGGACGGCAAAGAAACCACGTTGTCCATCATGCGGCTGATGCCGCGGCAGTACGAGCCGGACGTGCGCGCCATCTTCAAGACCAGCGAACTGGCCTTTGGCGGCTTTATTCGCGGCACGGCATTGCAAGGGCTGATCTTTGGCGTGGGCGTGACGCTGTTCATGACGATCTTCGACATCCGTTCGCCCATCGCCGTGGGCGTGATCACCGGCGTGTTGATGTTGATCCCGGTGATCGGCGGCGTGCTGGGGCTGATCATTCCGTTCCTGGTGGCGCTGCTGCAACCGTCGCCCAACACCATCTGGTTGTTGCTGTGCCTGATCGTGTTTGAAGTCATCATCTTCAACTTTGTGGCGCCGCGTCTGATCAGCCAATCGGTGAAAATTCCGTCGCTGCTGGTCATCGTCGCGATCTTGATCGGCTGGCAGCTGATTGGCTTCTGGGGCTTCGTCTTTGCCGTGCCGATCGCGGCGGTGGTCTACTCGATCGGCTTTGTGATCCTCGGGCGCGCGGTGCGCCGCATCGACGAACAGTCGTCCGATCAGAAGTCGCCCCCGCCGAACGCGACATGAAACGGCCCCCTACCGGCTATGCCGTGCGCGGCGCGACGCTTGAGCAAGTGCAGCCCTTCGCGTTTGATCGCGGCCCGATCGGGTGTGTGCTGCTGCACGGTTTCACCTCGACCCCCAAAGAGATGCGTCCGCTGGGTGAGTATTTGGCCGCGCGCGACTACACCGTGCGGGGCGTGCGCTATGCGGGGCACGGCACTTCGCCGCAGGACCTGGCGCGCACCCGCTGGCGTGACTGGGCGGCTTCGGCGGAAGAAGCGGTGACCGAACTGCGCGGACGCTGCGCGCACGTGTGGGCCATGGGCCTCTCGCTGGGCGGCGTGATCAGCCTGCACCTCGCGGAACAGCAGCTGGTCGATGGGGTATGCGCCATCGCCCCGGCCATCTACCCGCCCGATCGGCGCATGGCGCTGGCGCGGCTGCTGGCGCCCGTGCTGCCTTATTCACGCAAGGATCCAGCGGACCTGCACGATCCGATCGCGCTGGCCCAGCATGCCGATTACGAACTGTTTCCCACGCGCGCGGTGGCGGAATTGAACGCCCTGATCCGGCATACGCGCCGCCGCTTGCACCAGATCACGGCGCCGCTGCTGCTGATCTTTGCGCGGCACGACCACGTGGTCACGCTGAAAGCGTTGGACATCATCTGGACGCGCGTCGCCTCCGCTGATAAACAACAAGTGATCCTGGAACGCGGCGGCCACATCGTCACCGAAGATTACGACAAAGACGCGGCTTTTGCGGCGATTGCGCACTTTTTACAGCAGCGCACAGCCAACGTGAAACGTGAAGCGTAAAGCGTAACATCGCCCTTACGCCTCACGCATGACGTATCACGCAGTACTCGTTACCCCTCATGTCCCGCGATATCAAACTCATCACCCTAGCGCTTTTCCTGTGGGGCAGCGGCGAAGGCCTGTTCATCTACATCATGCCGCTCTACATGGAACAATTGGGCGCCACACCGCAGGCCGTTGGCGCGGTGCTGGGCCTGGCCGCATTTCTCACGGCCTGCTCCTTCATCCCCGGCGGGCTGTTGGCCGATCGCTTCGATGCCAAGAAAGTCATGATCTGGGGCTGGGGCATTGGCGCGGTCGCTTCGCTGGGCATGGGGTTGGCGCCGACGTGGCAGGTCTTTATCCCGTGGATTTTGGTCTATAACATCTCGGCCTACTGCATCCCGGCGATTAACACTTACATCGCCGAAGCCAGCGGTGACATTCCGTTGGAGCACACCATCACGGTGACGTTCGCCGGTTACGCGGCAGGCAGCATCGTGTCGCCCTTCATCGGCGGACGCTTGTCGGCCGCGCTGGGCACGGCCCCGTTGTTCATCATCGGCGCAGCGATCTTTGCCGTGTCATTTCTGGTCACGCTGCTCACCAGCAGCCATGCGCCGCAGTTGAACTATGCCAAAGCGCGCGACCATACGCCGCGACAGCAGTTCGCGCGGCTGCGCCCGCTGACAGCCACTTATCTGAAGCTGTGCTTTGTCTTTTTCACGGCCATCATCGGCATGGTGCTGCCTGCCAATTACCTGGGGACGTTGAACTGGGACATCAGCGATGTGAATTCGCTGGGCGGCACAGCCAACGCCAGCGGCGCCTTGATCTTGTCGCTGGTGCTGGGGCGCGTGGCGGCCGGCCGCCGCCGCCGCGGCTTGCTGCTCGGTCAAGGGCTGGTCTTCAGCGCCATGGTCCTGTTTATGCTGAGCACGCCGTCGCTGCGCGGCCTGCCCGTCGCCGCCTACTTTCTACTGGGCGCAGTGCCCGCCCTGCGCGAATTATCTAACGCGCAGCTGGCCGGGCAGGTCGATCACGATCTGCGTGGCACGGCGCTGGGGATGAACGAAACGATCTTTGCGCTGGCGCGCAGCCTGGCAGCGCTGCTGGCGGGGGCGCTGTTTGCGCTGAATCCGCACGGGCCATTCATTGCCGCCATCGCGCTGATTCCGATCGGGATGGTATTGATCGCGCGCCTGCGGCCCGTCCCGGCGCGCGAAGAGTTCATCGCCATGGCGTCTACCAGTAATGTCATCCTCGAAACGCTGGATGACTGAGGGCGTGTTACAATGTGGCTGACAGGCAAAAAGTGGAGACTGGCGCGTGAAAGATAAGCGGTTGCTGCTGGCGTTTCCTCATCCCGACGATGAATCGTTTGGCCCCGGCGGCACGATTGCGAAGTATGCGCGCGAAGGGGTGGACGTGCACTACGTGTGCGCCACGCGCGGCGAAGTGGGTAGCGTCGATGCGGAAATGCTGAAACCCTACGAACATCTGCCGGAAGATCAACGGTTGGGCGCGCTGCGCGGCCAGGAATTGCGCCGCGCCGCCGACATTCTCCAGCTCACCGGCCTGCACTACCTGGGCTACCGCGATTCCGGCATGATCGGCTCGCCGGACAATCAGGATCCGCGCGCCTTCATCAACGCCGATCCCGATCGGGTCACGGGCCAGCTGGTGAAGATCATCCGCACCTATCGGCCGCAGGTGGTGGTGACGTTCGATCCCTTTGGCGGCTACGGCCATCCCGATCATATTTTCATCCATCACCGGACGACGGAGGCGTTTCACGCCGCGGGCGATGCGGCGCGCTATCCCGAAGCGGGCGCGCCCTATCAACCGCAGAAACTGTACTGGACGGTCTTTCCCAAGCGGCTGATTAAGTTCTTTGTGCTGGTGCTGCGGATCACGCGGCGCGATCCCACCCGGTTCGGGCGCAACGGCGACATCAACCTCATCGACATCGCCGCGCACGACTACCCGGCAACGACGGCCATCAACGTCCGCCGCTATTACGAGATCAAACAGGCCGCCTCGCGCTGCCACACCAGCCAGTATAGCGGCGGCCCGGCGCGCTTTGGCTTTTTGCAGAAATGGCTGGCCGCGCAGGAAACCTTTCGGCTGGTGGAACCTGCCGTCGCTGCCAAGCGTCTTAAAGAGCGCGATCTGTTTGAAGGCGTTGCGCCATAGACGTCGCGCCATGCAGGCCGACGCGACCTCACTAAATAGTTATCACTTTACGGAGGCAACGATGAAGAAGTTAAGCTCACTGTTACTCGCCATGGCCGTATGGCTCACCCTGGTCAATCCCATAGCGGCCAGTGCACCGGCGGCCGCCACAGCTGGCGCGGCGTACATCTACGCCGTTGCCGTATGCAAGGATTCGGCCGTGGTCACGGTAAACGGAACCTCGACCAATGCCACCAACCGCATCCGCGTGCGCCTCAACGCCCCGGACGCCAACGGCAAGTATTACCTGCACAAAGAAACCTACAGCGGCAACTTCGGCAGCGGCGACTTTGTGCTGCCCATCGTCGTGAGCTACAGCAAGCAGCAGTTGGCCGACGGCAAGCTGGTCTACATCGACGTGCAGCTGCAAGGCTTGAGCGGCAACACCTTTGTCGACCTCGGCCCGCAGCAGACCGTCTCAGCCACGGTCTCCGACAAATTCTGCAAGAACAAATGCCTGCTCACCCTTTCCTCGTCCGACAAAGCGCCCGCCAACGGCGTGATCACACTGCGCACACACTACGGCTCACTCTTCCGGCCGGAGGGGCGGCTGTACGGCGTGCTCCCCATCAGCGCCGGCCAGCGGCTACAGAACACCTTTCCAGCTTTGCCCTGTAACGCCACGGCCCGCATCTGGTACTATCCGGCCACCGGCAAAGATCGCACCCCGCGCCTGCTCAACTCACAGTACTGGCCGGACGGTTACGGCCTGAGCGGCGATCCGGCTATTGTCTACGCCACGTCCTTTGCCAGGAGCGTCAAAGCCACCGCGCCGCTGGAGCCTGACGATCCGTATGCGCCGTAGCCGCGCCGGCATACGCTGAGATCAAACAACCCGATCGGTTCACACCACCGATCGGGTTGTTGGCTGGCCGCCCCGACCGCGCTCGATCAATTCACGGCCTGCTTCAGCGCCGTATACGATTTGATCAACTCTTCCTCTTCCTGCTGCAAACGCGGATCACGCGAATCACGCTCGCTCAGCACCCACGCATCGGAGTACACCATCGCCTGCGCGCGGTGATAGGCCGCCTCACGCACTAACACCGGATCGATGCGATAGGCGGCCGCATAGGCGCAGGCTACCGCATTGATCACTTCCGGATCATCGCTGCGCCCGAAGAACTTGCGATGGACCACCCACCAACTCACTTCGGCCAGCGCCGCTTCAGCGGGGTCAAGATCCTCACCGTGTTTCTCAGTGATATAGGCGAAGAACTGCCGCATACACGCGATCGCTTCAGGCACATCATTATCCTGCGGGGCAAAGGCCAGCTGCGCGCGCGTCAAGGGAATACCCACGCGAATCGCCTGCCACAGCGACAAGCCGTAGGTCGAACGCACCAGCCCGATCAGCAGGCGCAGCAATCTCAACCACTGGCGTTGATAGTAAGCGACCCACGCTTCTTTCTCATAGTGTGCCACCTTGATCGGATCGAAACAGCGCATGGGGCTGAGCGGGCGAGTGGACGTGAGTGACAGAGTCGTCATGAATCACCTGCAGCTGCAGTCGAGTGCTGAACTTGCCTGAAACGAAACGTGGGCGGAGGCGGAGGCGGGATGCGCGCCAGGTCTTCGGGGTTGTGCGCGCGCCGCCGCGCCAATTCGATCTGCAAGCTCTCCAGACCCTTCTGCATGGCCCAGCGGTGGTTGGCGGAAAAGATCGGCTTCATGATGAACGAGAAGGTGCGCAGCAGCGGCTTGTCGGCGCGGATGTTCCAATCGTACGTGATGTTGACGTGCTCACCGTCCGGCTCGAACGTCCAAACACCGCGCCCCACAAAATCGCCCCAGGCCTCCAGCGTAAACCCGTAGGGCTGGCGCGATTCGATCACGCGGAACTGCCAGCGCAGCGTATAGGGCAGCCAGCCTTTGGTGTACAGATCGATCACTTTGCCGATGCCGCGCTCGTCGCCGTGCTCCAGTTCCCTGACTTCCAGGTAGACCGACGGCCACCAACGTGGCAGATCGAGCGCATTGCCGATGATGTCGTTGACTTCTTGCAGAGTTGCGCTGACGCGCCAGATCGTGGTGAAATGATAGTCGTTGCCGGCCATGCCCACCTCACCCCGCGCGAAACGCCTCGGCCATGACTGCGGTGTCGTAATACTCGCGCAGCCGCACAATCTGGCCGTCCTTGATCGTGAAGAAATGGATCCACTCGGTCTCAAAGACCTTGCCCGTGGTTTTGGCGCGCACTTTCTCGCCGCCCAGAGACACCACCTTGTCGTCGAAGGCATACAGCTCGTGCGGGCCAAATTCGATCACCTCGGCGGTCTGCGCCACGACCCCGAAGAAGTTTTGCAGTTCGGCGTGACCGTGGAAGTGCCCGGCGTAGGGCAGGTCTGTCGGACGGCCGTTAAACTTCCAGTCAACGTCGGGCGAAATGACACTGAATAGACCGGGGCCGTCGCCCGCGCCGAAGGCCTGATAGAGTTGCTGCACCACCTGCAAATTGGCTTGTTCGTTCATGTTGCTCCTTGGCAAAGTGAAGATCTAGCACAGTGACCAGTAGGTATAATCGCCGTTGAGGGCAATCCCCGGCGCGTGCGTGTTGACCTGGAAGCGCCACCGCATGGCGCAGTTGATATTGCCCAGCGCGGTCAGCGATCCAGCCCGATCGACCAGCGGCTCACAGCGCTCGTCCAGATCCTCGAAGAGCACGCCGGTCATCTTGTAGATCCAGCGGGCGATGACGCCGCCCAGCGGCAGGCGCTGCACCTCGCCCACTTCCAGCAAACCCGGCCAGAGTTCCGGCAGCCAAGCGACTTCGGGCACATAGGTATAAAGCCGCTCGATCGAGCAGTTGACGACAACACGTTTTTCTATTCTGGACATGGCGGTCTCCTGAAGATGCTGAGCATGCTGTTGATCTGCTCGTGGTGCTCGGTCGCACGGTTGTGTTCGAACAACTTCTCAAGAACATTCTCTGTCATCAAGATACTCCCTCGATCTTAATGAGATTCTTGAGTTGAGCTCTATCTTCAGCGGTCCACTTAGCAGGGTCTTCCTGGTGAGCGACGGACGCATGCAATTCCATGTGTTGCCATAGCTCGTCTTCCGTCTCCGCATGGAACCTACCTGGGCAAGCTTCCATTCCTGGATAATCCTTGCAGGTGTACGAGTAGATAGTGCTCATCACTGCCTCCTCACAAAGTCTGTTGCGCCCCGGCACGTGATTTGCATGCTATGGTCGACTGCAACTGCTGGCTAGCCGCTGCCTTCTTTGAATCTTGGACGCTTGAAGACCCAAAGTTCGCCCGTAGGCCGAAAAATTACTGTGCATAATTCCCACCCTTCCTCTCCCAAAGCCTTGAGATGTTGCTCTTGAGGTCCTTCTCTAAACTCATAATCCCAAGCCACTGGAGTTATCTTCCAGGATGAAGGCAACGTTGATAATTCAGCTTCGTTGGGCTTCTGATCACCACGAGTTCCCTGCTTGGATGATGATGGACTGCCTGCCTGCTGTGGTTGTGGTCCTACAATTCCAGGATAAGCCTTCCACGCCTCTAGGCGTTCGCTCAGATTTCTCATTATCACATCGATGACAGGAGTCGGGTCGAATGAAGAGGAATCGAAAGAAGATGGGCCAAAGGAAATGGGTGGTTTCATGGGTTACTCTCCTTAACCGAGTTGAGTTTCGCTCGCGAGAAAATCCTTCAACTTTTCTTGATCCATCTGAGAGATTCCTGCTGAGAATCTTTTCGCCAAATTCCCAGCGCTTTGCCACAGCAAGTCATTGTCATTACGTGAGTCAGCAACATAGGATGATTCACCTGACATTGCCGGCTGTTCCGCTGCCTGCCAGTACGCCGTACACCAGAAAGCGAACATGGTTTTGGTGGAATCGTAATCAATAACCTCTTGCTTGAGGAGCAATAGGCCCACCAGTTCGAAGAAATTAAGAATCCGGTCTAAGCTATGCAGCCCCGTGGTAGGTGTGTCCTTTTTACCCTGATTAATCCAGATCAAGAGAGCCGAGGCAGCTTTCTTCCTATCTGTACGCATGTTCTCGCTATCGAATTGCTCCCATAACCTCAACAGCACCTCAGTCCTCAGCGAAGAACTTGAGTGACGCGCTTGAACCCATATGGCGATTAGAGCCACCAGGATGCCAATGGCGGTGGCGAACCCGCCGATGATGGTGCCCCATGATGAAAGCGCATTGACGTCGATCATAGAGACATTTTTCCTCACGCTCAAGTTTATCCACCATCAACCGCAACAGGCCGCCTGCGCGACTTCGCAGGCGGCCTGAAAGGCAGCGTGTTTTTGGGGAGAACATTGCTGCGCGCCCCCGCACGCCAGCCATGCCCCTGCCTTCGCCATGAAGTTGTGGAAGAAAATTGTGACTGTAGTGTAAGGCAAATCGCCCGCAGCGTCAATCAGAATTTTTTGACTTGCGCATTCCGCCACAAATAGCGATCGATCCGCGCACCGGTCTGCCGGAATCCCAGGCGCTCATATACCGGCACACCCATCTCGGTGGCGAACAGCACCGCGTAACGATAGCCCATCTCGCGCGCTTCCAGCAGCGGCTTCAACGTGATCGCCCCACCGATGCCCTGCCGCTGCACTGAAGGCAGCGTCGCCACCGCATACACACTCGCTACGCCGCCGCCGTTGAACAGCATGTTGGTTGCCACGGCGGCGCCGTTCAAGTAGCCCACAAACATTTTCCACGGTGTGCGCCCGAGGCCGGCATGCAGCGTCGCATCCACCCAGCCTTGACCGGCCCATTCAGGAATGCCATACGTCTCGACGAAGACGCGCTTGAAGTCAACCAGCAGGGTCTCGTCACGCACTGCTTCGATCGTGAAGCCGGGTGGCACGGTGGTCAACGCAGCTTCATTCATGCGCTGCAGATCGGCCACCATGCACGGCGATCCGGAAGCGGTGGAGACGATGCCGCTGGCGAGTTGGTGCTGCTGTTCTTCCATCGAGATCAATCCGCGTGCTGCCAGGCGCTGACCCAGATCGACGGGCTGCGTGCCGTGACCCGTCCACCAGAAGAAGTACGGCGCGTTGCGTTCCTTGAACCACGCGATCGTTTCGTCGATGGCCGCATCGACCTCAACGGCCGACAGGCGCGTGCGCCACACGCCTTTGAACATGGGATTGGTGGGGAACGTCAGGTGGCGGCACAGCCGATCGGTTTCTTGCAGCTCACCGCCCAGCACGTTCGCCATCGCGCGGAAGAGATCGAACAGATTCTCGTCGACGGCGGTCAATACATCAATGTCGGAGGCAGGAGTGGATTTAGTCATTGAGTTGTGCTCACTGATGAAAAACTTACGCTACGCTGACGATGACGCCGTCGTGCCACTGTGGATCATCCAGCAGCAAAGCGCGCAGCTGCAGGAAGCGCGCGTTTTGCTCCGGGCTTTGCGCGTTGGCCCAATAGGCTTCTTTGCTCTCGAACACGGCCACCAGAAATAACTCGCCAGGATCAGAATCCATCTGGTAGACGTACCGCGCCACCTGGCCGGGAGCCGTGCCCATGCTCTCACCCAGCGCTTTCAACTCCTCGATCTTCGTGGGGTCGATCTTGACCCGTGCGATGGTGCCGTACATGGATTGCCTCCTGTTCGTGATTGCCGGTTACTGCGGCAAAGCCTGCGGCGCCGGGATCAAACCCAATTGCTGCATCATGCCCAGATCGTCGATGACGGCCCACTGCTCGACCGCCAGGCCGTCCACCATCCGGAAAATATTTATGGCGCTGACAGTGATCGATTTGCCGGTGGGTGGGATGTTCTGCAGCGGGCCGGTGTGCGTGCCGCGATAAGTCACGCGCATCACGACCTTGTCGCCTTCGGCCACAACGTCATCAATCGTGACTTGGCTGTCGGGTACAGCGCTATTCCATGCGGACAGATACTGCTGAAACCCCGCCACACCCTGCACCAGCGGCGCATTGCTGAAGTGGCCGACGTAGTTAGGCGCAACATACTCGCCGGCAACGGCCAGGTTCTTCTTGTTGATGAACTCGTCGAACGCGCGGCGCGCCTGCGCCTTATTCTCTTCCGGTGACATGATATTTGCTCCCTGGCTGACTGCTGTTGCGAGAAACGCTCGCTCGTGAAGCACGCACGGGACTGGGTGAGACACTCCACCCCCGCTATCAAGCTGTGAGTTCCGGCAGCAGCTTCAAATCGCGCAGCAGGCCGGCCAGATCCCAGATGCGAATGGCACGCTGAATCTGGCCGTCTTTCAGCGTCACCAACGACGAGCCGCGCACTGAAACGCGATGACCGGTGGCGGGAATGTTCATGAACGTGCCGCGCTGTGTGCCCGTCCACGTCCAGTACATCGCCACGCGCTCGCCGTTGACAATGGCATCGTCGAGCGTGACCTGAAAGTCCGGGAAAGCCCGCAAGTAGTACAGCAGGGTGCGCCGCACGTTGTCCGGCCCCACCTGCGGCTGGGCGCGCGCCACGTCGATCTCCTCGTAATCGGGCGCGTAGTAGGCGGCCACCGCGCGCACATCGTGCGCGTTCCAGGCTGCCATGAAGCCGTTCAAAAACTCGCTAATTATGGAATCCATCACTGTATCCTGAGATCAGTCCGGGTCGATGACATTTTCAGTATACGAAAAGGCGCGATTGATCACCAGCCCGATGACTGCTCATTTTTTGCTCAGTTTTCAAACTCAGGTCAGGCGGGCGCGCCGCTGATAGCGCAGGTAGCACAGCAGTAGCAGCCCCGTGGTGATCGTGAAGAAGCCGTGCAGAAACCAGATGGGCCCGACCGGCAGGCTGGCGACATAGATCCAGTGGATGAGGTTGCCGACGTTGCTCAGGGCGATATGCGTCAGGCTGTACGAGCGCAGGTCCTGCGTCCTGAACGCCTTTACCAACATGGGGAAGTTACTCGAAACAAACATCAACGTCGACAACGTGCCGGCGAACAACGCTAACGAGTGTGTCTCCACGACTGGCCTCCTGCACTGCAACTGCCGTCTTACTTGAGGATGACGGCAGTGTACGGCCAAACGCTGTTCAGTTGCCAGATCACTCACTGCTCAAGCGCTGCTCAATTGCCGAGCTCCTGCTGCCAGAGCATCTCGGTCAGGCGCTGGATGCCTGCCTTCAGATGCCGCCGATAGGTGCTGAACGGCACGTCGAGCAGTTCTGCCGCCTGCTCTTGCGTGGGCGCAGGCTGAAGATAGGTGTGGTACACCGCCCGATAGAGCTTGGCATCGCGGGGCGATGATTGCAGTGCCTCGGCGGTCGATCGCACGATCGCTTGCAGGGTCGCTACGCGCTGGCGCGCTTCGGCGCTCAGCCCCACCCGATCGATCACCAGTCTCGAGCGGGCCAGCGGGTTGCCTGCCAGCAGATCGGGCTGCGTGAAATCGCGCAGGGCATCTCGCGCCGCTGCGGCAAAATCCGTCTCGCTCAAGACGATGATGGCTTCAGCCGCGGCCGGCGGCGCAGTCTGCGGCGAGGCGGCGATCTCACGCTCGGCCAGAATGCCCAGCCAGGCCGCCGGGGGTTCCGATCGCCAATCGTGCCCGTAGACACCGTAGGTCTTGCCGCCCACCGTGAAGTCCGCTTCGGGCAGGCGGATCAAATCGGCATAGGTGAACATCGGCAGCCAGAAATCTGGATCAGCGCAGGGGAAGAACGTGAAGGCCAGGCCGGGCGTGGTGAGGTAATGCCGCACGACGTTGACGAAGATCACACTCTGGGTGGGTGAGACGGCCTGATACGTGTCGCGCGCCAGCCAGAAGCGAAACAGCGTGGCGGTCTCACCCGCGCGCAGCGGCTTGCGCTGCAAGCAAGTCCACGCCGCGCGCACAGCCGGATCGATCTGCCGATCGGCCTCGGTCACCTGGTGGAGCGAGAGCACGACGAGCAACCCCGTGGGCTGGCCACCGGCCTCACGCAGCACCTGCGCGGCTTGCGGCTGCCGATCGAACCAGTGCGCGGCAAGGCGCGCCGATGCTGCGCCTTCGTGCTGCGCGATCAGCCGCGTGAGGAACGGCGCATCGGCCGGACGCATTGTCTCGAACGCCGCGCTGCCGCTGGCCTGCCATTCCAGGAAAGGACGCACCAGCGCATTGTCACGATGCAGGAAGATGAGATCGAACAGCAAGCGCTGCTGCGCGATGCCGGTCGACGATTCAATGTGGCGATGATAGTAGCTGCGCGCGCGCCGATGGAGCTCCGTATACCAATCGGGATTGCGCCAGCGCAGATCGGCGGCCAGCGCATCGCGCGCCAGATCGTGCAGAAACAGGCCGTCCGCGCGGGCTTCGACAAACGACAGGCCGCGCAGCCAGTCAAACAACTCGTGCACGGCGTCGCTCATCATCAGCATTTCGCCCAGCAGGGCTTCGGTGGTGACGCGCACCAACGCACAGGCCTCCAGGGCAGCGCGATGCGCCGGGCCGGGCACTTTCTGCACGAAGCGCTCCAGCAGTATCTTGATCAGATCCGGCTGTGCTTCCAGTTCAAAGGTGCGCAAGTCCTGCCGCTGCGCAAAAACGTCGGCCACCAGCGACAGCGCCAGTGGGAAGCCGTGCGTGAACTTTAGAATGGATGACTGTTGATCTGCGGGGATGCTGCGCTTCGTGAGATAGGCGCGGCTTTCATCGGGCGTGAGGTTGCGCAGCGGCAGCACGCGAATCAGGGTCTGCCAGCCGGCATCGGCGCGCCAGGCCGCCGCGGGCGGTTCACGCCCGGCCATGATGACCAGCGTATTCTCCGGCAATTGCGGCAGGCACACTTCGCGCAGCCAGTTGTCGATCGGCAGCAGCAGCTCGGCGGTGTCGATGAAGAAGACGTGGACGTGGGATTGCTCGGCCAGCGTGTGCAGCAGCGATTTGTCATCGGGCAGATCGAGCGCGGCGCGCAGTGCGGCGAGAAACGCTTCGGGTGTGGGGTCGATATTGCGCGCGTCGAGGTAATGTGCTCGCGCTCCGGCTGCGGCGCACAGCCGCGCGAACTCGTTGAGCAGCGTCGTCTTGCCCACACCGCCGGGGCCGTAGACAAAGAGCACCTGAAACGGTAGCTCGGCCGCATTCAGCGCCGACTGAAACAAGGCCAGTTCTGTCGCGCGTCCCACAAATTGGCGGCGGCGCGCGGCACTCAAGCGATCTCCCAGACTCGACGGCATGTCACTCCTCCGTGGGCTGAGAGGAGTATACTCGATCACAGGAGCGGGAGCAACGTCAACGCAGCATAAAGATCGAGTCATCCAGCCGAACGTGCTCGCGTGCTAGAGCGTACTGCACCAGATCGAGGCCGAAGTAATGCGCCTTTTTCTCATAGACGAAGCCGAGGTGTTCCATCACGCGCCGCGAGCCGATGTTGTCCGGCGCGGCACAGGCGACGAGGCGTGTCAGGTTGGCGTGTTCAAAGCCAAAGCGCACACTGGCGCGGGCAGATTCGGTGGCAAAGCCGCGTCCCCAGAACACTTTGCCGAGCGCATACAACACCTCGATCTCGCCCGCTTCCGGCACCGGGCCTAATCCGCAGTGGCCCATGAATTCGCCCGTCGTCTTATCGGTCACGGCCCACACACCACAGCGATGTTCGGTCCAGCGCTCCGCAAAGACGGCCATGGTTCGCTCGGCACGCTCACGCGGCGCGAGATCACGCTGGGGCAAGTAGCGCATCACGTCGGCATCGGCGAAGATCAAGCGACTGTAGTCGTCGAGATCGTCTGCCATAAATGGTCGCAGCAAGAGCCGCGCCGTTTCAATGCCTGGAACGCCGCTCACAGCTTCATCCCTCATCCCTCATCCTTCAGCCTTGCTGTGCCAGCCACGCCTCAAACTCCGCAAACGAATTCACCACGGCATCCGGCTCAACCGATCGATTGGCGTCATCATAGTTGGCCGTCAGGCGCACGGCAGACATCCCGATCGCTTTCGCGCCCGCAATATCGCTGTGCGTGAGATCACCCAGGTGCACCGCTTCCTGCGGCTGCGCGCCCAATCGATCGAGCGTGATCTGAAAGATGCGCGCGTGCGGCTTGCTCACGCCGACTTCATCAGAGAAGGTCGTACAAGAGAAGCAAGCGAAGAGACCATCGCGCCGGAGAAAGTAGCGCAGCGTCCTGCCTGTCGAGAGACCTGAATCAGAAATGACGCCCAATTTGTAGCGCTGCGCCAGGCGCTGCACGGTCTCCGCCGCGCCGTCGATCAACGTCGGGCCGGGATCGGCCTCGAGCAGCGATCGATCGAAATAGTCGGCCAGCGCGTCGAAGTCAGCGGGCGGCAGTGTGATGAGCAATTCGTCCAGCAGCCAGCGCACCCAATCGGCCGCGGGCGGCGTGCGATACTCCTCGCGCCAGATGCGGTTCCAGTTCTGGCGCGCCACCTCTTCCGCCTCGTCCACCTGCTCCACGCCGACATCGATGTGATTCTTCGCAAAGACTTCAAACATGAACTTGCGCCGCAGCGCAAAGGCATACGGCGCCGCTTTATACAGCGTGTTCCAGAAATCGAAGGTGATGGCTTTGAGCATAATAAGTAACGAGTAACGAGTAACTGGCGTTCCACGAATTGACACGAGTGCTCACGCAGCCTTCCTTCGCGTCGATTCGTGAAGATTCGCGGATCAGATTTTAGCGCGCGACGAGATGATAGATCGCCCCGCTGTGATCGACGACGTACACTTCGCCGTTCACGTCCTCGCCGAACGAACTGATGCGCACTCCGGCCTCCAGCCGTTTGGTCATCTGCCACCCATCGCCGTTGCGCTGCAGCGACCAGATGATACCAGAACAGTAATCGCCAAAGAAGTACACGCCCTGCATGGCCGGATACTGCGATCCACGATAGACATAGCCGCCCGTCACCGAGCAACCGCCCTCGTTGTGGCTGTATTCTGCAATCGGCGGCACCAAGCCTGCCTGGTTGCAGCCTTCCGGCGGATTATAGCAGTGTGACGCCTCCATGATGCGCCAGCCGTAGTTCTCGCCGCCCGCGCTGGCGGCCGGCTGGAAGTTCACTTCCTCGAAAGCGTTCTGGCCCACGTCGGCGATGAACAGATCGCCCGTCGCGCGATCGAACGAGAAGCGCCACGGATTGCGCACGCCACTGGCCCAGATTTCAGTGTTGAACGGATTGGACGCCGGAATGGCGTAGGTCGCTTGATTCGTCACATCGAGGCGCAGCAGCTTGCCCAGCAGCGACTGTGGATCCTGCCCGTTGCCGATGGCGCCGTGTTGATCGCCCCGGCCGCCGCCGTCGCCCATGCCCACGTACAGATAGCCGTCCGGCCCGAATTTGATCAGGCCGCCGTTGTGGTTGGCTTCCGGCTGCGCGATGACGAGGAGCACTTGACCCGAGCGCACATCGGCGCGATCCGGATCAGTGACGGCTAGCGTGTACCGTTCGATCACCGTCGCGCCGTCGCCCCGGCGCGTATAGTTCACGAAGAACTGGCCGTTCTGCTGAAACGCGGGATGAAACGCCACGCTCAACAGACCTTGCTCGTTGCCGTCGGTGGTCACCTTGTCGGCGATGTCGAGAAAGGGCTGCGCCAGCAACTGGCCGTTCCGCAGCAGGCGAATACGCCCCGGCTGTTCGACGATGAACAGGCGATCATCGCCCGCATGTGTCACGTAAGCCGGGCGCACCAGGCCGCCCTGCACGATCGGCTTCAGATCGATCTCAAACGGCCCGATCGGTTGGGCCGTTGCCGCCGGTGTCGGAGGCGGCGCGGTCGGCGGCGCGGTCGGCGCCGCGGTCGGCGCCGCGGCTGCTGTGGACATTTCGGTGGGCGCGGGCCGCGGCGTGACTGTCGCTTGAATGAGGGGCGTGGGCGTGCTGGTCGCAGCCTGCGTGCGCGCCGGGGGATTAACGGGCGCGGCGCAGGCTGTCAGCAAGATCAGGCCGACGCCAAAAGTTAGCACATGCAGAATCTTCATGGCTGCTCCTGTAGGTGGCAAAGGTACTGCAATTGTACCGGCAGAAGATGAGCGCTCCCTGAAAACAGAAACCCGATCGGGCCGCGTGACCCGATCGGGAAGACCACGCGCCGGGGCAATGTGTCCGCCTCAGCTCAACGCGTAGAGGGCAAGCATCGCGCCGAGATACATTACGACCAGCGCCACCCCATCCCAGCTGACGCGCCACGGCGTCTTGGGCGAGGCGCGGTAGATCAGGCTGACGATGACCACGGCCGTCATCATCATGGCGATGATCAAGCCCAGCGCATTGGCGTTGCTCATCACCGCCCACAGATTGGCGCCGCCGTCGAACAGGTCGTACACGGCGAGCAGCGTCACGTTGAAGAGATTGCTGCCCAGCACATTGCCGATGGCCAGATCGATGGCGCCGATGCGCACCGCGGTCAGGCTGGCCGTGATTTCCGGGAGCGAGGTGCTGACGCCCAGGAACAGCGCGCCGACAAAACTGCGGCCCAGCCCGGTTTCGGCGGCGATTTGATCGGTGAGGGACGACAACCACACGCCGGTCACCACCACCACCAGGGCCGCGCCGCCAAACACCAGGAACGCGCGCTGGCGGCTGATACGATCGTAATGCAGCACCTCGGCTTCTTGCTCCAGCACTTCCGCCGTGCGTTTGCTCTGAAAGGTGGCCAGCAAGCGCGCGCCAATCACATACAACACGACGATACCGATGCTGATGAAGCTAAAACCGAAGACTCCCGCGCCGTTCAGCGCCACGCCCATCAACGGCGCGCTGATGGCCAGGCCCATGAGCAGGATGCCCAGCCCGCCTGAAAGGATGTGCCCCTCCTGCGCGCGCGACAGGATGGAGCCAGGTTGATAGGCCACATCCATCACGGCGATCAGCGTGAGGTTGAACAGGTTGCTGCCCACGATGCCGCCGATGGCGAGATTGGGCGCGTTCAATACCGAGACAGCCGTGACGCCAGAGACCAATTCCGGCAGCGAGGTGACCCCCGCCAGCAAAATCGCGCCCACCCAGGCCCGGCCCAACCCGGTCTTTTCGGCGATGACATCGGCGTAACGCGACAAGATGCTGGACGCCGCCACGACGATGACCACACAGATGATGAATTGAATCCACAGCACAACAAATCCTCTTCAGCAAAAATTTACCGCAGAGCGCGGCCATTGTACCCTGAATCAGCAAGCGGGTAAATGACGATTGGCGCGCAGCGCGAGCTGCGTTATACTGATGGAAGAAGCATCACGCAAGGAGAACGCACATGCCCACCTCGCTCGCACAGAAGCTGCAAATCAAATCCGGCAAGTTGATCGTGATCAACGCGCCTAAAGGTTATGCCGATCACCTGGCGAAAGAACTGAAACACCTTACCGTTTCGACGCGCGCTGCCGGGCAAGCCGAGGCCGTACTGCTCTTCGTCAACTCGCTGGCCGAAGTGGCGGAGCGCATGCCCAAGGTCGGGCAGCGCGTCAAGCCCGGCGGCATGTTGTGGCTTGCTTACGCGAAGGGATCGTCGAAGGTGAAGACCGATGTGAACCGCGACAAACTGTGGGCCGCCGTGCTGCCGCTCGGCTGGCAGCCGGTCCGCCAGATCGCGCTCGACGAAGTATGGTCGGCGCTGCGCTTCAAGCCCAGCGATAAGTGAGGCCGCCCTTGGTCGAAATCGTCGCCTATCAGGAACGCTGGCCGTCTGAGTTTCAGGCTATTGCGACGCCTCTGCGCCAGGCGCTGGGACCGCTGGCCGTGCGCATCGATCATATCGGCTCGACTGCGGTGCCGGGCTTGCCCGCCAAGGACGTGATCGATATTCAGATCACGGTCGCCGCGCTGGATGATCGAGTTCGATCGGCTCTGGCAACTCTCGGTTATACTTGGCGGGAAGGTATGCGCGATCATCGGCCACCGCATGTCGGTGGAACAGAAACCGACTGGGATAAGTGGTTGTTCACGCCGCCGCCGGGTCAGCGCCGGACTCATACTCACGTGCGGGTGCAGGGGCGAGCCAATCAACGCTATGCGCTCTTGTTCCGCGACTATCTGCGCGCGCATCCCGCCACTGCCGGGGCGTACGCAGAACTCAAGCGCCGCCTGGCGCAGCATTTGGCTGATCCGCAGATGTATCCCGACGTGAAAGATCCGGCAGTCGATCTCATCTACCTGGCTGCCGAGGAGTGGGCCGCAGTTACGAACTGGCAGATGGGGCCGCCGGATGCGTAAAGTCGATGTGGGGGCGGCGCTGCGTTTCAAGCCGGTGGCAAAATAGGGCAATAAGTAGTCGCGTCCTATGCTATACTAAACAGCAGACTTCCAGTGTAAGAGGCCAATGTCAGCAGGTGACTACTCATGATCGGTGAAGTTGAGCAACAACGCGCCACGCTGGCGGCTTTGTGCCGGCAATATCGTGTGCGCAAATTGCGTCTATTCGGTTCGGCGGCAACCGGCGCATTTGTCCCCGCCGCCAGCGATCTGGACTTTGTGGCCGAGTTCGCCAACACACAGAGCCGTGATTACCCCGACCGCTACCTGGATTTTGCCGAAGCGCTGGAGAAATTGTTCAATCGCCGCGTCGATGTGATCACCGAACGCGCGATTCGCAATCCGTACTTTCGCGCTGAAGTGGAGCGCACGGCTCAAGTGATCTATGAAACCCACGCTGAAGAAACGCCTGCTTGATGCGCTGGAAGCCTGCCGCGCCATTCAGGGCTTTGTGGCGGGACACACCTTCGCCGAGTACGAAGGCAACTTGATGCTGCGCTCCGCCGTGGAGCGGCAGTTTGAAATTATCGGCGAAGCGTTGAGTCACGCCGAGAACGAACAATCTGACTTGACGACGCTGATTCCCGAATTGCGGCGAATTATCGGCCTGCGCAATCGTATCATTCACGGCTACGACAGCGTGGACGATCAACTGCTCTGGCAAACAGTGCAGGCGCATGTTCCTTCGCTGACGCAACAATTGGAGCTGCTATTGGCTTCAGATTAGATTTACCCACAGAGATACATCGAGCCAGCTTGCTTCAAGTTCCATTCGCTCATTCCACGGCATGAAAACCGAATTGGTTGTCGAAAGCAGCTGGTGACTGTCGTAGAACTCGGAATACAAGCATGAACCTCGAAGATGGTCTCCAGCGCTACAAGCAAGATGCCCAATACTGGCAACTTACCCTTGACATTGAACAAGCCAGCCAGCAAGTTCTTTCTGACTTGAAGCGATATGATAATGAGCCGACGCCAGCGGCTCTTGAAACCGCACAGAACTTGCTGTTGAATATCGAGAAGTGGAAGGCAATGTGTATGCCTTCCAGGATGAAGAATGCAAAAGAAAACTCACCCAGAGTTGTATGGAAAGCATTTCTGAGAACAATTAACGCACGAAGTGATGTGGAAGCCGTCCGATCGATCATGGAACTCAAGGGTTTCGGTTCATCAACTGACGCAGCGACAGGGCAACGCCGGGCTAAAGTGGCTACAGCCGTTTTACGCTTCTTGAATCCAGAAGATTGGGGAGTTGTAGATTGGCGAACATGCGCCATGCTCGACGAAATGGAGAAACATGCCTGGAATACTGATCACGCAATTAGAGAAGCCAGAGGTCTTAAGGCCCAAACTATGCGGAACAGGCATGACATCGTGAATGAGGCAATGGTCTGCGAAAGGAATCTTCAGTATCGCGCCAAGCGATCCTCACCCCCTCTCTCGCGTGCCGCTGATATTGATATGGCTCTATTCGGCTTATCGCTACATGTGTGGCCTTTACGTCAATAGTGATCTCGAAAAATTGAAAGCAAAACTCCCTTGCCCGTCACCTGAGCAAGGGAGTTTTCATTCACGCATCACGCAGTCCGTTACCCCGCGCCCGCAATCAACCACTGCGCCGCATTCTGCACCAGCGCGATCACGAGGCCGGGTACGATGCCCAGCACCAGCACACCCACGGCGGCGAGGCCCACGGTGAAATTCAACGGGCGGTAGCTCACCGGCTGCACGGCGTGGCCGGGTTCCGCCTCGCGCATGAACATGTCCACGATCACGCGCAGATAGAAGAACGCGGCGATGACGCTGGTGACCACCCCCACGATGGCCAGCCACGCCAGGCCGGCCTGCACCGCCGAGGCGAACAACAAGTACTTGCCGATGAAGCCGCCCGTCAGCGGAATGCCCGCCAGGCTCAGCATGAAGATCATCATCATGATCGCGAGGCCCGGACTGCGCTGATACAGGCCGCGATAGGTCTTATAGGATTGATCTTCCAGTCCGCGCCGGGCCATCGTGGTGAGCACGGCGAACGCGCCAAGATTGGTGAAGAGATAGGCCACCAGATAAAACAGCGCGCCGTACACGCCCGTTTCATTGCCCGCCGCCACGCCGATGAGAATGTAGCCCGCGCTGGCGATGCTGGAGTAGGCCAGCATGCGCTTGAGGTTGGTCTGCGCGATCGCCACGATGCTGCCCAGGATCATCGTAAGAGCCGAGATGATCGAGACCAGCAGCACCCAATCGGCTTGAATCGAACCGAGCGCATACACAAACACGCGCAGCAAAGCCGCGAACCCGGCGGCCTTGGCGCCCACCGACATGAAGCCGGTGACGGGGGTGGGCGCGCCTTCGTACACATCCGGCGTCCACATGTGGAACGGCACCACCGCCACTTTGAAGCCCAGGCCTACCAAAATCAGCGCCGCGCCGAACAGCAGCATCGGCGATGCGCCCACCGAAGAAACCTTCGCGGTGATCTGCGCCAGATCGGTGGTGCCCAGCGCGCCGTACATCATGGCAATGCCGAACAGCAAGAAACCAGAAGCGAACGCGCCAAGCAGGAAATACTTCAGCGCCGCTTCTTCCGAGGCCGTATCGGGCCGCGCGAAACCAGCCAGCACGTACAGCGGGATCGACAGCAATTCCAGCGCAATGAAGACGATGATCAAGTTGTGGGCTGCCGCCATCATCACCATGCCGCTCACGCTGAACAGCAGCAGCACGAAGTATTCATTGCGGAAGATGCCGCGATCACGCAGATAGTGAATCGAGGTCAGCACCGTCAGCAAGCCCGCGCCGATCGCCACCAGCCCCAGCACCTGCGCATACGAATCGACCACCAACATGCCGGAGAACGCCGTACCCGATTGGCCCAGCAGCGCCCACGAGGCCGCGCCCGCCGCCGCGAAGGCTGCCACCGCCAGCCATGCGCCATAGTGCTTGTGCTGCGGCTTCAGCGCCAGATCGATCAGCATCAGCGCCATGCCGCCTACTGCCAGGATCAGCATGGGCAGCATCGTGTAGAAATCGAGCAAGGTCACTTCGAGTGTGTACATAGTCTTAGGCCCAGTTCAGAATCCGGATGAGATCCGGGGGGAGCAGACAACCGATCGGCTTAACGCAGCGCCACCGCGCCGCCGACACCCTGTAACAGCGCATTCACCGAAGCCGTCATCGTGCTGAAGAACGGCTGCGGGAAAATGCCGATGACGAAGATGAAGACCACCAGCGGCACGATGACCCACAACTCGCGGCGCGACAGATCGATCAGGTGCTTGTTCTCTTCGTGGTTCGTCTCGCCCATGAACATCTTCTGGAACATGGTCAGGATGTAGACCGCGGCCAGGATCACGCCGGTCGCCGCGAAGGCCGCCCACACGGGGTTGGCCGCCCACGTGCCGAGCAGGATCGTGAACTCGCCGACGAAGCCGTTGAGGCCCGGCAGGCCCATGCTGCTCAGCGCGACGATCAACATGATCGAGCCGTAGATCGGCACGATCTTCCACAGCCCGCCGAACTCGGCCATCTCGCGCGTGTGGCGGCGCTCGTAGATGAAGCCGACCAGCAAGAACAACGCGCCCGTGCTGATGCCGTGATTGACCATCTGCAAGATTGCACCCTGAATGCCCTGCTGATTCAGCGCGAAGATGCCCAGCATCACAAAGCCCAGGTGGCTCACCGACGAATACGCGACCAATTTCTTCACGTCCGTTTGCGCGAACGACACGATGGCGCCATAGATGATGCCGATGATCGCCAGCACGGCGATGAACGGCGCGGCCTGCTGGCTGGCATTCGGGAACAGCGGCAGGTTGAAGCGCAGGAAGCCGTAGGTGCCCATCTTTAGCAGGACGCCTGCCAGGATCACAGAACCGGCCGTCGGGGCTTCGACGTGCGCGTCGGGCAACCACGAGTGGAACGGCCACATCGGCACTTTGATGGCAAAGGCAATGCCGAAGAAGATGAACAGCAGCATTTCCGGCGCGCCGCGCAGCCACGCATTGTTCGCCAGCAACCCCGGCAGTGAGAACGTCCCGCCGTTGATACCCAGATACAGGATCGCCAACAGCATGAGCAGCGAACCGGCCATGGTGTACAGGAAGAACTTCACCGCCGCATATACGCGCCGCTTGCCGCCCCAGATGCCGATCAGGAAATACATGGGCACCAGCGTCACTTCCCAGAACACGTAGAACAGGAAGAGATCGAGGCTGACGAAGACGCCCAGCATGCCGGTTTCAAGCAGCAGCATGAAGATGTAGTATTCCTTCACCCGATCGGTGATGGCCTTGAACGACGACAGCACTGCCAGCGGCATCAGGCCCGTCGTCAGGATGATCAGCAGCAAGCTGATACCGTCCAATCCCACCTGGTAGCCGATGCCCAGTTGCGGAATCCACGGATAGCTTTCAAAGAACTGAAAGCCGGGATCGGCATACCGAAAGCCGACGACGAAGCCCAGCGACAAGACAAAGGTGAGGATGGTCCACACCAGCGTGAAGCGTTTGATCAGTTCGGCGTCGTCGCGCTTCATGAACGCCACGATCACCGCGCCGACCAGCGGGAAGAAGAGCACGATGCTAATCAAAGGAAGTTGCTGTAAGTTCATAGGATAATCCCCGTATGTTATGGGATAGAATTACTTCACAAATCGCTGCGCTTCAAACACACCTTCACATCAAGGTTTCGGATTCAACGGGTTGGGAGGATCAGCTCTCAACCCAGGGGTGCTTTGCAACAGCACTGCGCGTAAGGGACCAGTTCCACTACCGCACTGCATGGTCAGTCGAACGTCATCGACTACAAAATGGGTAGGCCTGTTGTTATCAGTAACGGCTTCAAAGCTTAGCCGAAGCGTTTGTCCAACATACTGGTCCAAGCCATATAGACCTAGCCACCGATCAATCCATACTCCGCGGTTCCAGGTATTGTCAATATCATCAATAAAATGTGTTTGCGCGCCGTTAGCGTCGCGCAGGCGCACATAGACATGATCGTATGGCGTGCCGCCTGGCTCCGCCCCGGCGATCCATACCCAATACCGAATCTGAGCCGTCCCGGTGTTGATTGGCACCAGAAAATCCTGTCGCAACGTTTCGTTCGCATTATCGAAACCACCTAGCCATGCCGCCCAAACGCCGCTTGTGGGCGTGACAGGTAATGTGCTACGGATGATGGGTGGGGTGGATGTCTGTTCCGTCCAAACGACTGAACCTTGTTCAAAATCGCCGTTCTGAATTAAAGAAGCGCCCTGGGAACAAACGGCATAGTTTTTGAACATCGTGGAAAGAAAAGTTTCATAAAGCCAAAGCGGGTAGTTAGCATATGGCCACGGATCGTTGCCGGAGCCAACCCAACCAAAGGGGTCAACCGGCCATTTGTTCGTTGCGAACGTAGGATCAGTAGAGCGCTGCACCTCAAAGTGTAAGTGGGGCGTATAGGCCTTTCCGGTCATTCCGCCCAAACCAAGATACTGACCTTTTGCAATGGGTTGTGTTTGAGCCACTGCGATACTACCATCTGCAAAATGCAGGTAGGCTGACCGAATGATGTCGTCATTGTAATCGCCGTCGCCGTCCAAGTCATGCGTGATGAAGATTGCGTTGCCGTTTGATGGATGGCCTAACTGGATCAGCTGAACCTTTCCAGCAGCGGGAGCATAAACGGGACGTGTAATCCCCGTAAATCGGCTCCGGTGACATGTATCGCTATTCGGTCCAGTTTCATGCCAGTCGGCGGCATATTCAAAGTCAGTTCCAGTATGCCCGTCATACCATAGTTCTTGATAATTAGGGCAAGCAGCCTCGCTAGAATATGGTCCTTCACAAGCTACCCAGTCAGATACGCCAATCTCTGGGCAGGAGAAAGTGTAACCATAGCTCGCGGAGGCGTTCTTTCGGTTACTGAAAAAAGTCACGAGATTATTTAGATTGACAGGATAGGTGCCATTGTGATCTAAGTAGCCAGAAACCTGTGCGTTTGGAACAACCGGGTAACGGAAGAAAGGTGTCGGCGACAGCGACGGTGGTGATTGCGGTGATAAGAAGGGCGCAGCTATTGACCATGCTGTGACATGCTGTGAAGAAACGAGTGTCACACTCATCCACAGCAAGGTCACTATTATCACACCCTTACAAAGTTGACTCAGGAAGGTTTTCATCACGCGTTATTCTTTGATCAAGTTTTACGGCAAAAAGAGCACTGACGCAGAGACAGGCGATTCAGCCGATCCAACGCCGATACGCCATATCACGCCTGGTTGATCAAGCGATGTCAATCCAATTTGCCCGTCATGAGTCAGAAATGACAAGTAACGCCCATCCAATGACCAAGTTGGGCGCCGAGCTGCACCTTGAATATAAGTCCGCTGTTGCAATCCACCCGTGGCGACAGAGACACTCCAAATGTTACCAAGCCACGTCTTGTTATCTGGCGACCAGCGCCCAGCAGGCAAAGCGGAATCCTTCCGCGCAAAGGCAATCATTTGACCGTCTGGCGACCAAACCGGCTCAGTGGTACCTAATGCACCCATAACAAGGACTCGATTGACTCCGCTCGATAGATCAACAAGTCGAATAGTTTGGGTTAATTCAGTGGTAGGATCCCCCGTCTCAGTCAAATAAGCAATCGAACCTCCATTTGGGGAGAAGCGCGGATAGCGCAAGACACCCTCACTGGACGGAAATGTAAAAAGCGTCGTAACCTGCTCGCTCTGAAGGTTAAGGTAGTCAACTCGCTGATTGCCATCTGCTCCACCGGTAATATAAGCGAATCCACTGCCATCAGGCTTGAGATCAATAAAATCTCTTCCGCCTACTCCATCGCTTCCTGTTAATCGAAGAAATCGATAAGTGTTGCTTGCTAGATCTACCCAATACACACCACCAGCCAAGTCTGGTCCAATCAGTAAATGCTGGCCGTCAGGGTGCCAGCCAAGGACCTGCCAACTGTCCAGTCCTCCATAAGGCAGTTTTTTGCCGTCACCAAGTGCAGAAAGTGGATCGAGTTTCACAAGTCGGCGAGTACTCCCATTGAAGAGATAAATTGGCCCACCCTTTTCATAGCCACTCGTTTCAATCGCTATCTGACGGTGGTCAGGCGACGGCACTAAGCGGTCGATCGTCATATTAAAATCAGCAGTGAGGGGACGTGTGAAGACGGCGCTTTCGCTTATTCCCGTCGATGCCCAAGTACTCTGAACTATGAAGTTGGGCCATCGCAGATAAAGCAGTCGAGTACAGGCAGAGCCCTGAGGACGACCAACACACATTGGTGGTGAAGACCACGCAATCGGCGGCAACGTCGGCGTGACCGCCGGTGTAGGCACAAGGGTAGGCATCGTAAAGGGCGTAGGAGTTGATACGACGGATGGTGGAAAAGTCGGTACCGGCGTTGTCAACGGCGAGTTGACGGCACGCGTTTCGGGTTTACAGCCCACCGCAGTAAGTAATAACCCCGCGCCTAGGATTAAAAACGCTGTGTAGGAAAAGCGTTTCATCTCTCGCCTCATTTCTCCGTTACCAGCCCTGCAACGCGATCAACGCGAACCACGCCACCACGAGCACGACGCCAACCAACAGTGCCAGCGCATAGGTGCGCACGTAGCCGGTCTGCAGCTTGCGCAGCCCGCCCGCCGCCCACGTCACCACCCGGCCCGTGCCGTTCACCGCGCCGTCGATGACCAGCTTATCGATCGGGTTGGCGAGAAAGTCCGTGATCTTCAGGAACGTGTCGCGGATGGCGCGCTCGTGGAACCAGTCGTGCCAGAAGCGCCAATCGATCACCCAGGCCAGGAAGTGGCTGAGCCGGATGAAGGGGCGCACGAACAACAGGCCGTACAACTCGTCGATCCAGTACTTGTGATTCAGCACCTTGAAGATGAGGCCGGTCTTGCGCAGCGGATCGTCCACGCCGGCCTTCTGCTTATGCGGTCGATAGATGAAATAGCCGACGATGAACCCCAGCGCCGCCAACCCGATCGCGCTGGCTGCAACTCCAGGGTCAAATTCGCCATGCGGTTTACCTTCAATCCAGGTCGAGAGGCTTCGAATACCAATCAGCGGCGCATTGAGGTAGCCGATGACGAGCGAAAAGAAAGCCAATACCATCAGCGGCACCGTCATGATCCTGGGACTTTCTGCGGCGTGCGCGGCGGCTTCAGTCTTGGCCTTCCCAAAGAAGATCATGATCACCTGCCGGGTCATATAAAACGCCGTGAGACCGGCGGCAGCCAGCAGCAACCCAAACGCAGCCGGATTTTTGTGTGCAGCTTCCACCAGAATTTCGTCTTTGCTCCAGAAGCCGGCGGTCACAAAGGGGAAGCCGCCCAGTGCCAGCGCGCCGATGAGGTACACAATCGACGTGATGCGCATCCGGTTCCAGATGCCGCCCATGTTGCGCATGTCCTGTGGATCGAATTCTTCCTCCGCAGGATGCGCATCGCCATGCGCGTCGTGCGCTGCATCATGCTTCGCAGCGTGC
>CAYNML010000004.1:42184-79882 GCA_964398185.1 uncultured Anaerolineae bacterium | reverse complement strand
GCGTGCGCCACGTGATGATGTCCGTGCTCCACGCCGTGAATGACCGACCCCGCGCCGAGGAACAACAGCGCCTTGAAGAAAGCGTGCGTCATCAGGTGGAAGACGCCGGCTACCACCGCGCCCATGCCCACCGCCGCCACCATAAACCCCAGCTGCGACACGGTGGAATAGGCCAGCACTTTCTTGATGTCAAACTGCGCGACGGCAATGGTTCCGGCGAACACCGCCGTCACCGCACCCAGCGTCCCCACGATCGACTGCACTTCCGGGACGGCTTGGAACAGCGGTTCCGATCGGGCAATGAGATAGACGCCGGCGGTGACCATCGTCGCCGCGTGGATCAACGCCGAGACCGGCGTCGGGCCGGCCATCGCATCGGGCAGCCAGACGTACAACGGAATCTGCGCGCTCTTGCCCGTGACACCAATGACCAGCAGCAGCGTGATCAGCACGATCAAGCCCTGCGCCACTTCGCCGTGCTCGACCTGCTCAAAAACGCCCGTGAATTGCAGCGTGCCGATTCCGATGAACATGGCGAACATCGCCAGCATCACGCCCCAGTCGCCGATACGATTGACGACCATCGCCTTCTTGGCCGCATTGCCGTTGGCGTCCTTCTCGAACCAGAAACCGATCAGCAGGAACGAGCACAGACCCACGCCCTCCCAGCCCACGAACAACATCAGGTAGTTGTCCGCCAGCACCAGGATCAGCATCATCGCCAGGAAGAGATTGAAATAGACGAAGAAACGCTGGAAGCGCGGATCGCCGTGCATGTAGCCGATGGCGTAGATATGAATCAGCGTGCCCACGCCGGTGACCACCATCAGCATGACGCCCGTCAACCAATCGATGTGCAGGCCCATCTCGACGGTCGTCTCACCGATCGAGAAGAAGGTGAACAGCGGCACATCGAAGCCGTGGTTGAGCCTAACCTCTTCGGGCGGCAGGCTCAGCAGCGTGATCACCACGGCCAGCGAGACGGCAAAGGCCAGCGTGGCAAAGAACACCGCCGTCCAGCCGATGACCCGCTCGCTGCGCTTGCTGCCGCCGAACAGGTTGACCAGCACTCCGATGAACGGAAAAACGATGATCAGCCAGGCGTACTGAAAAATCTGGGGGATTTCACTCTGGACTTCGTGCATAAGAACTCCAACTCATCCGTTGGTCATTCGCTGACTCGTTGACTCGCTGACCGTCTTAACCCTTCAACTGATTGATGTCGTCCACGTTGATGCTGTGCTTGGTGCGGAAGATCGCCACGATCAGCGCCAACCCCACGGCCACCTCGGCGGCGGCGACGACCATCACAAAGAACACAAACACCTGCCCGTCGATCTGGTTGAGCGATCGGGCAAAGGCAATAAACGCCAGATTGGCGGCGTTCAGCATCAATTCCACCGACATGAAAATGATGATGGCATTGCGGCGCACCAGCACGCCGATCACGCCCAGCGCGAACAGCAGCACGCTCAGACCGATGATCACCGGAAACAGGCTGACGAAACTTGCGTTACTCATGCCGACTTCTTCTTTCTTTCGTCGCGCGTCATCACCACCGCGCCAATCATCGCCACCAGCAGCAGAATTGAGACCGCTTCGAACGGGAACAGCCACACGCTGTACAACGCCAACCCGATGTTTTCCGCCGTGCCCTGCACAATCTCAGTCGTAGGCAGATCCACCACTTCAGCCGGCGGAGAATTCAGCAGCAGCCCTGCGCCCAGCAGCACCACCAGCACGGCCAGGCCAATCGCCACGGGTGTCTGCCAGGACAGCATCAAGCGCACGCCAGTTTTCTCCGCGCCCAGCAGCATGATCACGAACAGGAACAGCACCATGATCGCGCCCGCGTAAACGGCCACCTGCACCATGGCAATGAACGGTGCCCACAGGCCCAGGAAGAACACGGCCAGCGCCGACATCACCACCACCAGGAACAGCGCGCTGTGCACGGCGTTGCGCGAGACGATCATCATCACCGCCGACACGACCGTGATGAGCGCCAGGGCTCCAAATACGATGATTTCAAGATTAAGCAACGCACACCTCGTTCTAACGAGTAATGAGTAATAAGTAAGGGAGCACACTTTACTCGTTATGAGTTAATCGTTACTCTTACGGTTCACTTACCAACCCGTCCGGCAGAATCGCGCGCGGATACGATCCGTCTTTTACCCGCTGCGGTGTGCCGGGCTTGCCGGGCGGCGGCGGCAGGATCAGCATATCCTTGGTATAGATCAAATCGCGCCGGTTGCCCGCCGCCAGCTCGTATACGTCCGTCAACACGATCGCATCCGTCGGGCAGGCGTCCTCGCAGTAGCCGCAGAAAATGCAGCGCAGCATGTTGATCTCATAGGTCTTGGCGTAACGCTCGCCGGGCGAATACCGCTCCGCGTCGGTGTTCTCGGCCGCTTCCACGTAAATGGCATCGGCCGGGCAGGCGGCGGCGCACAACGCACAGCCGATGCAGCGCTCCAGTCCGTCGGCATAGCGGCGCAGCTCGTGCCGCCCGCGGAAGCGCTGCCGCACCGGGCGCTTCACTTCCGGATACTGAATCGTCACCGGCGGCTTGAACAGCTCGCGCAGCGTAATGCTCATACCCTTGATGATTTCTGTCAGCATAGCAACTTCCCTTGTCTACTTGTTTCCTTGTTTCCTTGTTTTCTTGTTTCCTTGCCTACTTGCCTACTTGTTTCCTTGCCTACTTGCCTACTTGCCTACTTGCCTACTTGTTTCCTTGCCTACTTCTTCATCCCCTCAACAACACCGCCAACGCCGTCACCATCACCCACGCCAGCGAAATCGGCAGCAGCACCAGCCAGCCGAACTTCATCAAGCGATCGTAGCGGAAGCGCGGCAGCGTGGCGCGCACCCACACCTGCACGATCAACAGCACGACGATCTTCAGGCCGAAGTACAGCGGCCCCAGGATCGGCGTGTTGTCCACGCTCAGGAATGGCAGCGCCTGCGTGATGAACAACGGCAGCGGCTCGCGATAACCGCCAAAGAAGAACGTCACCGCCAGCGCGCTGATCACGATCATCTTGATGTACTCGGCCATGAAAAACAGCGCGAACTTCATGCCGCTGTACTCCGTGTTGTAACCTGCCGTCAATTCCTGTTCGGCTTCCGGCATGTCGAACGGCGCGCGGTTCACTTCGGCCAGCGCCGTGATCATGAAGATGATCGCGCCGAACGGCTGCAGGAACACATACCAGACCTGCTTCTGCTGCTCGACGATGGTATTCAAGTCCAGCGTCCCGGCCACCACCACCAGCGCCACCAGCGACAGGCCCATCGCCAGTTCATACGAAATCATCTGCGCCGACGAGCGCAGGCCGCCCAGCATCGCATACTTGCTGTTGCTGGCCCACCCCGCCAGCACAATGCCGTACACGCTGATCGACGTGATCGCCAAAATGTACAGGATGCCCACGTTCAAGTTTGGCGCAATCGTCAACGGCACCGTCACGCCGAAGACTTCAATCGAAGCGCCAAACGGAATCACCGCAAACACCACAAACGCCGGAATCACGGCCAGCATCGGCGCCAGGATAAACGTGAACTTGTCGGCGCTGGCGGGCGTCACTTCCTCCTTAAAAATCAACTTGATACCGTCGGCCAGCGGCTGCAGCAGGCCCTGCGGCCCGGCGCGGTTCGGCCCCACGCGCGACTGAAAGCGCGCAATCACGCGGCGCTCCAGCAGCGTCGTGTACGCAAAACCGGTCAGCAGCATGAAGACCAGCACAATCGACAAGACCGACCAGACGATGAGATTGGTGACGACCGGATCCATAACTAAGCCTCTGCCTTGACGAGTTCCGCTTCGCGCAAGCGGATTTCATACACGCTGGAGTGATCGATCAAGGTGCCGTGCCGATTGAGCTGACGCAGCTTTAGCGGCTGATCGGTCGGCGCAGCCGGCTCGATCCACTTCAACTCCGATCGGCCATCCAGCTCGAAGAGCGACTTCGTTTGCGCGCCCAGGCCGCCCCGATTGTCATACGCCGTCCCGCCGAAATACAAATCGTTCGACGTGCCGACCGGCGGCCATTCCTCTTTCGTCTCACCCAACCTGGTGTAATCCAACCCGGCGTACGCCGGCACCCTCGCCGCGATGTCCTTCATCACGCCTTCCGCGCCATAGACGTGCCACTGCACGCCCAGCTTCTCCGCGACCAATCTAAAGATGTCCCAATCAGCCCTGGCCTGCCCCGTTGGGGGTAATGCTTTGTAATAGCGCTGCACGCGGCGCTCCGCATTCGTGAACGTGCCATCGCGCTCGGCCCACGCCAACGCCGGCAGCACGACGTCGGCCTGCTGTGCAGTCGGCGTGAGGAACAACTCTTGCGCGACGACGAACTCCGCCTGCGGCAGTCTCTCCCCCTCCCCGATCGGATCGGCGCCAACAACATAGAGCGCCTTCACCTCGCCGCTCAGCGACCACGCCACGCTTTGCGCACTCAGCATATCGAACACACCTTGCGTGTTGTTGTGCGGCCACAACGGCAGCAATCCGTTGTTGGGTCTGCCAATATGCCCTGTCGCCACGACCAGGTTCGCGCACGCCTGCGCCAAAGCGGCGTCGTTCGTCTGCCGCTCATCGCCGAAGACCACGATCAGATTCTGCGCCTCGGCGATCAACTTGCCCGCGCTCTTGACTTGTTCATCATTTGACGCGAACTTCTTCGCCTTATCCCTGATCCCTAATCCCTGATCCCCGATCCCTGATCCCTGATCAACTGCATTCAACAAACCGTATACCGTCGGCGCGTCCGCACCGGCTGGATAGCGAATTGAGACCGCCGCATAGCGATCCATCTTCGTCGCGCGCGCATTCGCCACAATCAACTTCGCGCCGCGCTCGGCGGCGGCCTTCAAGCGCAGCATGGTGACCGGCGCAGTCTCTTCCACATCCGCCGCGACGATCAGCACCACATCACCCTTGCCCAACTTGCCGAGGTCCGTCCCGACGCCCACGCCATAGCGCGCCGCCAGATCGATCCCCGCCGCGTGCGGCCGGCTGGTCACCTGCATCGAATTGAACCCCTCGCGGAATAATTTGCCGAACAGCCACGCATCCTCGTTCGAGACGCGATCGCCGATCAAACCGCCGACATTCCCGTTTGCTGCGCGAAACCGATCGGCAATGAGATCAAACGCCGCATCCCACGTCGCTTCGGCGAGTTTCCCATCCCGCTTAATCAACGGTCTCTGCAGGCGATCCTTGCTGCCCGCATAGTGATGCCCGAAGCGGCCCTTGTCGCATATCCAGATTTCGTTGACCGCTTCGTTCTGGCGCGGCATCACACGCAAAATCTCCCAATCGCCGCCGCCCTTTGCGGATCGACGTGTGCCCAGCGAGACATTGCAGCCCACTGCGCAGTGCGTGCAGATCGACGGCACATTGGTGATCTCCCACGGGCGGGCGCGGAAACGGAAGTCCTTGGTGGTCAACGCGCCGACGGGGCAGATGTCCGTCGTGTTGCCGGAGAACTTGGAATCGAAGCCGGGCGTTGAGAACGTTTCGATCTGTGTCTGGCGGCCGCGCTCGTAGAAGCCCAGCACGTGATCGTCGGCGATCTCGTCCTGGAAGCGGATGCAGCGCGCGCACTGGATGCAGCGCTCTTTGTCGAGGAAGATCAACTCGCCCAGTGGATAATGCTTTTCGAGATGCTGCTTGTCGGCGTAGTCGAAGCGCGTGACGCCGGGGCCGTGGCTCAGCGTCAAATTTTGCAGCGGGCACTCGCCGCCCTTGTCGCAGATGGGGCAGTCGAGCGGATGCGAGGTCAGCAGGAATTCCAGCACGTCCTTCTGCGCGACCTTCACCACCTCGTTCTTCGTGTTGACGCGCATGCCCGGCTCGACAGGCGTGGTGCACGACGTTTCGAGCTTCGGCGCCCAGCCGATTTCGGGCTGGCCGTTGGCATCCAGCACCGGCTGGCCTGTGCCCCGATCGATCTTCACGCGCCCCACCTGCACCAGGCACATGCGGCACATGCCCACCGGCTTCAATTTGGGGTGATAGCAGAACACCGGAATGTCGATGCCGGCCTGCTTCGCCGCGTCGACAATCAGCGTCCCTTTGGGAACCGCAACGGCTACGTCGTCAATGAACAGGTTGATCAAATCAGCCATTACACGTTATCCTTGCTTGTGCAAGACTCTCACTTGAATAAACGCCCAACCCCTTCGCCAACGCCTGCGAAGTGCTCTGTAAGATCACCGCAGGACAACTTAGCGAGTCACTAACAGGCTCACATCGTCGACCCAAAAATTGGCGGGCCATCCCGCTGAGCTGTTGTTTGCGTAGAATTTGACCTGAACCGTCTTGCCCGCGTAAGGCATCAGATTAAAGGTCGCAGACTGCCAGACATTCTTAACCGGGTCGTAACCGCTATCGTCATACCGATCGAGTAGATACGAGTTTGGTCCATCGACAAGTGAAACTTCCATGCGGGCTGTAGGTATGCCGCCTGCATAGCCTGTTATCAACCGATAGTTGTATCTCAATGTGGCGCTGGTGGCATTTGAGGGAATGGTTACAGTCTGATAGAGCGTATCGACATTACCCTGGCAGTCACCTAAAACAGCAGCATAATTTTCAATGCCATACGTGTTGGTATAGACTTTGAACATCGGTCGCTGGCAGGACGGCAACCTTGAGACCGTCCAATAGGCGGAACCCGACTCAAATTGACCATTCTTGATCAATTCTTCAGGATATTTATTCAAGATTCCAGTTAGAAAGAGCCAGTAACAGGGCGCGACCGAGTAAGCAGGTGTTTCACCTAACCACCAGCGCGTGAACCATGGACGTTCCAGGGGAGGTTTGATATTAGCCGGGCCAAACCAGTCATTGCATCGATATGCTTCGTGCCAGTTTTGTTCAGGCTCATTTGGGTTTGTGATGTTCAATGCCCATACCGCAATATCTTCAGCTGCGCTCTCGGCAAGTTCAAACTGTTCAATGGAAGTCGCCGCCGTTGCGCCTAGCTGGTCATCCTTGTTAGCCAGGTTGCCATACTGTGGAGCGTCAGGTGATTTGAGGTCTGCCTCAGTGATAATCGTGGGCTTGGTCAGCATACTATTGATCATCTGAACGGGAAACCAGAGTGAAACATGATGACCGTGCGGAGTAATGTTTTCATCACATTCTGCCGTCCAGGGTTCATAGCCTACCCTCCAGTAGTTATTCCAGGCATAGCCATCATTGCTCGTGCCAGTCATAAAAACCTTCGTCATTTTCTCATAACCATAGCCGCCTCCAGCCAACGTGTGCTCGTCGGTACACCCATTGATATCCTTTGTTTCGGCATAGGCCTCCTGGGCCATGGGCGGCGTAAAAACGCTGACCGCCGGATAGGGCAAGGCAGCATGCACGTAAGTGTAGACGGAGGTGAAGTAGGCATCCATTTCTGTCCAGGCAATGGGGTTATCTCGGTGAACGTCTCCATTACTGAGGTCATACCACTCACCGTTCGGTTCGTTCGCGGGCAGAAATCCAGTTTCTACAATGCCGTGCGCCGCATTCCATTGATGAATCTTGATGATTTCATCGCCTACGTCCGCATAGCTGCGATTACCCCGTTGTCCTGGGATCGAGCCATCATCGCAGCGGTTGCCATTGGCGGGTTGATCCGACAGGTTAAGGTGATGAGTCTCTGTGATCATATTGCCGGGAGACGGCCAGATCCGGATCATGATCTTGACCCCCGCCGCTGACGCACGCTGCAAATAACCGGTGAAGACGCCAGTATTTGTCAGTACAGGATATTTACCGGCGACACTGGTGATGCGGCAATCGCCGGAGGTATTGCGCGACACATCATATAGATTTCGACCCAGGAAGACAATGACGCTGGGCCAGAGTCCGCCCGGTTTATCGCCATCGATACGCTTAAGCAAGTTTTCATCCCACGGCTCGCCATTGACGTGATTGCCCAAATGCAATCCCCAGTAGGTGATATTGGCCCGGAGTGCAGGCGTCGATAAGGGCGAGGCGAACACATTTGAAACCTGGGGTTGAACGCCGGGCGACAAAAGCAACCAGAGCAATGCGCCAAGGCCGATCATAAGGGAACAAACCAGCCCTTTAGCCTGCCGGTTCATATTCGAAGGTATCACGATGTTTTCTCCTGTTGGACGCTGGCAAAAATTTACGGGCGCGTAATCTGCTGGGCATAGAGTTGGACATCCGTCATTTCTCGATTGAGCGTGATCTTCCAAACCAAATAATCGCCGGAGACCAACAAGGATTTGCCCCAGGCTTTCAGCGGCGCTTTCACAGGAATAACAACGGGGGGGGAAGGACGCCAATCCACTGCCCTCCAGGTTCCCCCCGGGCTGTTGTAGACGACCATCTCGCTTTGAGCCGAAAGTGAAATATCCAGTGCTATTCGGTCGGAAAGGAGGTCAGACAGGTTCCGATCGGTCCGCGAGGTCAAATCATAGAGATGCAGCTCGCTGCTGTATTGTCCCCAAGTCGCGTTGGTCACTTTTATCCAGGCAACTTTGTCATCATCAATGGCATGATGGGTTCCCCAGGAAGCATCATTCGGCGAGGGTATCATGCCAATTGAAAAGTCTTCACCCGTTTTCAAGGAATGCGCGCGCAACTCAATTGTGTTTGGCGCTTCACCGGGAGGATACTGAGTGGGTAGAGTCAAGTACGTGATCCACTGCCCGGAAATCCTTGGTGCAATCTCCACGCTGGCTGTTGTCACAACCGGGAATTCCTTACCGGCCTTCAAATCGTACGCATAAATGTCGGTCCCAGACTGGTCCCTATTGCGCCGGTCCTCCCAGACTACGATATCGCCTGAAATGCTGGGCCGCTGCTGGTTGATGCTCTTATCTCCCAAGAACCGTTCTTTTCCAGTATCAATGTCAACAACTTTGATTCGGCTATAATAATCTGGTGGCCCTGAAGGTGCTTGATCTACGCCTGCCAACCAGTGACCAGAGATATGTGCATCGACCAAACCCGTCGCGGTTATTGTGCTTTCCTGGCCGGTGCTTAAATCCCGCAACGTCGCAGACATTTGATCGCCTTCCCAACTGACCAGCGAAATCTTTTGTGGATCACCCTTCAGCAGCATGGCTCGTCCTGACGCATGCACGAGAACAGGTTCACCCAGTCTGGCCACCGGCACATTGACGGTAGTTGGTATTGACAAAGGAGATGCTTGAACTCCTACAATCGTCGGCGTCCCAACTGGCGAAACATTAGGCGCTGCACTTCTTGATGTTTGACCATTGAATAGTGCAATCACTACCACGACCAGTCCGACCAACAACACAAATACCAGAATATTGCTGGCTCCGTTGCGTACACTGTTCATGATATTAGCCTCCTAGAGCAAACCACGGGGCTGGTAGACCATGTCTGCGCTTGCAGCACGCCTCTAATCCCGTGCGGGTATTTGCCCACACCCTACCTAACGCAGAATTCTACTAGCGAACATCCCCACCAGTATAAACGACTGCGCCGCTGGTTGAGCAAAAACTAGAGAGAAAATTGCGCTGCAAGCGGGTCAGAACACTCATCGGGCGAATACCCCATCAAGTCCAGAACTTGCTTCCACCGATCGCGCAGCTGTGGCGTGCGCCAACGAATTTGCCAGAAATGCTCCTGGATGTCGCGCACGCTCAGAAACTTCCAGACATCATCGAACTCGGCATCATTCAGGATGTAACTCATCACCGTCACGCGCCGGTAGAGATTATCACCAGCCAGCGTATCACGCAGATCCTGCTCGGTTAGGTCTTCGTTCCACCAGATAAAGTACGGATGCTTGGAATCGTCCATTGCTTTATTTCTTCGCCGCGGCCTTGGCCGGAGCCGCCGGCTTCTTGCCATCTGTCGCGCGCGACTCGTATTCCGCCTGGAAATGCTGGAAGCTCGACAGCACCGGGCTGGTGGCGAATTCACCCAGCGGGCACAGGCACTTGCCAATGATCTGATTCGCCACACCCTGCAGCAGCTGCACATCGGCCAGCGTGGCCTTGCCGCCCAGAATACGATGGTACTGCTTCTCCATCCAGAACGTGCCTTCGCGGCAGGGCGTGCACTTGCCGCACGACTCGTGCCGGAAGAAGTGCATCACCTTGCCCGCGGCCCACACCATATCGATCGAATCATCCATCACGATCACGGACGCCGATCCCAGAATCGATCCGGCCTCCACCAGCGATTCGTAATCGAGCGGCACGTCGAGAGCTTTCTCCGTCACGATCGGACCCGAGGCGCCCGACGGCAGAATCGCTTTGACCTTACGACCTTCCACCATCATTCCCTGCCCGAACTCTTCGCCGTAGATCAAATCGCGGAACGTGATCTTGCCCAGCTCCGCCTCGTAGTTGCCGGGACGTTTCACCATGCCCGACAGGCAGTAAATCTTGGTGCCGGTGCTCTTCTCCGTACCGAGCTGCTTATAGGCCGCCGCGCCGTTGTTGATAATGTACGGCACATTCGCCATCGTCTCAGTGTTGTTGATCACCGTCGGCTGATTGTACAGACCCACCACCGCCGGGAACGGCGGGCGCAATCGCGGCTGGCCGCGCTTGCCTTCCAGCGATTCCAGCAGCGCCGACTCTTCGCCGCAGATGTACGCCCCCGCGCCTAAATGCAGGAACATCTGAATCTCGACGTTCGTGCCGAAGACATTCTGCCCCAGATACCCGGCGGCATACGCTTCGTCGATGGCCGCTTGCAATCTACGCGCCACCGGCTTGAACTCGCCGCGTAAATAGTGATACACGCGCGTCGCACCGACGGCATAAGCCGCAATCGCCGCGCCCTCGATCACCTGATGCGGATTGAACTCCATCAACTCGCGATCTTTGAACGTGCCCGGCTCGGACTCGTCGGCGTTCACCGTCACGTAGTGCGGCAGGCGATCCTTGGGCACGAACGACCACTTCACGCCCGCCGGAAAACCCGCGCCCCCGCGTCCGCGCAGCCCCGACGCCTTCACTTCATTGATCACCTGATCGGGCGTCATGGCCGTCACGGCCTTCTTCAGCGCCGTGTACTCGCCGTAAACCGACAACTGGTGAATGTCGGGAGTATCTCGATGTCGCAGCAGAACGTGCTTATCCATAGGTCACCGTAAAACGTGAAGCGTAAAACGTAATCGCTACGCCTCAGCCGAGTCTCGTTTGCTCACATACACAATCTTCGGATGCGCCGCATAACCCAACTTCTCAAACAGCGTCAGCGAAGCGGAGTTGCCTTCTTCAATGAACGCGGCGATTAAATGCAGTCCCACCTCATGCAACGCATCTTCCGCCGCGTGCACCAACTGCGCGCCGTAACCTCTGCGCCGATAATCCGGATCGATCGCCAGCCGGTTGATCCAGCCCTTGCGCGTATCGTGCGTGGCGATCACCACGCCAATCAGCTGCCCGTCCTCTTCCAACCCGATCGCGATCTGCCCCCCGGCGAACTGCCTCTCAAATTCCGATCGGCTGTCGCGGCCCTCCGGCCGGATCGAGTGCAGTCCCGCGCGCTGCCACAAGGCCAGGATGGCGGCATGATCATTGATCGTTAATCGACGCAAGTTTGGCATCAATCAGAACAATCCGCGAATGATCAACAACCCGCCAAAGATCGCCAGCGGCGCGCCGATACACGCCAGCACCCCGGTCGCACTCAACAGCAAGCCGACGACCAACAGCACGAGCCCGATGATCAATGCCACCACTCGCCCGGTGAGATTCAGAATCCCGGCCAGCAAATTCCACAACAATCGAAACGGTGCCAGAAGAATGTCCATAATTTATCGGAAGTCATTGCGAGGAGCGCTTCCCAGCGACGAAGCAATCTCCATCCTCGCCGAGGTTGCTTCGCCCCGCCCAGCGCGCCCCCGGCGCTTTGCGCCGGACAGGGCGTGACGGGGCTCGCAATGACGGGTTCTCCTACTTAGTCTTGTATTCCTCAATCAACCGATCGAACTCCTCCGGCGTCAGGCGCTCGAAGTACTCCAGATCGATCTGCATCATCGGCGCTTTGTCGCACGCGCCCAGGCACACCACCGACTCCAGCGTGAATGCCCCATCATCTGTCGTCGCGCCGCCGTGCTCCACCTGATGCTTGTCCACGCCCAACTTCTGGCAGGCATGATCGAGAAACTGCTCCGATCCGCGCAGCGCGCAGGGCAAATCGTTGCACACCTGCACCACGTGCTTGCCCACCGGATGATCGAAGAACAGCGTGTAGAAGCCCACCACCGCATCGACCTCGGTCGGCTCCACCTCAGCGATGGCGGCCACTTCGCGGATCGCGTCCGGCGTGCAGTAACCGTATTCCTGCTGCGCGATGTACAACAGCGGCAGCACCGCCGACCGCTTCCGATCAGCCGGATACTTGCTCATGATCTTTTCGATTTCAGTTGAGTACTTTTCTTGCAGCAAGCCAGTGCTCCTGCTCTTGGACACAGATGAACGCAGATTCCGCAGGTTTTCTAAATCTGTGTTCATCTGTGAAATCTGTGTCCAGTAATTTATCTATCTACATCGCCCAACACAATATCGATCGAGCCGATGATGGCGACCAGATCGGCGATGAACACGCCCTTGGTCATGATGGGCATGGCCGACAAATTGGCGAACGACGGCGTGCGGAAGTGTACGCGGCGCGGCTTGGGCGAGCCATCGCTGCTGAGGTAGCAGCCAAACTCGCCGCGCGGCGATTCGACGCGCACGTACACCTCGCCCGGCGGCGGCGCAAAGCCTTCCGTCCACAGCTTGAAGTGATGGATCAACGACTCCATCGAATAGGCCAGTTCTTCCTTGGGCGGCGGCGCCACTTTGCGATTGTTGCTGATGAACGGGCCTTTGGGCAGTTTCTTCAGCGCCTGATCGATGATGCGCAGCGATTGCCACAACTCCTGCACGCGCACCCAGTAGCGCGCATACACATCACCCTCGGTGCGCAGCGGCACGTCGAATTCAAAGTGATCGTAGGACGAATACGGAATGGCCTTGCGAATGTCCCAGTTGACGCCGGAACCGCGCAGGCTCGATCCGGTCACGCCCCAGGCGACGGCCTGTTCCGCCGTGATCACGCCCACGCCGCGGGTGCGATCGATCCACAACGGGTTCTTCTTCAGCAGCCCCTCGTATTCCTTGATCTCCAGCGGAAAGTGATCCATGAAGGCGCGCACGGCCTCTTCAAACCCTGCCGGCAGATCGCGCCACAGGCCGCCGGGCCGGAAGTACGAGACCATCATGCGCTGGCCGGACACCATCTCGAAGATGTCCAAAATCTTCTCGCGCTCGCGGAAGCAGTACAGGAAGACGCTCATCGCCGCCAGGTCCATGGCGTGCGTGCCCAGCCACACCAGATGGCTGGCGATGCGCTGCAGTTCGCACAAGATCACGCGCACGTACTGCGCGCGCAGCGGCACGTCCACGTCCATCAGCTTCTCCACGGCCAGCACGTAGCCGAGGTTGTTGCTCATGGGCGAGAGATAGTCCATGCGATCGGTCAGCGGGATGACCTTCATGTACGTCTTGTCTTCCGCCGTCTTCTCGATGCCGGTGTGCAGGAAGCCCACGTCCGGCACGCACGAGACCACGTTCTCGCCGTCGATCTCCAACAGCAGGCGCAGCACGCCGTGCGTCGACGGGTGCTGCGGCCCCATGTTCAACAAGACCGTCTCGCCGGAAATGGCGCGCTCGGACACCAGCCCGCGCATCTCCTTGAGATCGTCGACCGTTAATTCCATCACATGAGTTTCGTTCGTTGACATGCCTACTCCCGTAAAACGTGAAACGTGAAACGTAATATCACCCTTACGTTTTACGCTTTACTCTTTAGCATACGGCTTCTGACTTTCAATCAAATCAAAGTTGTGCGTGAACTGCGGCTCTTCATAGAACTGCGCCGCGTCCTTGCGCAGCGGATGTCCCAGAAAGTCATCGGGCAGGAAGATGCGGCGCGGATCAGGATGGCTGTCGAACTTGATACCCATCAAGTCCCATACCTCGCGCTCGTGCCAGTTGGCGCCCGGCCACACGCCGGTCACGCTCGCCACGTGCGGCTGCTCGCCGTCCAGCCAGACCTTCAGGCGCAGCTGAGTGTTATTCTCCAGCGAATACAGGTGATAGTTTACGGCAAAGCGCGGACTGGCTGGAAAATGATCGACCGCGCTCACGTCCGACAGCAGATCGAACTTCAGGCGCGGATCGTCGCGCAGGAACGTGCAGACCTCGATCAACCGATCGGGCTGGACGACCAGCGTCTGCTCGCCGCGAAATTCAAGCGGGCCGGAGACCGCATCAGGAAACTGGCTGGTAATCAAATCGATCATACGCATCTCACGCTTACACTCTCCCGGAGGCTGTGAGCCTCCGGGAGGATTCATTGAACTACACTCTAATCGCTTCTTTGTCGGCTTTGATCGGATGGCTGCGCTTGATCTTCTCGTGCAGCTTCACGATGCCGTCGATCAACGCCTCCGGGCGCGGCGGGCAGCCGGCCACGTACACATCCACCGGCACGATCTCGTCCACGCCCTGCACGATGGCGTAGTTATTGAACACGCCGCCGCAGGACGCGCAGTCACCCATGGACAGCACCCACTTGGGGTCCGGCATCTGATCGTACAGGCGGCGCAGCACCGGCGCCATCTTGCGCGTCACGCGCCCGGCCACGATCATCAAGTCGGCCTGGCGCGGGCTGGCGCGCATCAACTCCATGCCAAAGCGCGACATGTCATAGTTGCTGGCCTGCGCCGACATCATCTCGATCGCGCAGCAGGCCAACCCAAAGCCAAGAGGCCACATGGCATTGGTGCGGCCCCAGTTGACGACGTCTTCCAATCGGGCGGTGATCACGCCCATGTTGCCAAGTTTGCTTTCTAGTCCCATTCAAACGCTCCCTTCTTCCATACATAGATATAGCCTACCAGTAAGATACCGACAAAGACCAGCATTTCGACAAAGCCAAACAGGCCGAGGGCGCGGAAGTTCACGGCCCACGGATAAAAGAAGATGATTTCCACGTCAAACAGGATGAAGAGCACCGCCACGAGGTAATAGCGCACATTCATGCGGCGCGTGCCCGGCCCGATCGGCTGCATGCCCGATTCATACGGCGACGACTTGCGAAACGACTTGCGGCGCGGGCCAAAGATCGTGCCGATGACGATCACCAACACCGCGATCGCCGCTGCCAGGATAAACAAAATGGCAATTGGAATGTACTCGGCTAACATGAAACTCCCTCAGGCTGTGGGACGCGGGGATGCGTCAGATGGAGTGCTTGTTAATTTTAGCACAGGCACTAGGGCATGTCAAAGTAACAACAGATTCTAACGTCGCGCGCGGTAATTGTGCGTGATCACGGGCAGGAAGACCCGATACACAGTTGGCTTAACGGGCACCAGCGTCTGAACCAACGCGATGGGCGCGGGCGTCAGCGTAACGACCATCGTTGCAGTTGCCGCCGCCGTCGGTGACGCCGGGGGCGAAGTGACCGTGGGACGCGCCGTCTGGGTGGCCTGGGGTGTCCGCGTCGCCGTCGCAGGTTGCGTGGTTGAGGTGCTGGTGGACGCAGGATGCTCAACCACAGTGGATGTCAACGGCGCGGTACTGACCAGCGTACCGGGCAGCGTGGGGGCGCGATCGATCTCGCCGGAATCCAGTGTGCTGGCGGCGACCATCGTCGGGGTGCTGGTTGCCGGAGTGAAGATCGCGGCCAGTGCCCCCAACCCGATCGACTCACTGCGGCTCAACGCCACAGTCCCGCCGCCAATCAGCAGCAGCACGAGCAGCAACAAAATTGCCAGCGGCTTGCGATTGCGGCGCTGCTTCACACTCACCGGCGCAGGCTCAGCCGATTTGACCGCGGGCACCGCCACGGCCGCCGGGATGGGCGGCAGCGCATAAGCCGCGGAGGCGAGAGGAACGATCGGGGCCACCACCGGCGCGGCGCGCAGCGCTTGATCGAGCGCCTGCACCAGTTCCTCGCCGGTCTGATAGCGATCGTTGGGTTCTTTTGCCAGCGCCTTCAACACCACGGCATCCAACTGCGGTGTAATTTTCGGGTTGAGCTGACTGGGCAGGCGCGGCGGCTCGGTCATGTGCAGCATCGCCACGTCCAGCGGATTGTCCGCCGTGAACGGCACGTGACCCGTAATCATCTCGTACAAGATCACACCCACAGAGTACAGATCGCTTTGCAGGGTGGCGCTGGCCGACGAGATGGCTTGCTCCGGCGCGATGTACAACGGTGATCCGAAAATCTCGCCGCGCGTGCCGGCCTCCACCAGCAGCGCCAGGCCGAAGTCGGTCAGAATGGCGCGCCCCTGAGAATCAATGATGATGTTCGACGGCTTCACGTCGCGGTGGATGATGCCTTTGAGGTGGGCGTAATCGAGCGCCGCGCAAATATCTGCGGTGATCTGTTTGATTCGATCGAGCGGCAGCCGCCGATCGATCGCACTTTCCGCTTCCAAAATCGTATCCAGATCACGGCCTTCAATGTACTGCATCGCCATGTACAAGACGCCGCTCACTTCGCCCGAGCGATACAGCCGCACGATGTTGGGATGATCCAGCTGCGCGATGGCCTGCGCTTCGCGCCGGAAGCGCGCCACGTAGTCTTCCTCGCCGCGATACACCGCATCGATCACTTTGACGGCGGCCGGCCGGTTGAGCCGCAGATCGCGCGCCAGGTACACGCGCGCCATGCCGCCATGTCCCAGCAGCGCCTCCAAACGATACTCGTCAAACTGCATCCCCAGGAGGGCTTCATCGCCCGCGCCGGCCAGCGTCGCTTTGGACGGAACGGTGCGCGCATTCGCCGCGGCCAGGCCCAGCGCCTGCTCCAGCGCCTCGATCAGATCGCGGCACTTTGCAAAGCGATCGGCTGGCGCTTTGCTCAACGCTTTGAGCAGAACTTGTTCGGTCTCCGCATTGAGCGCGGGATTGAGCTGGCGCGGCGGCGGCGGGGTGCGCGTCATGTGCTGCAAGGCCACACTCGCCGGCGAAGGATCGTCGAAGGGCAGCGCGCCGGTGAGCATTTGATACAGCATCACGCCCAGCGAGTATTGATCGGATTGCGGCACCGCCTCCGCCGAGCGGCGCGCCTGCTCCGGCGCAATGTACAGCGACGAGCCGAACACTTCACCGAACGAGCCCTGCTGCACGTCCATCGCCAACCCGAAGTCGGTCAGCACCAGGCGGCCATCGGCGGCAAGCAGCACGTTGGCGGGCTTCACGTCGCGATGCACCACCCCGCGTTGATGCGCGTAATCCAGCGCACCGGCCACCGCGCGCCCGATGCGGATCACCTCTTTGTACGGCAGGCGCTCGCGCCGCGTGGCATACTGCGTGATGAGCTTGCCCAGGTCTGCGCCGTCGATGTACTCCATGACGAAGTAGTACAGCCCGCGGTCTTCGCCCGCATAGTAGATGTGAATGATGTTCTCGTGCCGCCACAGGGCCACAGCCTGCGCCTCGCGCACGAAGCGCTCTGCATAGGCGGGGTTGTCGCGGTAGCGCGCATCGATCACTTTGATGGCTACCGGGCGGCGCAGGGTCACATCCTGCCCGTAATACACCACGGCCATGCCGCCGCGCCCGATGACGCGCTCGAGTCTGAAGTTGGCCAGTTGCCGGCCGATGAGTGGATCGTCGATCATAGATATTCACAGAGTAGTGAGTAACCAGTAACGAGTAAATTACTCGTTACTGGTTACTCGTTAGTCACCATGACTCGCCAAAGTAATGTGCTGTAATTCGCGGATGTACCGATTCAGCCCGCGCGCGTAAGCGTCCACGTAATCCTGCGCCAGGCGTTTGGCGGTGTCGGCCAACCCGATCGCGATCAGCTGCCCGACGTGCGATCGAAAATCGCGCAGGGTCACGTGCAGCACGCCCTGCGCATCGGTCAGCACGCCCCACGCCAGCGTCTTCTTGTCGTTGTCGTCCTTGGCCGTGGCGAAGCGCGTCAGCGTGCTGCTGCGCGCCACCGCACCGACGTTGGAGAAGACCTCGCGCCCTTTGATCAGATCGTTCAATACGTCGATCTGCCCCGGCACGCGATCGAGCAACCGCTGCAACGCCTGCGGCATGTGCGCCAGCAGCTTGATGGTGCCCACGCTGGCGCTCTCGCCCGTCAGCGCGATCTCTTTGGCGCGGCTCATGAATTCGCCGTAACCAGCCAGCGTTGCCAGAACCATGCGCTGCACCTGATCGAACTCCGCGAACAACTCCGCCCGGCGATCGCCCTCAGCCTGCCGGATGTCGTCCAGCACGTGGGTGGCGCGCGCGTGCAATTGTAACAAATCCAGATCGCGCAGCGGCGCTTCAAACGTCATCGGATACACACGCTCGAACGGGCGGCGCTGGCTGGCATCCACCGGGATCAGGATGGCCGGGTTGGTCTGGCGATCGGCTGTCAACGCTTCGACGGCGGCCTGCACGGCGGTCTTCGCTTTTGGCTCACGCAGCAAGCTTTTTAAGTCGGCCACTAACGCTTGATCAGGTTGATACGTCGCCGCGTGAATGGCGCGATACAGCACCAGCAGATCGTTGACGGTCACTTCCAGCCGCTCACTGCGCCGCCGGAATAACTGCCGCAGGGCCGTGATCGCCTTGAGATCGATCGCGCTGGTTTGGACGCACACTTCCGGTGTGATCGACGGCGCCTGCGCAATCGCTTCGCGGTCGGCGGGTGTGATGGTCAACGCCAAAGACGCTGGACGGTGATCCGGTTCGACGCGCGGCACGGGCAGCGTGTTGAGATACACCGCCCACGCCAGCGCTTCGTTGGTCATGATCTCGGCCAGCGCCGCGCCCCAGCCGCCGTCAAAGAAAATGTGCGATTGATCGAAGACGAAGGTCGCGCCCGTGTCGAAGATCGTCAAGGCGTGATCGCCGACACCGCGCTCACCCTGGCGGATGTCGATTAGCGACGCCTTAGGCGAACGCCGATCGAAATTCAACATGATGGGGGTGTGCCGCAACCGATCGATTTCATCGATCAGGGCGGGACTCAATTTGCTGCGCAACGCGCCATGCGCCCGGCGCTTCACACGCGCGATCGACGCCAGCGAGGTTCCGCCGACGGTCACCGGATCGTTCACCAGCGCCGTGATGGCCGCTCGGGCTGCTGCATAATCGATCGGGCGGGGGGAAGCCGCCGCACAGATCGGCAGCAGGTAATAATGCCCGCGATACACGATCGCGATATGAACTTGATCGATCTCAAACGACATCCGTGTTTCACCGTACGCGCCCGGATCGAGATAGGCCAAGATCGACATCTGTTGTTGATAGGCGGGCAGCGCCTCTGCTTCCGCGGCGCGCACGCGATCGAGCCAGGCGCGATGCACGTCGCTGGGCAGCTCGCGCATGGCCTGATCGATGAAGTGATCGAACTTGCGGCGGCGATAGCGCGGATAGTCTTCGCCGGGGGCCACGTCGCTGCCGCGCCCGTAAGGCCGCACCGCTTCCCACGCGCGATAGAGCTTCTTGTAGCGATCGGCATATGGCGTGCCGCTGGTGAGTTCGCGCAGAGCAAAGGTGTAGACGCGCTCGCGCCATTCGTTTTCCAACAGCGCAGGATATTGATGCACGGCATAGACGGCGGCCATGACCCACGCCGTCAGGCGATCGACCTCACTGAGGCGCAGGTTGTGCTGTGTCAACACGGTGTCGAAGCCGTGTGTTTCGTTGGCGTGGCGGGCCGTGTCGTCGCGCAGCGCATACTCCACGTAGAACTGCCACGTGCCTTCGGGAAAAGCATCGTCGGGATTCTTGCCAACGATCTTGAGCAGGTTCTGATAGGCCCAGATGACGGTGGCCGGACCGGCGAAGAACGCGCTGTACGTCACGCGATCGAGCGCCTGCTCGACGCCTTTGAAGAGCAAGTTGATGTCGCGCCGCACCGTGGTCAGCGGCAGACGCCGATCGGGCAGACGGGCCAGGCCGTTGAGGATGACGCCGGGCACGTTGCCGGCCGGCAGCACGCGCGCGACCAGATCGACCACCGCATCGACTTCGGGCAGGGTCAGCGGCGTCAACTCGCGGATGAGCTGCGAGTGCGCGATGGAGCGCAGATCGTTCGCGGTTTTCTGGGAGGCTTCTTGGAGCGATCGGTTGGTGCCCATATGGGAAGCGTACTGCGTAATCCGTAATGCGTAAAACGTAAAGGCGGCGTCACACCGGATTCCAACAATGGCTCAACACGCAACAGAGACACGAAGAACGAGCTTCGTGCCTCTGTGCAAAGTTGTGTGTATTGTATAGGAAAGAGGCCGATTTGGGTAGCGCGCTAAAAAGTATTGCGTACTGCGTGATGCCAAGTCAACCGTCATGCCCGAATGCTTTAGTCGGGCATCCAGAGTGCTGATCCGTGACTTGCGCTGGCTGAGAACTGGATTCCCGCCGACAGCACGCGGGAATGACATCACGCACCACGCAATACGCTCGACGCTTCACACAACTTCAATCTGCGATCCGTGCGCGGTCTTGGTCACTTCGATGCGCGCCGGGAAGGCGTCCTTCAACTCGTCGAGGTGCGTGATGACCAGGATGCGCTGGAAATCGTCCTGCACGGCGTTGATGGCCTCCACCAGTTTATCGCGCCCGGTGCTGTCCAGCGCGCCGAAGCCTTCGTCGACGACGAGCGTCTGCAACTGCGCGCCCGCGCGCCGCGCCAGCAGCTTGCTCAACGCGATGCGGATCGCAAAGTTCACGCGGAACTGCTCGCCGCCCGAATAGTTTTCGTAAGGCCGCGTGCCCAACTCGTCGGCGATCTTGATTTCCAGCGTTTCGACGGTGTCGCCCTTCACTGTCTCTCGCTGCGTATCGAAGCGCACGTGCATGCGCCCGCTGGTGATCCTGGTCAACAGCGCGTTCGCCTCATCTTCGATTTCGGGAATCGCCGCTTCGATGATCATGGCGGGCACGCCCTTCTTGCCGAAGGCGAGGCGCAGTTCTTCGTAGATGCCTTTCTCCTCAGCCCACTGTTTGCGTTCGGCCAGCTTCACGTCGCGCTGTTTGAGCATCGCCTCGCACGCGGCGAGTTTCTGTTCCGCCGCGCCGAGCTGTTGTCGCGCGCGGGCTTCATCGGCACGGGTGCGGTTGTACTCGGCTTGCAGCGCGGCGAAGTCGCCCAGTCCCGCGCGCGCCACGCCGAGCTGCGCGGCGATCTCGGCCTGCTTCGTGCGATCAGCACTCAGCGCGCTCTGCCATTCCGATCGGCGCTGCTCCAACCCCGCGATCGTTTTGGCGGCGACCCGCGCGGCTTCGATCGCGGACTGCAGCTCTGCGGCGCGGCGGTGCAGCATCGGTAGTGAGCGCAGCTCAGACTCCAGCAGCGCGAGCTCGTTATCGGTGGCAGTGACTTCGGGCTTGATGGCATCGAGCCGCGCTTTGTTGTCGCGGAACAGCTTGCGCCGCGTTTCGACCTCGGCGTTGAGCTCCGCCACCACTTGTTGGCGATGTTCCGGCGTCAGCGGTTGACCGCAGGTAGGACACAGCGGCTCAGTCGAAGATTCGAGCAGCGCCATGCGCGCTTTGAACGGCTCCACTTCCGGCACCAACCGCTCGTTCTGCCCGCGCAGTGCGGCGGCTTCTTCGTTGAGATCGTTCTTGCGCTGGCGCACTTCGTCGCGCCGCAACTCCCGCTGCGCCAAGGTCTCAAGGCGCGCCTGCGTGTCGGCCAATTCTTGCGCCAGGACCATATCGTCGGACTTCTGCCGCGCCGAGTTGAGATCGCGCTCGACGGTCGCCAGTTCGCGCTCGGCCTGTGTGATGCGCCTCGCAAGATCGCTCAACTGTGCGTCGAGCAGCCCGATCGAGCGTTGCGCCTGCTGCGCCTGTTGATATTTCGCTTCGGCTTCGCGCAGCCTGTCGCCCAGTTCGATCACGGCCTTCTGCGCGGCGGCGACCTCGGCTTCGAACTGCGGCTGGCGCGCAGCTTCGGCGTCGATCTCGTTGAGGCGCTGATCGATCAGGCGCAGCTCATTCTCGATCGAAGCGATCTTTTCTTTGGCGCGCGTCTCGTATGCTTCCCAGATGTCCAGTCCCAGAATATCGGCCAGCACCTTCTTGCGCTCGGTCGCGGTCTTGACGGTGAACTCGTCGGCGCGGCCTTGCAACAAAAAGGCCGAGTTGATGAAGGTGTCGTAATCGAGCCGCAAGAGATCGATGATCTTCTGCTGGGTGGCGTTCATCTGCGGTTCGGCGAGGGTGCGCCACGCGCTCTGCGCGCCCCCATCCCCAACCCGTGCGTTAGCCCCCTTTAGGGTTCCTCCGTCGATGAAAAAGCCATCGACAGGGAAAGGGAGATCACCCCTCCCCTGTTCCACATCTTGTGTGGAACGGGGGAGGGGTTGGGGGTGGGGGCCAAATACCTGAAAGTCCAACATCCCCGCGCCGGTTTTCTTGCCGGCTTTGCGCGCGCGGATCACGCGATAAGCATTGCCGCCCAGCGCAAACGTGAACTCGACCTGCATCTCGGTCTGGCCCTGATGCACCAATTCGTCGTCGCGTTTTGAGCGGGAGCGGCCCCACAGCGCCCACGTGATCGCATCGAGGATGGAGGATTTGCCCGCGCCGTTATCGCCCGTCAGGCAGCCAATGTGAATGCCGCTGAAGTTCAATTCGGCAGTGCGGTACGGCATGAAGTTGGTGAGTTTGAGGTAGAGTGGGATCATGACAATGAACAATTAACAATGCGCAATGAACAATGACTCACGATCAACAATGGAAGCAAACCTTTATCATTTGTCATCATTCATTTGTCACTTCAAAGATTTTCTCTGCATGTTTGACCAATAGATCAATACGATCATCATCAACGTTCTTAGCAAACAGATACTTCTCCAGAAGCTGCTTCGGCGTCATACCTTCGGGCGAGAGGCCACCCAACCGTTCACGCACTTCGCGATCGGCCTGGCGGTTGATGGCGGCGATGTAGTCCGCGCCGCGCAGCGCCGCACGCAGGTCCTTCTCGCGCAGGCTGGCGTCCTGCTCGGGGCGCAGCCGCACGTTGACGCGCACGATGGCATCCGCTAGATCATATTGCGCCAGCGCGGCCTGCGCCGCCAGCGTCGGATCGTCCTCCTCGCGCACGTCGAGGTTGATCGTCACGAAGGGCCGCGCGTTGACCTCGACGAACTGCCACGTGGTGTTGCCTTTCTCCAGTTCGATCCAGCAAAAGCCCTTCGCTTCCTTCTCTTCGCCGAAGTCGATGCGCTCCAGACTGCCCGAATACACCAGCGCCGGATAGCGGCCTTCATTCAAGTTCTGATGTTTGTGAATATGGCCGAGCGCCACGTAATCCCACGGGCCGTCGCTGAGCACGCTCTTCAACACGGCCACATCGCGCCCGATCATCACGCTGCGCTCCGAGCCATAGGTCGCGCCGGACACGGTGAAGTGTCCGGTCAGGATCGCGGGCAGCGCGGGATCAAGCTGCTCGGCCAGCGCGCGGACGTTATCGCCGACGATGTCCTGCAGCGACTTATCCAGTTCCTCGATCGATTTGCCGCGATGCTCGGCCTGCGCCAGCAAACGATTGCGCATCGGATACGGCGCGGTCGCCACTTGCACCCGGCCGCGCTTCGTCTCGATCACATGCCGCGCTTCTTCCCAGCCGATGAGCACATGCGGCACACCCAGCGTGCGATAGATGTCGATGCTGCTGGCTTTCTTCTCCATCGCGGGCAGATCGTGATTGCCCACCAGCATCACGACGGGGACATTCGCATCGACGAAGCGCTTCACGCGCCGCGCAAATTCGCGCTGCAACGTGGGGCTGGGATCGCGCGTCTTGAAGGCATCGCCCGCGAAGATCACCAGATCGACGTCGCGGCCCAGGCCGTAATCGATCACCTCATCGAGACGGCGCAGAAAATCGATCACGCGGCTGTTGATGCCCGTGGCCGCATCGATGTGCCCGTAATTCTCCATGCCGATGTGGATGTCGGCAAAATGCAGCACGTTGACTTTGGTCATCGCTATCGCTTCCAGATCACCGGCAGGAAGACCTGCCCGTCGAGTTCGATAACAGGTGTCGGCTCAGGTGCGGGCGTCGGCGCGATGCAGGTCTTGGTCAGCGTCGTTGCGTCGAATAGTGTGCCGTCCGGCTTGATGGCCATCACCGTCAGGGCGCAGCCCTCCACGGTGACGAAGAGCGCGTGATACGTCGATTCGGCATACGCGCTGAACGGCTGCGGATTCACTTGATACAACGGCCCGCCGCCGCCGCCCGTGACGATATAGAGCACGCCGTTGATGGGCAGCGTGCGCTCGTAGTCGTGATCGTGGCCGTTGAGGACCAGATCCACGTGGAATTCCTCAAAGATCGGCGCCAGCAGCGCACGTTTGGCCTCGACCCAACTTTCGTAACCGTGCGGCCCGGAACTGTAAATGGCTTGATGATAGAAGACGATCTTCCACAACTTGTCCGTGGCTGCCAGATCGTTCTGCAACCATTCCAGCTGCGCCGCATCAGGGCCGGTGTTGAAGTCGAGCGCGGTGAAGTGCGCGTTGCCCCAATCGAACGAGTAGTAACGCTCGGTGTTGGCCGGGTTATTGCGCGGCAGATAGAAGGCGTCCAAATACGGCTGGCCGCGCTGCGTGTGATAATCGTGATTGCCCAGCGTGGGGTAGACGGGCGCGCGACGCGCCAGGGCTTGATACGGTTGGAAGAAAAACGGATCGTAGCCGGCGGCTTGTCCGTCGGGATAAACCACATCGCCGGTGTGCAGCACAAACTCGGGATCGAGTGTCACGATCCGCTCGGCGATGGAATACTGCGCTGTGGAGCCGATACCACTATCGCCCAATGCGGCAAAGCTAAAAGCCCGATCGGTTCCGGCGGCGGTCCGAAAGGCCCCGCTCGCCAATTCGACACCGCCGGTCGAGACGCGATACAGCACTTCCGTGCCGGTGATCAAATCGGTCAGCGTGACGACGTGCTCGGTCGTCGGGTCAGGGAGGGCAAGCGAGTGAGTGTAGTCCCCCACACCGTAATCGACCCGGCTGCTGCCAGCTTGATCGGTGCGCCACACGATAATGGCGCTGGTCGGCGTCACCGATTGCAAATACGGCCCGCGCGTCAGTGCCGCGCCGCCGGTGAAGATCAGCAGCACGATGAGGCCGGGCCAGATCGATCGGGTGCGGCGCAGGGCCGCCTTAGCCGTCGATGATCTCATCGGAGGCCGAGGAACGGGGCTGATCGGGATCGTGCGGCTGGCTGCCCGTCACCGTCCAGCCGCTGTCGGGCGAGCGGCCTTCAATCTCGGCGCGGAGACGGGCCACAATGTCCTTGGGCGACACGGCGATGAACAACTGTGTGCCCAGTAATAACAGGGCCAAATCGTCCAGTTGTCCCAGCCCGACAAATATGTCTGGCAGGAAATCGATGGGCGACAGGACGTACAGCACCGTCAAGATGGGCACAGCCTTGGCGCTCATGGGTACCTGGCGATCCCAGAGCAATCTCCAGGCGATGCGGAAGGAATTGATGAGATTCATCCAGAAGCCGGGGGAGCGGCGGTCGGAATTGTTGACGGTCATGCCAAACCTCCTCAGTGCGCTGACCGAATTATACTCGAAAAGCCCCCCGGAAACGCTCCCAACGATCTCCCAACAGTACTCCAATCCCATATACGCGATCTTTGAGTATGCTATGATGGAAGTGAAAGTTACAGTTAAGTTACGATTTTTCCTGTTTATCATAAGGAGGCACCATGAAGCATCTCAAGTTTTTCCGGTTTTTTGCACTGTTGACGGTGGTGGCGCTGGTAACCACGTCCTTGGGTGGCGCGGTAGCCGCCGCTCCCACCCTGCGCGTCATCGTGCGCGGCACTACACTGGAGGCGGCGTCACAGGCCGTGACCGCCAACGGCGGGCGCGTGACCGACAAGATCGGCATCATCAACGCGGTGGTAGCCGATGTGCCCCAGGCTAGCCTGGCCCGGCTGATGCGCACCCAGGGCGTGCTGAGCGTCATGCCGGATCGCCAGGTCAAGATGGTGGGCGAGACGTTCAGTCCACAAATGACTGGCAGTGACAATGTGACCTTCGATTACGCCAAAGTCGTGGGGGCCGATCAAGTCTGGGCCACCGGCAACCTGGGGCAAGGCGTCACTGTCGCTACGCTCGACACCGGCATCGATCCGACCTTTGTCAGCCTGCGCTTGGCCCCCGGCCAGTGGCAGGATCGCTACCTGGCCTATTACGATGCCATCAACAACAAGGTCTACGCCTCCCCGCGTCTGCTCAAGTCGCCGCGCGACCCCAACGGGCACGGCACGCATGTGGCGGGCATCATCGGCAACAGCGACCGGGAACACGGCCACTTTGTGGGCATTGCCCCGGCCGTGAACTTCGTTTCGGTGCGGGTGCTGGACAACACCGGCATGGGCACCTACGCTGATGTCCTCCGCGGCATCAACTGGGTGGTGGAGCATAAAGACGAGTATGACATCAAAGTGCTGAACATGTCCATGTATGCCACACCGGTCGCACCGTACTGGGTCGATCCCTACAATCTGGCGGTGATGGCGGCGTGGCAGGCCGGCATTGTGGTCATCGCCAGCGCGGGCAACGATGGTCCTGAGCCGCTGAGCGTGGGCGTGCCGGGCAACACCCCGTACATCATCACGGTGGGCTCCTTCACGGACAACTACACCCCGACCGACTTCGGCGACGATTACATCCCGCCGTTCTCGGCGGCCGGCCCTACGCTGGACGCCTTTGTGAAGCCGGATGTGATTGCGCCGGGCGCGCACATGTCGTCGCTGATGCGGAATGGCAGTTACCTGGCGCAGCACTACCCTGAAAATCGTATTCGCGGCACCTATTTCAAGATGAGCGGCACATCGATGTCGGCAGCCGTGGTTTCGGGCATTGCGGCGCTGATGCTGCACGAGCAGCCCAATTTGACGCCGGATCAGGTGAAGTACCGCCTCAGCATGACGGCCCGTCCGCAGTTCAGCGAAGCCACCGGCGAAATGGCCTACAGCATCTGGCAACAGGGCGCGGGTCGCGTCTGGGCGCCGGAAGCCGTCTCCACCAACATTGAAGGCGTCGCCAACCAGGGCATGGATATCCAGGCCGACCTGAACGGGACCCAGCACTATGAGGGTTACACCGAATGGAATCCGGAAACGGGTGAGTTTGAACTGCGCGGTGACGGCTATGCGACCTGGTCGGGTGGGTATGCGACCTGGTCGGGCGGCTACGCTTCGTGGTCAGGCGGCTATGCCACTTGGTCGGGCGGTGACACCAACTGGTCAGGCGGCTATGCCTCATGGTCGGGTGGTTATGCAACGTGGTCGGGTGGTTACGCGACATGGTCGGGTGGGTATGCGACCTGGTCGGGCGGCTACGCTTCGTGGTCAGGCGGCTATGCCTCCTGGTCAGGCGGTTACGCTTCCTGGTCAGGCGGTTACGCTTCCTGGTCGGGCGGGTATGCCTCCTGGTCGGGCAATACCGAGAGCGCCGTCTTCGCCGAAGCGTTCTACAATTTGCAGAACGTGCCGTCGGCCACAGCCGCCGTCGGCATCAATAACTGGGTGGATGTCAACGAATAACCGCCCCAATCAATCCCGACTCTTCTCCTCCTAAAGAACCACGCCCCGGCCAGTTGGCCGGGGCGTGGCAATTTTGCTGATATCTGCCCTACTGTCAGGGACCTTGCTGCAACTCAGCCAGCTGCTTGAGCACACGCGGCAAATCGGCTGCGGCGCCCAGCTGCTCCAGAATGATGCGGCTGGCTTCAAAATCCTGGCGCGCTTCATTGGCGCGGTTCTGGCTCAGCGCCAGCCGCCCGCGCCAGTACAAAGCGCGTGCGGCTTCAATGGCCTGTCCGCCATTTTGCAAAATCGTCACGGCCCGATCCAGATGGCGTTGCGCTCCAGCCAGGTCGCGTTTGGCTAGAGAAATCCGACCGGTCAGCACTTCGTAGTTGCCCCACTCCGGCGAGCTGCCCTGATCGGTCCGCGTCGCTTCACGCAGCAAGTCCAGGCTGCGTTTCGCCCACTGCTGTGCGGCGTCAGTCTGCCCCTGTTCCAGCGCCAAGACACCCTGCAAATAGTAGGTGTCCTTCAGGTTGAAGTTTTCGCGGGCGCCGGCTTCTTCGTACAGGTTCACCGCCGCGGTAAGGTGCCGCGTGCTGTCCTGCCAGCGCTCCTGGAAAAGATACAACCGTCCCAGGTTCATGTGCGAGGTGGCCAGCTCGTAAGGATGGGCGATACGCTGCGCGATCGCCAGGCTGCGCTGCAGCATGGCTTCAGCGCGGATCCAGTCGCCCCGATCGGTATATAGCAGCCCCAGGTTCGTCCCGGCTTGCACCAGCCCTTCGGCTTCGCCGATGCTTTCATGCATCTCCACAGCCCGCTGGTAGTCCGACTGCGCGCCATCCCAGTCGCCGCTGGCCCATTTGAGAATGCCCAGATTGTTGAGCGAGCGGGCATACCCCACCACGTCGCCCAACTTCTCGCGCAGGGTCAAAGCTTGTTCCACGTAAAAGACCGCTTCGGCCCACTGGCCGCGATTGTAGTAGACCGCACCCAGCCGGTTCAAGATGGACGAATGAACGCTGTAGTAGGACGTCTGCTGCACTAACGCCAGACCCTGCTCCAGCCATTGCTGGGCGGCCGACAGATCGCCGCGCCGCAAGCTCAACCAGCCAAGCTCGGAGTAAACCTGTCCGCGCAGTTCAGCGGCTGTGCCGCGCACTTGGTCCAGCTGCCTGAGCGCCTGCTGCAGCCAATTATCAGCCTCGTGTAGATCGCCCCGCTTATCCCACACCTGGCCCAGTTTCAACATGGCCCAGGCGCGATCTTCGGACGTAGCTCCCGTCCACTCCTCCAGCATGGCCTGATAGAAAGCCGCTGCCTCTTCGTACTCGCCGATGAGCTGCTCGACATCCCCCAGCCCGATGGCCGCCTGCCAGCGGGCCGATTCATGTCCGCTCAAATGCTGCGCCAGCTGCAAAGCGCGGCTGTAGTGCTCAATGGCTTCGTAGTTGGCAAAGCGCGCCTTGGCGCGGTTGCCGGCCAGCACGGAATACAGCATGGCGCGGTCACGCACCCGGGCGCGATCGTAATGCAAGGCCAGCGACTCGGCCTGATTCATCACTTCGTCCGAGAAGAGAAATTCGATGCTTTCGGCCACGGTGCGGTGCAGGCTGGGCCGCTGGCTGTGCAAGAGACTGTTGTAGATGGTTTCCTGCGTCAATACGTGCGTAAAGGCATACGTCGGCTCGGCGGCGGCATGCCGCGGGATCAGCATGCCCAATTCCACCAGGCGCTCCAACATGGGCGCAGCCGTGGCGGTACCGTGCAGGCGGCGCTCCACTTCCTCCAACAAACGCGCTGGGAACTCTAGGCCAATTACCGACGCATCGCGCAGGACCTGCTGCAATTCCTTGGGCAGGCGATCAAAGCGTGTGAGCATCAGGCCGCCCAGGCTGGTCGGCACATCGATGGAGCGCAGCTCCATGGTGGTCGCCACCCGCCATTTGCCGCCGCCAGGTTTCAAGGCATCCTTCTCGATCAGCATCCGCACGAACTCTTCAATGTAGAAGGGATTGCCTTCCGCCCGGGCCAGAATGGTGGCGATGATTGGCTCAGGCAGATCGTTCAACTCCACCAGATCACCCAGCAAAGCGCGGCTGTGCAGCGCGGACAGCGGCTTCAGATCCAAGTCAAGCCGCACCGGCGCATCCAGCAGCCGCGTGCTCGATGTCACGTCCAGGCGCAGCGGACGTTTGGGCATGGGGCGCGTCATGACGCACAACAACAGGGGGACTTCGTCGATGATATTGACGATCGATTGCAGCAGTTCCCGCGACAGATCATCGGCCCAGTGAAAATCGTCGACGACGACGATGAGCGGCTGCTGCCGCGCCTCGGTCATCAGCCATTCACGCACCGCCAGCGCCGTCAGCTGCTTCACGCGTTCCGGTTCCAGATTGCGCAGGGCCAGGTTTTCGCGCGCGGTCAACGGCAGACCCGCAATCTGCCGCAGAAAAGGCCGCAGAGCCGGGGTGACTTGCGCCGCCCACACTTCCGCTTCGCCCTTCAGCCGCAGCGCATCCTCCATCAAAGAACGAAACGGCGCATAGCCCACACCTTCAAAGTAAGGCAGCCCGCGCCCGCGCCAGATGGTCGCCGCCACTGGCAACGGCGCCGAGAGCCATTCCTGCACCAGACGCGACTTGCCCAACCCGGCCTCGCCCTGAATCACGATCAAGCGGCCGCGCCGATCGTTGAGGAAGGCCGACAGCATTTGATGCAGATGTTCCATCTCGTCGTCGCGGCCCAGCAGCGCTGGCGTGAGGCCGGCAATCCCGCGTGTCGGCAGAGGCTCGGCTCGATCGCTGACTGCTTCAAACACCAGGAGGGGTTGATCAAAGCCCTTGATGTGCGTGGCGCCAGAGGTCTGGAAATCAAATAGGGAGCGCGTTTGCTGATAGACTCGCGCGCTGACGAGGATGCCACCGGGGCGGGCGGCCGCCTGCAGCCGGGCGGCCAGATTAACACTCTCGCCAATCACCGTGTACGACGCCTGCTGCGCCGTGCCAATGACGCCCGCAATGGCCGGGCCGCTGTTGATGCCGATGCGGATTTGCAGCGGGGCGCCCACCTGCGCCCGCGCCACCGGCTCAAACTCGGCAGCGGCGCGCTGCATGTCCAGCGCGGCACGCACAGCCAGTTCTGGATCGTTTTCGTGGGCAATCGGGGCGCCGAACACCGCCATTAAGCCGTCGCCCATGAACTTATCGACCATCCCGTCGTAACGGTGAATGCACTCAACCATGCGGCCCAGCAAGCCGTTGATCAAGTTGAAGACCGCTTCGGCGTCCAACGAGGTGGACAGCTGGGTGAAATTAACGACATCAACAAACAAGATGGTTACTTCACGCCGCTCGCCGCGCAGCCGTTCTTGATCAAACAACACGCTATCGGCCACGACGGCGGGCACATACCGGCGCAGCCGGCTCAGTGCCACACCATCTAACTGAAACACGAACTGGCAACGCGCACACTGACTGGCTGTCGCTTCATTTTCGAATCCACATTGAGGGCAGCGCATGGTTGGGTCCGTTTGCCTGAGTTGGGCGAATGACTAACCGCCGGTGGAAGTTTGGTCAAGTTTACCACTTTTTTTGCAAAAGAGGCATAACGAATCCGTTAACGAGCGGTCTAATCTGGGAGTAGCGCTTTTTACCAAAACGAGTTATAAACCGGTATCCTCTCAACGAAACAGGACCATATGCTAACCGTCGAGCGCGTTGACCTTCAGAACAAACAGCACGTCCGCCGCTTTGTCGATCTGCCCTATCGCCTATACCGGAAGCACCCGCAGTGGGTGCCGCCGCTGCGCCTGGACGTGGAGTTGATGCTGAATCCGCAGAAACACCCTTTCTACGAACACTCCGACGCCGAGTTCTTCCTCGCCGTGCGGGACGGGCGGGACGTGGGGCGCATCGCCGCCCTGGTGAACAAGCGCTTCAACGAGTATCACCACACGCGGCAGGCACAGTTTTACCTGTTTGAATGCGAAGACGATCAAGCTGCGGCCAAGGCGTTGTTCGAGCAGGTCTTCACCTGGGCACGCGCGCGCGGTTTGGACAAAGTCGTCGGCCCCAAGGGCTTCGGCGCGCTCGACGGGTACGGGCTGCTCGTCGAGGGCTTCGAGCATCGTCAAATGATGACAATGATGAACTACAACTACCCCTACTACCCGCGCCTGCTGGAAAATCTGGGCTTTCACAAAGAGGTCGATTTCATTTCATGCTATCTGAGCGCGGCGGCCTTCACCCTGCCCGCTCGGATTCACAGCATCGCCGATCGGGTGCAGCAGCGCGGCACGCTGCAGGTGAAACGCTTCAAAGACAAGCAGGAACTCAAGGCGTGGGCTGATCGCATCGGCCAGGCGTACAACGCGGCCTTTGTCAACAACTGGGAATACTATCCCGTGACGGAACGCGAGATCAAGTTCATTCTCGACAACATCCTCGTCATCGCCGATCCCAAGTTGATCAAAGTCATCACGCACGATGATCGCGTTGTGGGATTTTTGTTTGGCTTCCATGATGTTTCGACAGGCTTGCAGCGCGCCAACGGGCGGCTGCTGCCGTTGGGGCTGCTGCACATTCTGCGGGACAAGCGCCGCACGAAGTGGGTGGCGTTGAACGGCGCGGGCATTCTGCCGGAATTTCAAGGGCGCGGCGGCAATGCGCTGTTGTACGCCGAGATGGAGAAAACCGTCAAAGACTTCGGCTTTGAGCACGCCGATCTCACGCAGGTGGCCGATACCGCCGTGCAGATGCGCAGCGATCTGGTGAACCTGGGCGGCAAGCTCTACAAGACGCACCGCGTGTATGTGAAGGATCTGTAGGGACGTCCGCTACCCGGTCGAGAAGAATTCTTTGACCGCCTGCGTGCACGCCTCGCGGGTCTCACGCTGATCGTGCAGCGAGTGGCCGCCGTCGGGATAGATCGCCAAGCGGGCATGGGGAATGCGCCGCGCGAGTTCTTCTATCTCCGACACGGGCGTATGCTCGTCGTGCGCGCCGTGGATGATCAACACCGGGCTGCGGATCTCGGCCAGCCGATTGTGATACAGATCCCCGTCGCGCTGATAAAGTTCAATCCACGCGCCCGCCCAGTTGCGAATGATCTGCGGCCAGTAGTCTTCGCCGTGATAGTGCGCCAACTTCTCCCGCGCGGCTTCGGGTAACAAGTTGGGATTGTCGTACACCTGCTGCATCTGAAACTGCGCTTCCGTCTTGCGTTGATAGAGATGCCCGCCTTCAAAGACCAGCGCGCGCACGCGGTCGGGCGACAGGATCGCCATGATGGCGCCGATGACGGCCCCGTCGCTATGGCCCCACACCCGCACCCGATCGATCTGCAGCGCCTCGAGGAACTTCAACAAATCATCGGCGTGCTGCCAGTGAAAGTCGGCGTCGAAACCAACCACGTGTGACGATTTGCCGTAGCCCCGACGATCGGGAATGATCAAGCGATAGTCGTGCGCCAACGTCTGCGCTTGATAATGAAAGCCGTTGATGCCCAGGCCCCAGCCGCCGTGAATCAGCAGCAGCGGATCGCCGTGGCCGGGCGCGGTGTAGTGCAGGGCGATGTCATTGACTAGAACTTCGGGCATTTATGCCTCTACAGGCAAGACACGGGCTAAACGGCTTGATCCGTCTTATCCGTGTCTTCCGTGTAATCCGTGTCCGAAAACTTACGCACTGGCTTGTTGATACGCTGCTTGTGCAGCCGCCACACCCGCCCCCGCCGTAAACGCATAGCCGCACTGCGCCAGTGCTGTTTCGATCGCGCCGAGGGCGGCCAGCACATCGCCGATGTTGGTCGGCCCCATGTGCCCGATGCGGAAATATTCGGCTCGAATCGCCGGATGCAAGCCGCCTGCCAGTGTCGCGCCAGCCTTCTGCACCTTCGGCAGCAGATCGGCTTGCGTAATACTCCTGGGATAGCGCGGTGCAGTCAACGTGTGCGCGGCGAATTCTTCTTTCACTGGCACTTGATCCAACTCCAGCGCCTTCAACGCCGCTTGCACTGCTGCGCCCAACGCGCGCTGCCGTTTGAAACGCGCGTCGAGTCCTTCCTTCAAGATTTGATCCAGGCTCACGTTGAGCGCGAAGATCAAATTCACAGCGGGCGTGCCAAAGTAGCTGGGCTTGCGCTCTTCGTACGCTGTCATGATGGGCAGCCAGTTCGTCCAATCGGCGTAGTAGCTCATCACCGGCGACTTGCGCGACTTGAAGACCTGCATGGCGCGCGGACTTGCCACGACCAGCGCCAACCCCGGCGGCACGCTGATCGCTTTCTGCGAGGCCGTCAGCGCAATATCCACGCCCCACTCGCTCATGCGCAGCTCTTCACCCGCGACCGAGCACACTCCATCGACGATGCTCAATGCGCCATGCTGCTGCGCCAACTGCGCCAGCGCTTTGACATCGGTGATGACGGCGGTCGAAGTATCGACGTGCGTGATCGTCATCACTTTGAAGCGATCAATTTCCAGCGCGGCGGCCACTTCCTCGAGCGACGGTCTACTTCCGACGGACGCTTTGACGTGTGTGACCTGCGCGCCATAGCGTTCGAGGATCACCGCCATGCGATCGCTGAAGTAACCCGTGTTGACGACCAGCGCCTTGTCGCCCGGCTCGATCACATTCGCCACGGCGGTATCCATCGCCAGCGTGCCCGAACCGGCCAACACAAAGGGCTGGCCATCGTCGGAGAGAAAGACCTGGCGCGTCTTCTCCAGCGCCTGTCCAAACGCCTCGATGAAATCCGCCGCGACGTGACTCGTCGTGGGCGCGCCCAATGCCGCCAGCACGGCCGGCTCAAACTCGATCGGGCCGGGGATCATCAACAGGGTGCGATCTTTCATGATCACTTTCCTCGCTTAAAGAATGCCTGCAAGCGATCCATCGTGCCGTAGAGCGGTTCGCTCTTCACCACATTGATCAACTCCCAGCCGTCAGCGCCGAGTTGATCGAGCACGTCGTGCAGCTGCGGGCCGCGCTGCCAGTTGTCCAACTCGTGCCCGTTGATGAAGCGCGCGCGCCAGCCGTTCTGCTCGTGAAACGACACGACCAGATATTCCCACTGCGTCTGCTTGTGACTCGCCGCGCGCGGTGTGCGTTCCGTCCGCGCGATCGGCGGCGGCGCAACCGGTGCGACCGGCGGTACTGCCGCAACCGGCGGCGCCGCGGCCGCATGGGATGCGGCGGATTGATCGGGCGAAGTAGCACCGCCCAGAATTTGCCCGAGAATATCAGGGGTTCCCTTGCGTTCCGTCATCGAGCTTGATCCTTTCTACCAGCGCGGTATAGTCTGCTGCGCCAATGGACGTTGGCGCATATTCGTAGATCGTCTGCCCGTAACCGGGCGCTTCCGACAGACGCACATTGTAACGAATGGGTGAACACACTTGCCCGGGATAGTACGCTTGCAGTTGCGTGAAGATCTCTTCAGACTTCTTCACGCGCCGATCGTAAAACGTGGGGACGACGTAGCGCAGTTGCAGCTCGGTGTGATAGCGCTGGATCGAAGCGAGGTTCTGCGCGAAGTCCGACAGGCCCTGCAGCGTCAACACTTCCAGCGACACCGGCGAGAGCACTTCGCGCGCGTAGAACAACGTATTGACCGAGAGCGCATCCCAGCCCGGCGCAGAGTCGAGGATCACGACATCGTACTGATCGTCCAGCGGGGTCAGCGCTTCACTCAACGTGCGCTCGGCTCCGAATTCCTTGCGTGTGATCAACATCTTCAAACCGGCCAGCGATTTACCGCCCGCCAGCAGCCACAGATTATCACGCGCGAGGCTGATGGCTTGATCGGGTGTGGCAGTCCCCGCCGCGAGCTCGGCCAACCCGATTGCCGGGGCGCAGCCCAACATGCGGCCCGCCTGCCCCTGCGTATCGACGTCGATCAACAGCACCCGCTGGCCGGCCCGCGCCAGGCCAGCCGCCAGGTTCACCGCCGTCGTCGTCTTGCCCACTCCGCCTTTGGTCAGAGACACCGCGATTTTACGCATGATCTTTCCTCATCAAAGGGATTCACGAACAAGGCGCACAGGCGCAGCCACGCTTGATCGAGCTCAAGCGCCGGTCCGCAGTATGAGCAAGGCGAAGACAGCATGAACATGCGAGGCTCGCGCCGGGAGGATGATGGCAAGTATAGGCGCAAGTGTGCGAAGTGGCAAATGAGTACTCTGGTCAGATTGCGTGACGCGCGCGGATGACATACCATAGAGCATATTCCAGTCAGGGCATGGCACATGGCAGACACCGTCCAGCAGGCCGTCACACTCATCGAGGCCGGCCGCTACGAGCAGGCGCACTCGGTCCTGCTGAGCGTCATCAAAGCCGAACCACAGAACGACGCCGCCTGGTATTGGATGGCGCGCGTGGTAGCCGATGAAAAGCTGCGCGAGGAATGCCTGCGCGAAGCGGTCAGACTCAATCCCGGAAACAGCCGGGCGCAGAAAGCGCTGGACCGGCTGGAAGAACTGCAGGCCGCGGCGGCGAAGCCGATCGACAAGTGGGGACCGATCGAGACCGCTGCGCCCCCAGCCCAGACCCGATCGGCTTACGTCCGCCCGTACAGCCGCCCCAACACCATTCCGGCGGCGATCACCCTCTTCGTGATCGCGTTGATCCTGGCGGCCGCGACTTTCCTCTTCACGCGCGAAGACCTGACCTATCGCTCGGAAGGCCGCGTGATGAGCGCGACCGTGATCAAGTTGAACAAAACGAGCGGCAGCGCTGATCAACCGGAGCAATGTACAGCTGAATATCAATTCATGGCCTACGGCGCCTTACGCAAAGGCACGGTGTCCATTCCCTGTGAAGAGCGGGACCGCCTGGACGACACGCGCCAGATCCAGATTCAATACCTCGCCAACCAGCCGGATGTCAGCCGCCTCTATCCGCCCAAGCAAACCACCGAGCGTTACGCCGTGATGGGCTTTGGGATGGCGGTGCTGCTCGTCATCGTCGGGGTGGTGTTGGTCGCGTGGCACTTCTGGCCGCAGAGATCAGATCGCTGACACGCTCAATCTCGGCCACTCAGCGCTCTGCTCCGCTTCGTCCGGCCAGTTTCTTTTGCCGCTCCAACTTTCGATCGCGATCGCATACACGCTGGTGCGTTTCAGTTCTTGATCCGTGATCGGACGATATTCACGGCCCGCTTCCAACGTCGGGTAATACTTGCCGATCAGCCCGTACAACGCCCGGCGTTTTTCTTCGGCCTCTTCGAGCACACGAATCTTTCCAAACACGATCACGCTCTGATACTGCACGGTGAATTCCAGCGCCACGTTCGACGGCAGAAACTCGCCGTATTCGCTGGCCTCAAAGCACACCTGATCGTGCCGCTCGGCGTTGGCGCGGATGCGGCCCACAATGTTGGAGTGAAAGATGATGGCATACTGCGCTTCGTCGTACCAGAAACTTGTCGGCGTAATGAAGGGCTGATCGTCCCAGCGTGTAGCCACGTGGCCGATCGTGGCGCGGCGCAGGAAGTCTTTCACCCACTCATCGCTCAGCGCATTTTCCGGACGGCGCTGCTGGTTGGCGGGGATCACGTTGAGGGCATAGTTTTTGGGCATGGTTGTCTCCTTGAGGCGAGGATTATACGCTGAATAGCCGTCATTGCGAGGAAGCCGCGTTGTTGGCGGCTGACGAAGCAATCTCAGGTAAGTCACTCCTGCCTCGTGCCAAGGGGATTGCTTCGCCGCCTCCGGCGGCTCGCAATGACGTTCCTCCTGCCATTGCATTTATTCCACATTTTCACTACAATGCCGCCCAGGCAAAAGGAGGAGCAGACATGCAGACGTATCGACTGGCCATTATCGGGTTCGGCAACGTGGGACAGGGCTTCACGCAGATTCTGCGCGACGAGGGCGCGGAGCTGGCGCAGCAGTACAGCGTGCGCTTTCAGATCGTCGCCGTGTGCGATCTGATCAAAGGCAGCGTGCACGATCCGAAGGGACTCGATCCGGCGGCGCTGCTCGATGCGATCGCGGCCTCTGGAAAACTCGAACGGCTGACTGCGCCCGATCGCGGCTGGAACGCAATCGAGACGATCGAGTGGAGCAAAGCCGACATCTTGATCGAACTGAGCTACACCGATCTCAAGACCGGCGAGCCGGCCATCACGCATCTGC
>CAYNML010000004.1:37494-42084 GCA_964398185.1 uncultured Anaerolineae bacterium | reverse complement strand
CAGGCCAAAGGCTACGCGGAGGCCGATCCCACCGGCGACGTGGAAGGCTTCGATGCGGCAGGCAAGGTCGTCATCATGGCGAATTTACTGATGGGCCAAGCGCTCACGTTAGCGGATGTTGATCGCAAGGGCATCACGTCACTCACGCCCGACGACATTGCTCAAGCGAAAGCGGCCGGTGAGCGGTGGAAGCTGATCGGGCGCGTGGAAACAATCGGGACGAAGATAACCGCCAGCGTGCAGCCCACCCGCCTGCCGATCAATCATCCCCTCGCCTCGGTCAGCGGCGCAACCAATGCGATCACGTTTTCAACGGATCTACTGGGCGACGTGACGCTCGTCGGGCCGGGCGCGGGCCGCATCGAGACGGGATATGCCATCGTCGGAGATTTGTTAGCCATTCATCGGCACGTAAAACGTAAGGCGTAAAACGTAATGGGCGTTACGCTTTACGTTTCACGTTTTACGCATCATTCCCACAAGGAGAAAACCCAATGACCCACCCCAACCCCCAAACCATGGGCCAGCAATTTGGCCGCCGATCCTGGGCCGAGCCCTGGAAGATCAAGATGGTCGAGCCGCTGACCATGATCGATCGCGCCGGGCGCGAGCGCGCAGCGCAGGAAGCCGGCTACAACACCTTCCTGCTGAAATCCGCAGACGTCTACATCGATCTGCTCACCGACAGCGGCACCAGCGCCATGAGCGATCGGCAGTGGGCGGGCATGATGCTGGGCGACGAAGCTTACGCCGGCAGCCGCAACTTCTATCATCTCGAAGAAGCGATCCAGAAATATTACGGGTACAAGTATATCGTGCCCACGCACCAGGGGCGCGGGGCCGAACACTTGATCAGCCAGGTGGCGATCCAGAAAGGGCAGTACGTGCCGGGCAATATGTATTTCACCACGACGCGCCTGCACCAGGAGATGGCGGGCGGCATTTTCGTGGATGTGATCATCGACGAAGCCCATGACCCGATCAATCTACACCCGTTCAAGGGCAATGTCGATCTCAACAAGGTCGAAGCGCTGATCAAGCGCGAGGGCGCGGACAAGATTGCCTACATCAGCCTCGCCGGAACCGTCAACATGGCGGGCGGCCAGCCGGTGAGCATGGAGAACATCAAGGCCCTGCGCGAACTGTGCAGCAAGCACGGCATCAAGATTTTCCTCGACGCCACACGCCTGATGGAGAACGCCTTCTTCATTCAAGAACGCGAGGCTGGTTACGCCGATAAGAGCATCGCGCAGATTCTGAAGGAGTTTTGCAGCTACAGCGACGGCGCGTGGATGAGCGCCAAGAAGGATAACCTGGTCAATATCGGCGGGTGGCTGGCCGTGAACGACTGGGACCTCTTTGAGGAGCTGCGCAATCTGGTGGTGGTCTTTGAAGGGCTGCACACTTACGGCGGCATGGCCGGGCGCGACATGGAAGCGCTGGCCATCGGCATCGAAGAGTCCGTCAGCGACGATCACATTCGTGCGCGCATCGGTCAGGTGCGTTATCTGGGCGAACTGCTCACCGATTGGGAAGTGCCCATCATGCAGCCGGTGGGCGGCCACGCCATCTTCCTCGACGCCAAGCGCTTCTATCCGCACCTGCCGCAAAGCGTCTTCCCGGCGCAAACGCTGGCGGCCGAGCTGTATCTCGACAGCGGCATCCGCTCAATGGAGCGCGGCGTGGTCAGCGCGGGACGCGATCCGCACACGGGCGATCATTATTATCCCAAGCTGGAACTGACGCGCCTCACCATTCCGCGCCGCGTCTACACGCAGGCGCACATGGACGTGGTGGCCGAGTCGGTGAAGGCCGTGTTCGATCAGCGCGAGTCAACGCGCGGGTTGAAGATGGTCTACGAGCCGAAGTATCTGCGGTTCTTCCAGGCGAGGTTTGAGAGGCTGTAAAACACGTCATTGCGAGCGCCTCTTGCGAAGCAATCTCCTTGCCCGTCAGCGAACTATAGCAGCCGCACCGAGATTGCTTCGTCGCACACAACGCTCCTCGCAATGACGGGGTTACTTGATCAGTACCACCACCGATCGGGCTTTCACGCGATACCGTGAATCCCCGATCGGTTCTTCATGCCCCGGATCGAGAATGTCCTGCGGGCCGGGCCGGCTCGTATCGATCACGCGCTTCCAGCCAGCCCCTTCTTGAATGGCAAAATCCACATCTTTCCAGTTAGCGTTGATCAGCACGTAGAGATCGTTGTCGTATTCCGAGTCGCCTTTCAAACAGTAGGCCAGCGTGCGCGCTTCCGGCGAGAAATCGACCGGGCCGGTCACGCCGTACCAGTGAACATCCTCGCGCCAGAAGGTGGGCCGGTGAATGGAGCGGTGCGCTTTGCGGAAGGCGATCATCAGCTTGAAGAAGCGAAAAATGTCGCCGTTGCTTTCCAGCCGATCCCAGTCCAGCCACGTGATCTCGTTGTCCTGATTGTACGGGTTGTTGTTGCCGCGCTGCGTGTGCAGGAATTCGTCGCCCGCCACAAACATGGGCGTGCCGTTGCTCAGCATGAGCAGCGCGCAGAAGTTCTTGATCTGCTGCTTGCGCAGCGCCAGCACCTGCGGCGGCACATGCACATCGCCTTCGTGCCCGCAGTTCCAACTGAGATTGGCGTCGGTCCCGTCGACGTTGTTGTGGCCGTTGGCTTCGTTGTGCTTGCGGTTGTAGCTGACCAGATCGTACAGATTGAAACCGTCGTGGCAGTCGATGAAGTTCACCGTCTGGTAGGGGCGGCAGGCGTCGAGCAGCGTGTTGGGAAAGAGATCGTCGCTGCCGTACAGGCGACGCATCAGCGCAGGGACCTGGCCCGCATCGCTCTTGACGAACGAGCGCACATCGTCGCGGTACTGACCGTTCCACTGGTGCCACGTCAGACCGGGAAAAGCGCGCCCCAACTGGTACGTGCCGATGTCCCACGCTTCCGCGGTCACGCTCACATCGAACGCGTGCGCCAGCCGGCTGATCTCGGCGATGATGGGCGGATCGTCGTGGTTGATCGAACCGTCGGGGCCGCGCGTGAAGATCGACGCCAGATCGAAGCGGAAGCCGTCCACGTGCATCTCGTCGGCATAGTATTCCAGGCTGTTCAAGACCAGCAGGCGCGAGGCGGCGCTGGCGCAGCGCAGCGTGTTGCCGCAGCCGGTGTCGTTGAGGTAGCGCTGCCGATCGGGCGTGAGCAGGTAATAACTGGCATTATCGATGCCCCGGTAGGAATAGGTCGGCCCGGTTTGATCGCCTTCGCTGGTATGGTTGTAGACCACGTCCAGCCACACTTCGATGTTGACTTCGTGGAAGGCACGCACCATGGCGCAGAATTCGTCATGCGCGTTGCCGCCGGCATAGGCGTGATGCGGGGCGAAGAAGTTGAGCGTCATGTAGCCCCAGTAGTTGCCCTCCTGCGGATCGAATTGATGGATCGGCATCAACTCGACCACGGTCACACCCAGCTCTTGCAGATACGGAATCTTCTCGACGAGTCCGGCAAAAGTGCCGCGCTTGTCCGGCGAGACGCCGGAGTTCGATCGGGCGGTAAAGCCCTTGACGTGCAGCTCGTACACGATGGCGTCATGCGTGTGGCGCGGGCGCGGATCGCCGCCCCAATCGAACGGGGCTTGTTCCAGCGGCAAAACGCCCAACGGCGCGCGGCCGGCCGTGGAACCGGGCTGCGTGCAGGCGTCGCGATCGTAATCGGGCGGAAAGAAGACTTCGCGCGCAAACGGGTCGAGCAAAATTTTGGCGGGGTCAAAGCGCAGGCCGTGCTCCGGCGCGTGCGGCCCGTCGATGCGATAAGCGTAATACTTCGCGTCGCCAGCCAGATCGAACGGCACCCAGCAGTGCCAGATGCGCCCGGTCTTGTTGAGCAGATAATCGAAGCGGTATTCGTAGATCGGGTTGACGAAGTCGTGCTCGTCGTAGAGCAGCAGCGTCACCTCCGTGGCGTCGCGCGAATACAGCGCAAAGTTGTAAGCCCAAAAATCCTCGACGCGGGTGGCGCCCAGCGGCGACGGCGCGCCGTAGCGTTCCTCCCACGCATCGATCGATCGCAGATTGCCGCGTTCGATGTACATGCTCTCCCTCGGAATGCACTGGCCCGCAGGCCGAATTCGATGACACAGGCCAATTGCCAGAAGTGATACGGCGTATTGCGTGATGCGTAAAAGGCTACGGCGTCAGCGCTGCAACCACGACATGGCCGGCTTGTCGCAGCACATCGCACGCCCGCGCCACATTGTACTCCTTTACCAGCAAATAGTCGGTGTCGAAGGTTGAGATCGCAAAAATGTTGATCTGCGCCTCGGCCAGCGGATTCGCCAGCGAAGCGAGAATGCCCGTCAACGCCAGATCGAGCGGGCCTTCGACTTTGAGTGCGCGCCACTCCCGATCGGCTTTCACGCCCGACGGCACATGCTCTTCCGCGCAGACGATCGATAACTCATCGGCGGTGTGCGTGATCGAGACGAACTCGCCGATCATCGCCCAGTCGGGAACATCTTCGGCGGGGCTTAAGCGGCAGATGGCGAGTGGGTCAGGAAGGATGGTGAGGTTCATTAGCAATCAGCAATCAGCATTCAGCGTTCAGCG
>CAYNML010000004.1:20014-37394 GCA_964398185.1 uncultured Anaerolineae bacterium | reverse complement strand
TCGATGTTGATCACGTACATCCGCGTGCGCACCACATCCGTCAGGCTCGCGCCTGCGCGCTGCAACGCCGCCTCGATGTTCTTCAGCGCCTGCACGGTCTGCGCGTACGCATCGCCCCGCCCGACGATTTGACCATCGACGTCGGTCGCCGTCGTGCCGGAGACGAACACGTGCTGACCCAGCCGCACCGCGCGCGAATAGCCAACGATGGGTTCCCACGGTGTGCCGCTGGAGATGTTCACTCGTCCCATGCTCGTCTCCTCCACTCGTAATGATAGCAGAGGAGCGACAGCAGTCAAAATCAAACAGAAAGCGCCCGCTCCTCATCAACCACCAAGGAACGGGCACTTACGTTTTACGCAGTACGTATTACGTTTTACTTTACCCGCAGCCGCCGCCGCTCTTGTCGCGCTTCATCTGCAACTTGATCTTCGGCTCGAACTCCAGTTCTTCGTTCTCGATCGGATTTGGATCGGAGCATTCATACCGATCGCCCAGCGCCGCCGGGAAGATGTACTGCAATTGATCTTCAGGCACAGGGAAGGTTACCTTCTGGATGATCGGCTCGTCCTTGCCGAACGCCGCGATCCAACCGTTGATGCCGCCGCCCAGAATATACACGTTGGGCACACTCTCGGCGACGAGCATCTTCCAGGCCTGCGTCGCCGTGGCTTCGTCGTTGCTGGCGACCACGTAGACCTTGTTGGACGCGCTGTGTGCCAGCATGTCGGGAATCAGCGCGGGCAGCTCACTCAGCGGCGTGTGCTGCGCGCCGCGAATGTGGAACAGGTTGTAATCGGCTTCGTCGCGCACGTCCAGCAGCACAACCTTGATGCGATTGTCGTACAGCGTCTTGTACAACTCCGCCGGCTCGATCTGCACTTCGCGATTGGCTAACGCCGGTTCTTTGATCGCGGCGACCTGATCCCACTTCTCCTCGGTGGTCGGCGTGCCGATGAGGATCACCAGCGCCGCCAGGCCCATCAACGCAATCGCGCCGTACACGCGCTTCTTCGGCTCTTTGCTCAGATCGCGCTTGCCGAAGATCTTCTCCAGCTGCTCGGCGGCAAAGAAGGCCAGGATCGCCATCACCACGATCGCGAACACGATGACGCCCGTGGGCACTTTCAGCCAGTCCATCAGCGTGAAGCGGCCCAGATAGCCGCTGGTCTGCCACCAGTTATCGAAGAACTTCTCCGTCTCGCCGAACAGGAAGATGCCGAACAGCCCGCCCAGCACGAAGAACAGCCCGTCGATCTTGCCGGACGCCATCGCCACCAGCGAGGTGCCAGGACAGAAGCCGCCGACGATGAAGCCGATGCCCATAATCAACCCGCCGACGATGCCCGACCACAGATAGGTGGGATTGACCCAGATCTGGTTGTAGTCCAGCACGCCCAGGCCCACCATCAGGAAAATCAACGTCATCGCCGTGATGATGGCGCCGAACATGACTTTGAGCACGGTCATGTCTTTGAAGTAGAACTGCGCCGCCAGCTTCTTGGAATTGCCAAAGCCCGAGCTCTCCAGGATAAAGCCGAACCCAAAGCCAATCAGCCCGAAGATCAAGAACATGATCGGCTTGCCAAACAACGCTTCGAGGTCTAAGGGAAAAGTCATGATGGACTCCTATTTCTGCCTGTCGTCATTGCGAGCCCCGGAGGGGCGAAGCAATCTCATCTGCCAAAGAAGATTGCTTCGTCGCGCTACGCGCTCCTCGCAATGACGTTTTACATGTCTAATTCCACAGCCGCCGCACGAAGTACGCCAGCGCATACGCGCCTGCGAACACCGCGAACATGAACAGCCACGATCCCACGGACAACGTCGCCCCGCCGGACAGCGCCTGCCCCGACGTGCAGCCGCGCGCCATGCGCGCCCCGTAGCCCATGATGGCCCCGCCCGCAAAGGCGAAGAACCAGCGCTGCCGTTTGGAAATGCGCGGGCCTTTGTTGGTTTCGATCTTCAATCGGCCGCCGTACCAGCCCGAAGCGAAGCCGCCCACGAGCGTGCCGATAACGAGCGGGATGATCCAATCGTCCAGCGGATCCTTATCGCCGCCCGCCATCTTCAACAGGTAGGGCGTCGTATCGACGTGCTGCGGCGCAATCGCATCCTGCACCCACACCACGAAGCGATTCAAGCCGCCGGACGCGCCGAGGCCGTTGCCGGTGATAAAGAACGCCAGGAACAACACGATGCCCAACAGCACGCCGCCCAGGTACGGATGAATGTACGGCCTGGTGGGCCGCTTCCAGAATTTCTGCCAGCGCGAAGTGGGTTGCGATTGAGTCTGTACAGTCATGATAGTCACTCCTCCTCATCGATCGGCACGGGTATTGGAACCGGGCCCTGCGCAGGTGAAGGCGGCACGGGCGCCGCCGCCGGTTCTGTATGCTCGCCGTGAACTTCCATCTCCTCCCAGCCGGTGATCATCGCGCGGATGTCGGCCGCGGGCGTGACGCCGGTGGTGGTGAGATAAACGTGCGCCACGATGAACGACGCAAACAGCCACGCCACCAGCGTATGGAACGGCGCCAGCACCGGCAGCCCGCCCAGGAACCCGGCGATGTCCGGCCAGCGCTGCACGCCCCACATCAACGCGCCGGTGATGATCTGCAGCGGCAGCAGCACGTTGAGCAAGCCGAAGTACGTGATCTGCTGTAACGGATTCAGTTTCTTCTCTCTGGTCTTCTCAAAGGGATGTTCCTTGCCTTTGAAGATGCCCTGCAGATAGAACTTGGCCTGCACGATCGCTTGATCGAAGAATCCATAGGGGCGCGGGATGAACTGCTTCACCTGCCCGCTGGCCAGGTGCCAGAACAGCGACAACCCGGCGTTGATCACCAGGATCACGGCCAGCACGTTGTGCACCGTCACCATGTGCGGGAAGGAGAACAACCCGAACAGATCGGGCCGGTGAATGATCAGGCCCGTGAACAGCAGCAGAATGATCACCACCGTTTGCAGCCAGTGCCACAACCGTTCATAGCGATCGTACATGTAGACTTTTTCGATGCGGCCTTTGCGCTTCGGATACCGCATGGACATGATGAAGCGCGCCGTGCCGTGCCCGGCCACCGCGATCAACACGCCGACGAAGGCCAGCGCCCCGAACGCATCGACAAACGTTACGCGATCGCGCCCGAAGACGTACACACCCTGCTCCATCGTCGCAGGCTGATAGTACAGTGCGCCGTCATCCGTCTGTTGAATCTCGCCCGCCAGCGTCACGTTGGTGTCTTGCACGAAGGTCGGCAGCACGCCGCCCGGCGTATAGCTCGACAGCTGCAGTGGCGCGGTTACACGCGAATCGTCGGAGTGGCAGCTCTGGCACTCGCGCGTCACAAACTCGCCGCGCGCCACGCCGTGATTGATGCTGTACGGCTGCACCTGCCCCGTGATACGCGGATTCGTGAGGCCGAGCTCAACCAGTCGGGCGGCCACGGCCGCTTGCTTCGCGTCGTTGTCGATCTTCAACTCGGCGTCACTCAAGACCCGATCGGCATTCGCGTCGAAGGCGGCCACAATTTCCGGCGCGTACTGACCACCGCTGAGATACGCTGCGGCCAGATCACTTTGACGGACGGGCCGCGTATTGCCATTGGCGTCGTCGTAAATCCAGAACCACGACGAGATCAAGTTGTACGGCGCGAGCGACGTATCGCCGTCGATGGCGCTGCGCTGCATCAGCACCGGTTGATAACCGCTGACCAGATTGGTGGTGGTGTCATTACCTTCGATGCCGCGGCACTGCGTCTGCGCGGAACCATCGGCCTTGATCACGGTCCAGTCATAGGCTTCGATCGCGGGCGCGTTCAGTTCGGCGATGTGGCACGTTTCGCACGCCACCACATCCATGTGACGCTCGACGTAGGGCAGCCAGTCGCCGTGTGTGCTCTCGGCGGCGTGGCACGATTCGCAGCGCCGCATGGTGCCCTTGAGATCGGGCGCAACGGTGAACTGCGCGCTCTGTCCGCGCGCGAAGTTGTGATCGGGCTTCTGCAGATATTCGCCGATGTCGAGGCGGCGCGGATCGTACTGCAAGTGATCCAGTTGCGACTGGGTCTGCGCATAAACCGGATTGTTGAGCGCGTAGTGGCAATCGGTGCATTGCAGCGCGCGCTCGGCGTGGATGTCCCACGATCGCGCCAGCGTCGCCTTATCGGCCAGGTTCACGCCCGATTCGGACATCTTCTGCGCGGCGAAGACCTGCCCCGTCGTCGCCGTCTGTGGCGCGTCGAGATTGCAGGCGTCCAGCGTCAGCGGCTCTGTGTTGCCCGAGTGCGCTTCACCGTGGCACTGCGCGCAGTTGCTCACTGCCGGGTCTTGAATCTTGAGCAAGTCTTTCTTCAACGAACCGTCGGCTTCAAAGGCGTCGCGGTTGTACGTGAATAGATCGCCGTTCTGCTGCACGATGCCCGTGCCAACGAGTGAGGCCGTGTTGGCCCATTTGAAATTGCCCGCCTCAATCTCGGCGGTGCGCTGCGATTGATCGTTGACGGGCGCGTGGCAGGTGAAGCAGTTCATCTCCAGCGTGCCCGATTCTTTCCAGTCCCACGCGGTCGTCTGCCCATCCCGATCGGTGGTGCTGGCTTCCACGTTCTGCGCATCGGGCGTCAGTTCGAGCAATGATCGACCATCGCGCGCAGTGGTGGCGGGGCCGCTGCCCACGACGCGCGCGCCGAAGGTCTTCAACCAATCGGGCGTGCTGAGATCGATTCGCTCGTCGCCGGCCGCGCTGAGATAGCGATACGTCAGCGGATCGAACTTGCCGAAGAGGCCGGGGCTGCTATCCCACGGCGTGCCGCTGCTGGTCTGGCCAGGCGCTGTGAAATCGCTCAAGCCCAGATCGGAATGAAAGCTGTGCGATTGGATGAAATCCGTGTCGTGGCACGAGCCGCACGTCTTGAGCGTGGAGATCGGTTCGCCGGTGTCGGCCACGTTATTGCCCTGCGCGTCGAGCAGCGTGATGGCCGGATGCAGCGGTGAGGCTTGCGCGGGCGGGCGCAGTGTGCCGCGCGCCGACACCCACTGCGCGCCGACGACGAACACGATCGCGACCGCAATGATCGCCGCATTGACGATCACGGGATGCTGCCAGTAACGACGAGTGAGTAGTTTCTTCATACTTGAATCCTCACGCCAGGCTGCAAAGCCTCACAAGGTTTGATACTATTGGCGAAATACCTGCTCACCAACCGCGTCCCCGCGGTTGGTCGCGGCGAAATACCTGCTCACCAACCGCGTCCCCGCGGTTGGTCGCCCGCGCGGACGCGGGCGATGAGCAATGACTGAACGGAAAGGAATTCGCCAACAATATCATGGTTTCTTTGCGCCTTGGCGTCATTGCATTGCGTGAGATTATTTTTGACCGAATCGCCCGCCCCACTTCATGGGATCGCCCGGATAACCCAGCGCCTCCCAATCGAGGCGGCCGTTCTCGCTGTGGCAGTCGGCGCATTGCAGCGCATTTTCCTTGGGCTGCACCATGTGCGTGCTGGGCCAGTACATATGCGTCTCAGCGAAGCCATACTCGCCGCTGTAATCCAGACCCGTGTCCTGCGCGCCCAGCGCCAAGGCCGAGGCCCAATCGAACGTGGTCCAGAAGCCGCCCTCGCCGGCCGTGCGCGGCTGCAAGAGAATGTTGTTCACCGAGTCATACGGCTGGTTGGCGATGTGCACCTTGAACGGCATGATCAACGACTTCGTATCGGTGATGCTGCCCGCCGGCTTGGTGATGAACGTCGGCTGCGTGGGATCCATTTTGTCGCCCAACAAGTAACGATACTCATTGCTGCCGTTGAACCACGCGTAGGTGGGCGTCACGTTTTTGTCGTAGGCAAACGTGCCCTTGATCTTTAGGTAGGTGTAGTGATCCTCAGGGCCGTCTTGCCCGGCCGTCGACCAGTCCCACGTCATCTTGGTCGGGTCTTTCAGCGCCAGCGCCGGCACGTGGCACGTCTGGCAGGCCACGCTCGCGGTGTGCGTGTTCAACCGATCGTCCGGGTGCGGCGCGGGGCTGTGGCAATCGGTGCACGCCACCTGCTCCTTGGGATCGATCGTGTAATTATCGGCCAGCAGCTTGCCCTTGATCTGATGATCCTCAGAGCGGTGGCAGTCGATGCACTGCATATTCAACTCGCCGCCCATGTGCACGTCCAGACTCCTGTCCGGAAAATACAGCGTCTCATCCAGATCGCCGTGCTTCACGCCGTTGCCGCCGCCGCCGTCGAAGTGACACTTGCCGCAATTGTCGCGGGTGGGCAGGCGCACGCTCTTGGCCGCCGCGGCCAGATCGATGTCCGCCAGGGGAATCCCATAATCGCCCTTGGCATAGGCCGCGGTGTCGGCGTGGCAGGCCAGGCAGTCCACGTTGAGCGGATTGGTGAAATCGAAATTCTCGTCCTCCCAGCCGTTGCCCGCGTGACACGACATGCACTTCTTTTCGTTGCCCTGCGTGCCGATGCAGAAGTTGTTGATCTGGTTCTTCTTGCCGATCGTCACTTCTTCGTCGCGCCACGGCACCGTCGTCGGCTGGCTCTCCCACTTAAAGTGCGAGGTGCTCATCATCTCGTTGGCCGCGGTGGGGTGACACGTCAGGCAGGCCTGCGTCACTTCCTGCCCGGTGGCAAATGTGCCCTTGATGATGTCGGTGTGATCGGTGTGATATGGATATTGCGGCAGGTGGTCGCGCGGATTGTCGCGCGCGGCTTCTGCTTTGGGCAGCGCTATCCCGATCGGGACGGCGATGATCGCCACGATTCCGATCACACCCAAGATCCACAAATATTTCTTCTTCATAAGTTCTCCTCGGTTTACGCCGCCGTGTTGAGCGGCGCGGGCTCCGTGTTGATGCCTTCCAGCAGACTGACGTGATGCGCGATTTGATCGTGCAGCACGCTGCGCAGCAAATCCAGTGCTTGAATCAAGCGGTGATCGGTCAGCCGATAGATGATGTTGACACCCTGCCGATCGGCGGCCACCAGTCCACGCTCACGCAACACTTTCAAGTGCCGCGAAGTAGAGGGCTGAGACAAAGCCAGCAATGTGGATAGCTCGGTGACGTTGCGCGAGCGCTCATCCAGTGCGTACAGCATCAGGATGCGCGCCGGATCGGACAGCGCAAAGCACAGGCTGGCTTCCAGTTGAGAAATTTCAGTGATGGGTGGCAGAGAAGTCATGGCTTTATGCGTATAAGCGAATATATTTACAGTGGAATCATAGTATTGAACCCGATTTCACAATAGTGCAGAGTGTCATGGTCAGATCATGTGATTTGTCACCTCGTGGCACAATTTAGAAGATGGCGTCTTATCTTTATCCCGATCGGCCCACGCGGCAACAAAAAAGCACGGACGTTGTTGGTCCGTGCTTCTGAAATTGGGGGAATGCCCAAGGCAGGTTGTCGTTTGCCGCTGGCCCCGCGAATGAATTCGCGGGCTGGCAGGCCAAGTCGGCTTAAGCCGACTTGGCCCGGCAGTCGCCGATTTCAATCGGCGGATATGGAAATGCCCAAGGCAGACTGTCGTTTGCCGCTGGCCCCGCGAATGAATTCGCGGGCTGGCAGGAGAAGTCGGCTTAAGCCGACTTGGCCTGGCAGTCGCCGATTTCAATCGGCGGATATAGCCTTGCCGCCACTGGCTGCCAACCCTCGGCCCACCATTCATCGATGACGGCACGTCCCGTCGGAATCGGGCAGCTCGCCGGGCGCGGATTAATTTTTAGCCAGCCCCCTCACCGTCTCCACCAACTTCCCGATCTCTTCCAGCGTATTGTAATGCGCCGCGCCCACGCGCACCATGCCGCCCTTGTCTTCCAGCCCCAGGCGTTCGGTCACAGCCAGCGCGTAATAATTGCCATCCCACACATAGATGCCGTGCTTGTCCAGCTCGGCGGCCACGTCGCGCGGATGCCAGCCGTCGAGCGTGAACGATACCGTCGGCACGCGCCGATCGAGTTCATTGAGATCGGTGATGCCCCAGATGTGCAGCCCTTTAATCGACGACAATCCTTCAATCAGCGCACGGCTTAACGTCTGCTCGTACTCTTTCATCGCAGTCATGGCGCTGACCAGTCGCTGGCGATGCGTCTCGCCCGCACCCAACGATTCAAAATACTCCAGCGCCCCGTGCACCCCTGCAATCGATTCAAAACTCTGCGTGCCCGTCTCGAATTTGTGCGGCGGTTCGTCGTGCGCGGGTCGCACCTTGTACGCCTTCAATTCTTCCAGCAAGTGATACTTGCCATACAACATGCCGGTGTGCGGCCCGAAGAACTTGTAAGCCGAGCAGGCGAGAAAATCGCAATCGAGCGCCGTCACATCGATCGGGCCGTGGGGCGCGTACTGCACCGCATCGACGTAGACGAACGCGCCCGCCTCATGCGCAATCTTGATCGCCTCTGCCACCGGATTGATCGTGCCCACAGCGTTGGACGCATACCCGATGGCGACGATCTTCACCCGATCGGTGATCTGCGCTTTGAAGGCGTCGATGCTCCACGTGCAATCTTCCGGATCGAACTCGACCCAGCGCACGGTGCAGCCGCGATCTTCAGCGATGAGCAGCCACGGCGCGATGTTGGCGTCGTGATCGAGCCGCGTCACCACGATCTCATCGCCCGCGTTCAACGTCCGCGCCAGGCTGCGGCTCATGTGCAGCGTCAACGACGTCATATTCTGCCCGAAGATGATCTCCTCCGGTCGCGACGCGCCGAGAAAATCCGCCACCGCCGCGCGGGCCGCATCCACCACCGCATCGGACTCGCGGCTGGTCTTGAACGCGCCCTCGTGATTGGCGTTGGTGTGGATCAGATAATCTGTCATGCGCTTCAGCGTCTGCTGCGCCACCTGCGTCCCGCCGGGGTTGTCGAGAAAAATCGCGCCGCTGGACAGCGCGGGAAATTGCGAGCGGATGAAGTTGAGGTCGAGCATGGTGTCTCCCTTTGGTCGTTGGTTGTTGCTGGTTGTTGGCTGATTATACCTCACCAGTTTTGCCGAAATCTGCTATTATTCTGTCAGATATGTTGCCCAAGGCACTGCACGATGGATGAGAACCTCAAGAGGCTCAACGAAGACGACTACCTCATGCTTGAGAATCTGATGGAGAAAGTCCCAGACCCTAACGAGACCTTCACGGCGACGGGCTGGCACTATGAATTAACCGCCATGTTGAGACAATTCGGCTATCGCCCGGTAGGTCGCTACGAGGCCTACGAGTTGGCGCAGAAACTACTGGAGTTAGGCTATGATCGCTAAACCTGATTTTCTCAAAGTCGGCGGCCTGGTCAAAGTCAACGGCTACGTGGGCTGCATTTTGGAGATAGCCGAGTCGGATAATAGCCTGATGGTGAGAGTTGAATCGGCCAAAGGCGCACGCCGCTTCCAAAGACCGGACTGGCTGGAATACACGATCGCGCCTGATCTGTGGGAGCCGGCCACTTTGCAGGATTTACTTGACGATGCCGAGAAAGAAAAACGCGCCGCCTTGAAGAGTGTTGAGGCCGTTGAAAAATACATCGCCAAAGTCATGGCGGGAACGGTCGCAGTGCGCTAAGCAAGGCGACAATATGACCCATCACAAGCGCCGCCGCCCCCGCAACCGTCGTGGCGGCTGTAAACTCTGCCAACCGTGGAAGATCAACGGCTTCCGCACCGAGCGCGCCGGCGGCGCACCCTCGCCGCCGAGCAAATCCGCGCCCCGCGCTGAGGCCGCGCCCAGCCTGCTTCAGCAGGCTTCGTTTACCAGCGCGGAAATTCATTTCCGCCGCACCCGCCGCGCAGCAAAACACGGCTGACCTTCACCAGATCAGCCGTGCTTTCGACTACGCAACCCTTGCGATGATGTCGTTCCCGCGCGTAGTTGGCGGGAATCCAGCGGGTACGAAGTGCCGGGTGCGTATCAACGTCATTCCCGCGTGTAAATGGTTCTCACGATTGCCTCTCTCCCCTCTCCCGAAAAGAAACGCACTTTTCGGGAGAGGGGTCGGGGGTGAAGAATTACTGCAGCGTGAATTTCGTTCTCAGCCGAATATCCCGCGACGACGAACCGATCAACACTTCAAACTCGCCCGGCTCGGCCACCCACGCCTTGCGATCGGGATCGTAGTAAGCCAGCGCGCGCTCGTTCAACTCAAACGCCACGGTCTTCTCTTCGCCGGGCTGCAGCGCCACTTTGGCGAAGCCCTTCAACTCCTTCACCGGCCGCTGCACCGACGCCTGCACGTCGCGCACATACAACTGCGCCACTTCCTTGCCCGCCACCGTGCCCGTATTCTTCACCTTCACGTAGATCTTCACCGCCTCGCCGCGCTTCACCACTTCCGGCATCGTCCATTCGCTGTACTCAAAGGTCGTGTACGACAGGCCGTGCCCGAACGGGTACAGCGGCTCGATCTCGCGGTACTCGTAATGCCGATAACCCACGAAGATGCCCTCGCCATACACCACGTTGCGCGCGCCCGGATAATTGTTGTACGCAGGTGTGTCCTTCAATGCTTTCGGATACGTCACCGTCAGCTTGCCCGACGGATTCACTTCGCCGCACAAGATATTCGTCAGCGAGATCGCGCCGTCCATGCCCGGATAATGTGCCAGCACGATCGCGGCCACGTCGTCAACCCACGGCATACTCACCGGCGCTCCGACGTTCAGCACCACGATCGTCTTCGGATTCGCGGCGGCCACCGCGGCGATCAACGCATTCTGCTCGCCCGTCAGATCCATGTGCGGTCGATCGACGCCTTCCGTCTCGAAGTTCTCGGGATAACCGGCATAGACAATCGCCACATCCGATCGGGCCGCCAGTTCCGCCGCCTGCTGAATCCGATTGTCAGGATCAGGCCGATAGGCCATACCCACGCGCACGAAGCCGAAGACCAGATCGTCGGCCTTCTTCATCTCGGCCTTGAACTCATAGTCCTTGCCCGCTTCCAGATCGATCGTCACATCCGGCTGCCCGCTCGCCACGATCACGCGCCCGTCGATGATCACCTGCGCCTCGGCTGAACAGCCCACTCCAAACGCATACCGCCCCGTCCGCGCCACGTTTAACATCGTCGACCAGCGCACGGAATACTGCATCGACTTCACCGCCGGATCGGGCGTGGCAAACCACCAGCCGCCGCTCACCGTTTTCTCAGAGGACGTCGCCGCCGGTTCGCCCGCCAGCTGCGGATTGTCAAAGAACTCCACCTTGAAGTCGCCGCGCAGCGTCGGCAGTTCCACGGTGTTGTCGCAGCCTTCCGCATAGACGATCTCAACTTGATCGCCAATCTTCGCCTTCAACGCCGTCAGCGGATCGATCACGTGCGGCGGATCGACGCGCGAACTGCCCCCGCCGCTGATCTGCCAGCCGATCGCGCTCGGCCCGATTGCGGCGATCGATGTGATCGCGTTCGCGTCGAGCGGCAGCACGGCGTTGTCGTTCTTCAGCAGCACCATCGCTTCGGCGGCGACATCCCGCGCCAGCTGCTGATGCTCGATCGTGTTCACCGACCCCGCCGTTTGTCGGCCGTCCAACTTGCCCGTGCGGATGATCAACTTCAACACGCGGCGCACCGCCTCATCGATCGTGCTCTCTTCGATCTGCCAGTTCTCCACGGCTTCTTCCAGCAGACGCCCGTAATACTTGGCCGGGCCGGGCATCTCCAGATCGAGGCCGCCCTGCACCGACTCAAAGATCGTGTGGTTGGCCATCCAGTCAGACACCACCAGCCCGTCGAAGCCCCACTCGCCACGCAGGATGTCATTGAGCAAAGTGTTGTGCTGACTGGCATACGTGCCGTTGATGCGATTGTACGAGCACATCACCGTCCACGGTTTGGCTTCCTTCACCACCATCTCAAATTGCGCCAGATAAATCTCGCGCAGCGTGCGCTCGTCCACCACAGAGTTGCCGCGGAAACGATTGATCTCCTGATTGTTGCAGGCAAAGTGTTTCAGCGACGCAGCCACGCCCTGGCTTTGCAGACCCTTCACCCACGCCGTGCCGATGCGGCCTGCCAGATACGGATCTTCACTGTACGCTTCAAAGTTGCGTCCCGCCAGCGGATGCCGCACGATGTTGACGCACGGCCCCAACAGCACTTCGCAGCCCATCGCGCGCGTTTCTTCCGCCATCGCGCTGGCCGCTTTCTCGATCAGCTCGGGATTCCACGTCGAGGCCATCGAGACGCCGGTGGGAAAAGCCGTGGTCGGGCCAGACGGCCGATCGGCTTCACGCCGGGTGGCGCGCACGCCGTGCGGCCCGTCCGTCATCGTGATCGACGGCAGCCCCACGCGCTCGATCGGCACGGTGCGCCAGATGTCCAGCCCGGACAACAGCGCCACTTTCTCTTTCAAAGTTAATTGGCTCAGCAGCGCCTCGACGCGCTGATCGAGCGGCGACAACTGCTTCAACATTTCTCCGACACGTTCCACGATGGTAGTCATGATCAATCCTCACAGTGAGTGTGTTTACTTGTTTCCTTGCCTACTTATCTACTTCGTTGTAGCGAAAGCAGTCAACGGTGTGATCGTTCACCATCCCCGTCGCCTGCATGTGCGCATACACGATGGTCGATCCCACAAACTTGAACCCGCGCTTGAGCAAGTCCTTGCTGATTGCATCAGACAGCGGTGTCTTCGCCGGAATCTCCTTCAGCGACTTGAACCCGTTCTTGATCGGCCGTCCGTCCACGAAGCCCCAGATATACGCATCGAACGAGCCGCATTCGTGCTGCACTTCGATGAAGCGCCGAGCATTATTGATGGCCGCCTCAATCTTCAAGCGATTGCGGATAATACCCGCGTCCTTCAACAGCCGATTGATCTCCCGCTTCCCGAAGCGCGCCACCTGTTCCACATCGAACTCCGCGAAGGCGCGCCGGAAATTCTCGCGCTTGTTCAAAATGGTGCTCCACGACAGGCCCGCCTGCATCCCTTCGAGGATCAGAAACTCGAACAGCTTCTGCTCGTCGTGCAGCGGCACGCCCCATTCGGTGTCGTGATACGCCAGCATCAATTCATTCGCGCCGGTCCACGCGCAGCGATTCATACAGCCCCCTTAATGCGCTTCACATCCGCGTCAGATTGTACACCAAATATATCGCGCTCAGCCAGATAATCACCGCTGACACACGATTGAGCCACCGCCGCACCGGCCCGATCGCTCCGATCAACTTTCCAGCCACCGCCAGCATGCAGAACCACAGCCACGAATTGACGATGCACGCCGCCGTGAAAGCGATCCGCTCGGCGCCGGCATACGCCAACGAGCTTGTGCCGATCACGCCGATCGTGTCCAGGATCGCGTGCGGATTCAGCAGCGACACCGACAGCGTGAAGATGATCTGCCGTCGCATCGGCCAGTCGTGCGCCAGCTTCGCCGCATCGTCTTCGTGCACTTCCGAGCGCCACGTCACCCAGCCGATGAACAGCAGGAAGCATACGCCGCACACGCCAAGGACGATCTTCACCCACGGCACGGTCAGCACCACCGCCGACACCCCCAGCACGGCGATCAGGATCAACAGCGTATCGGCCAGCGCCGCCGTCAACACCACCGGGAGCGCGCGGCGCAACTTCGGCTGCGTGGCACCCTGCGAGAACACAAACACATTCTGCGGCCCGAGAGGCAGAATCAACCCGAAGGAGAGCAGATAGCCATGAATGAATGCCGATACCATAACTATAGCGCTATCTCCCTATCGCACTATCTCACTATCTCACTATCGCACTCAACACCCACAACGCGATCATCCCCACCCCGATCGTGATCAGCGCATTCTTGGTGCGCCACGCCACCACGATGGCGATCAGTCCGGCCAGCAAACGCACATTCGTCAACGACACATCGATCTGGCTGTCGCGATACAGCAGCTCCGGCACGACGATGGCTGTCAGTACGGCGGGCGGCACAAAGCGCAGCGCCCGCTGCACGATCAGCGGTATCTCGATGCGGCCCAGCAGCACGATCGGGACGAGGCGCGTCCCGAACGTGACAAGGCCCATGCCGATGATGATTAGCCAGAGGTTCAAGCCAGTACTCCCGTAAAACGTAAACCGTAAACGGCCCCTTACGCCTTACGTTTTACGTTTTACGCCTTACGCTTTACGCTTCTGTCTTCTACAATCATTCCCACCACAATCCCCGTCAGCGCCGCCGCAAACAATCCCAGCTTGTACGGCCACGCATAACTGAACGCGGCCATGATGCCCGCCGACACCGCCGCCGCCACACTTGCCCGATCTTTCAAGTTGGGCACCACCAGCGCGATGAACGTCAGCGCCAGCGTGAAATCCAGGCTCCAACTTGCGGGGATGAGCTGGCCGACGAAGATGCCGATGGCGCTGCTGATCTGCCACGACGACCACAACGTGATGCCCGCCCCGAAGTAGAACCAGTGCTTGTTCAGCGCCGCCGCACTATCGGGCTGTGTGAAGCGCGTGATCACCACTGCATAGGCTTCATCAGTTAGCAAATAAGCCAGCAGCACTTTCCATCTCATCGGCACGTGCCTGATGAACGGCGCCACCGAGGCGCTGTATAACGCATGCCGCAGATTCACCACGAACGTCGTCGCGATGATGACCGGGCCGCCCGCGCCCTGCGCCATCAACTGCGTGCCGATGAACTGCGACGACCCGGCGAACACGATCGACGACATCGCCAGGGCCAGCGCCGGTGACAATCCGGCTTGCAGCGCCAGCACGCCGTAGATCATGCCAAACGGCAAAACGCCGAGCAGAATGGGCAGCTCGGCTTTGCATCCGTTGAGAAATTCCGTGCGAGAAGAGAGCATCGATGAAAGTGGCGCCACGTCCGCGCAGGCCGACGATCGGCTGTAGTCCGTCAGGCGCGCTCTAAATCGCCTGCCCCTTGAGCATATTCCATCTTCCAGCCGCCATAGATCGCATGCCCGGCTTTCAGCCAGTACACATCGACCGCGCTGAAGCCCGCTTCTTCCAGCCAGCGCAGCTGCTCGTACAGGCCGGATGGTTTATCCATCGGATCAGGATAATGGTAGATGTTCCACTGATCGTTTTGAAATACCTCAAAGGCGGTTTCGCCTCCAGCTTGCGCCAACGCCGCCTCTCGCACAGCTTCATCCCACGCCCGCGCCGCGCATTCCACGCCGGCCGGATGCGCCGGCTGAATGAGATCGGCGATGATCAACGCGCCGCCGGGATTGAGCAGTCGATATAAATCGCGATACAACTCGCGCTTCTGATCGCCGTCCAGATGATGAATCGCCAGCGATGACACCACAGCCTGCACCGGCCACGGAAACGATCGCCAGTCCGCTGCGGCCAGATCGAAGGGATGCAGTGACACCCGATCGGCAAACGGCTGCAGCACCGTGCGCGTTTTTTCGAGCATCGTGCGCGAGCCGTCATACCCGTGAAAGCAGCACCCGGCGAATCGTTCGAGGATGGCGCGCGCCAGCAGGCCCTCGCCGCAGCACAATTCGACGACGTGAAACGGCTCGGATTTCGCTGGAATCAGCGCGCAGATCGTCTCGAGCTGCGCCAGCCGATCGAGCACATAGTAAGCCGCATAATCGATGAAGTGCTGCGAATTCTCTTCGCTCCAGTGCAGATCGCTCATAACAACCTCTCATTTTCCAGCCGGCGCCACCGCCACTTCCGGCGCTACACGCGGCTTGCGATTCACCACCACGATGCCGCCCACCACCAGGATCGATCCGACGATCATGTTCCACGTCAGCGGCTCGCTCAGGAAGATGATGCCCAACGCCACGCCCACCACCGGAAAGACGTACGTCACCAGCGAGGCGCGCGTCGGCCCCACCGCGTTGTTGAGATAGAAGAACAACAGGTACGCCACACACAGGCCCAGCACGCCCAGCCAGATTACGGCGATCCACGTCAGCGGCGTGTCGGGAAACGCCACGGGCCGATCGGCCACCGGCATGATGATCCACATCAACGCCGTTGCCACCACCAGAATCATCGTGGACTGCACCACCGGCTTCGCACCGCGCAAGTGACGCCGCGAAAACACCAGCGCCACGGCGTAACTCACCGTCGCCAGCAGCACCGCCAGCTCGCCCCAGATGTCGTTCTGCCCGCTGCCCGGCTTCAAGTTCTGCAGCACCAGAACCACCACGCCCGCAAAACCCATCAACAATCCGCCCAGCCGCGCCGCTGTGATTTTCTCGTCGTGCAGCCAGAAGTGCGCGATGATGATCACGAACAGCGGCGTGGCAGCATTCAAAATCGACGCGAGGCTGGAATCGATCTTCGTCTCGCCCCACGTGATCAACAGAAACGGCACCACCAGATTGAACACCCCCATGAAGCCATACTTCAGCAGCGTGCTGCGATCGCGCGGCAGCGATTGACGCTGCAGCAGCACCACGACCAACAGCGCCAGCAGTCCGAACGACACGCGCAGCGTCACCAGCATCATCGGCGTGATACTCTCCACCCCGATCTTGATCCACAAGAACGATGAGCCCCAGATCAACCCCAGCAACCCAAATGCCGCCCACTCTTTCACCTTCATCGCAGTCTCCTTAAACAACTGCACGGCCTCATCGACCGTGCAGCACGCGCGCATTATAAAGCTGATCGACTAGCACGCCTCACTGCGGCAGCCTCGCACCTTCCAGTTGCAGCAGCCACTTCTTCGTCTGAATTCCGCCGCCGCCCGAATACCCGTGCAGCGATCCGTCTGATCCCAACACGCGATGGCACGGAATCACGATCGGCACGGGGTTGTGCCCCAGCGCCTGTCCCACCGCCCGCGCGGCTTGCGGCTTCCCGATCGCTTTGGCGACATCCCCATAGGTCAGCACCTTGCCGCGCGGAATTTTCAACGCCACGCCCAGCACCCGCCGTTGAAACTCGCTCAGCGAGCTCATATCCAGCGGCAGATCGAACGTGGTGCGCTTGCCGTCGAGATACTCCAAGATCTGCTTTAACGCCTCCGCCGCCTGATCATCCGATCGCACCAGCGTCGCCTTGGTGCGCTGCGAGACCCGCGCTACAAACTCCTGCTCGCTCAACCCAAAGTCCAGCGCCACCAATCCTCGATCGTTCACCGCCACGAACAGCGGCCCCACGCGCGTCCGGGGCGCGTAACCGTAATAGACCATCTTTCCCTTCGCCGCCAGCAAAGCTCTCCGTAACTTCGCCTGTGCCTGCTTCATCACTTGCTCACTGGGCGCGGCATACACCGCATCCAGCGCCTGTGCGACTTTTTCATCCAATTCAAATTCGGGCGACATCGTGCGCGCCTCCTTCATCCGTTTCATCATTCGTTGCCATCCGTTGCCATCCGTTGCCATCCGTTGCCATCCGCTGATTCGCTGCTTATCCGTTGACACCATCCGCTGATTCGCTGCTTATCCGTTGACACCATCCGTTGATTCG
>CAYNML010000004.1:0-19914 GCA_964398185.1 uncultured Anaerolineae bacterium | reverse complement strand
CGTTGACACCATCCGCTGATTCGCTGCTTATCCGTTGACACCATCCGTTGATTCGTTGCTTATCCGTTGACACCATCCGTTGATTCGCTGCTTATCCGTTGACACCATCCGCTGATTCGTTGCTTATCCGTTGACACCATCCGCTGATTCGTTGCTTATCCGTTGACACCAAACCGCGCCTGCAATTTTTTCACCGCCTGATACACATTTGCCCGCGCCGCCGCCTCGGTGCATTCCAATGCCGCTGCGATTTCGGCGTAACTTAACTCCTGATACTTCCGCATGATCAATGCCGCGCGCTGTTGATCGGGCAGCGCCTCCACCGCGCGTGTCACCGCCGCCAACAGCGCCTTTCGCTCAACCCGATCGGCCACCGACATCTCGTCAGCCTGCCGATCGGGATCAAGCTCCGTAGTGTGAGCGTCACGGCGCGCTCTGCGCCTCCACTGACTGCGCGCCGTATTTGTCGCGATCTTGTATAGCCACGCCCGATAATTCGTCCCCGCCCGCACGCGCCCGTACGATCGGAACGCGCGCAGAAACGTCTCTTGCAGGCAATCCTCAGCATCGTGCGCCTCGCGTAACATGCGCCACACGTACGCGAAGATCTCTGCGCTATGTTGCTCCACCAACTCGTCGAATTCCGGTTTCACTATGCCCCGCCTGTCCATCGTCTCTATCAAATATAACCCCGTAACGTCGATTTTGTGAAATGCCGCAAAGAAACACGGAGACGCCCTATCTCATTGCGTCTCCGTGCCGCCGTGCTTCGATCGCACTCCACCCGAAATACGCTTATCCGTCGCCTATTCGTTGCCCGCGCTCCCGGATCAGCGCCAGTTTTGCTTCCCGCTTCGGCGGCAGATTGATCGCCTCGATCAGCAGTCGCCGGAACACCTCTACGCGCAGATCACGCTCATCCTGCAAGCGCAGATACCGCACCTGCTTGCCCTTGCCCTCCAACACGCCTTCTGGATCAGGCAGCAACACGCCGAACTCGAAAGCCACATCCACGCGGTTGGCTTGCGGGAAGATGCCGCAAAAGTAACCGCTCTCCGGATGCTTATAGCTTAGGCTGTGCCACACGGGATTCGCGGACTCCACCGCTTCCGGTACCGCCTCGCGGATGATCGCCCGCAGTCGTTCGACGATCTCGCGTACGTGCGGAGCGTGCCGGTCCAGAACGCTGTCAACGGTCGTCGTGCTCGATTTGTGTTTGCTCATGATCGCGCTCGCACTGGGTCACTGGTAAGTGCGCACCTGGTCGAGGTGCAGCATGTTCAGGCTGCTTTCATCCAGCAGGCTCATCATCTCCTGCACGCTGGGCTGGTTCATGCTCTGCGCCAGCGCCGCTTCGGCTTCCTCACGGCTGTTCCAATAAATCAGATCGACCCACTGATTCTCGCCGGCCCTGAACAGTTCGCGGCGGATGAAACCGCGCGCTTTGCTCAAGAACGCCATCACGCCATCCGCGGCGCGCAACATGTCCGCCTCTTCCACGCCGGGCCGGGTTTTGACCGAGACCAATTCGATCACAGGGTTGCTCATCATCTCTCTCCTTGACTGAGTGGATTTGACGCACCATTAGCGCGCCATCTGAACTCAGTCTAGCACGGCAGAGTGACAACCCTATGTCAGCAGCTCCACCAGCTGCCGGGCAATTTGCCGCATCTCGGCGCGCAATTCGAGCGGCGACAGCACTTCGGCCTGCGCGCCCCAGCCCAGCAGCCAGGGCGTCAATTCGGAGAACCGCTCAACCCCATAGGTCACGATCAGCCCGTTGGGTGCGGGTTCTTCGCGCTGAAACGCGTAGTGCTGCCGCTCGCGCACCCAGCGCGCGATTGCCTGATCGAACCGCACGCGCACCTCGATCGTCGCGCCGCGGCCCGGCAGCAGATCGCGCGCCTTGAACCGCTCACCCTTGAGCTGAAGATCGTCGATACGATCCAGCCGAAAGCCGCGCGGTCCCTCTCGCAAACGGCAGTAACCATTGACGTACCACACGCCGTTGCTGTATGCGAGGTTATGCGGCTCGACGTCGCGCTCGGTCACTTCGTTCCGGCTGTGACTGTGATAGATCAAATGCACCACACGCCGCTCGATGATGGCGCGCTGCAACGACATCAGGCGTGCATCGTCCAGATCGAACCGCTCGGGCGGCAGAGTGAACTGGATGATGCCGGTGAGTTGATCGACCTGGGCGCGGGTGGTTGGCGGCAGAATCGCGGCGAGTTTGCTCAACGCATGATCGGCCACCACCGGTAATTGGCCCGCCGCCTGCCCGATCAGCAGCTGCGCGCCCAGGAACAACGCGCTGGCCTCGGCCGGCGTAAAGATCAGCGGCGGCAGGTAATAGCCTCCCATCAACTCGTAGCCCTCGCCTGGCAGCGAGACGATCGGCACACCCATCTCACTCAGCGCAGCCATGTCGCGATAAATCGTGCGCTTGCTCACCCTGAAGTGCTGCGCCAAATCCTCGGCGCGCAGCTGCTTCTTCGCCTGTAGTTTCAGCAAGATGGCAAACAACCGATCGATGCGATTCATCTTTCTATCCACCTTTAGGTTGATCATCGGCGGCAGCATCCGCTGACGGCCTCTCATCCGCTCCGTGCCCCGCCAGCGCGATGAACACATCCTCCAGCGTCGGTTCCACTTGCTCCACCTGCGCTCGATCGAATCCCACATTCACTAATGCTCCGCGTAGCGATTCTGCCGTGTGCGCGTCCGGCGCCGTGATCGCCCGCAAGCGATCGCTCGCCAGCCCGGCGCGCACCACGCCCGGCACACCGTGCAGCGCCGCTAACGCCGCCACCAACGACTCCGCGCCGTGATCGGGCGTCACATCCCACGCCGCGCCAGGCAGCGCGCTGGCCTTCAAGCCGCTCGGCGTATCCAGCGCCAGCAGCTGCCCGCGAAACATGATGCCCACACGATGGCAATGCTCGGCCTCGTCCATGTAGTGCGTCGTCACGAAGATCGTCACACCGCGCTGCGCCAGATCGTAGATCAAATCCCAGAACGCGCGCCGCGCCGACGGATCGACGCCGCTCGTCGGTTCGTCGAGGAACAGCAACTGCGGTTGATGCACCAGCGCCGTACCCAGCGCCAGGCGTTGCCGCCAGCCGCCAGAGAGCGTGCTGACCAGATCATCTTCGCGCCCTTGCAAGTGCAGCAGCTCAATGACCTCGCGCACCCGATCGGCTCGTGCGCGGCGCGGCACGCCATACACTCCGGCATAGAAATCCAGGTTCTCGCGCATGGTCAGTTCATCATACAGCGCGAACTTCTGCGACATGTACCCGACCAGCGGCCGGATCGACTCGGCCTGCGTGCGAATATCGTAACCCAGCACGCGCGCATTACCGTCGCTCGGCTGCAGCAGCCCCAGCAGCATGCGAATCGTCGTCGTCTTGCCGGAACCGTTCGGGCCGAGATAACCCAGCACCTCGCCGGGCTGCACCTCAAACGAAACCTGATCGACGGCAACAAATTCGCCAAATTTCTTTGTCAGACTCAGAACTTCGATGGCGCTTTCACTCATCGCACGACTCACTGCCTATGTCATTCCCGCGTGTTGTCGGCGGGAATCCATCTTAGACGAAATGTGGATGCCCGATTACGCCCTGTCCGCGCTGTGCGCGGGGGCGCGCTAGGCGAAGCATTCGGGCATGACGTTCGCTCGCCACTCGTTACGCATTACGCATTACGTTTCACGTTTCACGCTTCCAACAGCTCGATAAACACATCCTCCAACGTCGCCGGGATCGATCGGATACGCTGCACCGTCACACCTTCCGCTTGCAGCGTCTGCGGCAAGTGCGCCAACACCCGATCGGCTGTGCCGGCCTTCACGCGCAGATGCAGCCGATCGCCAAACACCTGCACATCCTCAACATCCTCCGCCGAGGTTGCCACGCGCCGCAGCGCCTCGCGCGGTTCGCCCATCAACTCGAGGATGCGCCCGTTCAGGCGCGCGGCCACCTGCCCCGGCGTATCTTCGACAATCTTCCGCCCGCGATGCATGAATCCGACGCGTGTGCAGCGTGACGCTTCGTCCATGTACGGCGTGCTGATTAACACCGCCACGCCTTCCTGGCCCACGATGCGGATGATCAATTGCCAGAAATCCTGCCGCGTCACCGGATCGACACCGCCCGTCGGTTCGTCGAGCAGCAGTACTTTCGGTCGATGCACCAACGCCGTCGCCAGGCCCAGCTTCTGCTTCATGCCGCCCGAAAGTTGATCGGCCATCCGATCGGCGAACTCGGCCAACCCCACGAACTCCAGCACCTCCTGCGTGCGCGGCTTCCAGTCGGCATTCGGCATGGCGTGCATCTCCGCGAAGAAGCGCAGGTTCTCCATCACGGTCAGATCGCCGTACAGGCTGAAGCGCTGCGCCAGGTACCCGATCTGCGATCGGGCTTGCGTGGGCTCGCGGGTCACATCGTAACCGCGAATCGTCACCCGCCCGGCATCGAGCCGGTAACCGCCGCAGATCAGACGCATCGTCGTCGTCTTGCCCGCCCCGTCCGGCCCCACCAGCCCGTAGATCTCGCCTTCGTGCACGGCCAGGTCCAGCCCATCGACCGCCGCCGTTGCGCCGAAGTGCTTCTTCAATTCACGTGCTTCAATCGCCACTGTCATCGTGCGCTTGCCCTGCCTCTGGTTTCACTCGTCACTCATCAATGAATCCTTCATTTTTGAGCCGCTGGTAAATCCACTCAAGCGAGGCCGCCACTTCGTCTTCGACGTGATAGCGCTCGATGACGCGCGCGACGCACGTCAACACGTCGCAAATCTCCTGGCCCAGCTTCGCCCGATCGGGTTCACCGTGCTTCTCACGCTTGACGCCGCTGCCTTCAAAATGATTGACCTGCTGCGCCAACTCGCCGCACTCTTCCAGCAAGCGCGTCATCATGCGAAACGGATCGTTACCTTCCGGGAAACGCCGGCCGAACCCGCGCGCCACAGCCTGCAATTGCTCAAAGTCAATCGCCATCTGACCACCTCGCACGCAACACGTTTCACGCACTACGTTTTTACGCATTACTCGTTACTCATTAAAAACCACATCCGCCGGCATCCCTGGTTTCAACTTGCCATCCGCATTCTCCACCGCGAGTTTCACCGCGAACACGGTTGTGGCGCGACCCTCGGCGGTCTGCACATTGCGCGGTGTGAACTCCGCCCGATCGGCGATGCGCGTCACCTGCGCCGTGAACGCCTGCCCCGGAAACGAATCGACATTCACCTGCGCCGTCTGGCCCAATTTGATTTCGCCGTAACGATTCTCCGGGATGTACACCGTCAGGTAGAGATGATCGGTATCGCCGATGGTCAACAGTGATGCGCCGGGCAGCGCCATCTCACCCGGTTCGATCGCGCGGCGCAGCACCACGCCCGCCAACGGCGCGCGCAATGTTAGCTTATCGATCTGTGTTTGCAGCACACCAGCCTGCGCTTTGGCCGCCTCGATCTGCGCTTCGGCTCCTTCCACCTGCGCCTTGGCCGCATCGATCTGCGCCTGCGCTGCTGCTAATTGCTCGGCGCGTGTGCCGCTCTTTAACAAATCAAGCTGGGCCTGCGCCTGTGCCCGCTGCGCCTGTGCTGCCTCCACGCGCGCCTGCGCCGCATTGATTTCATTCTGCGTCGCGCCGGACTTGATCTGGTTCAGGCGCGCCACGGCGGCATCGTACGCTTCCTGCGCCGCGTTCTGCGCGGCCCGCGCCTGCTCTTCACGCTCGCCCAAACCGGGGCACACTTCGCCGCGACCGGGCACGGTAACGCATTGCATGGTCTTGTCATGCAGATCGGTGGCCACTTTCAATTGCGCCGCCGCCTGAGCCACCGCCGCTTCGACCGCTGCGATGTCGCCACCGCGCGCGCCCGCCTTCAACTGAGCCAGCTGCGCCTCCAGCGCGCTCACGTTCGCTTCGGCGGTTTTAACAGCCTGCTCCGCCGCCGCGATCTGATCGCCCAGCGGCCCGGACTTCAACAGATCGTAATTCGCCTGCGCGGCCTGCTGCTGCGCTTGCGCCGCACGCTGTTGCGCCTGCGCCGCCTTGATGCTGGCCTCAACTTGCTTGAGCTGCGCCTGCAACAACGCATCGTCCAGTCGCACGATCGGCTGATCGGCTTGAACCAGATCGCCCTCGGCGGCCAGCACTTCCACCACGCGGCCGCCGAGTTCCGGCGCGAGGGTGATGTCCGTCGCCTCGATCGTACCGGAAGCCTTCAGGCCCTGATCCTGCGCCGCCGCGCGCTGCGTGAACCAGTACACGCCCAGCACCGCCACAACGCTGATCAAAACGATCGGGATAAAGCGTAAACGAGTCTTCATGGGAACCTCCTAAAACCGTTGGCCTACAACGGTCGAATAATCGCCAACGCCAACTTGCTGGCATACGCTTCCAGTTCGGCCCGGCTCGGTGTGGCCGATAGACCCTCGGACTTCAACATCGCGCCGACCATGCGTGGATGCCGTCGCAATCGCAGCTCCAGAAAGTCGGCGATGAGCACAGGATCGGTCACCGGCTCAGCCTTGCCGGAAAACTGGCGCGATTTCACACGGATGCTGACGCATGGATTCGCCACCAGATTCTTGAACCAATCGGCCTGCGTCCCCTTGGATGAACCGAGATAGATCGCGCCGTCAACTTCTTCGTATTGCAGCGCGGTGGTTCTGGGCAAGCCTGATTTGCGACCGGTGGTGGTAAGCAGCAGCACCAGGCGGCCAACCAACGGACCCAGGCCAAGCGCATACAGCGTCTTGAACACGCGCACGTCCGGCGGGCGAAGTTGTTGGTGCTTCATCGTGCCTCCCGATCATAGTGATCCAGCAGTGCGGGCGTAATCAAATGCGCCGAGCTGGCTTTCTGCGCGCAGGTGTAGCGCGCCGCAAGCTGTCCGCGCCGAATCGCGTCTTCCAGCGAATAGCCGCCCAACACATAGCTGCTCAAGAAACCCACGGCCAGCCCATCACCCGCGCCGTTGGTGTCGATCACGGGCGCATCGATGTGGATCGGATCGAAATAGCGAATGCCATCCCGTGTGCCCAGCGCACAGCCCCGCGCGCCCATCCCCGACACGACGATCAACTCCGGCTTCCATTTCAGCAGTTCCTCAATCAACGGCGCCGGTCCCGCCTGATTGACCGCCGAGAAAAAGACAATGTCGGCATACTCGATGAAGTCGTCGCGATAGCCGTCGCGCAGCTGCACCACATCCTGCAGATCGCACGCGATGGTGACGCCCAGTTCTGTGGCGATCGGCAGCAGGTGGCGCGCCCAGTTGGGGATGTTAAAATGCGCCAGGCGGCTCGCGGCCAACACCGATCGGCACACACCCCGATCGGGTTTCAGCTGCATATGGCTCTTGCCGTCGTAAAAATTCTTGCGCCGCCCATCGCGGTACATGAAGTTGATGCTGCGGCTCGTCCCCGCCGGATCGATAAACACCGCCGACAGATCGATGCCGTCGCGCGCGAACTTCTCGCGGATGAAGCGCCCGCTGAAGTCGTCACCGACATAGCCAATGAAGGCCGTGCGCCAGCCCAACTGCGCGTAACCCCGGCTGGCATAACCGCCCGCCTGCCCCACGTAATCGACGTTCTCGGTGAAGTTCGACTCGCGCGTAAAGTCCGGCTCGTCCGCCTGGAAGTACACATTCGTATCGATGCCCACATTGCCAATCACGGCCACATCAAATCGTTTGTCGGACATTGTTTTCCCCAATTATCGTAACGGTTCAACTTCTGCGAATGAATTCGCAGGCTGGTAGTCCAAACATGCTGAAGCATGTTCGACCGGCGAGCCACGCCCCAATCCGTTTCAACGGATTTTGGTTATCAGCCATCGAACACCGCACTGCACGCAGTGGGTGCAAGTGTTCATTCGATGGGGCGCCGCAACTATCGCACTATTGCACTATTGCACTATCGCACTAATCCAACCGCTTGTGGAATCTCCGCGCAGCGATGCTCATCACCACCAATCCGAAGATCAACTTCTGCGAATGAATTCGCAGGCTGGTAGTCCAAACATGCTGAAGCATGTTCGACCGGCGAGCCACGCCCCAATCCGTTTCAACGGATTTTGGTTATCAGCCATCGAACACCGCACTGCACGCAGTGGGTGCAAGTGTTCATTCGATGGGGCGCCGCAACTATCGCACTATTGCACTATCGCACTATCGCACTATCGCACTAATCCAACCGCTTGTGGAACCGTCGCGCGGCGATGCTCATCACCACCAATCCGAAGATCGCCAGCGCGACCACTTCCGGCAGCACCGCCGCTAATCCCACACCCTTGATCACGATCGAGCGCACGATGATCAGGAAGTAGCGCAGCGGCACCAGATAACTCAAAGCTTGCAGGAACGGCGGCATGGCCGCCAGCGGAAAGAAAAAGCCCGACAGGAAGATCGCCGGCAGTTGAATGACGAACGCCAGCATCATCGCCTCGAACTGCGTCCGCGCGATGGTCGAGATCAGCAGGCCGATCCCCAGCGTGCTGATCAGAAACAGCGCCGACAGCGCCAGCAGCAAGCCCAGGTCGCCATTGACGGGCACTTTGAACCACAGCGTGCCAATGATCAACACCTCCAGCAAATTGAAGAACGCGATCAAGGCATAGGGCGCCAGCTTGCCGACGATCAGTTCCCACGAGCGAATGGGCGTGATGATCAGCTGCTCGATCGTGCCGCGCTCGCGTTCGCGCACGATGGCGGTAGAGGTGAGCAGCACCGCCATGTATTGCAGAATCGTGCCGATGAGCGCCGGGATCATGAAGTAGGTGCTGACCAGATCGGGGTTGTACCAGACCTGCGTGCGGACTTCGACCGGCGCTTCGATCGATCCGCTCTGGCCGCGCGTTTCCAGCGTGGCGCGCAGCACTGCCGTGGCTTTGGCCTGCCCGATCAACGTGGCCGCCGACAACGCCGTGGCCGCGATCGTCGGATCGGAACCATCGAGCACAAAGGCCACCTGCGCCTGCTCGCCATGCGCCAGGCGCTGACCGTAATCCGGCGGAATGATCAGGCCCGCGCGCGCCTGCCCGCTGTCGATGAGCCACTGCAACTCTTCGGGCGAGCTCACGTCGAAATCGAAGCGGAAGTAATCGGCGGCGCGGTAGGCGTCGATCAGTTCGCGCGCCGCGACCGAGCGATCTTGATCGAAGATGGCCGCCGGGATGTTACGCACGTCGTTGGTGGCCGCATAGCCCAGCAGGAACAGCATGATGATGGGCATGATGAACATGATCACCAGCGTGCGCGGATCGCGGACAATCTGGATGAATTCTTTGCGGACGAGGGAACGCAGACGCGAATTGATCATACGGGCACACTTTCACTCGGCGGCCAGAATGCCGCGCAGATAAATGTCGATGAAGTGGTCGAACGCGCCGGTGCGCATCACCGCCGGCATCTGGCTGCCCATGATCAGGTCAGTAATGAAGTACGAGAAGAACAGCCCCAGAAAAGAGCGCAGCACGATCGGCAGCGGAATATCACCACGCAGCGGACCGCGCGCGGCTTCCAGCTGCTGCGCGAACTGCATCAAGGGCGGGAAGAACATCTCAAACAACGTTGGCACATGTTTCGCTTCAAATTCCACCAGTTCAATGAACATCAGATTCAAGAAGTCCTGGTTCTGGCTTAGTTCTGCCAACATCTTTTGGGCGGCATCCCGCACGAGAGCTTCCACCGTCTGACCCTGCGCGGCTAGCAGCGCAGGCAGCACCACCAGAAACGGATGCCGCTCCATGAGCACGCCCACAAAGATGTCTTCCTTGTTGCCAAAGTGATTGTAGATGCCGCCCAGCGCCAGCCCGGCCTCGTCGGCAATTTCGCGCATCGACGTGCCGTGGTAGCCCTTGCTGACGAATAGACGTTTAGCGGCGTCGAGCAGCACCGCACGTGTGCGTTCGCCCTTGGTCACAGGCTCGGCGGGCGGCGTCATGGACACCCTGGTTGAGGTAGAGCGCTTGGCCGTCATCACGATTTCTCCGCTTACAAAAATGAACGAACGTTCATTCATATTTTTAAGCTAAAATGCCGGTTTGTCAAGAGGCAAAATGATCGAATCAGCGGATCAGCGAGCCTGTGGGGCGCAGAGAGCCGATCGGGGTGGAGGTGATGGCCGCCAGGGCGCGCGGCACGCCAGTGATGTGGGCATGGCGAGGAAATCCAATGAGGTGGGCAGCACAACCCGATCGGCAATCGGTGGCCCCAAAGTGCGGAACGGGGATGAACGCGTCCGGCAATTGGGCCAGCGCCTGGCTCCACGTACATTCCAGAGGGTTATCCGTTACCGTGTAGAGCACCTCGCGCACTTCGGCGACCGCACGTAAGTAGTCGATGTGCCAATGCGGCGCGCCAGCGCCACGCAGATGACGCCCCACCCGCGCCCGCAGCCCCCCTGCTCCGCGCGCACTGCCCACGTAGAAATAATGACCGGCGGGAAAATGCTGGCAGCCCAAACGCCCAATGCCGGGCGTGCACGAAGACGAAACAGACAGATGCAGCACGTATGTGCCGGGTTCGGCGGGTAGGTTGAGTGTCTTCACGCGCGCCATTGTAACCGCAACTGGCGCCGCAGAGAAGTCCGCCCTTTTGCGAACATGCGCCTATACGAATACTTGCGGATTATCGGTTTTTTTCACTGAGCCGACGCACCCCGCAGGCCGGACAATGTGCTGAATTGCGTAAGCAAATCATGACATTTTCCAGAACCAGATTCACCTTAACAGCGGTATCCTTAATTGGTTTGAGGCAGTGACAACTGGAGGTCAAAATATGAGTGTCTTGTTTGTGGCGCTCACCGCAGTCATGCTGCTCTGTGCGCTCATGGCATTCCGCGCGAAGCAGTTGATCATATCGGCGTTGTGGCTGGCGGGCTGCAGCGCTATTCTTTCGCTTATGATGTACCTGCTGGGCGCTTACGCGGTGGCCGTGATCGAGCTCAGCGTGGGCGCGGGACTGGTCACGGTGCTGTTCGTCTTTGCGATCAGCATCGCCGGCGATGGAACAGTCGAGGTCAAAGCGGTCATCCCCCGCCCGATCGCGCTGATCATCGCCCTCGTCTCGATCGTGCTGCTCGGCTTCATGACCATGTCCTCGCTCGTTACACTCCCGGCCACAACTGAACCAGACTTTTCCGAAGTGCTGTGGCAGCAGCGCGGCCTGGATATGCTGGTGCAGAGCGGCCTGTTGTTCGCCGCCGTGCTGGGCATGTTGGGTCTGCTGGGCGAAGCCAAAGTGCCTGTCAAAGAAACGAAGGCTGTGCCCGCTAAAGAAGCGCCGCCTCCCCAACCGGCGGCAAAACCAGCCACCACCGCTACCCGCGAGGTGAAGGCATGACCCCACTTCAAATCACATTAATCGGTGTTCTGGGATTGATCGGCATCGGGCTGTATGGTCTGTTGATTACGCGCAACCTGATCAAGGTGGTGGTGGCGCTGCAGGTACTGGTGAAAGGCGCGCTGCTGGCATTGGTGGCCGCCGGCACGGCGAGCGGCAAGATCAACCTGGGGCAAAGTCTGGCCGTGATGGTCATCGTGGTCGATACGGTCGTCGCGGTGATTGGTCTGGCGCTGGCGCTGCAAGTGAAGCGGCGCATGGGCACGCTGGATGTGAAGGAACTCTCGACGCTAAAGAAGTAAGACGTAATGCGTAAAACGTAAGGCGTAAAGGGGTTATTACGTTTCACGTTTCACGTTTTACGTTTCACGTTTCACGTTTTACGTTTCACGAGGCGCACATGATTCAAGCATTGATTCTCCTCACTATTGGTTTACCGTGGCTGGGTGGGCTGGCCGTGTGGGTCACAACGAACAAGCATCCGCGCGCGCAACATACTTTCGCCGTGCTGTTTGCGGTGGCCGCGGGCCTGGCAGCACTGCTGATGCTGCCTTACACCTCGGCCACTCCGGCGATCGTGATCCCGCTCGGCGGCGTCTTCGGCGATCTCACGTTTACGCCCGACGGCATGGGTGTGTTCCTGTCGATCATCGCCACGGTGGTCGGTTCGCTGGCCGTGATCTTCTCCGTGAACTACATGCACGGCGAGAAGCAGCTGGGCCGCTACTACGAACTGGTGCTGCTCTTCATCGGCGCGATGGCGGGCCTGGCGCTGACCGGCAGCCTGCTGTTCCTGTTCGTGTTCTGGGAAATCACCGCGCTGTGCTCGTTCGCGTTGATTGCCTTCTACAATGACGATCCCAAAGCGGTAGCGGGCGGCATCAAGGCATTGATCATCACCTCGCTCGGCGGGGTGGGACTACTCATTGGGGCGCTGATCATCTACGCCAACCTCGGCAGTTATCAGATTGCGGACTTCCTCGCGCGCGCTGAAGAAATGCCGAAGGATGTGCTCGCCCTTGTCGCGTTTGGATTTTTGATCGCAGCAGCTGCGAAATCGGCGCAGTTCCCGTTCCAGACGTGGTTGCCCGACGCGATGGAAGCGCCGACGCCCATCAGCGCGTTGATCCACGCCGCGACGATGGTCAATGCGGGCGTGTATCTGCTGGCGCGTTTCTTCCCGGCCTTTGAAGAAGTGCCCGGCTGGACCACGGCGGTCATGATCGTGGGTCTGCTCTCGGCACTGCTGGCCGCGTTCATGGCGATTGTGGCCACCGACCTCAAACGCGCGCTGGCCTATTCGACCGTGAGCCAGCTGGGCTACATGGTCTATGCCATCGGCGTCGGCGGCGTGTATGAGAGCCAATTTCATTTGCTGAGTCACGCCGTCTTCAAAGCGCTGTTGTTCCTCGCGGCCGGCGCGGTGATTCATGCCGTGGGCACGCGCGATATGCGCCAGATGGGCGGGCTGGGATCGCGCATGCCTTTCACGCGCACGGTGTTCGTCATTGGCGCGCTGGCGCTGGCGGGGATTCCCATCTTCAACGGTTTCTGGAGCAAAGAGCTAATCCTGGAAGCGGGCTTGCACGAAGGAGCGCAGTGGGCGTATATCGCCATGCTGGTCGGCGCGGGCCTGACGGCGCTGTATACGCTGCGCATGGTCTATCTAGTCTTCTTCGGCGATCCGCGCAGTCAACTCCACGCGCACGAGGCGCAGACCGCGATGAAAGTCTCGCTGGGCGTGCTGGCCTTGGGCGCGTGCACCACATGGCTGCTGGCTGGGCCGCTCAATCAACTGCTGATCAGCACGCTGCCTTTCCACGAGTTTCACGAACTCACGACGGGCGAGATGGTCAACGAAGTGATCACTGCGCCCGCCACGTATCTGGCGCTGTTCGTGATTGCGCTTGGCGCGCTGGGCTGGTGGAAGCGCGAGGCGCTCAGCGGTATCACCCAGCGCTTGCAAGGCTTGACGCGGATGGCGACCAACAGCTTCGGGTTCGAGGCGATCAATCGGGGCGTGGTGCGCGTGACGCAGAACACCGCCGAAGCGCTGCGCGTGACGCAAACCGGCCTGCTGAGTTGGAATGTGGCCGGCATCGCCATTGGCTTGATCGTCGTATTGATTGTTCTCGCATGGGGCAAGTAGCAATGATCAATGAACAATTCGCAATGAACAATGTGCTGGTGTGGCTGATCGGGATACCGCTGCTGGCTGCGCCGATCGTGTACTTCGCCGGCCGCTTCTTCAAGGTGGCACGCTGGGCCGCGCTCATCGCGATCGGGTTGGCGTGGATCCCGTTCGTGCTGGCCGCGCAAGTGATCGGCTACGGCTCGATCACCGTGGTCATCGGCGGCATGACGCTCCGCATCGACAGCATCAGCCTGGTGCTGGCGGCGATTGCGTTGAGCCTGGGCACGCTGGTGGTGCTGTATTCCAATCGGTACGTTGAGCACGAAGAAAACGAAGACAAGTATTACGCCATGCTCGTCGCACTGATCGGCGTGATGATCGGCCTGGGTTGCGCGACGGACTTGTTCAACCTGTGGGTGTGGTTCGAAGCGATGGCAATCTCGTCGTACCTGCTGGTCGCGTTTTATCGCGATCAACCCGCGTCGCTGGAAGCCGGCGTGAAGTACCTGGTGCAGAGCGCGGTCGGATCGGTGCTGGTGCTGTTGGGCATTGCGCTGGTGCTGGCGGTGACGGGCACGACGAACCTGAATGAAATTCGTGTGGCCGCAGGGCGCGCCGATCCCTTGCCCCTATTGGCGGCGGGCGCGCTGTTCCTGATCGGATTTGGCGTGAAGGCGGCGCTGGTGCCGATGCACACGTGGCTGCCCGACGCGCACTCGCAAGCGCCCAGCGGCATCAGCGCGATGCTGTCGGGCGTGGTGATCGAAGCAGGCTTGATCGCGCTGCTGCGCGCGGTGGCTTCGTTGTCGGGTGTGACGCTGTCGTGGGGCGTGCTGCTGATGGCCTTCGGCGCGCTGAACATGCTGGCCGGGAATTTGCTGGCGCTGCGGCAGCAACAAGTGAAGCGCATGCTGGCCTTCTCAAGCTTGAGCCACATGGGTTATATGCTCGTAGGGTTGGGCGTGGCAGTGTATGCGGGTCAAAGTGCGGCGGCGTCCGGCAGCTTCTTCCACTTGATCAATCACGGCTTGATGAAGGGTCTCGCTTTCCTCGCGGCGGGCGCGCTGCTGTACACGTTGTTCATCAAGGCCGGCGATCATCACTCGCCGTTGACGATTTCTGACCTCGGCGGCGCGGCGCGCAAGTACCCGATCGTGGCATTCACGCTCAGCGTCGCGGTTCTCGGATTGGCGGGACTGCCACCCTTTGCGGGGTTCATGTCCAAGTGGCAGATCTTCGCCGCGAGCGTCGAGACGCGCAACATCGCGATCGATCTGCTGGTGATCTTCGCGGCGTTGAACAGCATCCTGTCGCTGGCCTACTACGCGCCGATCGTGAATGCGGTCTATCGGCAAGAGCCAAGCGAAGCCGTAGTGCGCGGCGAAGCGATGTCGTGGACGATGAGCGTGCCGCTGATTATTCTAGCCCTTGCGATTATCATTCTAGGGATTTGGCCGAGCCTGTTACAATCATTGACGCAGTCGGCAGGAATAACGCTGATACAGGCCTTTGGACAATAACCAAGTGGAGGTAAATGACATGAAGAACTTCCGCAACGGACTCGGCAACATAGTCATTCTGGTTTTCCTCGGTGGATTAGTTATTGCAATGATTGCCATCTTCAACAGCCTGGGGGGGCAAAGCGCCGGGCCCAATTCTTCGCCCGCACCCACGGCTATTGGTGTTCAGGTATCGCCTTTGTCGACGCCTATGGGAAGCAGTGTGCCTTTGGCAAGAATCGGGACGCCGGTTGTTCTTCGAGCTTCTGGCCGATTGGGACAACTAAACCTGACATCGGACAAGCTTGTGAATGTGGCGGGGGAGGATGGCACAATGTTGCTCGATCCGACGAGTGGCTTATCGCGCACTCTTGCCACGATTGGACTGGCAAATGCGCGTGTTTCCGATCGCTGGTTGGTTTACGAAGATCATCCCCCTGTAACCGCAACGTATTACAGCCGTATCAAAATTATTGATCTGAACACAGGACGTGAGATCTTGCTGGGAAATAAAAACTTTTACCAGCGACGACCTAGCATCTCCGAGAATGTTGTGGTATGGGAAGATTGGCGGAATCAAGCGACATCTGGCTTAGATATATACGGTTACGATTTAACGACTGGCAAAGAATTTCCCGTGGTTGTCAAACCGGGGGCAAATAGTGACGCAAGAATTTCGGGGCAATGGGTCGTGTATGTTGAACCCACCGAACAAGATAAGTATTTAGCTGAGCTACGCGCACATTCCTTGAAGACCGGCGAAGACTATGCAATTGGCATTATACCGGCTCCAAATAATTCTAACAATGGAACTTATCACGCGCTTGATAGTGACAAGGTTGCCTGGGTGAAAAATGTAGCCGACGGGCAATACGAGTTGCATCTCTCTGATTTAACCACTAAGACAGATCGTCAGCTCACTGGAACCTTACACTTACCGCCTTCCATGCTCTCTCTATCGGCTAGAAGCGGGATTGTCGTTTACTATGATGAAGCCAGACGATCCGCCCTCGATTGGTTCCAGCCGACCCCTGTGCCTCTTTCAATTATGCCCCCTATTAAATCCCAATGGGGTTACGATCTCAGCGTGGTTGGTGATTATTTAGTCTGGCGGATTCCCTTTAATCGTGAATCGTCAGACGGCCAAATCATTGTTACCAAGATTGTGCGGTGATTCCGGAGAATGCCATGGCACAGTATGTGTTTTCCCGATGCAAGCAACAGAACCTTCGGTGGCTCAGTGTCAGTATTTGCATAGCGTTCTTTTTTATCGCGGCCATGAGTGGACAAGCGCAAATCCCGAGTGTTTTTGCGTCTCCGCAATCTACACCCGTGCCGGGAGCCCCGCTTCGAGGAATACATCTAGGCAATCATGCCAATGCAGAAAATTGGGATTTCGGTTTATTACGCCAAGTCGATCCGCGGAAGGGTGGCACTTGGCCCGAAGTCATTGTCGTCCTTAGCTGGCAAGTGTATAACCGTCACCGAAGTGGGCCTAACTGTCGTATTGATAGTGTCGCTATACCAACCAGTACACATGCCTCCATTCTTGACTATCTACAGGGTGCTTCAAGCGCAGGCAAGCGGATCATTATCCGAGTGATGCCATCGCCTGGAAATTTCGATGGCAACCATCGTCTCCTAACCACTTCAAGCTCTGGCTGCAATGAGTGGGTAAATCGAAGCTATGATGACATTGGCGACGAAATTATTAAAATCCATGAATGGAACGTCCAAAACAGCATAACAGAGTTTGGATTTGAACCAGCTAGTGAGCCGAATATTGAATGGTATCGGAACGATCCAAACCCGACTCCCATTCGACTAGATGATCCGAGAGCTTGGTCAGATATGGATGCTTACTTCACCGCCATTTATGATTACGTACATACACAATCCACCGATCCTACGATCCGTGTATTCACACCGCCAATGTCTCAAGGTGCTTTTGCAGAAATCAGAGATGTCAGCAGTTGCGTCGAACGAACTTTGAGCGACGGCCATAGCCACGGTTATGAGAAGATGCCCAATGTTTATCTGAATGGAACGAAAAACGACGGTTACACCTGGCACAACTATTGGAAGGTAGGCTATGAAGCATGGGCCAGTTGTGAAGAGGCCGCTACGCCGCGAGGTCATCATGTGGCGTACTGGTTTCCGCCTGCCATGTGGGCCAGCATGGCCGTCAACCCCAGAATTATTACGGAGGCGGATCTGGCATCACCACCCGCTGTGCATAACGGTCAATTCGGCGATCTGTCAGACAAAGATGCCTCATTTGGTATGACGGCTGCCAATTCACTCGATCAATTCATCAATGCCGAACAGTGGGCAGAACGTATCGCCGTATGGACCTTGAACGTAACCGATCCTACTATTGAAACTGGGGCCGAACAAAACTGGCACGAAGCTTATCGCTGTAATGATGTCGGCCAAGATATGATTCTGTCCGAGCGTCCCTGGTTTATGCGTTGGTGGGCGGGCGAAACACCTTCTTTTTCGTTTACGCCTTGTTATCGCGTCTTTTTGCCAGTTGGTTATAAAGACTACACCACTGAACTCATCAAGAACGGTAGTTTCGATGCAGGCGGGGCATATTGGACCACCACGACCTCGCAAGCTTCATGTCGTTACCCTCAATATCCATACTCAATCTTCCGAGCCATTGACGGCAATAATGCCGCCGAACTAGGCCGTTGTTCCGCTAACACCGATACACTCTCTCAAATAATCACTATCCCGGCCAATGTGGCGAGCGTGAATCTGACATACAAGTATCGCGTCGAACAGTCGTATAGCCAGCCGATCTATCAAGACTATCTTTACGCTCAAGTTCACGATTATGCGACTGGCGAAGTGGTGACGCTGACAACGCGAGACGATCGCCCACCGCGCGGAACATGGATAGGAAATGGGATTGACCTGACTTCCCGTCGTGGGCACAACGTAGAAATCATATTCAAGGCATCCAACAACAGCGACCTCTGGCCCGCCCACTTCTGGATCGATGATGTCAGCGTGCAAATCTCGCAGTAACAGCGCTGCATGGGCCAAAGAGGATCAAAGGATCTCAACATGCAAGTCATACTCACTCCACCGGTAGCCTTCATTCTGTACATCGTGCTGGCGTTGATCCTATTTGGCGTGGGGCGCGTGCTGGCGGGCAAAGGCAAGCCGTCGGAAGAGAAGTCCAGCATCTACGCCAGCGGCGAGGCGTCACCGCTTACCCGCTCGCTGCCAGGCTATCGCGGCTTCTTCGTCATCGCGCTGTTCTTTGCCGTGCTGCACCTGGGCGTGTTGATGCTGGGCAGCAGCGCCGCCTCGCCGATTGCGATCGTGTACTTGATCGGGTTGATGCTGGCGCTGATCGTATTGATTATCGGTTAATGCGTAAAACGTAATGCGTAAAACGTAAGGGGATCATTACGCTTGACGTTTTACGTTTTACGCGCAAAGGGAAGACAACATGGCACTGAATCTTACTGAAACCTGGGAACACACCCTCGACGCGATTCGCAACTGGGCGCGCATCAATTCGCCGTGGGCCATCCACTACAACAGCGGATCGTGCAACGGCTGCGACATCGAGATTCTGGCGACGCTGACGCCGCGCTACGATCTGGAGCGCTTCGGCGTGAAGCTGCAGGGCAGCCCGCGCCACGCCGACGTATTGATCTGCACCGGGCCGGTGACGCTGCAGTCGCGCGATCGGTTGAAGCGCATCTACGAACAGATGCCGGAACCCAAGTTCGTGGTGGCCGTCGGCACGTGCGCCACCTCGGGCGGCGCGTTCCAGGGCTGCTACAACGTGGTGGGCCACATCGACGAAGTGATCCCGGTGAACGCCTACATTCCCGGCTGCCCGCCGCGCCCGGAAGCCATCATCGACGGTGTGGTGAAGCTGCTGCAAAGCCTGCAGGCGAAGAAAGAACCTACCCCCGCGCCGCGTCCCGAAGTGGCCGACAGCGCGCCAGTTGAGGAGTCAGCCGCATGAAAGCAGTTCTGGTTTTTGTCGACGGCGTCATTTGCGATTACCGGCAGCGGCTGCATTTGAGCGGCACGCCGGACTACACCAAGCGTGAAATGATCATGAAGGACGCGCCCACGCCGGACAGTGTGCGCTGTCTGCTGGAACTCTCGCAGCGCTACAAGCTGGTCTACATGACGGCGCGACCGGAAACGGCCAAAGCCGCCACCGAAGACTGGCTCAATGCGATGAACTTTCCGAAAGGGCCGTTGTTCGTCGGGCCGAAGCAAGCCGATCGGTTGGTGTTGGCCGCCGCGCTGCGCCATGAGTTCGAGTTTGAAGCGGGACTCGGCGCGCGCTGGGAAGACAATGCCCTGCACCTCGAACTCGGCTGCAAGAGCATCATCCTGAAAGAGTTCGAAGTCGATTGGGAGATCGTGCGGAAGCATCTGCTGGGACAGGAGCACAGCGCGCTGCATCAGGCCATGGCGCTGCTGGAACCGCGCGCGTTGAAGATCACCGAACCGGCGCCGCACCGCGCGGATGCCTTTCTCGATCCGGGGCGGCTGCTGCCGGCGGTCGAATCGCTGCGCAAAGCGCGCTGGGGCTTCTTGACGGCGATCACCGGCCTCGACGATCTGAAGGCCAACGAGCTCGAAGTGCTGTATCACTTCGTCAGCGGCTCGGCGCTGGTGAATCTGCGCGTGCGCATTCCGCGCGACAACGCGGCGCTGCCCAGCATCTGCGCGCTCGTTCCCGGCGCGACGTTCTTCGAGCGGGAATTGAGCGAGATGTTCGGCATCAAGGTCCTGGGCACACCCAATCCCGATCGGCTGTTCCTGCCCGACGAATGGCCCACGGACGCGCCGCCGCTGCGCAAAGATTTTGTCATGCCGCAGTTGTAAGTAGAAGGAAACAAGGAAGCAAGTAGACAAGGATTACGTTTTACGCAT
>CAYNML010000003.1:126462-134261 GCA_964398185.1 uncultured Anaerolineae bacterium | reverse complement strand
CTTAGCTTGAGGTCAGTGCAATGCACGGAGGTCGCCAGAATGTCTAGCACATGGGTGTACGCGCTTGAAGACTATAGCTATCCTTTTGATCTCCGTAAATTTGATGATGCCCAAAACTATCCCGGGTGGTTTGCTCTCTCATCAAATTCTGGCAACCGCGCTGAAACGATGCAGTTTGAAGATCATTTCCGGCGGCACGCTCTAGAAGCAATAGAGCCCTGGCTCGAGGTAATTTACTGGAAGGTATACAACCAACCATTGGCGCGGAACAAAACTACTCACGCAATGGCCCGGCGACTATTGTCTGAGCGTGCTTCGCCTCGGTCACTTTGGGATGCTTGCCTCTCATTTGTGGAACAGCCAACACGACAGAATTTTGAGTCGTTTAGAAAAATGCTTGTTGGCAGTAGCACTATTGCAGTTGCGGCTACGTTTCCGGCCTTTCTAAAGCCCGATCTCTTTCCCATGGTTGACAGGAGAGTAGCCCGATGGGTAACGAGCAATATGGACAAGCATAATGCTGCAGACCCTGACGGTCTCCAGCTTATGAGACCAGTTACGCCGGTGCTTGAGGATAAAAAAGCTGTGCTCACGATGAAAGATTACTCTTTCTACGAACGGTGGATCAAATGGTGTCATTCGACAGCGCTTAAACTTACTCAGCGCACTTCACAGAATTGGCGTGCGCGCGATGTGGAAATGGCCGTATTCACAGCTTGGGGAAAAGGCAAACGCACAGAAAGACTAACGATACAACTTGATCCGTTGCCGCCCAACTATCGTTGATAGCTGTGCCCCAATGTCGATTAGAGCGGCATCCAAACTGATTTACGACATTACGCTCCAGAGTCATTCCCGCACGTTGTGAGCGGGAATCCAGTTGTCCAACTGGCGTGAGTTGTTGATCATCATTCTGGATGCCCGATAAAAGCATTCGGGCATGACGTTCCATTGATTCTCGTTATGATGACATCGACTTACTAATGATGAGTAACTTCCGACGCAGCTTCAAGAATTTCTGGAAAGTCTTTCGCCGCAGCCGCATGGGCCTGGTGGGCGCGTTTCTGTTGATCACCATGCTGCTGGTGGCGACATTTGCGCCGCTGTTGACGCCGTACACGCCCACGCAGATCATGCGTGACGCCAACAACAAGCCGTTGATCTACGCGCCGCCGTCGGTGCATCCGCCTTTGGGAACAGATGATGCCGGGCACGACGTGTGGACGCAGCTGGTGTATGGCGCGCGCGTGTCGCTGCTGGTGGGTTTCGTCGCCGGGTTCATCTCAGTGTTCATCGGCAGCACGCTGGGCACGCTGGCCGGCTTCTACGGCGGCAAGACCGATACGCTGTTGATGCGCACCACCGACGTGTTCCTGGTGATTCCCGATCTGCCGCTGACGATCATTTTGATCGCCGTGATCCGGCAGGCCAACCTGGGCATTCCTACCATCGCCGTGTTGATCGCCGTCATTGGGCTGCTGTACTGGACAACAACGGCGCGCCTGATCCGCTCGCAGGTGCTGACGGTGAAAGAGCGGCAGTTCGTGGCGCGCGCCAGGGCCATCGGGGCGGGTAACGGGCACATCATGCGCAAGCACATCCTGCCGCTGGTGCTGCCGCTGATGACGGCCAACACGGTGCTCGTCATTTCGATCGCCATTCTGGTCGAATCCGGCCTCGCGTTTTTAGGGCTGGGCGATCCATCGCAGCCGTCGTGGGGCACCATGCTGCACTTCGCCTTCGAGCGCAACGCCATTTCCGTGGGCGCGTGGTGGTTCTATCTGCCGCCTGGCCTGGCGATCGTGTGGACGGTGCTGGGCTGCGTGCTGTTAGGCAATGTGCTGGAAGAAATCTTCAACCCGCGTTTGAAATCGCACCACCTGGAAGGCGATACGAACGTCATCGCCGCCAGCCGGCATTGAACCTTAATGTCATTGCGAGGAGGCCGTAGGCCGACGAAGCAATCTCGATCTAGCAAACAGGAGATTGCTTCGCCGGTATGCGGCTCGCAATGACGAACCAGAGAAAATGACCGATCGATCTACCAACCCAACCGAACCCCTGCTGCGCGTCCGGCACTTGACGATGGAGTTCGTCAGCGCCGAGAGCGCGCCCGCGCGCGCCGTGGAAGACGTCTCGTTCGACGTGTATCCCGGCCAGACGCTGGGCCTCGTGGGCGAATCGGGCTGCGGCAAGACCACCACCATGCTCTCGCTCATGCGGCTGCTCCCGGCGTCCGGGCGCATTACCTCGGGCGAGGTGCTGTTCGACGACATCGATCTGCTGCGCCTCACCGAGCGGCAGATGCGCGACTATCGCTGGAAGGAAATGGCGCTGATCTTTCAGGGTGCGATGAACGCCCTCAACCCGGTGCGCACCGTGGGCGATCAGATCGCCGAAGCGATCTTGCTGCACGAACCGATCGGGCGTGAGGCAGCTGATCGGCGCGTGATCGATCTGCTCGATCTGGTCGGCATCGCCAAAACGCGCAGGGAACAGTATCCGCATCAATACTCCGGCGGTATGCGCCAGCGCGCGATGATCGCCATGGCGCTGGCCTGCCGCCCGCGTTTGCTCTTTGCCGACGAGCCGACGACGGCGCTGGACGTGATGATTCAGGCGCAGATTCTGGAACTGCTGCAGAAGATTCAACGTGAACTGGGTTTGTCGATCGTGCTGGTGACGCACGACCTGGGTGTGGTCGCCGAGATGTGCGATACCGTGGTGGTGATGTACGGCGGCCGCGTGGCGGAATACGGGCCGATCGATGTGGTGTACAACGCGCCGCAGCACCCCTATACGCAGCGCCTGCTCGAAGCCTTTCCCGATCTCAACCGGCCTGCCGATCAGCTGATCTCCATTCCCGGTTATCCACCGCGCCTGAACGAACTCCCGCCCGGCTGCCGCTTTGAACCGCGCTGTCACAAGAAGATCGAGCAGTGCGCCCGGGCTGCGCCAAAACTGATTGATGTAACTTCCTTGTCGGAGCCGGTTGCTAGTCGTTGGTTGTTGGCTGGTGGTAAGGCGATTCCTACCAGCAGCCAACGACCAGCAACCAACAACCATTATGCCGCCTGTCACCTGCTTTCCGGCCCCGAGGTCATTGACCCATGACGCACGTGCTGGAAGTTACTCACCTCCTGAAATACTTCCCCGTGCGGCAGACGATCTTTGAAGCGCTGCGCCGCCGGCCCGTGGAATACGTGAAAGCTGTGGACGATGTATCGTTCTCGCTGGCAAAGGGCGAGGTGCTGGCGCTGGTGGGCGAGTCGGGCTGCGGCAAGACGACCATTGCGCGCACGTTGATGGGGTTGGAAGAAGCTACGGGCGGATCGATCTTGTTCGACGGCCAGCGCGTGACCGCGCACGAGCGACGCCGGCGCACCGGCGTGCTGAGTGTCGAGTCGAATACGACGCTGCCGACCGTGCCGCCTGAACCCGCCGGTATTCAATCGATCATGTTGAAGCGCCTGCGCCAGCGCGCGCAGATGGTCTTTCAAGATCCGTATGAATCGCTGAATCCGCGTTCCACCATTTATGAGATCGTGGCCGAGCCGTTGGTCGTTCATGGCCTGGCGCCTGCGGCCAACGAGCGCACGGCGCGCGTCAAGACGGCGCTGGAAGAAGCGGGGCTGCGCCCCGCTGAAGATTACTACCATCGCTTTCCGTATGAACTCTCAGGCGGACAAAGACAGCGCGTGGTGATCGCCGGAGCGTTGGTGTTGCAGCCCGAGCTGCTGGTCGCCGACGAGCCGGTGTCGATGCTCGACGTGTCGATCCGCGCCGATATTCTGAACCTGCTGCGCGGCCTGCGCGACTCGCGCGGCATCAGCATCCTGTTTATCACGCACGACTTCGGCACCGTCGCTTACTTCGCGGAACGCATTGCGGTGATGTATCTGGGCCGCATCGTCGAGATCGGCGCGACGCGCGACGTGCTGCGCGATCCGCAGCATCCCTACACCAAAGCGCTGCTCTCCGTCGTGCCCGTGCCCAATCCGCGCGAGCGCCGCGAGCGTGTCATCTTGCAGGGTGAGACACCCAATCCCCTCAACATCCCCACCGGCTGCCGCTTCCATCCGCGCTGCCCGGTCGCTGTTGATCGCTGCCAGGAAATCGATCCGCCGTTTGTGGAAGTGACTCCGCAGCATCAGGCCGCGTGCTTGCTGGTTGCGAAATAGAAACCGGGTTTCTCCACCTCGATCTGCACATCCAACCTGCCGGGCGCCAGCCGGTTTCTGGCAGGGTGAGGCTGTCCACTATCTGAACACAGTCTCATATCGTACCCCACGACTGGGCGTCCCGTCTGGCACAATCGCCACATCTAGCCCGGCAAACTCGGTCTTGACGGCCTCACCGTGAGGCGTGTTACAATCAGTGGGCAGTTGCGACACCGCTGTTTTCCCCTGATTTTGCCGAGAAATTCGGCGCTTTCGCAAATTATCGAGCAACCATACAGAATGACTTGACCTGCGGCCACTTCCGCCGCGAGGTCATTCGTCGTCGTTTGGAGACGGCCATGCAAGATCGTCTGTGCGCCGCGCTGCGCCACCTCAACACGCCTTACGCCGAAATCCGTCTGGAGCGGCGCGAGTCCACGCGCCTCGTCTATCGCGGCGATCAACTCGTGACGCTGGATAGCTCCATCGATTACGGCGGCTGCGCGCGGGCGCTGGCCAGCGGCAGCTGGGGTGCAGTGACGTTTACAGGCGATGCCGATCTGCGCGATCGGGTGTGTGATGCGATCGGGCTGGCGCACGCGGTTGAAGGTGATCCGATCACGCTGGCCCCGATCGAGCCGATCACCGATCGGGTATGCGCCCACCTCCCGATCGACTTTCGCGCGATCCCGTTGAGCGACAAGCAGACGCTCATTGCCGGTTACAACGATCTGCTGCTCAACTTTGATCCGCGCATCGAATCGACTTACGTGGCCTACAGCGACGCCTTCATCACCACGTGGTACGCCAACACTGAGGGCGCGTTCATCTACCAGGAGCGCCCGTTGATCGATCTGCAACTGGCGGCGGTGGTGCGCGACGGCGACAACGTGCAGCGCGGCGCCAAGTCGCTGGCGCTGGCCGGCGGTTATGAAGCGGTGCTCGATCGATCTGAGCTGGCCCGCGCGGCTGCGCAACTCGCGCTTGAACTACTTTCAGCGCAGGTGGTGAAAGCGGGACGCTACACCGTCGTGCTCGATCCAATCATGGCGGGCCTGTTCACGCATGAAGCCTTCGGCCACTTATCGGAAGCCGACTTCATCGCCGAGAATCCCGACGCGCGCGACATGCTGACGCTGGGCCGCCAGTTCGGTCCGCGCAACTTGAACATCTACGACGACGGCTCGGCGCCGAGATTGCGCGGCAGTATGGCCTACGACGACGAAGGCGTGCCCGCGCAGAAGACGTGGCTGATGCGTGACGGCGTGCTGGTAGGCCGCTTACATTCACGCGAGACCGCTGGAATGATGAATGAAACTCCCACCGGCAATGCGCGAGCCACGTCGTATCGCTACGCCCCGCAGGTGCGCATGACCAACACGGCCATCGCGCCTGCCGACGGCGGATCGCTGCACGATCTGATCAAAGACATCGATCTCGGCGTGTACGCCTGCGACTGGGCGGGCGGTGAAACGCTGCTGGAAGATTTCACGTTTGTGGCCAAGCACGGCTACATGATTCGTCACGGCGAACTGGCCGAGCCGCTGCGCGCCATGACTCTGACGGGTAACGTCTTCGAGACGCTGCACCACATCGACGGCATCGGCAGCGACTTCGCGTGGGATGAAAGTTCGGGCGATTGCGGCAAAGGCGCGGAAGGCTTGCCAGTCTGTGACGGCGGGCCGCATCTGCGGGTGAGGGACGTTTTGGTGGGTGGAGCTTAGTTGTTAGTGGTTGGTCATTGGTCGCTGGTAGTTCCTCCTACTAACAACCAGCAGCCAACAACCAACGACCAGTGTGAGGTGTGAAATGGACAAGCAAGTTGAACTCATTGAACGGAATCTGGATGTCACGCGCGTGGGCTGCAAGTTCAGCCGCGTGAAATCGATCGAGCGGCAGAGCTATCGCGGGCGGGCGGCGCGCGTCATCACCGGCGGCAAGGCCGGGCATGCCAGCACCACCGATGGGTTGAGCGACAATCAACTCATTCAACGCGCCGGCGAGCTGGCGCACGTCAACGTGCCGAAAACACTGTCGTTTCCGGGTGAAGTAACCACTGACAATCGTCATTGCGAGGAGCGCTGTGTGCGACGAAGCAATCTCCCACTCGACCGAGAGATTGCTTCGCATCCTTCGACTCCGCTGCGCTCCGCTCAGGACGCTCGCAATGACGGCGGCCCCACCGTCGATCAACTCACCGACGCCGATCTGCGCGACTGGACACGGCAGCTGCTGCGCGGCATGCGGCAGCACAATCCGCATCTGGCCATCGAACTCAATGTGAGCCGCGTCAACGAAACGATTGACCTGCGCAATAGCAACGGCGGCGAAGCGCACCTGTCGCGCGCGTGGCTGCAAGCCGAAGCGTGGATCGAGCGGCACGCACATGGCGAAGTGCTGGTCGCGCTCGATCGCTTTGCCACCGCGCAGGTGGACGACAGTCACCTCGATTTTGCGCGGCGCATGGCGCGGCGTTTCCGCTGGGCCAAGAAACCGATCGAGCCGGTGAGCGGGCCGCGAAGTGTGATCTTCTCGCCCAGCGCTTTCGCCTCGCTGCTCCAGCCGATGTTGATGGCCTTCAACGGATCGTTCGCCTTCAGCACCAACTCGCGGGGCGGCAAACGCCGCTCGGGTTTTGCCAGCAAAATCGGCCAGCAGGAATTCGATCCGCAATTCAGCCTGTTCGACGATGCCACGCTGCCGGATCGGCCATACAGCGCGTGGGTCGATCACGAAGGGACGCGCAGCCAGTGCACGCCGTTGATTTCCCATGGCATCGTGACGGGCTTCTATCACAATCTCATCTCGGCGGCGCAGGCCGAGGTGACGAGCACGGGCAACGGCTGGCGCGATATGCTGGAACCGCCCGTGCCCGCGCCCACCAACGTCCGCGTGCAGGGCGGCGCTGTCACCTTGTCCGACATGCTCAAGAACATGAGCGATGGCCTGCTGATCGATCTGATCGGCGCGAGCGATGGCGCGATCGGGTTGACGGGCGAATTCTCGCGCACCATCGTACTGGCCTATCAGATCAAGCGTGGGCGCGTGGCGGGCTATGTACGCGGGGCCAGCGTCAGCGGCGATCTGTATCGCGCGCTGCAAAACATCGAGGCGTTAAGCTGCGACGGCTACTGGAGTGATGACGTCTTCACGCCGTATATTCAACTGGGGAATATCACAATTTCGGCCTAGAGACCTGGCAGGTTTTTTTGCCACAATCGATCTGGATCGGCGCGCCTGGGTCGGTCAAACAAGCTGGCCTGGCAGGTAGATGAAACCTGCCAGGTCTTTTAGTCTTCGTGGTAGAATTGATTTGAACTCATCATATTTACCGTAAAAAGCGGAGGGTAACATGCAGAAAGATGTAGGCAGTATCGTCGTGAAGCGCGGCCTGGCGCAGATGCTGAAGGGTGGCGTCATCATGGATGTGGTCACGCCCGAGCACGCCAAGATCGCGGAAGATGCGGGCGCGTGCGCCGTCATGGCGCTGGAGCGCGTCCCGGCGGACATTCGCGCCACGGGCGGTGTGGCCCGCATGAGCGATCCGGAATTGATCTTGAAGATCATCGACGCCGTCTCGATTCCGGTCATGGCCAAGTGCCGCATCGGTCACTTTGTCGAGGCGCAGGTGCTGGAGTC
>CAYNML010000003.1:106452-126362 GCA_964398185.1 uncultured Anaerolineae bacterium | reverse complement strand
TGCCGGAAGCCGAGCGCATCGCCGGGCGCGGCTGGTAAAGCGTAAGGCGTAAAACGTAATAGGTGCTGTTACGCTTTACGTCTTACGTGTCACTCATCATGACGGACGCGCTAACACTCCGCCTCGCCACGGTCGACGACATCCCGGCGTTGGTTAACCATCGCCGTTGGATGTTTGAGGATATGTATGCCGATAAGGCGGTGGTACGCGATCCAGCCAACTATGCGGCGATGGATGAAGCTTACGCCGTGATTCTGCGCTACGAGATTCCTGCCGGATCGACGCGCGCGTGGGTGATCGATGACGGTGGTACGATTACGGCCAGCGGCGCGCTCAAATTCACCGATTGGCTGCCGCGTCCCGACGGGCAGCGGCGCGGCCTGGTGTACGTGCACAGCGTTTACACGGTACCGGAATATCGGCGGCAGGGTCTGGCGCGGCGCATTCTCAACGCCATGATCGCTTACTGCCGCGCCAATGGCTGGCCGCGCCTTACGCTGCACGCCAGCGATCTGGGACGCGGACTCTACGAAGACCTCGGCTTCAAGCCGACGAATGAAATGCGATTGATCTTGGAGTAGCTGTGCCAACTGTGGTGATTGAGGGCTACAAATTTCGGTTCTATTCGTCAGATGGCCTTGAGCCACCCCATGTTCATGTGCTGCGCGACGACAATGAGGCGAAAATCTGGTTGCTCCCTGTCGCTCTGCAGCATAATCATGGCTACAGTGTCCGCGAATTGGATCGCATTTTGAGGTTGACGCGTCAAAACCAGGCGCGGTTGTTGGAGGTGTGGAATGCTTACTTCGGCCAATAGCGTCGTCGAGGAAGTCAGCGCAGCGACTGTGCGCTTTGCTGGCTCGCAGTTGTGCGTCACGCTGAGCGATGGACGAGAGATTAGTTTGCCGATGGATCGCGTGCCGTGGCTTGGCTGGCTGGCTCAGGCAACGCCAGAACAGCGCGCCGATTGGTCGATCGAACCCGGCGGCTTTGCGATCTACTGGAACGCGCTGGATAACGGCATTGAAGTTTGCCATTTACTCAGCATGCAGCCGGTGGCGTAAGGCCATGTTGACGGCAGCGCTAACTTGAGTGGAACGAGAATGAAAATTGGTGTCTTAGCCTTACAGGGCGCATTTATTGAACACGAGAAGATGTTGCAGCGCTTGGGCGTCGAAGCCGTCGAGGTGCGCTTGCCGAAGGATCTGGCAGGCTGTGCGGGCGTGATCATTCCTGGCGGCGAGTCGACGACGATCGGCAAACTGGCGGTGCAGTACAACCTGATCGAGCCGCTGCGCGAAATGGCACGATCAGGCAAGCCGGTGTGGGGTACGTGCGCCGGGTTGATCTTCATGGCGAAGGACGTGCAGCGCGATCAGCCGCTGCTGGGGTTGATGGACGTGACGGTGCAGCGGAATGCCTTTGGGCGGCAGGTCGATTCGTTCGAGGCCAACCTCAGCATCAAAGGCGTCGACGGCGACAAGCTGTTCCACGCCATCTTCATCCGCGCGCCGCTCATCGAGTCGGTGGGTGACGGCGTGGACGTGCTGGCGCGCGTCGAGAAAGATGATCAGGAAGTGATCGTGGCGGCGCAGCAGGGAAATTTGCTAGTCACGTCGTTTCACCCGGAATTGTCCAACGACGATCGCTTCCATCGCTACTTCGTGAAAATGGCGGAAAGTAAAACGTGAAACGTAAAGCGTAAAAACGTCTCTTACGTTTTACGCCTTACGCTTTACGCATGACTATGATTCGCACTTTTGATCTCCGCGATCTGGCTTTGGTCTCGCAAATCGAGAACCAGGGTACTCCGCTGTACGCCGAACTGGCCCTCACGCGGCATCCACGCCCGCTGCAATCGGCGCTGGCCGGTTTCTTCTCGCTGAGCGGGCACGGCCTGCGGACTTACATCCTGCGCGAAGACAACGACGAGTGCAAACTGTGCGGTCTGATCCAGCTGCGCGATCGGCGCGATCGCAAGTACAGCGTCATCACCTTCGTCGCGCCTGCCGTGCAGGTGAATCACCACACGCGCGAGATCTGGGAGCGCCTGCTCGATCACGCGGCGGCGCAGACCGGCAAGTTGGGCGTGCAGCACATCGTGGCTGAGGCGCCGGATGAAAGCGAAGCGATCGAAGTGCTGTATCGCGCCGGGTATGCCATCTACGTGCGGCAGGATATCTATCGGCTAAGCCACTCACGTGACACCGTGCTGGCCGAACCGCTGCTGCGCGCGTGCCAGTCCGGCGACGAATGGGGCGTGCACCAACTCTATCACAACACGGTGCCGCGCCTGGCGCAGCTGGCCGATGGCGCGCCGCGCATGTATCGCTCGGGCGCGGTGCGCGGCTACGTGCTGGAAGATCAGCAGGAAATTGCCGCCTATTTGCAGGTGCGGCGCGGACCAGACGGGGCATGGTTCAACCTGCTGGTGCATCCGCGCGCCGAAGCCCGCGCGGCGGCCATCGTGGAATACGGCCTGAGCCTGTTTGGCGACAACTGGACTGCGCCCATTTACTGCGGGGTACGGCGCTATCAGGAATGGTTGAGTCATCCGTTGAAATCGTTGGGGTTCGAGCAGCACAGTTCGACGGTGATCATGGTTAAACATCTGGTCAATTTAATTCAAGAACCTGAAGCAGCCATCGTCCCCGGTCTGGAAAAGGTCACGGCCCCGCTGGCGCACCCACGGGGATAGGGAACAACGCACATGTCCGGCACGCCCAAGCGCAAACTCACTCGTCAGGAGTGGGATGAACTGGATATTCAGTACAGCAACACACCCGGCTTAGCCGATGTCTTTTCTGCTTCCGGCGAGCATTACATATTGGTTGCGCTGCTGAACCGATTAGGCTACTACCCACGCTCGCGGGAAGAGGCCCTGCCGATCACTGAGGAGTTATTGAGCAATGGCTACGAATAGACCCGATTTCATCAGCATTGGCGCCATCGTCAAAGTTCAGCACTGGTACGGGCAGATCATCGACATCGCCGAATCCGATTCACGCCTCATGCTGCTCATCACTTCACCCAAGAGCCTGTGGCGGCATCATCCGGCCGAGTGGCTGGAATTTGACCCGCAGCAGATTAAACCCGCTTCGCTCGATGAAGCGCTGGCGAGCTTTGATGTGTATCTGGATCGCGTGAAACAAACTCAAGTTGAAATCGAGGCAATGCGCCAGCACTGGCAAATCAGCGCCCAGCCGCGCGCTTGAAATCCATCATGCAACACAACAACATCACCGACAATCTGGATATTTTGTTTGACGTGCTGCCGCCGCACGTGGCCGAAGCCGTGCACGCAGCAAACCAGAACGAGAATCTGCTGGAAATCGTGCTCGATCTGGGCCGCAAGCCGGAAGCCCGCTACACCGATCGGGAACTTACCCTCAGCGATCAAGAGGTGACGCAGAGCGACATCGATCTGGTGGTGGCCCGCATCGGCGAGTTCGACGCGGACAATCGCGCGGGCATGGAGCGCACGCTGCACCGCATCAGCGCCATTCGCAACCGGCGCGGGCACATCGTGGGGTTGACGTGCCGCGTGGGCCGCGCCGTGTACGGCACCATCGACATCATCGAGGACATCATCGCGGGCGGCAAGAGCATCCTCATGCTGGGGCGACCGGGCGTGGGCAAGACGACCATGCTGCGCGAAGCGGCGCGCGTGCTGGCCGAAGGCAGCGCTCCCGGCCGATCGCGCAAGCGCGTGGTCATCGTCGACACCTCCAACGAGATCGGCGGCGACGGCGATATTCCGCATCCGGCGGTGGGCCGCGCGCGGCGCATGCAGGTGCGCCAGCCCAACCTGCAGCACGAGGTGATGATCGAAGCGGTGGAGAATCACAACCCCGAAGTGATCGTCATCGACGAGATCGGCCGCGAGTTGGAAGCTGAAGCCGCGCGCACCATCGCCGAACGCGGTGTGCAGTTGATCGGCACCGCGCACGGCAACACGCTCGATAACCTGCTGCTGAATCCCACGCTGTCCGATCTGGTCGGCGGCATCGAGAGCGTGACGCTGTCCGACGAGGAAGCGCGGCGGCGCGGCACGCAGAAGACCGTGCTGGAACGGCGCGCCCCGCCCACCTTCGACGTGCTGATCGAGATCCAGGAGCGCGAGCGGCTGCTCATCCATCACGATGTGGCAATGTCGGTGGATAACTTGCTGCGCGGCCGTTCGGTCGAGACCGAACTGCGCTTCCGCAATGAAAGCGGCGAAGTGCAGCGCCTCATGCAGCAATCCGTCGAACCGACGGCGAATCGCGGCAAGAAGGATCGCGGGCGGGAACCCGCCGGGCGTGAACTGCCCCTGGAGCGCGAGAGACGACCGGCGGGCCGCCGCCAACCGATCGAGCCGGAGGAAGAACCAGAGGCTGAGATCCCGTTCAGTGAACTGGCGATGATTCCCGCGCGCACGCCGCGCGGCGCGCTCAAAACCATCAAGACCTTTGGCTACGGCATCGCGCGCGGCAAGCTGGAAGAATCAGCGCAGCGCCTGCGCGTGCCGTTGACGGTGGTCAACGATCTGGACGAGGCCGACCTGGTGGTGACGGTGAAGAATTACTATCGCAAGCGCCCCAAGATGATCAGCGATGCGGAGAAAGGCGGCATGCCCATCTACGTGCTGCGCGCCAGCACGGCCACGCAGATCGACAACTTCATCACCGATGTGTTCGGCCTGACGAGCGAAGAAGTCGATCCGTATTCGGTGGCAATGCGCGACGTGCAGGAGGCGATTTCGCGCGTGAGCACCGGCGCCCGATCGGTCGATCTCAACCCGCAGCCGCCGCACATCCGCCGCATGCAGCACGAGTTGATCCGCGAAGCGCATCTCGTCTCGCACTCGTACGGGCGCGAACCGTACCGGCGGGTGAGAATTTTCCGGGAATAGAGGGTGGTCCATGAAAGACCCTGCTGCCGAATCTGAGCGGTGGTGGCGTCAGGCTCAATCCGACTTGCAAACAGCCGATGTGCTGATGGCCGAGGGCAAGTTTAGCGCCTGTGCGTTCCACGCCCAACAGGCTTCTGAAAAAGCGCTGAAGGCGATGCTGTATGTGCGCGGTCTGCGTCCCTTTGGGCATTCTTTGACCGCTTTGCTGGCACGTGCCGCCCAGGAGGGATTTCCGTCCCCCACGACCGACATCGAGGAGGCGGCCATTGGCCTCGATAAGCACTACATTTCGGCGCGCTATCCTGATGCGTTTGAAGACCAGATTCCCGCCGAGTATTACACGCACGATTTGGCCGAGGAGGCATTGACATGGGCGAAAGTGCTGTTGCAGTACAGTGGCGCAGGCCTACCCTATCTGAAGAACGACAGCGACGCCAGCGCGCCCTGACCGAGTTTGTGCAGCGACTGGAGACTGCGCTGCAGCCAACATGCATTATCCTGTTTGGCTCAGTGGCGCGTGGCACTGACCGCATCGCGAGCGACATCGATCTGATTGTGATCAGCCAGCAGCTGCCCGCCAGTCTGTTTGATCGCCTGGATATGGTTAACCGCCTTAAGCGCGGCCTGCCGGTCTCTATCGATGTGTTCCCCTACACGGCGGCAGAATTTGATCGAATGCTGGAGGAGCTGCATGTCACTGCGTTGGAGGCGGTGCGCGACGGCGTAGCGCTACGTGGCGAAGGTCATCTGGCAGAGTTGCGGGCAAAGTATCAAATCCTGGTGCAGCGCGGCCTAAGCCGGACTGCCGAAGCGTGGTCGTTTCAACCCGTTAACCCATGAGCCTCTTCATCACGTTCGAAGGCCCCGACGGCAGCGGCAAATCGACGCAGATTCAGTTGTTGTCAAAGGCGTTGACGGCGGCCGGTTATGATGTCCTCACCGTGCGCGAGCCGGGCGGCACCGCCATCAGCGAACAGATCCGCGATGTGGTGCACAGTTTGCGCAACCGCGAGATGAGTGATCGGGCGGAGTGTTTGTTGTACAACGCCGCGCGCGCCCAGTTAGTTGATCAACTAATCGTGCCGCACTTGCAGCGCGGCGGCATCGTGCTCTCCGATCGGTATGCCGACAGCACGCTGGCCTATCAGGGCTACGGGCGCGGCCTCGATTTGAACGCGGTGCGCAGTGTCATCGCCTTTGCGACGAACAACTTGAAACCCGACGTGACGTTCTATCTCGATCTGGAAGTGGAGGAAGGCATCGAACGGCGCAAGCGCGGCGGCGGCGAGTGGAACCGCCTGGACGATCAAGCGCTGGAATTCCACCGGCGCGTGCGGGCCGGTTACTTGCAGATGGTGAGTGAAGCACCCACGCGGTGGGTGCGCATTGATGCCGCGCGCGCGGTGGAGGTTATTCAGGCAGACATTCGTGCCGAGGTGGAAAGAAAGTTGGGAAGTGCGATAGTAAGTAAGATAGTGCGATAGTTCATGAGGCGCGAATAACTATCGCACTATCCGACTATTGCACTATCTCACAAATCGTCACCCAGCATGGACGCGCCCATGCCGCCGCCGTCGTCGCCGCCCATTTCGGCCAGTTCCGGCATGGATTTTTCGATCGCTTCGGGGTCTTCGCCTTTTTCGAGGCGGCTGACCACTTCGCCAAATTCGGGGCCTAAGTCTTCACCGGTTTCGTCGGCCATGCGGCGCATCATGCGGCCCAGCGAACGCGGATCGTTTTCGTCGAGGTCGTCGAGCATGGCATCGTCGAAGCCGTCGTCGCCGCCGGACGACGCGCCACGAATGACGCGCACTTTGGAGACCAGCTTGGTCAGGCGCGTGCCGCGGCAGATGGGGCAGCGCGGCTGCTCTTGATCGACCACCGAGAAACTGCGGAAGAACACGGAGACTTTCTTCTTACAGTCGGCGCAGCGGTACTCATAGATTGGCATCGTTCGTACTCCGTAATGAAGTAATGCGTAAAACGTGAAACGTAAAGCGCAGCCTCTTTATTACGTTTTACGCTTTACGTTTTACAATTATACCTGAGGTCTCATCTTGACTGAATCCAATCCCCCTTTGCAGCAGGCCGCTTTGCTGGTCGTCATCTCCGGCCCGTCGGGCGTGGGCAAAGACAGCGTGCTGCGCGGCCTGAAAGAGCGCGGCCTGCCCTTCCGCTTTGTGCCCACGATGAACACGCGGCCCAAACGCGCCGACGAAGTGGACGGCGTCGATTACTTCTTTGTGACCACCGAGGAATTCGTCACGCTGCTGGAGCAAGGCGAGCTGCTGGAGCACGCTGTAGTGTATGGCGACTACAAAGGCATCCCCAAGAAGCCGATCCGCGAAGCGCTGGACTCGGGGCAGGACGTGGTGCTGCGCGTTGACGTGCAGGGCGCGGCCACGCTGAAGCGCCTGATCCCCGAAGCGATCTTCATTTTTCTTACGGTGCGCAACGAAGCCGAATTGGTGGCGCGTTTGCAGAACCGCAAGACCGAGTCGCCGGAGAGCCTGCGCCTCCGCATCGCCACCGCGCGTGAAGAGTTGCAGCGCATCTCCGAATTTGATTACGTGGTGGTGAATTACGACGATCGGTTGGAGGAAGCCGTGCAGGATGTGATCGGCATCATCCGCGCCGAACACTGCCGCGTGCACCCGCGCGTGGTGAAACTATGAATCAATATCCAACTCCGGCGCCCCAACGTGTCGCCATGCGCTTACCCACTTATCGTCCGCGGGTGACGTACGTGATGATGGCGATCCTCGTCGTCGTGTTTGTGATCGAGACGCTGGCCGGCGGCAGTGAAAGTCCGCGCGTACTCATCGACCTCGGCGCGAACGTCGGGCCGTTGGTGACCACGGGCGAGTATTGGCGTCTTTTTACGGCCAACTTCCTGCACATCGGCTTGATGCACATTGCGCTCAACCTGTACGCACTATACATCGTGGGTACAGAAGTCGAGATGTTCTACGGGCCGTGGCGCTTCCTGGTGATCTATCTGCTGTCAGGCTTGTCCGGCGCAATCGCCAGTTACGCCTTCACCTACGGCCTGTCGGCGGGCGCGTCCACCGCCGTTTTCGGGTTGATCGGCACCCTGGTGGCCTTCTTCGTGCGCAACCGCGACGTCTTTGGCGAGATGAGCCGCACACGCTTGACCAATCTCGTCGTCGTGATCGCCATCAACATCTTCTACGGTCTCAGCGTCGGCACGATCGATAACTGGGGCCACGCCGGCGGCTTCATCGGCGGGGTCGTTTTAGGGTGGCTGCTGTGCCCGTTCTATCAGATCGAGGCGCGATCCGACGGGCGGCACCATGTCGTCGATCGCACTTCGCTGCGGACGGAATGGATCGGCGTGGGGCTGGTCGTGGTGCTCATGGGCGTCGCGTTCTGGGCGGCGCAGCAGCCGCACCTCGCCAATCCATTGGCAGGCTTTTATCGCTAACGGAATAGCTTATGCTCAGCGATTGGATTGGTCTCGTTCTCGTCATCATCTTGGTGCTGATCAACGGCTTCTTTGTGGCCGCGGAGTTCAGCCTGGTCAGTGTGCGCAAGACGCGCATCGCCGAGCGGGTGGCGCGCGGCGACACGGGCGCGCAGGCCGTGCAGCGGGCCATCGAAGATCCCGATCGCTTCATCGCGGCGACCCAGCTGGGCATCACGCTGGCCAGCCTGGGCCTGGGCTGGATCGGCGAGCCGGCGCTGTCGCACCTGATCGAGCCGTTATTCGCCTGGCTGCCCGGCCAGATCGCAGGCATGGCCGCGCACCTCGCGGCGGCCAGCATCCTGGCCTTTGTGCTGATCACCAGCCTGCACGTCATCGTCGGCGAGTTGATGCCCAAATCGATCGCGCTGCAGCAGGCCGAGCGCACCGCGCTGCTGGTGGCGCGCCCCACGCTGTGGGTGGAGCATCTCTTCCGGCCATTCATCTGGGCGTTGAACGGCACCGGCAACTTTTTGCTGCGCCTGCTGGGCTTCAATCGCGCCGGCGAGAAAGAGCATCTGCATTCGGTCGAGGAATTGAAGATGCTGGTGGACGCCAGTGAAGAAGGCGGCGTGCTCGAAGCGCAGGAAAGCGACATGATCCACGCGGTCTTCGACTTCGGCGAGATGACGGCGCACCAGATGATGGTGCCGCGCACGGAGATGATCACGCTGGACGTGGACACACCGCTCGGGGAGGTGTGCGACTTCGCCGCGCAGCATCAGCACAATAAATACCCGGTGTACGAAAACGATCTCGATCACATCGTGGGTATTCTGCACGTGAAAGACCTGGTGCCCGCCATGCGTCTGCCGCCCGATCAGCAGCCGGCGCTCCGCCAGTTGATGCGCGAGCCGTTGGCCGTGCCCGATACGATCGGGGTAAATGATCTGTTGGCGCGTTTCCGGCAGCGTAAGCAGCACATCGCCATTCTACTGGACGAGTTCGGCGGCACGGCCGGCATCGTCACACTGCAGGACATCATGGACGAACTGGTGGGTGAAGTGGCCGACGTCTTCGGTCCCGACGAACCCGAAGTGCAGAAACTGCCCGACGGGCGCATCCGTCTCGACGGCTTGATGCTGCTCACCGACTTCAACGATCTGTTCGTGGTCGATCTGAAAGACCCGAATTACGAGACGGTGGCGGGCTACGTGATGGGCAAGCTCGATCGCATTCCCAAAGTGGGCGACGAAGTGGACGTGCCCGTGAACGATCGCGAAGCGCTGCGCCTGCGCGTCGACGTGATGGACGGCAAGCGCATCGCGTGGCTTGTGATGTCGCGCGTGAGCTCATGACCCAGTACGCCGAAGTCGCCGTCTTCCCCCACCGCGTGCCGCTGACCAGGCGCGTGCCCGCCGCTTACACCTACCTCGTCCCCGACGAGTGGCCGCTGGTGCAGCCGGGCATGTTGGTGCTGGCCCCCTTCGGCACACAGGGCGATTTCGATCGGTTGGTCTCCGGCATCGTCGTGCGCGTCACCACGCAGAAACCTGATTTTCCGCGCATCAAAGCCCTGGACGCGCTATTGCATTCTGCGCCGGTTATCAGCCCCGCGCAGCTGGAACTGGCGCAGTGGCTGGCCGAAACCACCGTCGAGCCGCTGAGCAACTGCGTGCGCCTCTTCGCGCCGCCGGGCCAGTCGCTGCATTCCGACCTTGAATACGCGCTGATCGAGCGCGATGCGCCGCTGCCCAAGTTCACCAAAGTGCAGATCGAATTGATCGATCTCTTGCGCGCGCGCGGCCCGCTGCGCGCCGGGCAGATCAATGCCGCCTTCGGCCAGCGGGACTGGCAAAAACCGATCGGGCGTCTCATCGCCCAGGGCTGGGTGGCGCAGCGCCAGGTGCTGCCCGCCCCCGGCACGCGCGGCAAGCGGATCAAGCTGGCGGCGATCGCATCATCATTGGAGTCGAGGCTTCAGCCGGATGATCTTCAGCCGCTCAACCTCGGCCGCACCGCCGAGACGCAGCAGCGCCGCCGAGCGATTCTCGCCTTCCTGCAAGAGCGCCACACCGCGCTCGAAATCGATTGGCTGCTGGCCGAGACCGGCGGCACACCAGCCGATCTGGAATTCCTGGAAGGGAAAGGATTGATCGAGTTCAGGCAGCGCGAAGTCCTGCGCGATCCGCTGGCCGATAAAATTTTTGCGCCTGCCGAGCCGCCCGTCCTCACCGAGGATCAGGCTCACGCGTGGAATGAGATTCTGCCTGCCCTGGATTCATCCCTCATCCTTCATCCTGCATCCTTTCTGCTATTCGGCATCACCGGCAGCGGCAAGACCGAAATCTATCTACGCGCCGTGGCCGAAGTGCTGCGCCAGGGCAAGCAAGCGATCGTGCTCGTCCCGGAGATTGCGCTGACCCCGCAGACCATCCGGCGCTTCGCGGCCCGCTTCCCGGATCGTATTGCGGTGTGGCACAGCGAGTTGTCGTTGAACGAACGTTACGACACGTGGCGGCGCGTGCAGCTGGGCGAAGTCGATCTGGTGGTGGGCGCGCGTTCGGCGTTGTTTCTGCCGTTCGCCAGACTGGGTCTGATCGTCATCGACGAAGAGCACGACGGCAGCTACAAGCAAAGCGATTCCGGCAGCCTGCACGATATGCCGGTGCGCTTTCCGTTGTATCACGCGCGCGAGACGGCGGTGGAACTGGCGCGCCTGGCCAATGCCACCGTGATTCTGGGCAGCGCCACGCCGTCGCTGGAAGCGTGGAGTCGCGCGCAGCGCGGTGAATACAAGCTGCTCACACTCTCGCGGCGCGTGCTGGGGCACACGCAGGTGATCCACGCGCAGGAAGAACAATTCCACATCGCCGCGAAGTCGTATCATCCCGCTGAGGTCGAATCGGCGCGTTACACCGATCTGCCGCCGGTGGACATCGTGGATATGCGCGCGGAGTTGAAAAGCGGCAACGTGCATCTGTTCAGCCGTCGCTTGCAGCAAGCGTTGACGGACGTCCTGGCGCGCGGCGAGCAGGCCATCCTCTTCATGAACCGGCGCGGACAGGCCACGTTCGTGCTGTGCCGCGATTGCGGCGAGGTGGTGCAGTGCCCGCGCTGCGATTCGCCGTTGACGTACCACGAACCGATCGAGCCGGTGCAAACTCCGCCCGCGTTGATCTGCCACATGTGCAATCACCGTGAACCACAACCGAAGGTGTGCCCGAAGTGTGGCAGCGCGCGCATCCGCTATTTTGGATCGGGCACGCAGAAGATCGAGAGCGAGTTGGTGAGCATGTTCCCCGGCGCGCGCACGCTGCGCTGGGATCGCGACACGACCACGAGCAAGGGTGCGCACGAGCTGATCTTGCAGCGCTTCAGCGAACATCAAGCCGACGTGCTGGTGGGGACGCAGATGATCGCCAAGGGGTTGGACTTGCCGTTGGTGACGTTGGTCGGCGTGATCTCGGCGGATACGAGTTTGCACATGCCGGACTTCCGCGCGAGTGAGAGGACGTTCCAATTGTTGACGCAAGTGGCGGGGCGCGCCGGTCGCGGTTTGTTGGGCGGACGCGCGATCATTCAAACGTATGCGCCGGATCATTATGCGATCGAGACGGCCTCGCAGCACGACTATGCCGCGTTCGTGAAGAAGGAGCTCGCCTTCCGGCAAGCGACCAATTATCCACCGTTTACGCGGCTGGCGAGGCTGCTCGCGCGGGACGCGAAGGCCGATCGGGTTAAGGCCGAAGCCGAGCAGGTGGCCAATGAACTCGACGCGCTGTTGACCAAGCGCGGCGCGCCGCGCGGATCGATCATCGGCCCCGCGCCGTGCTTCTTCGCCAAAGTGCGCGACGAGTATCGCTGGCAGATCGTGATCCGGCATTCTGATCCGGCGTCGATTGTGAAGGAACTGAAGTTGGGGATGAACTGGCGGGTCGATATCGATCCGTTGAATTTGCTGTAGACCAACCTCCCGAAGGTTTGAAACCTCCGGGAAGTTTTGCTTTACTCCACCGTAAACTCCCCGCTGGCGAGATACTCACCGTTGATGTGGATGTCCACACGGTAACTGCCGGCTGACAGTCCACCCGCATTGATGAAGGGTGACGTGATGCGGATGTAGCCGGTGCCGATTGGATCCAGATTCAATTTTTCCTGCACGGTCAGGGTTTCATCTTCCTTGTCGAAGACGTAGACCAGCGCTTGAATCTCACCATCAGTCGGCAGACCCGCATAATCGAAGCCCATATAGACTTGTTCAACGCCGGCGGTGAATTGATCTGCCGGATCGATCAGTTCGTTGTCGTCATTGAGGCCGCCAAAGAAAGCGATGGCGGTGATCTGGCAGCCGGTCGGTTCGACGGGTTGGCCTTTCAGATAGCGCAGCGAGACGTACTTCTCTTTGACGTCCTTCAACAGCTTCTCCAGATCGGCGTTGGGAAAAGCGCGCAATTGCTGCGTGATGTCGAAGATCGTCGCATGGAAGTAGAAGTTGGTGGAGCTGGTGGGTTGATCGATAGCGCGTTGATAGGCGTCCTGCACCTGCGCGAACGCCTGGTCGACTTGGCCCAGCGCGCGCAGGGCCAGCGCCCGGTTGAGATACAGGCCGATCTGCTGCGGCGCTTTCTCAATCGCCCGATCGGTGTACGCCAGCGACGACGGCTGATCGCCCAGCAGGAAATACGCCCAGCCCAGGTTCCACAAGTTGTTGATCGAATCGTCACCCTGATCGATGGCGGCGCGGTAATCGTCGATGCTGTATTGCAGGAGTTGTGAGGCATCTTCGCGGTTCCACAAGCGCTGCTCGCCGGCTTGCAGATAGGCCGAGGCGCGCTCGCCCAGCGCGGCGGGATAGTCCGGATCGATCTGCAAGGCCGCATCGAACTTCTCGATGGCGCTTTGATAGTAAGTGAGCGCTTCCTCTTGCTGCCGCCAGCCGCGTAGAATTTCCGCGCGAGTCAGATCGACCCGCCCGCGCGCCAGGGCCTGGATGGCCGGTTCGGGCCGCACCTTGATCGGCAGCAGGTAGGTGTTGATCATCCACGCCGTCGCGCCGATAGCAAGCAGCACGCCGAGGAACGCAAAAGCCCCGCGCAGCTTGCCGCCGATGGTGGCCGCAATGCCGAAGAGAAACAGCGCCACCGCGAACAGCGTCAGCACGGTGATGTAGGTGGCCGACTTGGTATTCCAGATATCGTTGAGCAGCGCGGCCGCGGCACGACGCTGCTGCCAGGAGGTGGGATCGTATTCCTGATCGGCGTAATAGCGCGGCAGATCGATCGCGCCGTTGATGGGATCGCTCAGGTACGGTTCCTGCAGCATGGGACTGAAGCCCGCCGTCAAGCGCATCAATTCGGCCAGGTGATCGGCGCGCGCCGCGTCGACGGCGCTGCCGGTGGCCAGCAGGAGCGAGCGCTCGTAGGAATAGTTCAGCCAGTCGTGCTGCACGGCGGCATCGTAGTTCTGCGCTTGCTGCACCTGCAGGGAGGCGGCCAGTTGGGCCGCTGCATAGCGCTGCATATCGCGCGCGGCGGAGCTCTGCCGATTGGCCGCGTCGTTTTGCAGGAAAGCAGCCACGGCGGACAGCAGTGTAACGAGGGCGATGAGGGTGACGGCGATGGCGTTGAAGCGCTGGGTGGCGCGATCTGCGGCGGCGCGTTGTCGGTCGGCCGGGGCGGGCGTGGGCCGATCGGTTGGGGGAACACCCGCCGAGACGATGGTTTCATCGGCTGACATGGCGGCCTCCTTACACCACGCCGCTTTCGATCGCCAGCGCAGCGACGATCGAGCCGACGACGATCAACACGCCCAGGCCCGCCACCACGTAGCGCAGGCGATTCTCCAGAATGTTGGCCACGGCAAAGCACAGCAGCGCCACGGCCAGCACGGCGATGAGACCGATGAGCTGCGCGCCGGTCGAGCGATCTTGATCGGCCTGGCTGAATTCCGGATCGGGATTGAGGTCTTTGAGGGAGGCCGCTTCGGCCAACTCCCGATCGACGAAAGCTTGTTGATCGAAGGTGTTGGTGAACTTGTCGTAGAAGTCGGCGGTAAAGAAATAGCGGCTGTTGATGGCCTGGTTCCATTGGGCCGCCGATTCCCGATCGAGCTGGGCCCACAGCTCGCTGCGGGAATCGATCTGATCCATCTGCGCGGAGATGAGTTCGGCCAGGCGGCGGTGCTGCGCAAATTCCAGAAAGGCGCTCAGGTTCTGCGCCCGCTGGGCTTCAACCGACGCTTGCGTGAGGGCCAGATCGATGGCGCTGGACAACCCGGCCTGATCGGCGTCGTTGGCGGCATCGTTGTAGACAGAGGCGCGCGCGGCCAGCACGGCGCCGACGACGGTGGCGACGGCGATGCCGATGGCCAGGAACGCCGCAAAGCGATTTGAGGAATTCGTTTCACTCATCACTTCCTCCCTCGACGGTGATGCCTTGGCTTCAGGTTGATTATACGCGACGCCGCGCAAGTTTGACAAATAATCTGACGGTCGTACAATGTAAGCCGCCAAGGAAACGACCCACAGGGTGCATATGAGCCGACCGGAAGAGCCGCAGCCGCCTGCGCGCAAGCAGACCCCGCGGATGCCAGCCAATGTCTTGTATGATCGGGTGGTGCCGATCGCGCTGGTCATGATGGGGATCGTGCTGCTGGCGGTGGTGATCATTGCCGTGGCCGGCTTGATCGGCGCGCTCCAATAACGTCAAACCCAAAGGAGACGAAGATGTCATTGAGTATGCTGCTGCCATTAGCGTCCACCATCATGTCGGCGGTGTTTGCCGTGATCTTGCTGCGCCGCTATGCCCAACGCCGGGGGAAGCATCTGCTGATCTGGGGCATCGCCATGATCATGTACGGCCTGGGCACGTTCGCCGAGTTTTATTTGAGCTTCGCCTGGAGCGCGACGATCTTCCGCCTGTGGTATTTGTGCGGCGCCACGCTGGTGGCAGCCTGGCTGGGCCAGGGCACAATCCATCTGCTGGTGCGCAAGCCGCGCATCGCCGACACGCTGTTGATCATCTTGACGATTGCCTCGGTGATGGCGGCGGTGCATTTGTTTGCCACGCCGTTGAACGAGAGCCTGTTCGATCCGAGCGTCCCCGTCAGCCACCAGTATGCCACCAACTCCGCGAAGGGCATCGTGGGGCTGATGCCGGAAGGCGGCGTGCGATCGTACTCGTTCCTGTTCAACATTTACGGCACGGTGGCGCTGGTGGGCGGCGCGCTGTATTCGGCGTATATTTTCTGGCGCAAGCGCATCATGCCGCAGCGGGTGCTGGGCAACGTGCTGATCGCCCTGGGCGGCCTGGCTCCGGCGCTGGGCGGCACGCTGGCCCGTATCGGCGCGACCGAGTTCCTGTACGCGAGCGAGTTGATCGGCGTGGTCGTGATCTACTTTGGGTTCCGGCTGGCCACCACCCAACAGCCTGTTCCGGCAAAATCGGCTCCCGCAGCGACGGCAACTTCGGCTTAAGCCGTTGGAAGAAATCGGGTTTCTCCAGCCAGGTATTCAATGCCATTTGGATTGCAGAGACCCGATTTCTACAGCGATGATCGAGCACGGATGAGGCTGCCGGGCGGCGCTCATCCGTGTTTCATTTCGCGGATGGTATAATCCTCGCATGTCATCCGCATCATCATCCAAGAACTCACTTGTCACCTGGCTCTTCATCGCCGCCGGGGTGATCTTATTGCTGGCCGGGGCGCTGAGCTTGCTGCCGTCGATCAACGCGGCCAGTGAAGTGGCGCTGGAAGGCACGCCCGCCGACTTTGGCGAGGAGGTCCTGCCGCTGCGTCCGACCGTGACGCCGCCGCCGGCCGCCAGCCAGATCACGCCGGAACCGGTGCTGCTGCCTGACAGTTCACCCGTCACCGTCGCCGCAACACCCCGCGCGCCGGCGCGCAAGCCCACGCCTGTTGATGTGGCGGGCGGCGTTCCGACGCGCATCGTCATCCCGGCGATTAAACTCGACGCGCCGGTGGAGACCGCGGGCTGGCACACCGTTGACGGGATCAGCCAGTGGGATGTGCCGGACCATTTTGCGGCGGGCTGGCTGATGACGTCCGCCACGTTGGGCAAGCCGGGCAATACGGCCATCACCGGGCATCACAACGTCATGGGCGAGGTCTTTCGCAACCTGGTCAAACTCCAGCGCGGCGATCAAATCACCGTGTACAGCGACGGCCAGCCGTATTACTACGAAATCACGGCGCGCAAAATCCTGCCGGAGCGCGGCCAACCCGATAAAGTCCGCCTGGCGAACGCGCGCTGGATCCAGCCCACCACCGACGAGCGGCTCACGCTGGTGACGTGCTGGCCCTACACCAGCAACACACACCGCTTGATCATCATCGCGAAGCCGGTGAAATTCGAAGAATCCAACAAACCGATCGAGCCGTGAAGCCCGGAGTTTGTCATGAAGCTACTTGAGTATCCTCTGATCCTCAGCACGCGCCGCAATCACGGCCTGGAACACGCCACCATTCACGTGCTGTCGGCGGCGAAGCCGGGCCGCCCGCTGGCCGGCCGCTCGACGCCGTTCGGCTTCTATCTGTACGGTGATGTCAGCGGCGAGGAATTGCAGACGGCGGTGTACGACGCGCTGAATCGCCTGGCGCGCGGCGAAAAGCGGCTGGCCATTCATCCGGGCTGCGGCACAAATTATCTGGCCTCGGGCGCGGCAGCCAGCCTCGGCGCGTTGGCCGTGCTGAGCGTGGGCGATCGCAAAGCGCGCTGGTCGCGCTGGCCCGATGTGCTGATCGCGGCGACGCTGGCGTTGATCCTCGCCCAGCCGATCGGCCCGAAGCTGCAAGAGCACGTTACCACCTGCGGCGAGATGGGCGACTTGGAGATCGCTGCCGTGCGCCGCCTCGGCCCCAAGGCGCACTACGTCGCAACGCGCAGTTCCTGATGACGGATTAACCGATCCCTGATCCCTGATGTTTTTCATCCTTCACGGCGACAACGAATTCGAGATCGGCGAGCGCGTGGCCGACTTCAAGCAGAAGATCGGCGACGAGTCGCTGCGCGATCTCAACCTCACCGTGCTCGACGGGCGCAAGACCACGTTGAGCGAAGTGCAGCACGCCGCCGATGCGATTCCGTTTCTGGCGGACAAACGATTGGTCGTTGTCGAGGGCTTGCTCACGCGCCTCGCCAGCCGCAAAGCAAAGGACGGCGACGAGGCGGTTTCCTCCGGCGCGGCGAAGGATTTCCTCAACGGCCTGATCGATTACGTGCCGCGTTTGCCGGAAACAACCCGTCTCGTTTTTGTCGAATTCCAGCCGCTCAACGCCAAGCATCAACTCATCCAGCTGGCGGAGCAGCAAAAGGGCCGGACCGTCATCGAGTGCAAGCAGCCGGCGGTGGGCGAACTGCCGCACTGGGTTATCGATCGGACGAAGAAGCGCGGCGGCGCGATCGAGCCGGGGGCGGCCCAGCGGCTCTCGGCCCTCATCGGCGGCGATCTGCGGCGGCTCGATGCCGAGATCAACAAGCTGATCACCTACGTCAACGCGCAGCGATCGATCACGGCGCAGGACGTTGACTTGCTTGTCAGCGATGCCAGCGCCAGCAGCGTTTTCGATCTGGTGGATGCGCTGGGCAGGCGCGACGGCAAACGCGCCGCGCACGAACTGCACCACCTGCTCGATCAGGGCGAGAATCCGCTGGGGCTGCTGGCAATGATCGTGCGGCAATATCGCCTGTTGATTCTGGTGAAGGACCTGCAAGCGCGCAACTTAGCGCCAGATGCGATGGCGAAGGAACTGGGGCAGCACCCCTTCGTGATCAAAAAGCTCAACGAGCAGGCGCGGAACTATCGGGACATCGCGCAATTGGAAGCAATTTATCGGCGTTTGCTGGACGTCGAGACGGAGATCAAGACGGGGCAGACATCCGACGTGCTGGCGCTCGATCTGCTGGTGGCGGGTGTGGCGGGGTAGCCGTACACAAATGTCACGAATCACACGAATATCGTAAAAACCTGGCAGGTCTTGCGAGACCTGCCAGGTTTTCTGTCACATGAACGACGCGTTGATCTTGTCCAGCGCCGCGCGCGGGGGGCGCAGTTTTTCGGGCGGCAGGTAGATCAGCGGCGTATCGACGAGGCGCTGCTGTTCCACCAGGTTCGGGCGCGCTTCGTTGAAGTAGATCAGGCCGGTGATGAACTGCTGATTGTCACGCGCTTCTTCCAGGATGCGCATGGCGGCATATTTGTCGCGCGGCTCGTAGTCGATGCCCAGTTTCTTCAATTGAATGATCGAGCCATCGTGCATCACGACATCTTTGATTTCACCTTCGCTGTACTCCACCATGATCTCTTCGGCGGGCATGACGTAGCGCACTTCGTGCAGGGCCTCCTCGTGTTCCTTGCCCCAGGTGTAGCCTTTGGTGGACAAGTCTGAGTTGTTGAAGGTGACGCACGGGCTGATGATGTCCAGCACCGCTGTGCCGCGGTAAGCCAGCGCGGCCTTCAACAGTTGCTGCACCTGCTTGGGGTCGCCGGCAAACGAGCGGGCCACGAAGCCCGCGCCGGAGGCGATCGCTTCCAGGCACAGGTCAATCGGCGGCAGTTCGTTCTTGCCGGCGTATTTCAATTCCTGGCCGATGTCGGCAGTGGCCGAGAACTGGCCCTTGGTGAGGCCGTACACGCCGTTGTTTTCGATGATGTAGACCATGTCGACGTTGCGGCGCAGCATGTGCTTGAACTGGCCAAAGCCAATGCTGCCGGTGTCGCCGTCGCCGCTGACGCCCAGGCCGATCAGCTCGCGGTTGACGGTCAGCGCGCCGGTGGCCAGCGACGGCATGCGGCCGTGCAGGCCGTTGATGCTGTGCGAGCGGCCCAGAAAATAGGCCGGGCTTTTGCTGGAGCAGCCGATGCCGCTGAACTTGGCGAGGCGATGCGGCGGCAAGGATAGATCGTACGCCACCGCGATGATCTGGCTGGCGATCGAGTCGTGACCGCAGCCGTTGCAGAGCGTGGAGGGCGCACCTTTATAATCGGCTTTGCCGAGGCCGATGAGATTGACGTTGGCGGGTTTGTTGGGAATTGCTGTCGTTGCCATGTTCGATCGCTCCTTCTACCGTTCCTGTTCCTGAATCGCTTCCATGATCCAGCGCGCGCTCAGCGGCAGGCCGTCGCACTTGGCGAGGGATACCACTTTGGTCGCCAGTTCCGGCGCGTGCAGTTGAATCAATTGATGCATCTGGCCTTCGAAGTTGTTTTCGATCACGTAGCAGCGCGGATGCTTCTGGATGAATTCGATCAGCGTACTCTCCAGCGGCAGCGCGCGAATGCGCAGGTACGAGGTCTTCACGCCGCTCTTCGCCAACCGATCGCGCGCCTCACTCACCGCCGGATCGTTGGTGCCGTAAGAGATGAGGCCGATTTCGGCGTCACCCACCGCAGCGATGACGGGCGCAGGCGCCAGCGTGCGCGCGGTGTCGTGCTTCTTGTAGAGCCGCTCCAGATTCCGGGACCAGTCCTCGGGGCGTTCGCTGTAACCGGCGGCCTCGTTGTGACCGGTGCCGCGCGTGAAGTACGCGCCCTGCGGATGATTGATGCCGGGCAGCGTGCGCCAGCCGAT
>CAYNML010000003.1:95347-106352 GCA_964398185.1 uncultured Anaerolineae bacterium | reverse complement strand
CGGCAGTCGCCGTGACCGAGGAAGTACGTCGAGAAGACGTCGCCTTGCGAGACGCGCGTGGGCAAACCGGTGGCCGGCCCCATGCGCTGCACATCCCAGATGACGGCGGGGATTTCGGCGAAGAACGCGTAGCCGGTGAATTCGGCCATGAGCGAGATGCCCGGCCCGGAGGTGGACGTCATCGCGCGCGCGCCCGCCCAGCCCGCGCCAATGACCATGCCGATGGCGGCGAGTTCGTCCTCGGCCTGAATGATGGCATAAGTGCTCTTGCCGTCGGCTTCTTTGCGGTAGACCGGCAGATAGTCGTTCAGCGCGTCGGCCAGCGAGGTGGCGGGCGTGATGGGATACCACGCCACAAACTGCACGCCGCCGAAGATCGCGCCCAACGCCGAAGCGGTGTTGCCGTCGATCAAGAACGTGCCCTCGGTTTTGGTCATGCGCTCCACACGGAACGGATCGGTCTTGGTGAGATTGGCTTGCGACCATTCACAGGCCGCTTTGACGACGTTGAGGTTGAGATCGATCGCTTTCTGCTTGCCGCCAAAGTGGAAACTCAGCGCCGCTTCGATCTCGCTCATCTCGATGTCGAGCAGGCACATGAGGATGCCGACGTAGACCATGTTGGCGACGTAGGGCCGCAGCTTGGCGTCGGCGCCGGACTTGCGTGTGAGTTCGTTGACGGGCATGGGATAGTACGTGATGTCGTCGCGCTTGACGGGGAGCGGTTCGTCGATCGGGTACAGGCAGATGCCGCCCGATTCCAGTTTTTGGATGTCCTCGGCGATGGTGGCTTTGTTCATCGCCACCAGGATCTCGGCGCGCTCGCGGCGGGCGATGTAGCCGTCCTTGCTGACGCGGATGGTGAACCACGTGGGCAGGCCCTGAATGTTGGACGGGAACAGGTTCTTGCCGCTGGCCGGGACGCCCATCTTGTGGATGGCGCGAATCAGCGTGTTGTTGGCGGTCTGGCTGCCGGAGCCGTTGACCGTGGCGACCGTGATGGAGAAATCGTTGACGATCGGCGCGCGTTCAACAGCGGGGCCAGACTGGGGTTGGGTCTGGGCTTCCATAGAGAGTGACCTCGCTTGATGAAATGGACTTCGCAGGGTGGCGAAGTCCGGTTTAAGGGTATTGTACCATAGGAAGAAAAAGACTTCCGAAGTTTCAGGCGAACCGATGGTTCGCACAACTTCGGAAGTCGATGCAAGTTCATTTGAGAACGTAAAGCAGTCTGAGCAAGTAAGTGGAATCGTTTAGTATGTGATTTGCACGCTTACATCGTCTACCCAGAAATTAGCTGGGTAAGTGGCATCGCCGTTGAAGGCTCTGAAAATGACCTCGATAGTGTGACCGTGACGAGATGAGAGATCAACGGGAACACCATTGATCCAAGTACGCCGTGGTGGTCCGTCTCCATAGGTGCTCGGCGTTAGGACTTCGCCCGTCGTGTAATCGTGAATTTGGACATAGAGGAAATCTTCACTGCCACCCCCGGTATACGTCTGCTCCACGCGATATTTGTACGAGAGTGTGGCACTCGTCACATTATCAGGAATCGTGACGATTTGAGACAGTGTATCCGTGTTGTAATTGCACCGCCCCAGATCGGCGGCAATGGTGTTTGCTAGGTTGGTGGTGTCGCTGATTATTCCAAACATGACGGGAGAGGTACACGAGGCTTGGGAAGTTGTGGTGGACCAATAGGCCCCGTTCGCATCGAAGTTGCCGTTCTTGATGAGCTCGGTGGTGAAGTTATTCATGACGCCGGATAAGAAGACATGATACACGTTCGGCGTGACCCAGGCGATGCCAATTGAGTTGCTTTGCTCATTGTAATCGCCTTCGGGCTGCCGGTAGATTCGAATTTGATATTGACCGGTTTCCGTTGCAACAAAATCTACTAATTCATAATTGTTATCCCAACTCGCATTGTAGGCGATTGGATCTCCGCCGCTTGGTTTGTACACATAGAGTTGGTAATTAGTGAGCAACAAATCCCAAGGTAGGCTGGGCGGGGCTGGAGGTATATCTGCACTGGCGAACCAAGCGATAGCGACACGGATCCTTTCGCCCTGAGAGGCCGTAAAATACTGATAAACCGAGCCGCCTACTGTTGGATTAGTATCGCTGGTAGTAATGCCCCACCAGCAAGGCTCGTTGCACACCACACCAGAATCTTGTCGAGTTTTCGCGATGGTATCCGCCAGATCAGCATCAATTGCACCCGCACCGTCTTTTAGGTCTTGATAGCTGGGAATGTCGACGGGACCATCGATGTTATGGATAGCCGAGGTCATAATAATAGCTTTGACCGCTTCCGGCCAGATGGTTAGCGTGGAATTGCGATTCATGAGCAACGCTGCCAGTCCAGAGACCTGTGGTGCCGCAAGGCTGGTGCCACTAGCAGTTACGGTGATGCCATTGACTCCTAGTACGGAAATGTCTACCCCAGGTGCAACGACCTCTGGTTTTTCTCTGTCACCATGACCATTAATGCCGCTGGTGGGATCGACATACGATGAGAACGAAGCCATGAGATCGTCACTCCAATCACTGGTTCCGCGATCATCTGAGGCGCCAACTGAAATGACGTTCCAAGCCTTAGCCGGCGATCTGACGTTTCCTGAAGCCTCTCCCTCATTCCCTGCTGCAACCACGATAGTGACATTTTGCTGGCGAGCCCAATAGTCAAATGCACGATCTGTCCAATTCATTTCGTTGTCATCTTGCCATGCTTGGCTGATATTCACTATTCGTGCATTTTGTGGCGAGTCAATCGCCCATGTCATAGCAGCTACCGCATCTTGCTGTGGGTCTGGCCCTGGGTAACCTTCAGCATGAAATCCAGCATCTACGATCTGTGCACCATAAGCGATCCCTCTATATGGATCCTGATTACAAGCAATGGTGTTAGCCACTATTGTGGCGTGATGTACGGGATTCCATTCAACAAAACCGATTCTTCTTGCAACTATGTTCAAGCAACCGGGATCAATGAAATTATGCTCCATGACGGCAACTCTTTGACCAGTGCCATTTATGCCGCGCTGCCATACGACCGGCGCACGGTCAGTCGACGTGGCAGTGTCCAGTGTGTCGGAAGTTTCCCCTTCGATAAGGTAAATCATAGACACATCGTCTCGGGTCGCCAAAGTCAATATGGTCCGTTTGGGCAGCCTTGCTGCCACCGATGGCATGCCAGTATAGCTCATGACCGTGAATCCCTTCCCTTTGAGCCAGTTCACGACAGATTGGGTGCGCGCCGAAATATCTTCGGCCAGCAACTGGTCATACGCTTGGCGGATTCTTTCGGCCAATGCCGGGGCGTTAACGTCGAACGGCTTGCCACCTTTAGCCAACGCTTGAGCCGCCTCGGGGAATCGTGCGGCCAATTCCGCATATACCTGTGGATCTGTACGCTGGTTGGATCGGGGCGCTAACCAGATCGCGATAGGCAGAATAGTATCGTTAGTCACCTGCCGCAAACGCTCATATAGCGCGGGTTGGAGCTTGCCGTACTTGTTCGAAGACGCTGCATCCTCGGCTGCTCGTACCGCTACCACGTCCTCTTCGATCTTTCGGGAAGTCGTATCGATGAGAAAGCTATAGCTGGGCGATTGGGCGGTGCGCGTATCCAAGACAGTAAGAGCTTGGAACTTCCGGCTAGTCAAAGGATAGGCGCGTTCGTGCTCGTTAACTATCAGGAGTTTGTCGAGTGGTATATTGTGACGTGTTGCAACAAAGTTGAGTGCCTGTAACCCCCATGGAGATGGAGGCATTGAGGTTGGCACTACGCTTGGAGTGGGCAATGGCGATACGAGTGGATTGCCAGCTGGAGTCGGCAACGGTGATACGAGCAGATTGCCTGCTTGAACCTGGGTCGAGAAGGAAATCAAAACCCATAGGCCGGCAAACAGCAGCAGCACCACGACCTCACTGATGCGTGACATTTTAGGGAACATGATGGACCTCTCTAAGAGATTTGAAGCGTTAACGCGAAAGATGGTCTCAAATTGTTGCTTGATCTGTCATCGTCAAAGAGGGGGATTAGGGCTATGGCACGTGATGAGTAGTCGAGGCCGCGGCCGCTCTGGACTGGCCGAAGTAAAGATTGAAGGTGAAATTCCCGCCCCATTGCCCTTCCTTTTTTACCTTGATGAGATGGTAGGGAGACGTCATTACAAGATCTGGCCCATTAGCACCGGGTTGAGCATATATGAGGATCTCATTCCCCTGTCGGCCAATTTGCTCTACCTTGAAGCCTTCATGACTACTCCCTTGCAAGCCGCGCAAGGCCAGGACAGCGAAGTGCGTGGTGTAATCCATCTGTTGCAATGCAGCTAGTGCCTCATCCGTGACGAACGGTTTGGCCTGTTCGACATCTTGCGCGCTAGCTATGACGAGCAATTTGGGTTCCTTGCCTGCCCATTGCTTGCTAGTGGCGCTAGGACCATCGACTTGTTCTATCGTTTCAAAGCGTAGTTCAATCTCTTGAGGTTTGCAGGCCGTCAACCCCAACAGTAAGACAACAACCACAATTAAGGGCAACAGGGCTTTTAAAACATTCAAGTGTGTCTTCATGGCTAACCTCCTATTGCTAGTGGATGCGGTCATTCAAAAGCAACGACTCTATTGCGGCAAGTCAGAGTATAGCAGGCGAAGGTCTGTATTCCAAATTGTGAGGACAGGCACAAAAGCGACTGATGGCCTTATTCGTAGTAGCAATTGCTCCAAGCCAACAAGGTTGCGGGCTTGGAGCAAACATCTAATCTGTGTTATCCGTGTCCAAATTCTCATTGCGGCACTTGCACGAACTCCAGTTCATCGCCGACCTTTTGCACCTGGAAGATGTAGACGCGCTGCTCTTTGAGATCGCCGTTCGCATCATAAGCGATCTGGCCGACGGGGGTGGTGAGGTTGATCGTGCGGAGGGCATCGATCACGGGCTTCACTTCGATCGAGTTGGCTTTCTTCACGGCCTCGCCCAGCGCCTTCAGCGCGCTGTAGCCGTTGATGCTGTACGTCTCGGGATTGCGATACTCCACCGCCTGATACGCGGCGATCCAGTTCTTGTCGACGACGGCATCGGGCGCGGGCGCGAAGCCGCTGAGGTACATGCCTTCCGCCGTGCCGTCACTCTCGTCGATGGTGGCGCTGAGGAACGCGCCATCGCTGGCCATGAAGGGCACTGTCACGCCCGCTTTCACCAGCGCATTGCGCAGGTAAGGTGTCTCCACTTCGTAGCCCGCATAGAAGATCGCATCAGGGTTCACCGCCATGATCTGCGCGACTTCCCTGGCGTACTCACTCTGCTCGACCGCGACCTGAATGTTGGCCGCCGTCTGCGCGCCGAGCTGGGCCAGTTCGTTGCTCAGCAACACCGCCAACCCGATGCCGTACGGATCGTCGTTGTGCACCACGGCGACGTTCTTCGCGCCAATTTTGTTGACGAGGAACGCCGCATCGACCTTGGCCTGCGTTGCATCGTTGGCGTTGACGCGGAAGAAATTGGCGTAGCCTTTCTGCGTCAGGCTCAGCTCGCTGGACGTGGGGGTCATGATCACGATCGGCAGGTCTTTGTAGATCTCCATCGCCGCGATGGTCTGGCCGCTGTTGTAGTGGCCGATCAGTCCCAGCGCGCGTTTGCCTGAAGCTAGATCGCTCTTCACCTGCTCGGCCAGCGACACGGCCACGTCGTTGTCGCTTTCGTCGTCCAGCGGCACGATCACCACTTTGTAGCCCAGCAGCCCGCCCGATCGATTGAACTCCTCCGCCGCGAGCCGCGCACCGCCCAGCACCGTCTGCCCGCCATTCGCTTGGAACCCGGACAGTGGCGCGGCAACATACACGTTGAGATCGCCTTTGGTCGGTTCGCTCGATCCGCCGCAAGCGGCCAGCGCGAGCGAAGCGATCACAGCCAGTAAGATGAAGCGAGAGCATTTATGGGGCATCGTCATCCTCACTTGCCACAACGGATTGGGGAGCGAACGAATTTATCCGTTGCTTTCCAAATTCGTTGTTGTCTTCTCCATCACATACGCGTCTTCGCCGTCTTCGTAGTAGCGCGGCCACGTCTCGACGATGGTGTAGTTCAGTTTGCGATACAGGTGCAGCGCGGGCAGATTGCTGATGCGTACCATCAGCTGCAAGCGCTGCAAAGTCGATCGGGCTTCCACTTCCCACAGCAAGCGTTCGCCGATGCCGCGCCGTTGATAGTCGGGATCGACGGCAAGCGTGACGATGATCGTGTGCCCTTCGTGACGGCGCGGATCGCCGGCGATGAAGCCGACGATCCGCGGGCCGGCGATCGCCTTCAGCGCGATCACACCGGGCCACACGCACAGGCCAAAGAATTCGTACCAGCCAAACTGATCGATGGGCTTGAAGCAGCGCCGATCGAGCTGCACCAGCGCCCGCACGTCGCGCCACGTGGCGCGCACAATTTGCAGACCTGGCAGGTTTTTATCGCTTGCAGTATCGACTTGCATCGGTATGTCATCAGTCCAGCGATCAAGCGTTCACACGATCACAAAACCTGCCAGGTCTCTCGCCTTACTTGGGCTGCATCGCCGCGCCCGCCATCTGCGCCAACGGCTCCAGGAACTTCAGCGTCTCCAACGGGAAGATGTACTTGGTCGACGGGCTGGTGCCTACAGCCTTCAACACCTCGAGATACTGCAAGGCCATGGTCTTCTCGTCCACGGTCTTGGCCGAATCGTAAATCTTGTCCAACGCCACGGCGAAGCCTTCGGCCACCAGCACTTGCGAAGCGCGCTGGCCTTCCGCTTCCAGAATGGCGGCCTGCTTCTTGCCTTCGGCGGACAGAATCGCCGACTGCTTCTCGCCTTCGGCCACAGTGATGGAGGCCTCGCGCTTGCCCTGCGCCTCGGTCACCACGGCGCGGCGCGTGCGCTCGGCGCTCATCTGGCGCGTCATCGCGTCTTGAATTTCGCGCGGCGGCACAATCTCGCGGATTTCCACCGCGGTCACTTTCACGCCCCAGCGCTCGGTCGTCTCGTCCAGTTTCGATCGCAGCACCTGGTTGATGTGCTCGCGCTGGGCCAGCACATCGTCCAGCACAATGTCGCCAATGACGGCGCGCAAAGTCGTCGTCGCGATACCCAGCGCGGCCTGCCGCCAGTTGCCCACTTCCAGCACGCTCTTCACGGCATCCACCACCTGCCAGTAGATCAAGAAGTCGATGCCAATGGAAGCGTTGTCCTTGGTGATGTTGGTCTGGTGCGGCACTTCGCGCACCTCTTCGCGCAAGTCCACCGTCATCGCCCGATCGATCCCGAACGGGAACAGCAGCACGATGCCCGGCCCTTTTTGACCGATGCAGCTGCCGAAGCGGAACACCACCACGCGCTGGAATTGCGGCACGATGCGGATCGCGCTGACGACGATGCCGAACCCGACGACCAGCATGGCGAGGATCAGACAACCAATAAACAGTGATGCGTCCATGTTTGCCTCCTAAAATGAGGGCGTGAGCGATCACGCCGTAGTTTTCTTGACCTTCAACGTCAGGCCGGTGCGCTCGATCACTTCGACTTCCGTGCCCGGCTCGATCGGTTCACTCGCCTCGATGGTCCACAGCTGGCCCGCGATCTGCGCCGTGCCCGGCGTCAGCGGAGCGGTGGCCGTCTTCACCACGCCGCGCTGTCCCACGACGTCTTGCGCGGCATTGTCCACGCGCTTCTGCTTGCGCCAGCGCATCAACGCCGAGAAGAACACCAGGCTGACGGTCACCATCAGCAGCGTCACCCCGGCCACCAGCCAGATCGACAACACGGATTCGCCTTCGCCTGCCGGGAACAGCAGCAGCGAGCCGACGACCAGCGCCACCGCGCCGCCCAGCGTCAACACGCCGTGCGCGGTCTGGGTCACATCGAGTGCGAACAAAACGAACGCGGCGATGATCAACACCACGCCCGCGAAGTTCGCCTCCAGTTGAATCAAGCCGATCACGGCCACGGCCAGCGCGATGACGGCGATCACTTCGGCGAAGCCGGTGCCCGGCGTGGTGACCGCCACCACCAGCATCAGCAGGCCGACGATCAAGGCCAGATAGGCCACGTTGGGATTCGCAATAAACGTCATGATTTGGGTACCGATGTCCATTGTGCACCTCGAAAGAGTTAATCAGGGATCGGGGATCAGTCGATCAGGGATCAGGTTGGGTCGGTTATCTGGAAGTCAATTCGTCCATTTGCTTGCGAACCAGTTGATACACATCCCACGGTTTTTCGATGTTGGCGAAAGCCGGTACCGGATCAATGGCCCAGCTGCTGGAATAGCGGCCATAAGCATACGGACTCGAGCCCAAAGTCAATGTGCCGGTGCCATCACGATTTTCGTTCAGTGTGATCTGCTGCAAGTTCTTCAACGACACCATCGTCACCCGCTGGCCTGAGTTGGCTATGGGCGCATAGACGATGATCGCCGATAAGTTCGTGACGAAGTAACGGGCCTTGCTGGCGCGGTTCCCCATCAACACCCACGGTATGCCCACACCCAATCCAACGGCCAGAAAGACGATGGTCATGATGATAAAGGCCATCGCGTCATCACTGCGCCCGCCGCGACTGTTACCCGATAGTGTGGCGAACAACGCCCCAAAGATAAGCGCGAAGCCCACGAACATGGCAATGAAAAAATAACCGCCCCATGCCGCCCCAGTCAGGCGACGCTTGCCCTGTCCTTGCCACAAGACGCGCTCGTTGGGAGCAAGATAAGCAGTGAGTTCACTCGTCAGGTCAAACATGGTTCCTCACTATCTACTTGGACCGCTTCCAGTAAACCACAAATCTGAAGAGAAACACTGACCTTCACAACCGAATCGGCTGACACATTCCATTCCGCATCCGCTGCCCAGTTCCTGCGGCCAGCGGAGCGAGTTTTGCCATTGATCATTGTTAATTGTTCATTTGTGCTTGTAGACTTCGTCCATCGCCTCGGCAATTTCGCGCAAACCCTTCACCTCTTCGGCGATGTCGTCCTGCAGGCGCTGGTACTTGCCGCTGTCGATGTCCTTGGCGTCCATCAGCAGCAGCTGCGAATAGACCGTGCCCATCGACGACAACGTCTGATCGATCTGCAATTTGCCGCGCTCGTTGGCCTGCTGCAGCGCCTGCAGTGATTCCAGCTGCGCGCGCCGGGTGGACAGGGTCTCTTCGATTTGTTTGCGCACGTCTTCGTAGGGCTCGTTCTTGGCGCGCGTTTCCAGATTGCGCACCATCGCCGGCACGGACTGCAGATCCTGCTGAATCGTCCGATCGGTCTCGAAGGTATCCACGCGCCGGGCCACTTCCCACAGGCCGCCGATCCAGTCGTCGACCTCGCTAGCCGTCTGCTCCAGATGATCGCGCAGCACGCCTTTGCGGGTGCGTGCCACCGCCGCCGCGATCTGCGAGCGGTACTCGAACGCCTTGATCAGCTTGTCGCGCATGTCGCCGCTCTTAATGGTCGTCGGCTCGTATTTCTGCTTCAGCAGATTGGCCGCCACCTGCGCCGCCGCTTTCTCGTCATTGAGAATACTCAGCACGATGGCGCCCCAGGCCGCTCCGCCGCCGAGCAGCCAGGCCCACGCCGGAATCATCGGAAACAGATCGGGGCCGAAGAAAGCCAGCAGGATCGAGATCGCCAGCACGATGCCGCCGCGCCAGTCGGTCAGCGCGTTCACGAGCAGCGCGCGCTTCACGCGCTGGCGCACAGTCGATTGAGTCGAATCGGTTGTCATACGCCTCCCGTTGGCTGCGCTGCCGCGCGCTGCTGCATCTCCAGGATCACGCCGCGCACATTGGGAATGATGGGTGAATCAGGCTGCAATTGCCCGGCGTCGTCGAGCAGCGCCAGGCTCTGTCGATAGCGGCCCAGGTGCGCGTAGCTCTCGGCCAGCGCCAGATAATACTCCACCGTCGAAGGTTGAAGGCTCACCGCGCGCTGCAGGTACAACGCCGCCAGCGTCCACATCTCGCGCTGCATGTAGGTCTTGGCGCGAATGAACGCGCCGTTGGGATCGCGCACCGTCTTGTCGATGACACACCACAGCCGCTCGGTGCGCGTGTCGAAATCGTCGTTCATCGCAAAGGCCAGCACGATCTTGATCAGCAGGAACAGACCGAAGACTGCGCCGTACAACAGCACGAAGATGCCCAGCGCTTCGTTGAGCGCCACCTGCACAATACCTTCCAGGGGCGTGCCGCTGGCCCCGCCGGTGATGTAAACGCGAGTGATGCTCACGCTTAAGTACAACAGCGCCGCCTCCAGCGCCACCGCGCCGACGTAGAGGATGTAGAAGAAACGTTTGCGCGACAGCAGTCCAAAGGCAGTGATGATCACCAGTCCCACGTACACCAGCCGCAAAAAGACCTGCTCGCGCGGCAAAATCGTCAATACCGCTGCCTGCGCCGAGGCGGGCACCGTGTGGCTCTGCCCCAGATACATCAGCGCCAACTGGGTGAGGTCGGCGCCCTGGCCGCTGATCTTCACGGCCGAGATGGCGCTGGCCAGAATCGCCATCACCACCAGTAGCCCGCCGACCATGAAGATCGCTTCGGCCATGCTGACCATCCAACCCGTCCAGATCCAGCGCGGCTGTTCGCGCTCGTAAAACCGGATCACGAGTTGACGCTTGCAACGGGGGCACTGGCGATCTTCCTCGCGCGTGAGGTGCGCGCAGTACACACACAACAGCGGATCATTTAACTCAGTGTCGCTGAAGTCGAAGGCGACTTTCATCTCCGGCGCAACCTGCGCCGCGACGTGCGGCAGCGGCGATTCCGGCTCGATCTCTGGCGTCGCTTCGATCTCGGCGCGCACTTTGGCCAGCCCGCGCTGGGCGGCCTCGTTCACCGGATCGAGCGCCAGCACGTTCTGCAGACACACCTCGCGATCTTCCAGCGTGGTCACCACGCCGCTGAGCCACAACCACGCTTGAATGCTGTTCTCGTCCGCGTCCACCACGCGCAGCAACAATTCGCGCGCTTCGGCGCGTTTGCCC
>CAYNML010000003.1:0-95247 GCA_964398185.1 uncultured Anaerolineae bacterium | reverse complement strand
GTGATCAGATTACTCATCACTCGTTACTCGTTACGCATCACGTATCACGTTAGAAGTACGTCGACAGAATCTTATACAGCTTGCGGATCGTCTCAGGCGATCCCACCAGCGTCTGCCCGCCGGTCGCATCGGAGATGGCTTGCAGCACGTCCATGTCGGCGTCGTTGCCGTACGCAACGGAGAAGATCACCACCGGCACGCCGTTCGCATTGCCGTCCTGCAGGCGTGCCACCAGCTGCTTCAAGCTGAGCGCTGACGCATTCTCCTTGCCATCCGTCATCACCACGATGGCATTGATGCGGCTGGGATCATCCAACTGCTGCAAACGCTCGTAGGCCGCGCCGACACCGTCGAGCAGCGCCGTATTGCCGTCGGCTTCCAGCGTCTCGACGGACCGCACCAGCGCCGAGCGGTTGTTCCGCAATTCATTGATCTTCACGCGCTCGGTCACGTCGTTGTAGAACTCAATCAGGCCCACGCGCTCGTCGTTGTTCTTGATCTGATCGAGGAACGTCGTCAGCGCCTCCTTGACGTTCTCCAATTTCTCTCCGGCCATGCTGCCGGACGTATCGACCACCAGCATCACATTGGTGCGGCGCTTGTTGGCCAGCCAGCTTTCACGCACCACATCCAGCACCGCCGCCGCCGGCACTTGCAGCGAAGTCTGCGGCTGCGTCGGATCCGCGCCGTTGCTGGCATTAATCGGCGAACTCGCGCCGTCGAGCTTGATGTTCAGATCGGCGGGCCGATAACCCTTCGCCAGGATCGCCTGCTGCGCTTCGGACGATGTGATGTAATTGGCGAAGGCGCTGAACGTCTCCCGATTGAGATCGCTCAATCCCGGCGCTTCCAGCAGCGCCAGCGGATGATCCTGCCACAGCGAACCTTCGTTGGGATAGATCGCCACTAGGTCCACGCCGGGCTGCTGATTCGTGTTAATCACAATCTGCTCGGAAGCCACAAACGCGTCCAGATAAGCGCGGCCTTTCTCGGCCACGTTCTGCGCAATCGATGCCTCGCCTTCGCCGTAATAGCGCACCGTCTTCTCCAGCGCGTTCACGTACTGCTGCGCTTGCGGCGACTTCACATCGTCGACGGTCAGGCCGCGCGTCTTGCCCGTCGCCGCGTAAAACTCCGCCAGCGTAGCCAGCAGACCCGAAGCCGACGACGTCGAGGGATGGCTCCACTTGAAGTCCTTGTTGAGCGAAGCCTCGTTGAGGAGATCGTTCCACCCGATCGATCTCTGCGACCAGCCCAGGCGCTGCGCGGCATCGCGCCACATGGCAATGACCACCGGCGAGACCGCATAGCGCACCGTCTGCCCCACCAGTCCCGCGCTGGTATTCTGCGCCGCCTGATACTGCCGATCGAGTTGATCCAACCAGATCGACGAGTCGGGCGACAGCGCCTGGAAATCGCCGGCCAGCGCCGCGTCGATCATGTCTTCAGCCTCGAGGCTCTGCGTGGCGAGCCGCAGCTCTTCACCGTTGGACGATTTCAATTTCCTGACGTTGAAGTCGTTCACCAGCTGTGTGAACAGCTCGGCCTTTTCCGGCGACACGGCGATCGTCAGCGTGGGCGGCGGCCCGCTGACGGCGGTATCGATCGACTCGAACACGCCGCCCAGCGCGTTGTTAAGGCCGTTGAAGATGCCGCTCGTGATCGGCCAGCAGAGCGCGCAGGCCACCACGATAATGATCAGCAGCGTAATCCAGCCGCCGGGATTGGGTTGGGCGGTTTTGTAGGAGGGCTTATACGAACGGGACATGAGGTGTCTCCGTAAAACGTGAGGCGTAATGCGTGAAGTCACGTATCACGTTATCACGCATCACGATCATTTAGCGTTGCGCCACGTTCAGATCGAACCAGCGCAGCAGGGCTTGCAGCACATCCCGATCGGGCGAGCGCATGGCCGACGTGCGCTGCACCACCGGCGTGATGCCGGCGCTGGCCCACTTGGCAAACGGGCTGTCGCCCGCATTCACCACCACGTCGTTGTTGACGGGGCGCAGGCCATAGGTCACGGCTTTCTCCTGCACAACCTTGCTCAGCAGGTACTTCTGAAAATCCAGCGCGGCGTTCTTTTCGGCGGCACTCGTCTCCGACCCCATCCACACGCTGAACGGGAAATCGAACCACGTCACGTACTTGGGATAGCGCACGGCCAGCGGATCCTGCCAGCGATTGGAAATGCCGCCCATGTTGGCCAGCAGATCGCTTTCCAGCAGCTGCCCGCCGTCGCCCACGGAATAACCCAGCAGCGCAAAGTCTTCGGCCGTGTACGCGCTGGCGCCGCTGATCGCCGTGACCGAACCCATCAATTCCTTCAACCATTTCTGGAACTCGGGATTGGTCACATCTTCCACGGTGATGTTGGGCTTATCGTAATACTCGCCTGCCGCAGCCACCATCGCGGCCAGGCCGCCCACGTTCTTGCGCGGATTCGGCACCACCAGCTTGAAGAACCCCCACGCCGGATCACCGCCCAACTCCGGCCAGCCGCCCGCCGCAATCGCCGCGTCGTGGATCGTCTTCCAATCGATCTGGCCAAACTTGTCTTCCAGCGCTGTGGCGCGCGTGCCATACAAGCCCCACGCGAACAACGACAGCGCAATCGGCTTGGCGCGATACTCGCCGTCGGTCAGGAACACGTCGCGGCCGTTGCGTTCTTTGTAGGCGGCGTTCGCCAGCTCCACCAGATAGCGCGAATCGGGAATCCACGCCGTGGGCGTCTTCTCGAACGACGCGCTGTCAAAGCGATTGAGCCCCGTCAGGCCGTCCATCGGCACGATGCTCACCCTGACGGGGCGCCCGTCCAGCGTGCGCTGTTCCGCGTTGAACTGATTGGCCGCTTCGGTCACCCACGACTCGATGGGCAAAGCGGTGACCACGCGCACCTCGATCGGCTCGTTGGACGGCGCGGGCGCGATCGGGTTGGCCGCGGGCGTCAGGGATCGCGCAATCAGGCCGAGCGCCACAATCCCGATCGCTCCGGCAATAATCACAAAGAAGATAATGCGAGTTCGGTTCATCGGAGTCCACTCCCACCGCGGTCGCTGACGGACGGCGGCAGCTGCGAGGTCGCAACGCCAACGGTATTGTACTCTGACTTAGGTGACTGGCAAAGCGACGGGCGGAGCCGAGCGATCGACCCCGCCCGCCAAATGGTCGCTGGGCGCTGTTAGCTGGTCATGCCTAACCGCTTCTTGCGTTCGGCCAGCTGCGTGTCGAGCTCGGTCTTGCCCAGCACCTCGTCGATCTGATCGTCGAGGCGGCTCGCCATCATCTCACTCTTGGCCGAGGCCTTGTCGAGCCGCGACCGGATCGATTCACCGATGCGCGCGATGTCGGCGTCGCCGCTGCCCACGATGTCGTCAATCGACTTCATCGTCTTGACGGTCAGCTCCTTCGACTTCGCCAGGTCGAGCAGCGCCAGCATCTCTTCGCGTTCCTGCTTGGTCGTGGTCAGCTTTGCTTCCAGCTTCAGCTTGGCGTCCAGCAGCGTCTTGTATTCGGCCTGCTGGCGTTCATACTGCTGCTGATACTGCTCGGCCATGCGCTGGGTGGTGTTGTACTTGGCCTGCGCCGCCGACGCCAGATCGTCGCGCCCCTGCTGCAGCAGCGCGTCGATGTCCCGGTCCAGCTTGGCCGCCTGTGCGGCGTATTCGTCGGCCTTGCGCTTCAGCGTTTTCACTTCGCCGCCCACGGTCGCCGTCGCGTCCTCGAGCTTGTCGAGATTGTCTTCGGCCTGGCGAATATATTCATCCATCACCGCCACCGAGTTCGACTGCAACGCCTTGTCCACCATCGCGTGCAGGTTGGCCGAAATCAACGTATTGATCTTGTCGAGCAAAGAAGCCATGAGATTCCTCCTGGGTTACAGAATATGGATTTGAGTTTTCTAGCTGGGTACAGTGATAAGCATAACACGCGCGGCACGGGGTAGTTTGACGCGACTCCGACAGGCTTCTGACAAACCGATCGGACCGGGGCGGCTCCACAAGAAACCGCCCGCGATGAAGCGGGCGGTCAAGTTATCCGGTCAGGGCAGCGGCGGCAGCCAGATGGTGAATTCGCTGCCAACACCCTCGGTACTGGTGCAGCCCACTTTGCCGTGATGCAGCTCGGCAATGTTCTTGACGATGGCCAGGCCGATGCCCGCGCCCTGCTGCTCGATGCGCTGGCGGTTGATCTGGTGGAACCGATCGAAGATCTTGTCCACTTCGGCCGCCGGAATACCCATGCCGTCGTCCTTCACCGTGCAGCGCACGCCCTCGCCGTCGGCCACCACCTTGACCCAGACATGGCCGCCTGAATGCTTGGCGAACTTGATGCCGTTATCGACCAGGCGCATGACGGCGTTTTCCAGATACCCTTCATGAGCTTCCACCAGCGGCAGATTCGGCTCAACCTGCGGCAGCAGCGTCACCTGGCGCACCGTGGCGGACTCAGTCAACCGATCGAACACGCGCGCCACCAGGCCGCTCCAATTATTGAAAGGGCCTTTGTCCATCAAGTAAGACTGCCGGGCATCGTCTGTTTCAAAGCGCACCAGCAGCAGAAAATCTTCCACCAGCCGGTTCAGGCGATTGCTGCCGCCTTTGATGCGCCCCAGGAATTTCTGCAAATCCTCGGGCGACCATTCGCCCTCTTGAATCAGATCGACGTAGCCGGTGATGTACGTCAGAGGCGTGCGAAATTCGTGGCTGAGCATGTTGAGCAGGTTGCGCTTCAGATCGTCCATTTCGCGGCGGCTCTGCTGTTGGATCGTCAACGCCCGATCGAGCTTGGCGCGCACCACGACCAGCAGGTCTTCCAGATCAACCGACTTCACCAGATAATCGTCGGCGCCCAGCTGCTTCCCGGCGCGAATGTCGGGACGCTGGCCCTTGGCGGTAAGGAAGATGAAGGGCACGGCGGCCCAGCGCGGCTGACGGCGCACCTGTTCCAGGAATTCAAAGCCGTCCATCTCCGGCATCATGATGTCCGAGATGATCAAATCGGGGCGGAACAGTTCCAGCACCTTCAGCCCTTCCACGCCGTTCTCGGCCAGTTGCACGCGGTACCCGTTCATCTCCAGCACATCGCGGATACCGCTGGACATCGCCAGATCATCTTCCACGATCAAAATCTGCTCGGTCATGCTTTCCACCTCGGCACGGGGTTGGTTCAGACGGCGGCCAGCTTATAACCACGGCCGCGCACGGTGATCAAATATTTGGGGTTGGCCGGATCGTGTTCGATCTTGCTGCGCAGGCGGCTGATGAGTTTTTCCACGCGCGCGTCGTCCACTTCGTCGATGTAGTCCTGCCCCCAGACCGCTTCCACAATCTGATACTTATCGCAAATCTTGCCCAGCCGCCCGTACAGCAGCAGCAGCAGGCGATACTCCAGATCGGTGAGCGAGGGCACGCGCTCGCCGTCGACCCAGGCCTCACCGGCATCCACATCCACCCAGACGCCGGCGCGCGCGGGCTGGCGCGTGCGCCGCTGGCGGTGGACGTACGCCGCAAACAATTCGCCAAAGACGCGCGGGGGCTGCCCGGACAGCAGCACGCCTTTGGCAATCAACTCATCCAGCGCCGCCGCATGCGGCCATTCGGCGCCGTCACCCAGCAGGTTCACCAGCATCTCCTGCTCTTGCGGCGACAGGTAACTCCACAATTTGGCGCATTCGTTGCGGATGACGGAATCGCTTTCCAGTTTTTCGCGCACCATGGTCAACGCCTGCGCGCGTGATCCGCTGGGCACACCGGACAGGAAGCGCAGCACCTGGCGCGTGGCGCTCCGCAGCAAACCCGGATGCCCGCCCGCCTGCGCCACGATAAACTCCACTTCCTGGGGCGTTAACGGCACTTCTTCCTTTGTCCACTCCAACACGGCGCGGCGGACCGTCACTTCATCCAGCATGCCCAGCACCAGTTGATGTCCTACGAACAACTCGGCAAACTCGCTGGCTTCCACGTCACGGCGGCGATCGGCCAGGGGTGCGCCGGTGGCGGTTACGTACACCAGCGACTCATACTTGTCGTGCAGCGCACGCAGATTCAAAAAGACGCGGCCATCCAACGCCCCGAAGGGATCATCGAACTCGTCGAAGAGCAGCGCCACTCGCCGCTCGAGCTGATCGCACACCAGCGAGAGTCCGTCGTTGAAGCTCAGCGCCGGCACAATGGGGCGCTCAGAATCGATCACCTGCCGAGACAGCGTCTCGAGCCGGCTGACTATATCGATCGGCGCTTTCTTGCCCAGGCGCTTGACGGCGTCCAGCACGGCGCGCAGGGTGACTTCGTAGAAGGATTGATCCGTTAACGCAGGCATCAGGTTGCAATCGACGTAGACGTTCAGCGTCTTGGCCGACGTCTCATCGGCAGCGGTGCGGAGCAGCATCGACTTGCCGATATTGCTGAGTCCCACAATCGAGCAGCAGGCGCTTTCGGCCAGCGCATCCTTCAGGCGTTGCAAATCAGCGGGGCGTAGAAACAGATTGTCGCTCATGCGTGTCAAGTGTCCCAAAATCAAGTTCTGCGCGGGGCGCAGATGACCCCTATCTTACGCACAAAACAAAAATGGGTCAACCGCCGAAACTCCTGCGGTTGACCCACGGACGTCATGACTGTGGCTAACTCTGCGAGGTGCGCAGGCGCCGGGCCGCGACCAGCACGCCCACCAACCCGACAGCAGCCAGCACCAACATGAACAGATTATCATTAGCGCCGGTTTTAGGCAGATTCTGATCGGTAGTGCCAGTAGTCCCGGTTGCTGTGCCGGTATTGGTGATGATCTTGGACCCTGCCGCCGTCGCTGTGGCCGCCGCCGGCGGCACCCGGGTCGGCACGGCCGCTGTGGCTTGGGCGCCGGTCGCCGGCTTGGCCGTGGCGGCCGCCGTAGCTGGCGCTTTCGCCACCTCAGTCGCCTTGCTGGGCGTGGGAGGAACGATCAGCACCACCTCTTTACTCATCGCCGGCGGTACCAGCACCTGATCGATCGGATAGATCAGGCCGTTGGCCGTTTCGGCATCAGGCTTGTTCACCGTGACATCATTGACCTGAATCTTGCCGTCCTTGACCGTAATCTTGACGGGCTGGCCTTCCAGGGTCTTGGTTTCGCTAATCGTCGCCGCGCTGTCCGCAGTGAGCGCACCCTCCACCACATGATACTTCAGCAGCGCCGCCAGTTTCTCCGGGTCTTTGTTGAGATCTGCCAGCGATTCAGGCGACAACTGCGCGAAGGCATCGTTGGTGGGCGCAAACACCGTAAACGGCCCCTGCCCCTTCAACGCCTCCACCAGCCCGGCGGTCTTCAGCAGATCAGACAGAGTCTTGAAGTCGCTGCTGGCCAACGCCGTGTCCACCAGATCCTTGGGCTTGGGCGTAGCGGTGGGCGCCGGGGTATTGGGGGGTGCAGCCGTATTTGTCGGCATGGGGGTGTCCGTCGGCAGCGACGTCGGCGTAATCTGCGACAAGGCAATGACCGCTTCGTTTGTCGCCTGTATGGCTTGATTCTGCGCGTCAATTGCTGCTCGTTCACCACTCCGGCCGATGAGCAGCAGCGCGATGAGCAGCACGCCCAGTCCGCCAAAAGCGAACAGACCCATCATCATCATGCGGAATGAGCGGTTGGACTGCTCGTCGCCGTTGCCTTCCATTTCGGCTTCGGGTTCGTTATCAAAAACCTCGTCGGGATTCTCATCAAAGGCCATCGCCCTTACTCCTGTGCGCCAAATTCTGCGCTATTATTGCCGATCAGTTACTGCTTGGCCGTCATGCCCCGCGAAGCGTGCTTCTGCCGGGCAGCCAAATTCGTGGTTAACACGGCCCCTGGATTCCCGCCAGACGCACGCGGGAATGACAAGGCTGGTGTGGGCTGAGCAGCAACTCTAATTGACAGTTACCATTGTATTCGAAACGGATCAAAAAGCAAAATCAAGCCCGCCGCGTCTTTACCGGAAGATCTCCAGGTTCGCAAACGGCACCAGCGTGCGCCCGTCGTCGCCGCCCAGATCGACCTCGGCGCAGTGGACCTTGGCGCCGGTCTCGATTTGCTGCGGCAGGTCCGGCAGGGCCGTCACCTGGCCCACCTTGCCCTGGCGCGGTCCGCGCAGCACGCGCACGCGCACCCCCACGGCCAGCGGCATGCCAAAGGCCGGCGGTTCGGGCTTGGAATCCGACGGCAACGGGATCACTATCTCGGGTCGCTGCACACCCCACCGGGTGCGCGTCACCGCGCTGATCGACACCTCGCGTCCGGTATTGCTCTTCAACAACCTGAAGATCGGCGCCGCCATCGCAACGTGGCCCAACCCCTCGGTCAGCAAAATCGGGAACGGGGCAGTGCGCGCCGCCTCCAGCAGACCGCCGTCCATGCTGCCCGCGATCAAGCCGCGCACCTTCATCTGAATCGCCTGCTCCAGAACCGTCTCGTCGAACCAGGCGCCGCCGACGATGATGGCGCCATGCATCGTCACATCGATCGTGCGGGCCTTCATCGGATCGGACGCGCGCTTGGAAACCACTTGCAGCACGCCGAACGATTCACCGCCAAACCCCAGCGCGGCCTGAATCAACGCGCCCGTCGTCTCGACCACGACCCCGTGCCCGGCCATCACGGTAGCCACCGTGCCGGCCAGATACGCCGACAATTCCAGCGGACGGCTGACCACCTTGATCAACACGCGGCCGGTGGACTTATCAATGCGATACACAAAACCGTTCGCCGGCGATTTGACGCGGCCCGCCGCCGTCAGCCCCTTGGCAGCGATGACGGTATTCATCGTCACGTCCGCGCCTTCTTTGACCTTGAGATACTTATAGGCCTTGGCGGCCGGGACACGCAGCAGATGCGCCACGTTGACCACGCTGACCTCGCCGCTGACTTCGGCCTGCGCCACCGGCTGCGACGGCTGCACCCGATCGCCGGGATTGACCAACACCTTGCCCGGCATGGGCAGCACGCGTTCGCGCCGGATAGTCGTCAACGGCAGCACGCGCGTTTCTGGCGGATAATAGACACCCGCTTCCGACATTACGCCCCCATATCCCACAGCCACTGTTGAATCTGATCGCGCCGCATTTCCGGATCGGACGGCAAATGCCGCACCAATGGCCGGCCGCGCGCATCGACGATGAGGCCCAGCGCGCCGCCCTCCACCGGAATCGATTTGCGCACACGGCCAATATCGATGCCCCGGCGCGGCTGCAACTTCAGCGTGGCCTTCATGCCCGGCGGCAACGGCAGCACTTCCAGCGTGCCCGCCGCCACTTCCACTTCCAGATCGCCGCCGCCTTCGTAACTCATCTTCAAGCCCAGCACCACTTCGCCGGGGCGTGCAGCGCCGGTTGGCACCACCACCGTCCCCAGCGACATCAAGCCTTTATTCTCGATCGTCTGCACCACGCTTAACGGATGGGCGATGGCCGCCGCGCCCAGCGCGGGCAGCAGGCCGTATACATCGATCAAGAGCTCAAACACCCCGATCGGCTCCAGCGCATCCAACAGCAACAACGCCGCCTGGCCGGGGCGTGTGGCCCTGGCGATGACGGCTCCTGCGCCGACGATGCGCTCGAACAGGGGCCGCACCGCACCGCGGCCGCGCGGCGCCAGCCGCCGCCAGCTGGGCTGCGCCAGTTTCACGATCGAGCGCAGCGCTTCACGCGCCAGAGCCTGCTCGATCAGCAAATCACGCCCGTCGGCCGGAATGGTCAGCGGGCGCAGTTCTTTATCGATGACGAATGCTTCCAGATCGGTGGGATGCATCGCAAAGGGCAGCCAGCGCGCCACGTTGGCAATCTTCGCCTCGGACAGCAAGCGCGCGCCGCCAAACGCCGAGCCGATATCACTGCGCACGGTCAATTGCAACTTGCCGTTGAAGGCCGCCCCCACCATGGTATTGGACGCGCCCACATCCACGCCCAGCGTGCCCGCGTGCGCATCGCCGATCATGCTGAGATAGCGCACGACGTTGCCGAAGCTGCGGGCCGTGGACACCACGGGAATGTTGGCCCAGACCGCGCACTCACTCAGACCGTTCACCTGAGACAGCTTGGTGCTGGCGTGCAGCGCATCCAACTCGGCTTGCAGCGGGCCAAGGTCTTCCTTGCCCAGCGCGGGGCGCACGTTGCCTTCCACCGCCACCAGCGAAATATCGTTGCCCACAATCTCTTTCACGCGCGCCCGCAGCGCGGCATTGCCGGCATAGACCAGCGCCGGTCGTGAAAGCGGATCGATCAACGACGCGCCCAGGGCGACCGACTCGACCAGATTCAGCACCGGGGTGATTGAGCCGCCATCCGTGCCGCCCGCAATGCACACCGCGTCGGGCTGCACCGCCAGAATGCTCTTGGCCCGCATCTCGTCGCTCTTGCGGCCCGTGCCCAGCAGCGAGATCACATCCTCCACCGAAGTGTACGTCCCCGCAGCGGCGCGGCGCAGGCTGTCCAGGCTCAACTCGCCCACCAGTCCGGCCAGCACCAGGCGCAGCGGCGGCGCGGCGCTGCTGGTGATGACACACAAATCCACGCCCGAACCGTCGTCGTGCTCCGGCGAGATGATGTTGCCGTCGTCGCTCAAGATGGGCCGCGCTGCCACGTGCTGCAATTGCTCCACCGCGTGGCGCACGCCGATCGACACATCGGCCCACGGTTCTTCCTGCGTGGTGGGCGACTGCGCGCGCGCCACGAAGCGATAGGATCCTTCGACCAGCGCGATCAGCACCGCCTGCGTGTTCACGCTGCCGATGTCGATGGCCAAGATGGAGGAGACGTCCGTTAGTTCTGCCATGCCGATAGTCTATACACCAACCCGATCGGGCTGCGGCAACCGATCGGGTGTGAGATTATCTGATGAACTGCCGCTGGACTTCGCGCACGGCCTCAACCAGCGCCGCGCCGCGATCGTACAACAACGTCACACTCGCCATGAACACCAGCGCAAAAATCGCGCCCAGGCCGATCATCAAGAAGAAGCGCCGGCCCGTGAGGTTCACCAGTTGGAACGGGCTGTCGCGCCCGACGCGATAGTAGCCAAACGACAAGAGCGTCACGATCGCGCCGCTGGCAGCGATGATGGTCATGATCACGCTGGGCGGCCCGCCCGACGGTGACGTGACCGGCGCGCCCGCCGCGACGATCTGCGGTCCCAGCGTGCCGATGATCACACCGCCCAGCACGGTGGCCGCGCCCACGCCGATGAGATACCCCATCGGAATGTTGCCGATCCACGCCAGGCGTGGCGAGGCTTTAAACCACACCATGCCGCCGAGCAGCAAGGCGACCGCCTCGATGATAAGCCAGCTGATGTTGCCGGCGGCCGCCTGCCTGAGCGCTTCGTCAAGGCTAAACCACAACACATCAAAGATGACGACGACAGCCGCATACGCCGCGCCCGCACCGATCAGAATGTAGACGGTCAGCCGGAACAGGACGTTGTCGCCGATAAGATACGACAACACCAGCAGGGTGAAGACGGCGCCGACGATGAGGCTGATCGCTTCGAGGTTCATGCCGGCCGCCTTCCCGCGCCGCGCAGCAGCGCCGCCAGCCCACCGACGACGATCAGGACTACCATGGCGTAGTTCGCCAAAGCCAGACCCTCCAGCGGAATTTGATATTGAGCCGGTTGATCAGTTGACTTGATCGCGTTGATCATGTTGAGGTAAGCGATCGACCCCGGATATCCGCTGACCAGTCCCTGCACCTGTCCCGATTGGACGTACGGCATCGTCAGCGGTTCGGCGCCCGCGCTGATGCCGGCAACCAGCGGCGTCGCGGCGCGACTGGCCTTGAGCTGTTCGGCCCACCAGCGCACCGTCTCCGGCGAAGCCGCCAGCTCGATGATCATGTTCACATTGCCGGCCCTGGACAACACGGCTTGCACGCCATTGATCTGCCCCGGCACAAAGCCCAGATCGGTGTAGCGCAGGTCAGGCAGCTTGCTCAAAACGGTGCGCGCCACGGCGCTGCCCTGCGGGTTGAGGCTGGCGATGAATAGCTGCGCATTGGTCAGGGCCGGGCTGCGCAACAAGGCGGTCGCCACGGTGTTCATCTCGCCGGCCTGTGCCGCATCATAATCAAAGACGACCAGCACTCTGGCCTGGGCAGGCAGCTGCGCCAATTCGGCAATCTTGACGGCCGCCGCCTGGTTGGGCATCGGCACCACCATGTTCATCGCATCCGGCAATAGCGGCAAGCCGGTGCGCTCATTGATGTTGAACGCAATCGGCGTGAGCAGCGCCAGCGCCAGCAGGAAAGTGACCACCCAGCGCAGCATGCGGCGGCGAATGGCCGAACCTTTGACGAGGAATTGTTCCACCGACGCCGGCGCTACGGCGTGCTGAGTCAGCAGCTCTTTCAAGATGCCGGACTTCGCCTGATCTTCGGCCGAGATCGCAAACTGCAATTTGGCAGGCAGGCCCGTCATCTGGCCCATGATGGGCGCGGGCGGCAGCGCATTGGCGATGCCCGCCAACGGTCCTTCTGTTTCAGAAGGCGTCTCGGCTTCCTGGGGAGCACCGGCCTCTTCGGTAGGGCGCAGCGCTTCCAGCCAGGCCGGAATTTCGGCCTGAGTCAGGCCGGCGGCTTCCGGCGGTGGAACCGGAATGGAAGTTCGACTGACCTGCTGCTCCTGTCGAATCTCCTTGAGCCACTCGGGGATCTCGGCCGGAGCGGCTTCAGCCTTCTCTGGTTTTCTGGCCCCGAGCACGGCCGCTGTCGCCAGCCCGGCCGCCGCAACCGGCGCCGCCTTTGTAACCCAACTTTCTTCCGGTTCGGTTTCAGCGGCCTCTTCTGGCTGCTCGATCTCTTCGGCTTCTTCGGTGACAGGCTCAGCAGTAGCCAGCGTCGCTCCGGCCGCTGCGGCAGGCGCGAATTCGCGCAGCCAGTCCGGCGTTTCGCCCGCTTCTGCTTCTGCGGCGGCAGGCGTTTCAAATGTAAGCGCAGGCGCAGGTTCTGCTTCCTGCAACCATTCAGGGATTTCACCGGCCGGGGGTTGGGCAGGCGCAGCAATCTCTTCGCGCAGCCAAGCGGGCACATCTTCATCCGCTGGCTCTTTCGCACGAGATGCGGCCACTGCCGCCGCACCCGCGGCTGCTACGCCAAGACCCTTCAACCAATCAGGCGTTCCTGCGTCTTCTTCGATTTCTGCGAGAGGCGCCGCGGGCGTGAAGGAAACGCCCGATTCTTCGCGCAGCCAATCAGGCACGTTCTCGTCGGCTGGCGCTAGCGCGGCGGAAACCGGGCCAGATTCGCGCAGCCAGTCCGGCACTGCTTGATCGTAAGCCTGCACTCCGCCAATCGCTTGCGGCGCAGCAGACTCTTCCTGCATCCAGGCTGGAACTTCTTCTTCGGCCTGCGCCTGTTCGGCTTCCAACTCCGGCGTGGCGCGGCGCAAAGCCGTGAGCCAGTCGGTGGCCGGTTTTTCCGCCGGCACTTCTTCCGGCTGTTCCGCTGCGGAAGCGCCAAGTGCGACCGCGCCTGCCGCCAGGCCCGCACTCTGCAACCAATCAGGCGCACCTTCTTCTTCAGCAGGCGCAGCGGGTTCAGTCGAGCCTGTCGGCGCTGGTGTCGCACGCAACCACTCAGGAATCTCTTCTGCGGCGGCAGGCTCCGGCTGCTGAGGCGCTGCGCCGGATTCGCGCAGCCAGTCCGGGATTTCTTGATCGTAAGTCCGCACTCCGCCGATCGCTTGTGGCGCAGCCGCAGACTCTTCCTGCATCCAGGCTGGAACTTCTTCTGCGGCCTGCGCTTGTTCGGCTTCCATCTCAGGCGTGGCCTGCCGCAAGGCCGACAGCCAGTCGGTGGCTGGCTTTTGTGGAGGCGGTTCTTCCGGTCGCTCTTCTGCGGATGCGCCCAGAGCCGCCGCACCAGCTGCGACTGCGCCCAAACCTTTTAGCCAATCGGGCACGCCTTCTTCTGCGGGCTGGGCAGGCGGTTGTGCTTCAGCTGATTCGACAGCCGCTGGGGCTGCGCGCAGCCAGTCGGGAATTTCTTCTGCGGCAGAAGGCGCCGGTTGTTGAGTCACTGCGCCGGCGTCGCGCAGCCAGTCTGGCACTTCTTGATCGTAAGCCTGCACTCCGCCGATCGCTTGGGGCGCAGCCGCAGACTCTTCCTGCATCCAGGCTGGAACTTCTTCTGCGGCCTGCGCTTGCTCGGCTTCCAGATCCGGCGTCGCCTGCCGCAACGCCGAGAGCCAATCGGTGACGGGCTTGAGCGGAGCGGCTTCTTCCGGCTGCTGTTCAGCAGTCGTGTCGAGGGCGGCCGCGCCCGCAACCAGGCCTGCGTCTTTCAACCAATCGGGCGCGCCTTCTTCTTCAGCAGGCGCAGCGGGTTCGGGCGGGGCCGCGCGAAGCGAGCTCATCCAATCGGGTGTTTCACCAGCCGCTGTCGCTTCGAAGGAAGGCTGTTGTGCCTCGAATTGGCGCATCCAGTCGGGCGTTTCTTCGGTCGGCTGGGTATCAACTTCCGGCGTGGATGCCCGGAGTGAACTCATCCAATCGGGTGTAACGGCGGGTTCAGCAGCGGCCTCTGGCGCAATCGGCACAGCGTCGGACGCGGTTGCACCGAGCTGGCTCAGCCAATCGAGCGCGCTATCACCTGAGGACAGAGCCATTGAGCCTGGGGCGGGCTGCTCTTCAACGCCGAGTTCATCCAGCCAGTCAGGCAGAGCGTCTTCAGTGGAGGCGGCCGGGCGCAGATCGCGCAGCCAGTCGGGCATATCGTCGGCGGGCTGTACCGGCGCAGCGGACAATGTCACCGCAGGCAGTGTTTCTGACTCAGCCGAGGAATAGGGTGCGGCAGGTTCCTTGAGCCACTCGGGCAGTTCTTCTTCCACAGCCGGTTCAGCCGGTGCAGTAACAGCCGACGGAAGTGGAGCAGCTTCCAAAGGCGTTTCGCTTATGGACGGCAGTTGGCCGGTGGCGCCGAGCGTCTTCAGCCAGTCGGGCAGTTCTTCTTCCGCGGCCGGTTCAGCCGCCGTGACAGCGGCCGCTTCAAGCGGCGCAGCAGTGTTTGGCGGAAGAGCCGCTGCCGCGGGCATTTCGCTCATGGACGGCAGTTGGCCGGTAGTGCCAAGCGTCTTCAGCCAGTCGGGGACTTCTTCGTCTGGCTCAGGCGGCTGAGCCAATTCGGGCATGGTGCGCAACCGCTGCGCCCATTCCGGCAGCAGTTCATCGGTGGGTGATTTCTTGAGCGGGCCAGATTGTTTGATGCCGAGCTCGGCCAGCCAGGCTGGCACTTCCTCCGGTTCGGCGTCGGCAGCGCCGCTGGCCGCTGTCACCTTTTCGATGTCCAACTCAGAGGTGCCGGCCACAGCCGATTGGACCACTTGCATCCAGTCGGGCAGTTCTTCTTCCACGGGCCTGGCGGATTCAGCCGGCGGCGGCGCTTCGACAGGGGCGGGCGCTGCGGCAGCAGACTCCAGCTCGGTCGTCGTTTTGGTGGGCAGTGACAGACCCTTGGGCACGAAGGCCGCCGGGGCGGGAACTTCCGGCGCTGCCGGTTCTTCGGCCAGCGAGGCGGTGAGACGCGTGCCGCATTTCTCGCAGAACAGGCTGTGGGGAGGATTGGGCATGCCGCACGTGGGGCACAGCGCACTGGTCATGGTGGGCAGCTTGGTGCCACACTCATTGCAGAAACGCGAGCCGTCGCGATTGGCGGTGCCACATCCGGGACAATAAATCATAGATCAGACTGATCCGTTCATTCACCCTGCGGTCGATCGATCGCCAGCAAGACGCGGAACGCGACCGCCAAAGTACCCAACGCAACGCCCAACAACAAGCCGCGCAGGCCGCCCAGGGCCAGCGCGTCGATCAATTGCCGCACGGGCAGCAGTACGCTGTCCGGCGAAACCGGAATCTGCGTCAGCAGCACGACAACGGCCGAGAGCAGAAACCACAACGTGCCCCACGTGCGGCGGCGCTGCGCCATGCGGAACGCGGCTGCACCCAGGAAGATCGCCAGCAGCGCGCCCAGCGAAGATTGAATCGGCGCAATGATGGCGTTGAAGATCAAGTTAGTCACAGGCAAGGCCGCCGGCTGAGGCGCATTCAACGTCAACACCCGTTCAACAGCCAGCGCGACAAACACGATCAGCGCCACGATCAGCGCCAGCGCACTGTAGCCGTTCTTGCGCTGCTGCACCCGCCGCAGATGAAAACTCAGCAACCGGAAGAACCCCAGCAGCAGCGCCATGCCCGCCACAATGACGGCGATGTTGATCAGGATGGCGCGCAGCTGCACCAGCACCTCGGCGGGAAAGATGTAGCTCAGCAGCACGATCAACCCGGCGATGCCGGTGATGATGGTGGGCGCAGTGCTGGTGAAAATTCGTCTCACGTCAACGCCTCACGATAGCAGTCCGATGAAAAAGGCCAGCACGATCAAGACCGCAATCACCATGCGCAGCACATCGGCGGCGCGCAGGGTCGCCAGATGCGGCGGCTGGGCGCGCAGATACGCCTTGGCCGCGTACATCTCCTCGCCCATCAAGATCTGATCGGTCGAGGTGCTCATCACCGCCAGCGCGCGCGGATCAGATCCGCCGAACAGCTGCGGCAGATCATGGTTATTGGCCGCTTGATCGATCAAGGCGGCTTCGACGCCGAACGCGCCGGACATGATGTTGGTCAACACCGGCTCGTGATTGAGCAAGTCCATGGTGGCGGCGGCATATTGCGTGGAATTCAAAGCGGGTAGTCGCGCCGCGCCGCGCGGAAATTCGTTGAGATTGCCCTGGCGGGTGTAGGGTCGCCGCACGGCATCTTCGGCCAGCAGCGCGCTGGTGGGATCAGATGTGGTGACGATGGGCGCGATGCCGCTGGCGGCCGCTTCGTCGGCCAGGTATTCGGCGATGGCCAGGCCCGCCAGCGTGGTCGCGGCATCATCGCCGCTGACGCCGCCGGCGCCGATCGAGACGTGCAGATCGCGCCCGGATTCGATCGCCCGGCCCATCTGCCCGCGCAGCAATCTGAAAGCCGGGATGGCGCGGAAGCGAGGTCGGAGGCGCCCGCCGCGGAATAAGATCAAGAACACGGGAGCCAGCACGCCAAACACAATCAACAGCAGCAGGCCGCCGAAGTCAGTGATGATCTGATTCAAGTTCATCGTTCGGCCTCGTGATCCAGACGGCGCAGGATTTGATCCAGCCGCTCCGGATCATCCAGGGTCTCGACAAGCTGATCGAGCCGCTCCGCACTGAGGAATGTGGTTACCAGCGGCGAAGCCAGCATCAACAGTTGGCCGCCGATCGCGCCAAAGGGACGCAGCACTTCAGCGAGGAGTGGCGTAACCTCACTCAATCCCCAGCGCTGCAAGCGCTCGGCCCACGCACGATCCTCTTGTGAAGTTGGTGAAGATGTCATGATCACCATCTCGCCGCTGGCACACTCTGCGGGAAACTTGCGTGAGGTAGTATAGCATGTTGCGTATGAAAAGTGAAGTGCAAACCACTGTCAAACCCTGGTACTAAGCATCACGGCCCGTGTAATGGTATACTTTTGGTGAAAGCCTATGTCTGAACAACCTCCTTCTTCTGATAATGTGTATGGCCGCCTGACGGGCTGGAAGCGTGTAGCGATTGTGGTGCTGGGCGCGATCTCCGGCGCAGTGGTCGCGCTGCTGTTCTCCGTTTTCAGCGGTCAGCCTACCCCAACGTGGGAGTTGATCCTGGGCACCATCGGCGGGGCGCTGCTGGGCTTGTCGGCCAGCCTGGGCGAACAACGGCGCAAGAAACCAACGCCCGATCAGCCGGCCAAACCCCCGCGCGGCGAATAATCTTCGCCGCGTTTTGCTGCGCGCGGGTCGATCACCCTTGCGGTTAAGCGGTTGAAGCGCCTGTCAACCTGGCTTATGATTGCGCGTGAAGGAGAACGAACCATGAAATCAAAACTGCTGAGGCTTGTGCTGTTGGCAACGCTGCTGCTGGCAGCGTGCGGCGCGCCCTCAACCGCCCCGATCGTTCCAACTAGCCCGCCGAGCGTGCTGCCCACCGTTCCACCCAGCCCGCTCAATCCCGGCGGCGACGCGAGCACGTCTGGACAGGCGGCCGCCGTCGCCAACTCGCTTAACGATCTGGCGGCGCGGTTGACTATTGCAGCGAGCGCGATTACGGTGGCGAGCGTGGAGGCAGTGGACTGGCCCAATGCCTGCCTGGGCATCGAGACCCCCGGCATCATGTGCGCGCTGGTGATCACGCCGGGTTATCGTGTGATCCTGGAGGCCAACGGCCAGCAGTACGAGTATCACACGAATGCCGGGGGCGACGTGGCACGTTTGGCAACTGTCACGCCCTGAAGTGGAATAACGCCGCGAGCCGATCTCGCTCTGAGGTCGGCTCGTTTTTTTGGGCACGGATGCACCCAGATTACACGGATTGATTTTGATCCACGAAGAACACGAAGCAGCGCGCAGGATTGTTCGCAGGAACCGGGTTTTTCCAATCTGCCTGGAATCAAGGCCGGGTTGCAGAAACCCGGTTGCTTGAGCGCTTACAGGCTGATGACTTTCCCCGCGATGCTCAACGCCTCGATGATGTCCGGCATGCCGCCGATGATGCCGACCTGCACTCTGTCGCGCAGATTGAAGTAGTCAAGACACGTGCTGCACAAGATCAACTCCACGCCGCGATCTTTCATGGCTTCCAATTCACCGATGACGGGCGATCCCTCACACGCAAGTTTCACGCCGTCGGTGTAAAACAGAATCTTGGCGGGCAGCGTGTTGGCGTCGAGGTTAAGTTGCAAGAACTTCACGGCGAGTTTCTGCTGCAACTCGGCGGGCGCCTCGCCCATTCCAGTGCGGGTGAAGACGAGGATGGTAGTATTATTCATGTGTGTGGCTCCGAGAGAGGATGAGGGAATTATAAACCACCGCCTGGCGATCCGCCGTTGTGCATTCTGGCAGTGCGCCGCGAGTGAGGTAAAATAGACAGCAAGGCACACCCATGACCGTGTCACCCGTCACGCAACCCGAATGCCTCGCTGAAGCTGTCCGGCGCATCGCGCGGCAGTTCGATCCGCTGCGCATCATCCTGTTCGGCTCGTGGGCGCGCGGCGATGCGCGCCCGGACAGTGATATTGACTTGCTGGTGGTTCTGCCTTACGTGGAAAATAAACGACAGGTCGCGGTGCGCATTGGCAATGCGCTAAGCGACTTGCCGGCCAGCAAGGACATCATCGTCACCACGCCTGAGGAAATAGTTGCACGAGGGAACATCATCGGCGACGTGCTGCGCCCCGCCTTAAGAGAAGGGAAAGTGATCTATGAACGTCCCTGAATCAAGACGGTGGCTGGCTTATGCCCGCTCTGATCTGGATGCCGCCAACGCCTTGTTGCGTGATCCTGATCATTACCCGCGACAGGTGTGTTTCCTGGCGCAACAGGCTGCCGAAAAGGCCCTTAAGGCTGTACTGGTTTTGCTTGAAGTCGAGTTCCCCTTCACGCACGATCTGGACCGCCTGCGCGAAATCGTGCCACCTGACTGGCAGGTGAAAGCGACTTTTCCCAATCTGTACGCGCTCTCGGTCTGGGCTGTGGAGGCGCGTTATCCTGGTGATATGCCACAGATAGTCGAGGCCGATGCTTATGATCCACTACGAGCAGCCGAGGCGGTGTATCAGATAATCGCAGATGATTGGCAGACACGCATCAAAGCGTAACGCATGACCAGAGGTGATCAGCAAGCGGCGCAATGAAAACGCGAGTCAAGCTGGCTCGCGTTTTTGGTTGGCCTGCCTCACGCAGCGCCCAGGCCGTTGCGGGCGAAGACGAGGATGGTGTTATCATTCATGTGCGCGGCTCCCAGGGAAGATGAGCGCATCATAGATCATGAAAACCATCGGCGTAATTTCTGACACACACGGTGTCTTGCGCCCCGAGGCGGTGAGGGCTTTGCGCGGCGCCGATGTGATCATCCACGCGGGCGATGTGGGCCGCCGCGACATTCTGGATGATCTGCGCCAGATCGCGCCGGTGTTTGTGGTGCGCGGCAACACTGATCGCGAAGAATGGGCGCGCGCCCTACCTTATACTGAACGTGTGCAGATCGATCAACATCTGATCTTCGTGCTGCACGATCTGAATCAACTCGGTCTCACGCCCGACGTGCATGACATCGCCGCCGTCATCAGCGGCCATTCGCACAAACCTGTCATCGAAACGAAACGCGGCGTGTTGTACCTCAACCCCGGCAGCGCCGGCCCGCGCCGCTTTCATCTGCCGGTTAGCGTGGCCGTCATCCGCGTTACAGCACGCGGATTGGAACCCAAGATCATCGAGTTGAAAGTTGCCGACAAATGAAGAAGTCCGATCTCAAGTTTCCCCAAGACCGGACTTCGCTTTATTCGTTACTGATTACTCGTTACCTGATCCCTGATCCCTGATCACCTCTCAATCACAAACTGCTCCCCATCACTTCTGCCGAACACCTCCGGGAAGTACATCTGCTCGGCGCGCGCGGGCAGCACGTTGTAGGTGCCATCCAGCCCCGCGCGGATTTGGTACGTGTACTCATACGTGCCCTGCGGCAGATACGACGCGAACAGCGCCACCTTCTCGTCGCGGAGTTCGGTGTGCGTGAACCACCACCAGCCCCAGCCGCCGTAAAACGTGTACGGTTGATTCGCCGGGCCGAACTCTGGTCCTTCCGCGATCTGCGACGTGGTCTTGAGGCTGGTGTCCACCGCTTCCATCCCGGCGGGCAGCGGACTCTCGACGAGCACGTAGTACAGATCGGTCGGCGCGACGATGCTCAACTTCACGACCAGCGTATCGCCCACCTTCGCCGTCGTGACCGGCGTGCAAGGGATGGCCTTCTCGCCCGGCTTCAACGGCTTGAAGCACGCATCGCCTTGATCGTAATACTGCCGCCCGATCACGATGCCGCGCGACAGCGACTGCACACCCGTCACTGGTTGATACGCGCGCAGGTAAGCCGAGTAGTACATCATCCCGTCGCCCGATTGGCCTTCTGCTGCTTTACGCTCGAACGTCAACACATTCACCGGCACATTTAACTCACTGATCGACTTTGTGATAATCGCCGATTGCCGCACGTTCTCGCTGGTGGCCGTGCCCGTGCCGACGACGGCGTCGTTCAACTTCAGCGCCCACGAATAGTCGGGCGTGAGTTCGCCGGTGGCGAGCATCCAGTCGGTGAAACCGATCAATGTCCACGCGGTCTCTTGTGTCGAAGCCCAACGGCCTTCGATACGTGAATTCATCAGCCAGCGCACCACGTTGGGCGCGAGCGGATTCTTGGGATCGAGCAGCGCAAAAGCGTCCAGCACCGTCGCCGTCGAACGCAGATCGGTTTCCCACGTGCCCCAGTACACATCCTGCTCTTCCCAGTGCACGCCGGTAGCGCTGGTCTTGGCCTGGCTCACGATGTCGCTCATGAGTGTGTTGACGCGAGATTTGTCATTAGGCTGCGCGAGGTTCAGGCCCAGCGCCAGCAACGCCTTGCCATAGTTGCCCAGCAGCGCGCGCTTGTCGTCATACAGCGAGATCAACGCGCTGTTCTGCGGCTTGCCGGCTTCGGCCAGCACATAGAGCGTGTACGCCTGTTGATTCGCTTTCCACGGCGTAGCGAGCGACGTGGTCGGCTGCAAGTTGCTGATCAAGTAGTTGAGGCCGTGGTCGAGCATCGTCTGCTCAACCGCGAAGCCCGCCTGCCGCGCCTTGATCAAGCCGAACATCACATAGGTGGTCACTTGCATATTCGACTTGTCCGTCACCCACCAGCCCCAGCCGCCGTCGACGTGCTGCTGATTGGCGAGCCGCTGCACGCCAAAGCGCACCAGCCGCTCGAGTTTTTCTTCCAACTCCGGCTCGGACAGAGTCAGGTCCTTCAACGCCCGATAGGTCAACACGTTCGGCAGGAAGCGGCTCACCGTCTGTTCCGTGCATTCATATGGATAGTGCTCCAGGTACTTCAAGCCTTCCGTCGAACCGGCGGCCAGCGACGGATCGATCTGCACTTTCAGATCGCCCTGCGTCGTATCGATCGCTTTGGGCAGCACGATGACTTCCGTGCGCACCGGATCTTCTTTCGTCACGTTGCCGCTCGTCGCGGTGGTGTCCGGTGTGCTGTACTTGTAGATGGGCAGATGCTGATCGGGCGGCAGACCCGCCGTGGGCTTGCTCGCATCCTGCAAGCCGCCGCCGCGCACGCTGAAGGTGAGATCGGCATACTCCGCATCCAGCACCGTCACCGGCCAGTCCACGCGCACCGCGCCGCCCGCCGGAACGGTCACGCTCTGCTTCACCTGTCCGTTGTCGATGGTGATGCCCGTGCCTTCCAGCGACACGTCCGCCGTGATGTCATTGCTTGTATTGTTGTTGACGACAGCCGCCATGTTGAGTTGATCGCCGACGATCATGAAGCGCGGCGTCACCGGGCGGATGAGCAAGTCCTTCGTGCTTCTAATTTCCGATTGGCCTTCGCCGACGAGTCCGTCCTTCGTGATCGCAATCGCCGACATGCGCCATGTGGTCAGGTTATCCGGCAGCGTGAACGACACCGTCGCGAGGCCGTTGGCATCCGTCGTCACATCAGCCTTCCAGAAGGCCGTGTCGCGGAAATCGCCGCGCACGCTGAAGCCGCCGGCCGCATCGGCGCCGCCGCCGCCGCCCTTGGCTTCTTCTGCCAGCTTCACGTTGATGCGATCGACCGAGTACACCAGCGAGATGCCGGTGCGAATGCCCAGGCCGCGCTCGCCGTAGAAGTGATCCGCGATGGGCACGTTCAACCGATCGAGCAGCGAGAGCACCGCCAGATCGACCATCGCCAGCGACGTTTCCGCCTGCACCGGCTCGCCCGCGTAATTCTCGATCTGCACGGTGTACGTCACCGTGTCGCGCGGCGCATAGTGCTCGGTCTGGGGATCGCGATCGGGGGTCAGCGTGATATACAGTTCCTGCGCGGCGCGATTCACCTTGAACGAGGCGTAACCGATCTTGAACGACGGCGCGAGATCGTTTTGATCGACGCCCTTGACGAGGACGACCGACACGAAGGCATTGGGCGCCAGCGCCGGGGTGATGGGAATCTCGATCACATCGCTGTTGGTCTGGAGTGTGATCACCCGTTGATCGAGGATGCGGCCGCGCTCGGTGGTGATTAGCGCGCGCACCTGCCCCTGATACGGCGACGGGATCAGAATCTTCGCCACGTCGCCGGGCGTGTATTCCTTCTTGTCCGCCACCAGCGAGATGCGATCGTTGTTGTCCTGCCGCCACGACACGTACTCTTCGCTCGACACCCACACGTAAGTCGCCGACGAAATCTTGTTGTTCTTGCCATCGACGCCGCGCGCCACCACGCGATATTCACCGCCGTTGGGCGGCGTGAACGACGTAATGCCTTTGCCGGCTGTACCAGTGGTGGCCGTCGTCGTGAACACTGCCGTATCGCTGAACGACCATGTCCACATGATGTTGCCGAAGTCGTCCTGTTCCTGCACGTTGAACCACTCGCGCTGGTAGAACACGATGTCGAGATTCTTGTTCCCGATCGCATCGCCCTGCCAATCGACCGTGAGCAGATTGAAGTCCATGGGCTGGCCCGCCGTGCCCACGTAATCGACGGGCGCAACGCCGATGTAGTATTCGCCCTGGTGTACGATCACACTGACGCGATTCGCCACGTACTGCCCGTTGAGATCAGTCACGGCCGCTTCGATGTTGAACGTCTGGCTGCCGGTCTTCTCGTCGAGCTGGGCGGGCAGGCTGATCTTGAACTTGCCCTGCGCGTCGGTCTGGCCTTCGCCGGAAGCGATCAATCCGCCGCGCGACGAATCATAAATGCCGCTGTAGTCGATGTCGTTCCAATCGTAATAGCCCGGCCCGTCGTAACGATCGAAATAGTAATCGCTGGCAACCGCCGACCAGTTGACGGGCGCATTGCCCACCGCGCCGCCGAAGAAGTAACTCGCCTCCACTTCCACGTCGATGGTTTCGCCTTGCAGCACTTCGTCCTGTGCCGCGGTCACCGTCACCTGGAACTCCGGCCGACGATATTCGGCCACCACGAAATTGCCGTTGTAATACTGCACGATCGGCACATCCTGCCCCGGATAGCGCACCGGAATCTGCGCTTGTATCGAATAGCCGCCCAGCGCCGCTTCTTCATCGAGATCAAAATCAAAGTTGAAGGCGCCGAAATCATTCAACGCCTGTGTGCCGGTGTACACCTGCTTGCCCTGCGCGTCGTAGATCAACACATCGATCAACTTCAGATTCGGATCAATCGCATAGCGCGCATCGTCTTCAATGCGCACAATGCCTTTGATGTGCACGGTCTGCCCCGGTCGATAGATCGGTTTATCGGTGTAGAGATAAGCGTTGTACACGCTGGCGTAGTAATTGGCATACACCCCAAAGTCCCACGGCGCGATGCCTGCGTTCCAATCGCTGACCGCCACGCCAAACGGCCCGCCATAGTCACCCAGCACGGCCATCAAGCTGATATTGGGATCGCGCTGCGCTTCAACATCGTATCGATATAGACCTGCTTGATCCGTCGCGCCCGCTGACAAGCGATTGAAATCCGGATCGTAAATGCTGATCGGGACTCCGGCGGTCTCAAGACCCGATTGGAGATTCGTGGCCCACACCAGCCCTTCTTTATCGGCAGCTTTCAAAGTGACATTGTTATCAGACACCACCATCAAGTGGCGCGTGATACCGCCGTAATCATTCTGCTGCTGCTCTGGCGAGGTGACGCGGATCAGGTAGATGCCCGTAGGTAACACGCCGCCCGCATCGCTCTCCACCGGAATGCGAATCAAGCCCGCTTCGTTCAGCGGCTTATTGACCGGCACGCTCCACACGCGCACCGGCGGCCCGTTGACGGGCACCGCCTGATCCCAGCGTGACCACGATTCTGGCCCGATGAGATAGGCGAACTCCGCCAGCGACACTTGATACAGCTCCAAGTCCAGCTGCGACACATTGCGATAGCGCGCATAGATCACGGTGTCAGTGTAGTTGCCGTACACGCCGAAGCGGCCCGGCACGTCGAACCACTGCTCCGGCGGCAGCGGGCGCGTGCGGAAGTTGATCACTTGATCGGCGCCGAGCGGCTGCCCCCACCGATCGGCTACCTGCGCCCCGATGGTCACTTGATACTCGCCCGACGGCCCCGGCCCAAAGCCGTAAACGTAGCGATTGTCGTAGTCGCTGTAGTAGGTGTACACGTTCGTCGGGGAAATCTCCGCTGAGGTGGTGACGTATTGCAGCGTCTTCTCATCCACCGGCGCGGAGAAGTAGATGTCCATCGAGGCGTAGGGCGCGGCGCTGCCGCCATCGACCGGATCGGTGCGGATGACATACAGTGGTTTCACCGTCGTGAACGACCACTGGAAGTCATACGGCATGGGCAGCCCGCCGCTGGCGCCCTGCGCGCCTGCGGCCAGTTTCACGAAATACGGCGTCTCGCGCGCCAGCAGATCGGTCGGCGAGAAGATCAGCGTCTCCGCCAGGAACGAAGCGCGTCCGCCGCCCAACTGCGGCGCCGTCATCATCCCGCTCATGCCCATCGGCAGCATATCGTTCACCATAGTCGAGGTGACCCACGTAAAGGCGCCCGGCACTGGCGGCCCATCGGGCGATCCCTGCCGCAGCGAGAAGAGGCTCTCAACGCTGGCATGATTCATCGGCTGGCTGAAGACCACCTGGATTGATCGATCGAGCCACACATCGCTCTCGCCGTCCGTCGGCCCGGTGGCGATCACCTGCGGCGTCATCGTCGTGAATGACCACACCACATCTTCACGCAGTTCCGCGCCCAACGGATCTTGCAAGCCCGCCGGGATTTTGGCGGTGTACTTGATGCCGGACTGCAAGCGATCATCCGGGCGGAACACATAGATCGACGTGTTGATCCATTCGCCTTTACCTGGCGCCGGCGGATCGAGCACCAGCGGCTGCGGGAGATTTGCCTGTTCCTCGATCGGCGCCAGCGGCACGACGGGGCGATTGAACATCACCGTGATGTCGGTATCGGGATCGACGCCTTCCGCAGCGTCGGCGGGCATCACCTGCGTCACAGCCAGAAAGCCCACGGCCTTGAAGGTGAATTGCAGCGGCTGGCCCAGCATCATCCCGTTGGCGGCCAGCGCCGTGGTCAGCACGTTGACACTGTACACTTCGCCGCGCGCAAACCCCTCGCCCGTCGGCACGAACGACACTTGCGTGTTGTCGCCATTCCACTTGAACGCACCGCTCACCCGGGGCGTGATCTCAAACGCCTGCTCGACCGAGGCGCGATCCATCGGCTTGTCGAAGGAGAGCGTGATGGGCGCTTCGGTGCCCTGCTCTTCGCCGCGCGCGGGCGCGCGATCGATCACGAAGGGCGGCAGCTGCGCCACCAGTTCCTGCACGACCTTTTCCGGCGACTTGCGGGTTGCCAGGAACACGCCGCCCGCGATCAGCGCAAGGACGGCGACGACAGCCACGATGATCAACGGTGTGCGATTGGAGGAACGCGGCGGATTGGCGGTAGTCATGACAACTCCTTTGCGTGTGAAGCGTAAAACATGCAGCGTTATAACGGTTGTTGCGTTTTACGCATTACGTTGCACGCAGCACGCTTTACGGAACGAGATTCACTTCCACAGAACTCAAATGCTCCGTCGCACCGTCGCGCGCATTGACGGCATACACCAGCACGCGGCCCGGCCCGGCGGTTAAAACTTTGATCGGCACTTCGGCCATTACTTGTCCCGGCGAGCCGGCGGTCAGCTCGACGGTCTGCTCCACGCGGCCTACGCTCTGATTGTTGGCATCGATCACTTCGATGACGATCTTGGGGCCTAGCATCGTCGCGGCGGCCACGCGCGCCACGCCTTTCAATTCCGCGTTGGGGCTGGGGAAGATCATGGCGATGGCCTCGGGCGTTTGCGGATCGATCGGGGCGGCCTTGATTTGCTTGTCGCTGTTCAGTTCGACCTCGACCGAGGCGAGGTGCGTGACGGCGTTGTTCCCCGGTGAAACGGCATAGACCTGCACGCGACCGGCCTGTGGCGCGATCTCGGCCGGAATGGCAACCTCGGCGGCAAATGAACTGCGTTGGTCCGCCGGGGCTTGAGTGGCCGGTCGGGCTGCGCCGATGACCGTGCCGGCCGCATCGCGTACCACGACGTTGAGCTGCTGCGCCAGCGCCAGATCGCTCAAGCCCTCAATCCGCAGTGTGCCGCGCGCGCCCTGGCCGGGCTGCGGCGATATAATCAGAATCCCCTCGACCGGAGCTTGCGCTAGATCTGGCGCAGCTGCCGAGCCGGACGGTGCTCCGCCTACGTTGGGAAGCACAACCCGGTTGGCCGCCGGTGTGGGGGTGGAGCCAAACGCGCCGCCTTCAAAACCGCAGGCCAGGGTCGCCAGCAACATAGCCGCCAACGCCAGCCACACCAACCACGAACGCTGAGTAGAGACAAACGAATGCCGCATGGTGAACTCTCCTATGATAACGCTGTGTGCAGCGAATGTGTTCCGCGCCAGCCTACGCGCAAGCAACGCCTGGCTGACGATTGCTCGACGATGCGTCGCGACGATGCGTCTTGAAGACGAGTGAAGAACATCAGGCAAACGCCTGTACCATAATCGATTATACTCCAACACTTCAGGGTTAAGGTTGCATTACCGTTCGGTTGCATCCCTTGCCCCTGAGACGATCTTGTATTTATAATGGAAGCAACTCTTCAAACAAGCAGGGATGTCTGATGGCTGAGCTGACACGCAAAGAATTGCTGCTGGCCCTGATCAGCGCCGGCGAACGACCACGCTTGAGCGGGCTTGATCTCACCGAGCTGGATCTGGCCGAAATCGATTTGCGCCATGCGAACTTGCGCAACACCAAGCTGGGCCACGCCGATCTCAGCCTGGCCGATCTAACCGAAGCCGATCTGACCGGAGCCGTTTTGATTGGGGCCAATCTCAGTCGCGCCCGCGCGGTGCGCGCGAATCTCAGCGGCGTCGATCTGACGGGCGCCAATCTCAAGGAAGCGGTGTTGAACGCCTGCATCCTGGCCGGCGCGAACCTGGCCAACGCCCAGCTAACCTTTGCCAAGCTGAGCGAGGTCATCGCTAATGAAGCGTATTGGCGCGGCGCCAGCGGCAACGGCGTCAATCTGGCCTTCGCCAAGCTGGCTAGCTGCGACTTCACCTCGGCTAACTTGAGCGGCGCAGATCTCAGCGGCAGTGATCTGCGCCACAGCGATCTGCGCGGGGCCGATCTGTCCTATGCCAACCTCAGCAATGCGGATCTCAGCCACACCTCGATCGAAGGTACCAACTTCACGGGCGCCAATCTGCGTGGCATTTTTCACAGCGACGTAACTTTGACCGATGCCAATCTGACAGGGGCTATCATGCCTGACGGCGCCCGCTTTGGCGAAGAATTGGTCACAACCATCCACTAGTACAAATTCCCTATCCGTAGCCGAGCTGCAATTTGTCTTGATTGTGTCATAAGACCGTTCCCCGTTTTCAGTTTCACCCTCAATAGTGACCTAAATCCTAAAGATATTCTGTCGTGATGGTGGTATAGTGCTATGTGGAAAGAATGTTTCAACGGAAACGAACATGGGTTCTACAATATCTGGCAAGAGGCAAATTGCCATGCAAGATCAAATTATCCAAAAATTACGCCAATTGAGCAGCCGTCGCAAGCCGCATCGTGAGCGTGGACAGAGCATGGTGGAAATGGCCCTGGCGTTTCCCATTCTACTGTTGATCATGGCCGGGACGCTGGAGGTCGGCAAATATTTCAACGATTACCTCACCATTCTGGACGCTACCCGCGAAGCGGCTCGCTATGCTGCCGACGGCGACTTGATTCTGGCACTGGAACCAAGCCAGAAATGCGACGACAACTTCTACCATCAAGCCGCGTGCCTGGCCAAACAGAACATTTTCGGGATCTCGTTCAACGATCTCACCGACGACATCGTCGTGTCGGCCTTTACAGTTGATGCGACCGGGAACGTGGTGGCGCGTTTTCCGCAGACTTGTCCGCCCCATGGGCCTGCCTATTTGCCAAACAATTGCGATGGCTTGGTAACGTCTGACGATCAAGGCTGGTCGTATTGCACGCACATCACCAAGAACGGCTGCCAGGCCGCATCTTCGCGCTTTTCGACCGAGGCGGTGGAGGCGATGTTGGCCAACAGCCCCGACAGCCCCGCGACGGGCCTGGTGATTGTCGAAATCTATCGGCACCATCATCAGTTCCTGGGGCTGGTTCCGCCCGGCATGCCCATTCTGCCGCAAGAAGTCGTGATGCACGCTTACACGATGATGCCACTGCCTTCGGCCGCGCCGCCCAGCTTGGGACCGTAATAAGCCCGGCACTCAAGAGATCTGAACAGGTAGCGATTGACTTATGAAGAAAAAAACAACTCATTCCATGGATACAACTTCCGCCCCGCAGCGCGGACAAGCGATTGTCTTGATTGCGATGGGCTTCATCATGTTGCTGGCCTTTACCGGCATTGTCGTCGATGTGGCCCGCGTCTTCGTGGTGCGCGGCGAGCTGCGCCGCGCCGTCGATGCGGCCGGCCTGGCGGCGACAGCGCAGTTTAAGCGTGGCGCCACGGCTGACAAGATTGTGAAGGCCGCTCATGAACTGGTGGTTTCGCACGGTATTCCCACACCGTCGGTGACGGTAGAGACGTGCAGTCTGGGTCTCCCGTCAGTGCACAATCCCGATTTGTGTCCAGATCCGGGCGAACCGCAGCGCAAGCTGGTGCGCGTGGTAGCCACTGCCCATGTCCCCATGCTTTTCCTGGGAATCGTGGGTGTCCCGGCTGTTGAAGTGGCCGGTACGAATATCTCCGAGGCCGCTTCAGTAGACGCCGTGCTGGTACTGGACAACTCAGAGTCACAAGCTTACAGTTTCGACCAACTGCCGGAACCGTGGCGGAGCAATTGCAGTCAGAACAAGATCAATGACATGTATGCCTGCCTGAACGGCGGCACGTTGGAGAATGGTGTCGTGATTCCGGCCGGCGGCTGCAATGGGGTAGCCACCGCGCCCGATCCGAATTATCCGGGCTTGACGCGCGGCATTTGCCAGCCGTTCCGCAAGACCAAAGAAGCCGCCATTGCCTTCATTCAGCGCCTGTATCAGAACTACGATCGGATCGGGTTGATTACGTTCAACGAAAATGCCGAGCGCCTGTTCCCGATGGGGTATCAACTGGTCGATGCCTTAACGGCCATCAACAACATGGATGTGTATGTCCCACCGTCGAATGCGTCACAGCCCAACCCGACCGGTCACGTTCTCTGCAACTCAGGGACGCCTGCCGAGGACAAGTGGAAGTGCGGCTCCAGTAACATCGGTGCGGGACTGATTCGGGCGCACGATGAGTTTGGCCTGGCCAGTCCCTATCGTGCTGACTCGCTCTGGGTGACGATCGTGCTCGTGGACGGCCCGGCAAATCGCACTTCGGCCTATGGCACTATTCCCTGGTCAGATCCGCAGTATGGCATTTGCCCGCTGTCAGAACGTACCACGCGGCTCAAGTGCCGTGACGCCGATGTGAATTCCCGCCACAAGGACTCGGATCCGTCGCAGCTTTATGATTCGGACGATTACGCCCGCGATTTCGCCGATGTGTTGGGGTTGGATCCAGATCTATACCCCAGCGCCGGTTCAGCAGGGGTGTTGGTGTACACCATCGCGTTGGGCAGGAACTCGGTGTGCTTGACGGGTAATTATACGCCGCCAACAGGCGGAGCGCCGGCGATTTGCACCAGTCCGGATCCGCAGTACGGTGATCCGGATGCCGGCGAGCAGTTGCTCCGCTACGTCGCCGATGTGGGTGATGATGGGCGGCTCGATACCGGCCCGTGTCTGGATCCCAACAACAACCGCAATAACACAACCAAGATTGATCCGGATGGCCGGGGCGATGATGCCGCGTTGGGCATCCAATGTGGCAACTATTACTATGCCCCTGACGCCGATGGGCTGGAACGCATTTTCCTGGAAATTGCGGGGCGCATCTTCACGCGCATTTCGGGCTAGCGGCCTTGATACACTGCTGGATGGGTGGAAGACTTATGAAGACACATTCGCATTCTCGATTCGCATCGCGGCGGCGCAGCCGGGGTCAGGCGCTGGTTGAGTTCGCGCTGATCCTGCCGGTGCTGTTGTTGCTCCTGATGCTCCTGATCGAAGTCGCGCGCCTGTTCTCCGCCTGGCTCATCGTCGAAAACTCGGCGCGCGAAGCCGTGCGCTATGCCGTCACGGGCGAGTTCAGCGAAGCCTACTGCACGGCCGCCTGCAACAGCAGCGATCCGACAGTGCGCGAGCCAGCTGAAGACTACGCTCGTCTGCTGACGATCGAGGACATTGCGAAAGGCGCGGCCAACGGCATTCTGGTGGACTACACAGCACCCCGTGATGCCCGCAGCTTCATCGATACTGTGATCTGCAGCAGCCGGCTGGACGAAAACGGCGATCCCAAATTCTCCTACCGGGAAAATCCCTATGGCGGTACGTCCACCACGCCACATCCGCGCTGCGTCTTGTTCAACACGGAAACCAAACAAGAAGATGCGGGCGGACCAGGCGATCGTGTGACGATTACGGTCTTGTTTGATCACCCGCTCATCACCCCGCTGCGCGCCATCGCCGACTGGGTGCCGCTGATCGCACGGCGCGAGATGATCGTGGAGAAGTACCGCACAGTCCGTATTCAGGGTCTGCCGCCCACCATCATGGGACCGACGGCGACCTTCACGCACACGCCCACCGACACGCCGACCAGCACGCCGACCGATACGCCGACGCCGACCTATACACATACGCCGACCAATACGCCGACCAACACGCCCACACGCACACCGACGCGCACACCGACGCGCACGATCACGCCCACCAACACGCCCACGCCGAGCTGCGAAATGTTGGGCTATGACGCGAACGAAAATCTATTCATGACGAGCAGCGCCAACGACAAGGTGTCTGCCTACCTGATCAATACCAGTTCCAACTACACGATTGGCCTGACGTCCGCCACGGTGAGCTGGCCTGGTTCGGCCGATCCAACCAGCATCTGGCATGATGAAGTCGTTGCCAACCCGAGTGTGACTTTTGACAACTACCAGTGGAGCGGAGCGACTTTTCTCGATCCTGCCAATCGCGCGCTCAACCTGGGCAGCTCGTTCACCGACAATTTGGGCAACTTTGTGATCGATACCGGCACCAACGGCTACTTTATGCTCGACTTCACCGCCAGCCTGCGCGGTTCGGCCGATCAGATCTATCGTCATGGCCGGGACTGGATCATTCACCTGGATTACACCGTGGGCAATCTGACCTGCCAACTCGATTTGCGTGGGCGCTACGGCCCTATCGTTACACCCAATATGCTTTCGCAAGTGACCAGCACCACCTTCACAGTGGAAGCGATTGCGCGCGACGGCCCGCCCGCGCCCGCCGCAGCGGAAAGCAATATCACCCAGGTCTACTTTGCCGTCTATGACCCCAGCGGCGGCGCGCCCATCTATTCTCAAACAGAAAATTCTGCGCCTTGGTGTCTCGGCGGCGACAACGGCACCACGTGCAACGCCATCAGCGCCTATGCCTGGCCCAACGGGTCGCCCATCACGGCCAATACCACATACACCATCACCATGCGCGCGCGCGACAACGATCCGCACCGGCAGTACACGCGCATTCAGCGGACGATCCGGTTCTTGCCGCCGACGCCGACCTTCACGCCCACGTCCACGCGGACGGCGACGCCAACGATTACGCCGACGCCGTCGCGCACGCCCACGGTGACGCGCACGCCGACGATTACGCAGACGCCGACGCGCACCGTGACACCGACGCGCACCCGGACGCCGACGATCACGTTGACCCCGTCGCGCACCAACACACCGACGATCACGTTGACCCCGTCGCGCACGCCGACCAACACGCTGACGCCGACGCGCACACAAACGCCGACGCGCACATGGACGCCGACCAACACGCTGACGCCGTCACCGACCTGGACGCGGACGCCCACCCGGACGCCCACCCGGACGCTTTCGCCGACACCGTCGCGGACGCCCACCCGGACGCCGTCACCGTCACCGACCGCGACCTCGTGCGGAAACGACTGTTGATCAAATCGGCCATTCAGTAGTACACTGGCGGGCAGCGAGCTTGTGCATGTGACAGGCGCGTTCGCCCGCCAGTGTTATTCTGTGCCTTGAAACGCGATTGTCCTTGCCTGTACCCCAGGTGAACTATGAGACGAATGCTCCATCTGACCACGGTGTTTCTCGTAGCCGGCGTGGCGCTACTGCTCCTGGCCGGCGCCGTTTACTCTTCACCCCGATCCAACCACAGCAGACAAGCGCCAGCCCGGCCTGACTACACCTATACGCGCATCGTCACAATTACGGTGTATACCTCAACCGTCGCGTTGACGCCGGGGCTGATTTCACGCTGGCAGTTTCGAACCCTTGATCAAGTCATCTCCTACACGTTTGACATTCCACTGCCGTCCGATGCTTATGAGATCAGCGTGGCGCTGCCCATCACCTACTACCGCATCGATCCCGGCCCGACGCTGATCATCACCGGTCCACAGGCCAATCTCTACTACGAATACAAAACCGGCCAGCGCGCCCTGCGTTTCGGCAGTCAAATCTTGATCACGCAAGCCGCCAGCAACAATCAGCCATACCGTTACCTGGGAACGCTCACTTTTGCTGACCCCTATACGTATGTAGGCACCAGCGGCTTCGCGCCCACGGCCACCACACCCGGCGCCATTTCCTGGGATGTGGTCCCTGAAGTGGATTCGGACCAACGTTATCGCTTTAACGCGTCAACCTGGCTGTGGGATCCAAGGCTGGTGCCACCCGTTTTGACCAGACCCGACTTGGAGATCTTCACCGCAACCGTGCGCAGCCAGAACGATCACATCTACGTCACAGCCACAATCCGTAACAACGGGCCTATGACGGCTTGGGCGCCGCCTTACATCAATCTCTATGATCGTATTGCGCCCTTCTTGCCGCCTGCCGGGCCGTTGGACTTGACGGATAGCTGGTGCAGCATGATTCCCGAATCGTCGTGTGGCATCTCTACCACGAATCCGCTGTCCCCGGTACTGCCGGGCCAAACCGTCATCTTCACCGCCGAGCACGATCTCAACCCCGTCAACGGCCGGCACGACATCTACTTGCTGGTTGATGCTCTGGGCGGCAGCCAGGGCTTGAACGTCGAGTCTGCCGAAAACAACAACGTTATATTGGCGGCTACGCTGCTTAGATTGGGCGAGCACATTTTCCTGCCGCTGATTCGACGCTGAGCGCAAAGCCGGCTCTCACGGGTTGCCGGCACACAGTCACTCTCACATCCTGTCCGTTGAGGCCAAGTATGAATACACCATCCATTCTCCGGCCAAGCGCCACCCCCGTACTCCGGCTGGTTGTTGCCGGATTGTTGTTAGTGACCTGGGCGGCGCTGCCGCGCGCCAGCGCTTCAGCGCCCGCGGCCGTAAACTGGTACGTCGCCGTCACCGGCAACGACTCTAACCCCTGTACCACGCCCCAGCAGCCTTGCCAGCACATTCAGATCGCCATTGATCGCGCCGCGTCCGGCGACATCATCAATATCGCCGCTGGCACCTATATCGAACAACTGACCATTATCGATCGCAACCTCACGCTCAACGGTGAATCGGTCAGCACCACTTTCCTGGACGGCAACGACCTCTATCAGGTCTTGTCGATTCAACGAGAAAGCCTGCCGTCCATGACGGTCGACATCGCCAACGTCACGATCCAGCGCGGCCAGTCCGATCAGCCGGGCGGCGGCATCGCCACCGAGGACAACATTTACCTGACGCTGACCAACAGCAACATTCTTAGCAACACGGCGTCGTTTGGTGGCGGCATCTTCAACCAGGGCGTCCTGAAACTGACCAACGTCATGCTGCGCAGCAATAACGCCAGCACGACGGGCACCAGCGAAGGCGGCGCCATGTGGAATACCGGCTTCGCTGATCTGATCAACGTCACCGTGAGCAATAACGAAGCACAACGCGGCGGCGGCATCAGCACCATCAATGTCCTCACACTGACCAACAGCCTCGTTGCCGACAACAAAACGATCGGTGAATACGGCGGCGGCATTTATAACCGCAGCGTGAACGGACGCACCACGCTTGTGAACAGCGTCGTCAGCGGCAACCGCGCAATCGGAACCGACGGCGGCGGCATCTACAACGAGGGCATCCTCATTAGCAGCGGCTCGCTGATCTCTGGCAACCTGGCCCTCGTTAGCGGCGGCGGCATCTATAACAAAGCCTCCGCACACGTGACCCTAAACGATGTCACCTTTCAGGCCAACCACTCCATCAATACCGGCGGCGCCCTCTTCAACAATGGCACTGCCACCTTGACCGATCTGACGGTGCGCAACAACCTGGCGGACGACACCGGCGGCGGGTTGTATAACTCTGACGCTGGCCGCCTGTACCTGGAAAATAGCAGCGTGCTCAGCAACACCACCGCCGCCGCACGAGGCGGCGGCATCGGCAACCTGGGCGTGCTCACCGTTACGCGCAGTTCGCTGCTCTACAACGCGGCCACCTCCCTTCAGGGCGGCGGCTTGTACAATGCCAACACGGCGCAGCTGACCAATGCGACCATCAGCAACAATACCGCGGCGGCGGGCGGCGCCGTGCACAACATGAGCGGCACGCTCACCATCCAATTCAGCACCATCAGTTACAACAGCGCCCCGGCGCTTAATCGCGCGGGCGGGAACGTGACGGTAAGTAATTCCCTGCTGGTGCAAAGCACCGGCGCTGCCTGCAGCGGCAGCATCACCTCAGCGAACCATAACGTCGACAGCGGTAACACCTGCGGCTTCGCGCAAGCCAACGATCTGATCAACACGGATCCGCAGTTAGGTCCGCTGCGCGATAACGGCGGCAACTCGCTCACCCGCGCGATCGGCTTCGGCAGCCCGGCGCAGGACACCGCCGTTGTCCCCTGCCCGCTGACCATCGATCAGCGCAGCATCGCCCGGCCGCAGTTTGACATCTGTGATCGCGGCGCCTATGAAATCGCCGGCTATTCCAACCCCAGTCCCATCGATATCGGCGCAGGCCAGTGCATCACCAGCTTGCTTCCCATCGGCGATCAGTTCGCCGTCGGCCGCCTGCTGACCGGCGTCAATCTCACCTATGGCGATCGGGGCAGCCTGACCGTCCGTTTGCTGGCGCCCAACTACCGCTCGGCCTATTTGCTTGGGCCAGCCGCCAACAGCGGCCAGGACCTGGACACGTTATTCGACGACAGCGCCGCGCAAATCGTGCCGGCGGGCAATCAGAGTACTGCTTCGCCATTCTACGAAAACACGTACAAGCCCACCACCCCGTTGCAGCGCTTTGTCGGCGTCAGCATCAATGGTACCTGGCGACTGGAAGTCTGCAACGCCGGCGCCGCCAGCGGCTCGCTCAACCGCTGGGTGCTGGTTGTGCCGGAGATTTCGGACTTCAAGATTTTCATGCCGGTGATCCGCCGCCGTTGATGGCATGTCCCAGCGGATGCGCTGACATCGGCTGGGACTGATCAGCTGGTTGCAGGTAAACGCGGGACTGGCTATAATTGCGCCTGACCCTCAGCCACGTCCCAACAACTCATGGCCGCGCTTGCGTGCGGCCTTTTTTTACTGAAGGTCAGTCAAAATCTTGTTTCAGTCTGTAGCGCACATGGTGCACCTGGCTTGCCAGACGGGAGCCGCCGGCTATGAAGAAGATCCTGATCGTTGATGACGATCCCGACATCGTGCGACTGCTCGCCACCGCGCTGCGCGAAGCGGGCTACATGCCGCTCACAGCGGCCTCGGCCATTGAAGGCTTGCGCGCGCTCTTCAACGAACGCCCCAATCTGATCCTGCTGGACATCATGATGCCGGGCATGGACGGTTGGGAAATGGCGGCGCGTGTGCGCGAACTCTCCGATGTGCCGTTGATCATGGTCACGGCCAAAGACAGCGAAGTGGATAAGCTGCGCGGTTTCAACCTGGGCATTGACGACTACGTGACCAAGCCCTTCAGCCTGATGGAATTGAATGCCCGGATTGAGGCCGTGCTCAATCGGGCGGAGAAGGCCCGCCAGTCCAATGCGCAGCGCCATTACGCCTTTGGCGAACTGGTCATCGATCTCGATCGGCGGCAGGTCACCCGCGGCGAACGGCAGATCGATCTGACCCCCACTGAATTTCGCCTGCTGCAATGCCTGGTGGAAAACGCCAACACAGCCGTCTCCGAAGCGCGCTTGCGCGAAACGGTGTGGGGCGCGCTGCGCGGCATCGACAGCGGCTACGTGCGCCGCTACATCTGGTTCCTGCGCCGCAAGTTGGAAGTCGATCCGGCGCATCCGCAGTTGATTCGCACCGTGCGCAACTACGGCTATCGCCTGGAAACCGGCCAGATGTAGTTCACGCCACCACACAACACCCAGCCGACCGCGCTCGCTAGCGAGCACGGTCGGCTGTTTTGATCAGCAGACTGAACGCTTATTCGGGCAGCAGCAGGTCCAGCACGGCGCGTGCCACCGCCTTCCGGTCTTCCACCGCCCGATAGGCAATGAGCTGGCTCAATGTCTCGGCCCGTGTCTCGGCATCCTCAATCGCCTCGGCGACCGCCAGCGCATCGGTCAACAACTCGCCCCGCGTGTCACCGGCCGCCAGCAGATCGATCAACACCGCCGCGCGCAGCGCCGTGTCCTCGATCGCGCGTGCCGACCGCCGCGCGTTGATCGTTTGGCAGACTAGCGAGCAGCCCCGCCAATGTCTCCGCTCGTTCGCTCATCGAGATCACTTAATCGATCAAGTACGTTCTGAACCAGGCCAGCGTCTTCTGCCAGGCATCCTGCGCCGCCTCCGCCTGATAGATCTGCGGCCGCGTGTCATTGAAGAAGGCATGCGACGCGCCAGGATAGATGTGGACTTCATGCGGCACGTGCTGCTTCTTCATCTCGGCTTCAAAGGCCTGCACCGCTTCGACCGGAATACCGTGATCGTGCTCGGCATACAAGCCCAGCACCGGCACTTGCAGTCTAGCCGTATCGCTGGCGGTCAACGGCCGCCCGTAGAACACCACCGCCGCGCCGATCAGATCAGCGTGATTTGCCGCCGTCGAGAGCGACAACCCGCCGCCCATGCACCAGCCCACCACCCCCACCCTCTGCGGCGCGACGTGCGACATCTTCTTCAGATAGCGCGCCGCCGCGGCGATCTCCTGCACGGCGCGATGGGCATCCAGCGCCATCGCCAGCTTGCGCGCCTCATCGGGTTCATCGGCCGCCTCGCCGTGATACAGATCGGGCGCCAAAGCCACAAAGCCCGCGCGCGCGAAACGCTCAGCGACATCCTTGATGTGCGGCACCAGCCCCCACCATTCCTGAATCACCACCACGCCCGGATGTGCTTGCCCGTCCGTCGGCTGCGCCAGATACCCCGGCGCAGTGTGCGCGTTGATGGGAAATTCGATCATACCTGTTTCAATCGCCATTCGCTTGCCTCCGCTCAACTTAGTACGCCCCTTCACCCGATAACGCCTTCGGCACCGTGCGCAGCAGAATCTTGATGTCCAGTGCCGGCGACCAATTCTCGATGTAGTAAATGTCCAGCAGGCACTGCTCGTCGAAGCTCAACTGGCTGCGACCTGACACCTGCGCCAGTCCCGTCAAGCCGGGCGGCGCTTCCAGCACCTGCCGCTGCCAGCTCTGATACTGCGCCACTTCCGCCGAGGTGTGCGGGCGCGGCCCCACCAGACTCATCTCGCCGCGCAGCACGTTGAACAACTGCGGCAGCTCATCCAGGCTCAAGCGGCGCAGGAAACGTCCCACGCGCGTGGTGCGCGGATCCGAACGCATCTTGAACAACGGCCCCTGCATTTCATTAAGATCCAGCAGCCGTTCCTTCTCTTCGTCCGCGCCTTCGCGCATGGAGCGGAACTTAAACAACACAAACTCCTGGCCGCGCGCGCCCACGCGCTTTTGCCGGAAGATGATCGGGCCTGGCGAATCCAACTTAATCGCCAGCGCCGAGATGATCATCAGCGGCGAAGCGATCAGCAGCATCAGGCTGCCCAGCACCACATCCATGATGCGTTTCACGATCAAGTTTGCGCCGCGAATCGAGGCCGGCTTCAAGCCAATCACCGGCACGCCGCCCAGGTCCTCCACATCCACGCGGTTCAAACTCAGCTGGAACAGATCGGGGACGGTGCGCGCCCGCACGCCCAGACTCTCGCACAGTTGAAAAATATCCAGGATGCGCTGGTGGTCCGTCCACGGCAGCGTGACGATCACTTCGTCGATGTGCTTCTCCGCAACGATCTGCGGCAGGCGCCGTGTCCCTTCGATCATTGGCACCGGCCCGATCGACAACGCGCTCGTCTCCACATGATCATCCACCAGCGCCATGATGCGATAGCCGAACTCCGGCTGCGCCATGACGGTGCGGATCACCATGCGGCCCACGTCGCCTGCGCCCACAATCAGCACGCGCGATACGCCAATGCCGCGCGCCCGCAGCTGGCCCAGCACCACGCCCCACAGCAGCCGTCCCAGCCCCAGCAGCGCGATGATCAAAATCGTAGCGTACAGGTAGATCAACCGCGAATAGAAGAACGGCTGATAGATGAAGGTGATGCCAATCATGATCAGCATGGCGATCATGGTGCTGCGCACGATGCGCGACATCTGATCGAGCCACATCCCCAGCCGCCGGGGTACATAGACATTGTCGATCTTGTACGCGGCGATCAACAAGATCGTCAGCACCAGCATGAACGGGTAATACACATCGATGGGATTGTCGAACTCCGGCTCGACCGGGCGGAAGAGCTGCCAGCGATAACGGACTTCATAGGCCAGCAGAAATGCGGCATTGATCAGCACCATGTCGCTGAGTATCACGGCCGGGATGAGCCAACGTGGAAAGCGAGACATAGACAATGAGCAATGAACAATGATCAATCCCGCTTCGCTACGCTGCGGGGACTTTGTGAGCAATGATCAAGTCACGATAGGTTTGGGCGATCTGGCGGGAGGTGGCTTGCCACGTGAATTGCTGCGCCTGTCTCACGCCCCGATCGGCCAACTCAGCCCGATAGGCTGCATCGATCCAGACGCGCTTGAGCGCTGCCGTCCAGCCGCGCACGTCATCGGGCGCGAGCAGCAGGCCGGCTTCGCCCACCACTTCCGGCAGTGACGCCGCATTCGACGCAATCACCGGCGTGCCGCAGGCCAGCGCCTCCAGCGGCGGCATACCAAAGCCTTCATAGATTGACGGGAACACAAACGCCGTGGCCGCTGCATACCACAGCGCTTTCTCTTCTGCGGCCACGAAGCCCGGCAGCCGCACGCTGTCTTGCACACCGCACGCTTCAATGGTCGCAAAGATGTCATCCGCCAGCCAGCCGAGGCCGCCCGCCAGCACCAGCACCGCGTCGGGGCATTCGCGTTTCAGCTGCGCGAACGCGCGCACCAGCATTGCCAGATTCTTGCGCGGTTCCAGCGTGCCCAGATACAACACAAACTTCTCCGGCAGATCTTTCGCGCGGCGAAATTCTTCAACCCGCTCAGGATCACCCGGTCCCAGCGCTTCGTCCACGCCCGGATAAGCCACCGTGATCCGATCGAGCGGCACACCGTACAAACGGTGCACATCGCGTCGCGCACACTCCGAGATCGTGATGAGGCGCTGTGCGTGCGGCGCTGACCAGCGTGTGCCCGCTCGCAAATACGTCTGATTGAAGCCGCGAAAGAGCTGCGGATACAGCGCGAAGCTCACGTCGTAGATCGTGATGACCGTCGGGCGCGTCTGAACGATCGGGGCCACGAAGGCCGTGGCATGCAAGACAGCGGCTTGAGCGCGCCGCACCGCCGATGGCAGCGCCAACTGCTCCCACAAAATTCGTAACGCAGGCCGATCGGTGTTCCAGCGCGGCCGCTGCACCTCGATCGCTTTTGGCAGTCCCGCCGGTGGATGTGCGGTGAACAACGTCAGGCGCACATCCGGATCGGCCTCCGACAGATGTTGCAGCGAATGTTGAATGTACGTGTGAATGCCTGCGCTGCGATAACTGCCCACTGGCGCCAGCAAGGGCGCGCTGATCGCAACGTGTGGCGCTGACTGAGTCATGCGGCGATTATACCAAGAGTAAAGCGTACTGCGTGAAACGTAACAGGTGCTTCGCTTTTACACAGTACGCATTACGTTTTGATATACCGCAACCGTCTGCCGCGCAATCTGCTCCTGCGTGAAGCGCTCCAGCACGCGCTGGCGTCCGCGCTGCGCGAGATCGCGGCAGAGTGCGGCATCGTTCTGCAATCTGCGCAGCTGATCGCGCAGGGCCGTCGTATCACCTTCGGGGAAGATCAACCCCGCGTCGCCGATGACGTGGGGAATCTCGCCGCACGTGGAGCCGATGACGGGGACGCCGCAGGCCATGGCATCCACCAGCACGCGCCCGAACTGCTCTTTCCAATTCGATCGACTGCGCGAGGGCAGGACCAGCACGTTCAGCGATCGATAATAGTCGACCATTTGCGCGGAGGGCCTCCACGGCAGAAACCGCACCCGATCGGCGATCTGCAACCGTTGGGCCAGCTCAGCCAATCGGGTGTGATCCGGACCGCTGCCTACCAGCTCAGCCTGCCAGTTGCCATCGAGATCGTGCAGCGCGTGCAGCAGCACATCAATTCCTTTCTCTTCAACAAAGCGCCCCGCGTAGCCGACGACAAACGTAGCAACCGGGATTCTTCCATTTGAATGGCGAGAAGGTTCAGTCGTAGAATCCCGGTTTCGATCCAGAGGCTTCAACACCTCCGGCTCAACGCCCACTTGCGGAATCACCGTCAACGGGCCGCGATAGCCTTTGACGCGCCACACCTGTTCCGCATCTGCATTGCCCACGATGCCGGCGGCAGCGTGTTGCAGGGTGTAGTGCTCGAACCAGCGAAACGGCGGCGGGTACGATCGCCGCAAATTCTGCCAGCTGAAGAAGATTGCGCGTGCGCCGAGACGACGCGCGGATCGCAGGGCGAGAAACGTCGCCAGATTGTAGGGTTCTTCGTCGATGTGCACCAGGTCGGGCTGGAGCTGCTGCAACAAACGATCGAGCTGCGGATAATAGTGCAGGTGAAAGTTGCCATTGAAGCGCAGCGGCGTGACGATCAAGTCGTAGCCATCGCCCGTGGTGCGTTCCAGTTTCAACTCGCCGCGCTCGTCGCGCCAGCTGGGCGGTACGAGGGCCGTGAGCCGCACGTCGGGCTGCGCGGCGATGTGCTTGAGCTTGCTGTGATAAGCGCCGATCACCAGCGCTTTGGAAAGCATGACGACGTGCAACCTCACCCCCACCCCGACCCTCCCCCCGCTCCTGAAAATCGAAGCGGGGGAGGGAATTGTGCGGCCTATTGTGTTATACTTTTCGCGCTTTGGCAAGAGAACAACCATGAGAACACTTCGCAACATCTTTCTGGAATGGTGGCCGGTGCTGGCGCTGATGCTGATCGCCGGCGCAGTGCGCTTCTACGAATTGGGCGCGTGGCCGCCGGGTCTGTATCACGATGAAGCTTATTACGGCCTCGATGCGCTGCGCGTGCTGGGCGGCGATCGACCGCTGTATTTTGCGGCCAACAACGGGCGCGAGCCGCTGTTCATTTACTTCATGGCGTGGAGCATCGGCTGGCTGGGGCGCAGTGTGTATGCGGTGCGTCTGCCCGCCGCCATCGTCGGCACGCTGCTGATTCCCGCCGCGTACTTCATGGCGCGCGAGTTGTTCGGGCGGCGCGTGGGCCTGCTCACAGCCGCAATTGCCACAATCACCTTGTGGCCGATTCATCTCAGTCTGATCGGTTTCCGCGCCGGAACATTGCCGTTATTCATCGCGCTGTCGATCGGCCTGGGCGTGCAGGCGTATCGATCGGGCCGCGTGCTGCACTGGATCAGCGCAGGTATCGTTTACGGCTTGTCGTTCTACACCTATCTCGCCAGCCGCTTCACGCCGCTGGCATTGATCGTGATGTTGATCATCCTGCTCTTCACGCGGCGCAAAACCTTGCCGTGGCGCAATCTGATCATTTTTACGATCACGACGCTGGTCGTGGCGCTGCCGCTGATCATCACCGCCTTGACGCAGTGGGAGATGGTGATGGGCCGCCCCGGCGACGTGTCGATCTTCAACCCCGCGATCAGTCACGGCGACCCGCTCGGCTCGCTGGGGCGCAGCGTGGCCGCCGCGGTGGGCATGTTCTTCTGGCGCGGCGACGGCATCGCACGCCACAATGTGCCCTATCGCCCGGTGTTCGATCCGATCCTGGTGATCTTCTTCGCGTGGGGCTTGATCCGCTTAATCATCGCGGCGTTGGGGCCGACGCCTCCGCCGTACAAGCCGCTGCCCGATTTTCTGCGCCCCGGCCCTGACCTGCGCTTTGCACCGCGCCTGCCGCCATTGTCGAAGCTGGCCAGTCTGTTCGTGTTGATCTGGATCCCGATCATGCTGCTGCCCACGATTCTGGCCGAAGACGCGCCGCACTTTTTGCGCGCCGTGGGTGTGCTGCCCGTGGCGCTGATCGTGCCCGCCATCGGTCTCGAAACACTGGCGCAGTGGCTGAAGGTGCGGGGCCAGCGTGTTTTGAGTTACGGCGTCGTTATCGCGGTGTTGATCGTCGGGGCCGCGTGGACCATCCGCGATTACAGCGCGTATGCCGTCAATCCCGCCACGGCGTTCATGTTTGAAGACGCCGGAGTCCAGTTGGCGCGTGAGGCGCGCACTGATCGCCGTGAAGGCCGCCAGATCTATGTCGCCGATCGGTTCGCGCGCGACTGGGCCAGCGTGCCGTTTCTGATCGGCGGCGGATACATCCCCATTCCCGCTGAGATGGCGCCGCAGCTCGACGCGACCCAGTCTGCCACGTTGTTTCTGTGGCCCTATACTGACTGGTCGCAGGCGTTGTCGTCGCTCACCGTGCCGGTGCGCGTGCAGGTCGAGGCCGGGCCGCCGGCCAAAGGCGATCTCGATCCGCAGCCGCACACGGGATACCTCGTCGTGCGCACCGAGCCGCTCGACGGCGCGCCGCTGCAAGCCGAAGCGCAGTTCGAAAACGGTCTGCGCTTGCTGGGCCATTCGGTCGAGGCCGTGGACGAGACGCACTGGCGGCTGCGCACACTGTGGCAAACCGATCGGCCGATCGCGTCTGATCAGACCTTCTTCGTGCACCTGTTGAACGTGAAGCAAGTGGTGAGCACGGCCGACGGTGACAGCGGCGGCGGTTTCTTTCCGCTGCGGTTGTGGCGGCCGGGCGATGTGATCATCGATGAACGCCTCATCGATGTGCCGCCCCAGGCCGATCGGGCGCAGCTGCTGATCGAGCTGGGGTTATACGATCGGGCCACGAACCAGCGCGTGAACGTGAGCGAAGCGACGCCGCCGGTGATCGAGCAGGCGCTCTTGCTGGGCGGCGCCGCAGATGAAGGGCCGGGCGCGATCGGGCCGTGATCATTGCCGCAACGCTCTCACACCGCGTCCGCGCGGTGTGAGTCGACCGCGCGGACGCGGTCGATGAGCGACGGTCATGAAGATTTAGGGGTATGACGTTCGATCGAGTATACTTGAGCAGCAGGAAATTTCGGGGAGTCAAAGCAGAATATGCCGTGGAAAAGATGGATGGCGTTGGGCCTGTTGGCGCTGGCGGCGTTGGCGTTGGCGCCGCAGCAGACGCAGGCGACACAAGGATTGGCGGCCCCGCGCCCGGCCGGCAACTTGATCACGAACCCCGGTTTTGAGGGAGCCTTCGTGACGCAAGACGGCCAGACCAGCGTGGGACAAGGCTGGACCGCCTGGTGGATTCCGCGACCGGCCGGTTCACCCGAGTGGTCCTACAATCATCCCGACTTCATCGCCAGCGCGCCGTGCGGCGCTGTGTGCGATCATCGCATTCACAGCGGGGGCAACGCGCAGCGCATTTTTCAATATTTCGGCACGTATGTGGCCGGGGTGTATCAGCAGGTGGCCGTGACGCCCGGCAGCGATCTGCACTTGACGGCCTTTGGGCAGAGCTGGTCGTCGCAGTCCGAGCAGCCGCAGAATGTGTCCAACGGCGGCACGCAGATGCACTTGCGCATCGGCCTCGATCCGTGGGGCGGTACCAATCCCTACGATGCGCGCGTCGTCTGGTCGGGTGAAGCCGACGCGCTGGATTCGTGGCAGCAGTTCAGCGTCTATGCGCGCGCGCAGAGTGCGCAAGTCACTGTATTCTTGTATGCCGCGCCGGATGATGCGCGCCGCAAAAACGAGGTGTACTGGGACGATGTGGCGCTGGAAGCGTTGAGCGGCAATGCCGCGGCCACCGCGCAGGCGTCATACCCCACGGCCACGCCGCTGCCCGCCACAGCGCTGCCGCCCACGCCCATCAGCGTGGCGCTGGGTCAGAACCTGTTAACGAACGGCGGCTTTGAGGGTCAATTGTACATTCCGTGCAGCCGCGCCAATGATGTGCCGTGGAATCATATTTCGTGCGAAGGTCTGGACCTGCGCAAGGTTGACGGCAAACGTGAGTACATTCGCTGGGATACGGTGCAGGTGCCGATCGGCTGGAAAGCGTGGTGGTATCCGCCCAACACGAATAGCGGCGATCCAAATTTCTATTCTGATCACCCCAACAACTGCTATAGCAATGCGCCGGAGAACTGCGTCGCGTGGCACAATCCGGAATATCGTGATACCAAAGGCGTGGTGTCCGGACCGCCGCGCATTCACAGCGGCAAAAATTCACAGAAGTATTTCACTTTCTGGAGCGTGCACCAGGCGGGCGTGATGCAGACCGTGGCGGTGCCCGCGGGCAGCGTCTTGCGCTTCAGCGCGTGGATGCACGCGTGGTCGTCCAATCAGGACATGCGCGACGATGATCCCGCGACGTTCCTGTCGTCGGGACAAACCAACATGCACATGAAGGTCGGCATCGATCCGTGCGGCGGCGAAGATCCGTGGAGCCCCAACGTCGTCTGGAGTCCAGAGCATGACTCCTACGATGAGTTTGGATATTACGAGGTGCGGGCCACAGCGCAGTGCGACAAGGTAACGGTCTTTACGCACAGCATGCCGCAGCTGGCGAAGAAGCACAATGATGTGTACGTGGACGACGCCGAGCTGGTGATCATCGATGCGTCCGGTGTCGTGCAGCCGGCGCCGGCGCAACCGGTTGTCGCTCAGCCGGCAGGGCAACAACCGGCCTCAGTCGTCAATGCCGGTCCCGCGCCCACCGCGCTGCCGCGTCCCAATGGAGCGATCGTACACGTCGTCAAGGCGGGCGATACGGTCTTCGGTCTGGCGCTGCAATATAACGTGGCGATGGACGAGATTTTGCGGTTGAACGGCCTGACCAAGGACTCGCTCATTCGCGTGGGGCAAGAGCTGGTCATCGCAGCGGCGCCGGCCGTGACCGCCACGCCCGCGCCGCAAGAGAACGCGTCAGCGCCCGTACCCACGGCCACCTCGTTGCCGGCCACGGCCGTGGCGCTGATGGAGCCGACCGGCAAAACGCAGATCTGCGTGCGCGCCTTTAACGATGTCAACGCAGATGGCGTGCTGGGGCGCAGCGAAGAGCTGGTGAAAGACACCCTGTTCCAGATTTCCGAACGATCCGGCCAACCGATCGTGTCATACAATTCCGACGGGCTGAGCGAGCCGCATTGCTTTACAAGCCTGACGCCTGGGGAGTATCTGGTGGCGGTGGAACCGGCGCCGGGCACGGAACCTACTTCTGATCAGCGTTGGAGCGTGATCCTGGGGCAGGGCACCACTGCATCGGTGAATTTTGGCAGCCGGATCAGCGGGCAGGAAGCAGTACCTGCGTCGGGCGGCGAAGGCGCAATCGGGCTGGCGCTGGCCGCTTTGGTCGCGGGCGGTATCGGTGTGTTGATCTATCGGCAGCGGCGGGGAAATGCCGGGATCGGTTGATCAAGGTGCGGGGATCAAGTATCAGAGAACGGCAAATGATGAAGCAGCAGGCGCTGGCGAAAATCTTAATCGCAGGGTTGATCATCGCCCTGGGGGCAGCGTGGCTGCCGCTGACCCGCCTCCATGCCCAGTCCGGAAACTTGCTGGAAAACCCCGGCTTTGAAGGCGACTACAAAGTACGCTGCAGCTTTCCCGGCGGCAAGCCGTGGATTGCCGTACCGTGTGATGGACCGCTGCCGTCGCGCCCGTGGCAAAGCGTTATGATGGCCGACGGGTGGTCGGCGTGGTGGCAGCCGCCCAACGAGGATGCCAGCTCCCCGGATTATTATCAGACTTACCCCAACTACTGCAGCCCTAAAGCGCCGGACGGTTGTGTCGCGTGGCATATGCCGGAATACCGGGACACCCGCGGCAGTCTGCAAGATCCGCCGCGCATCCGCAGCGGCGAGAACTCGCAAAAGTACTTCACCTTCTGGAGCGTGCACGAAGGCGGCGTCTACCAGGTGGTGGAGAATGTGCGCCCCGGCATGGCGCTGCGCTTCAGCATTTACATGCACGCCTGGTCGGCCACCAAGCTGCATGGATTGCAGCCCAATCCGCATTTCTCCTTCGGCCAGACCGGCATGCACATGAAGATCGGCATCGATCCGACGGGGGGCACGGATCCGTGGAGCAAGGACGTTGTCTGGTCGGCGGAGAAGGATGTCTACGACAAGTTCGAGCGGTACGAGGTGCAGGCCGTGGCGCGTTCCAATAAGGTCACCGTGTTCACCTACTCCCGTCCCGAGAATCCCATGCAGCACAACGATATGTATCTGGACGACGCCGAGCTGGTTGCGCTGGGCGGCGGCTTCAGCGCGCCGGTGACTGTGAACCCGGCTCCGGCCATGGTGGCAGTTGAGAGCAAGTCGACGGCCAGCAACGGCGGCCGCATTGTACACATCGTCAAGCCGGGTGACACGCTGTTCGCGCTGGCGCTGCAATACGGGGTGCCGGTCGATCAGATCATGGCACTGAACGGCTTGAAGCCCGATTCGCGCATTGAGTTGGGCCGCGAGTTGATCATCGCCTTGCCAGAGGCCAAGCCGCAGGTCCCCGCTCAGCCATCGACGGGCAATCCCTTTGTGACGACCGGCGGCAGCACCGGATCCGGGCGGGGCTCGATTTGCCTGCGCACGTTTGCCGACAGCGACGCCAACGGGCTGTTCCTGGCCGGTGAAACGCCGCTGCCAGTAGCCGGGCTGCAGGTGCAGGTAGTGAATGCGCAGGATGAAGTGGTGGCTGATGCGCAGCTGGAGGCAGCCAGCCATGAGACGTGCTTCACCGGCTTGCCCGCCACCACCTATCGGATGCTGATCAGTCTCCCGATCGGTTATGTGGCAACCCAACAGCTGCGCTGGTCCATCTCGCTGCCCAGCGATGCCATCGTCGCCGTGCCGCTTGGTGTGCAGATCGATCGGGCCGCGTTGAACCGTTTCCCGATCGAGGACGTGGCACTCTTGATCGGGCTGTTGGTGGGCGCCGCCGGGCTGATCGGCCTGGTCATCTGGCTGCGCCGCCGCCGGCGCTATGCCTGGCTGTAGCCTGTCAATCACCCCGTCATTTCCCGCCGTGGTTCCACCCCGGACGCACGCGCAAAATGGTTTATAATTGCGGCTAACATCCAAAGGAGAAGTAACACCATGAACATCAAGAAGTTGATCATCTGGGGCAGTGTGCTGGCGCTGATCGCTGCGGCGCTGGCCGTCGCACCGGCTGTCTTGCAAGCTCAGTCTGGCAACCTGCTGCAAAATCCGGGCATGAACCTGCCCTACACGGACAGCAACAAACAGCCCACCGGTTGGGGCCGCTGGTTCCAGATCATTGAGAAACCGAACAATGCTTCAGAATTGCAGTACGCGCTGAACCCCGATTTCAGCGCCGAGACCAATCCTTCTGGAGCGTACCCGGAGCTGGTTCTGGAGGGCGATGCTTCGGCCCATATTGGCCGCCAGTATGACCCGTGGATTGGGGGTTGGTCGCAGGCGGTCGGCGGCATCCCGGCCGGGTCGCAAGTCCGCTTCTGCGCCCACTCGCGCCTGTACGCCCAGAACAGGGACTACGGCAAAGGCGACCCGTCAGTTACTGCCATGAATGGCCGTTCGCAAGTCGGTATTTTTCTGGAGGGGGATGCCAACTGGGACAATCCCAACATCAAGTGGTCGGCTGCGGGGAATCCACATGATACCTGGGGGCAGCTGTGCACGGAAGGCACCGTGGGGGCCGCTGGCAAGGTAGTGGTGTTCACGCGCAACGACTGGCGCGGTTCCGGCGCCATCCACCTGGATGCGTGGTGGGATCAGGCTGAGCTGGTGATTCTGGGCGCGCAGCCTACGGCGCAGCCAACCACAGCCGCGCAGCCACAGCCGCAACCGCAGGCCACCACGCCGCCGCAGCCCGCGGTACAACCCGATGCGACCGGCGCCATCGTGCATACGGTCGTGGCCGGCGACACGTTGTTTGGACTGTCGTTCCAATACAATGTGCCGTTGGATACCATCTACGCGTTGAACGGCTTGAACGCGCAGTCAATTCTCTCGATCGGGCAGAAGATCATCATCAAAGGCGGCGCGGGTTCCACTGCCCCGCAGCCCACGGCTGCGCCGCAGCCCACCGCCACCTCGGCCCCCGCACAGCCGTCGGCAGAAACGCCGCAAGCGCCGGTCGCTGCGACGCCACAGACGGAACCCGCCGTGCCCCCGACGGCAGCGGCGACAGAGGTAGCAGCCGCGTCAAATCTGGCCACATTGTGCCTGTTTGCCTATGAAGATGTCAACGCCGATGCGCTGCGCGATCCCGGTGAAGGGCCAGTCGCTGGCGCCACGTTCACCGTAATCGATGGTGATGGCGCCACGGTGACCGAGCACGTGTCCACCGACGCCGCAGACGCCCACTGCCTGAGTGATTTGAAGCCGGGCAGCTACAGCATTGCCGTGCAGCCCGCGCCCAATACCACGGCCACCTCGGACGAGCGGTGGAGTGTGCCCCTGTCAGCCGGCGCCAGGGTCAGCATCGACTTCGGCAGCCGCTCGGGTGAAGGCGCCACCACCACGACCAGCGGCAGCGAATCATCCAGCAGCTCGTCGGGCGGAGGATCGAACATCGGCGGCATTCTGGCCGGCATCGGCGGATTGGTGCTGCTGCTGGCGGCGGGCGTCATCGGCGCCTTCGTCATCGCGCGCCGGCGCGCCTAACTTCAGGCAGAGAGGAACCGCATCATGCGCTTCATACGCTGGATCAGTTTGCTGGTTGTCGCCACATCCTTGCTGGCAGGCTTGCCGGCCGCGCAGGCCGCCGCGCCATGGCCGCAAGGCGTGGGCGAAATCTGCGTGCGCGCTTTTAACGATGTTAATGGCGACGGCACCTACACGCCACCCGATGAACCGCTGTTGGCCAATGTCACGTTCATCCTGTCCAATGAAACAGGCCGGCTGGCCAGCTATCGCACCGACGGCACGGAAGTTGATCAAGCCTACTGCTTTGGGAATCTGGCGGTGGGCCAGTACACCGTGCAAGCCCGACCCGATGTGAACAAGGTCAAGGGCCAGGTGACGACTTCAGGGCAGTGGGCTGTGCCGTTGGCCAGCGGCGCACAGTACGAGATCAATTACGGCGTGAATCTGGGCGCGCAACCGGAGAACAATCAGGCGACCGCTGGCAGCACGGGCGGCATGTCGACCATCGGGCGCATCGCGCTGGGCGTGCTGGGTATCGGCGTGCTGGGCGCAGCCGGTTTCCTGGCGTACAGCATTCTGCGCCGCGCGCGCAGCGCGTAAAGCACCGTGTAAAACCGGGTTTCTGCGGACTGCCGCGTACACCGATCGGCGCTGGAGAGACTCGGTTTCGCAGTAGAGGCTCAGCGTGACCAACGCCGCTTCTGCCGTACAACCTCAATCGGGTTTTCGCGCAAGCGTCAGATCGATCCCCTGGATCGGTCTGACGCTTTTGCTTGCGGCGCTGCTGGCCGCGCTGCCGTTGTGGACCGGGCCGGGACTCGTCAATACGCGCGGCGGCGGCGATAGTCCCTTCTTGTTTTTCCGCTTGCATCAATTGATGGCGAACCTGCGCGAGGGCGTTTTCCCCATGCGGTGGATGCCTGACGCGGCTTACGGCCTGGGCTATCCCTTTTTTAACTTCTATGCTGCGCTGCCGTATTACTTTGCGGCGATTTTCAACTTCCTCGGCTTCGATCTGCTCACCTCGATCAAGATCGTGCAGACGCTGGGCTTCGTGTGCGCGGGCTTCGCGCTGTACGGCTGGGCACGGCGGCATTTCACTACTCGTTGGGCGGCGTGGCTGGCGGCGGTCGCTTACCTCTATGCGCCATTTCACCTGGTCAACGTCTACGTGCGCGGCGATTCGCTGAGCGAGTTCTACGCGTTCATCTTCTATCCGCTCATCTTGTGGTCGATCGATCGCATCTTTGATTCCGCCCGCAATTGGCCGCTGCTGGCGCTGTCTTACGGCGGCTTGATTCTCACGCACAACATCTCGGCGCTGATCTTCTCGCCGTTCGTCATCACGTATGGCGTAGTGCGTGGTGCGTGGTTAATACGCAATACGCAACACGTAACAGTGCCAAGCTTCCCAGTGGGGCGCACCATCCTTGGCATTGGCGCTGGACTTCTGCTTGCCTTCGCGCTGTCCGCGTTCTTCTGGCTGCCTGCTTTGGGCGAAGCGAGCCTGACGCAAGTCGGCGCTGTGCAGACGACGGGCTACTTCAACTATGCCGAACACTTCCGGGCGGCGAACCTGATCCAAAACTCGATCGGCTTCGACTACGCGATTACGACCGCGCCCGGATCGAATTCGCCGTTTGCGATGGGGCTGGTGCAAGCGATCGGGACAGTGGCGGGCCTCATTGCCTTGATCGTGACGTGGAAACGCGACCGAATGAATTCGGTCGCTGCTCAAGACAAATCCGTTAAAACGGATTCAAGTTCGTTCCGCCTCTTCGTGCTGATCGGGCTGGCGTTGTCCACGTTCATGATCACGCCGTTGTCCAAACCGTTGTGGGACACGCTGCCGCTGCTATCGTACACACAATTCCCGTGGCGCTTCCTGTCGATTCAGGCGTTGTTCACCTCGTTGACGATTGGGTATCTAGCGCTGGTTGTCACGCGTCCGGCGCGTGTGGCTGTGCCGGTTGGATTGATCCTCGTCGCGTCAATGCTGTTCACCCTGCGCCCCGATTACTTGCCCATCCGATCGGATGAGATCACGCCCCAACGGTTGCAGCTGTACGAAGCGTTCACCGGCAACATCGGCACAACGATCCGCGCCGAGTATCTGCCGCGCACGCTGATCCCGCGACCGCACACCGGGCCGCTGTTGATCGATCCAACGGCGATTCTTCTCCGCCCGATCGTTTCTGCTGGCTCTGTAGATTCCATGCAGTCTCAATGGGGCGCCACTTGGCAAACGTGGAGCGTGCGCACTCAATCGGAAACGGCCACCCTTAATTTGCCGATCATTTACTGGCCGATCTGGCGGGCTTATCAAAATGGCGCGGACATACCCGCTCGCGCCGCGCCCGATCTGGGCTATGTACAAGTGGATGTAACCCGGAACGGCGGAGACCGTCTCGACGTGTGGTTGAGTAATACGCTCCTCCGCACCGTTGGCGAAGCTGTCTCGCTCATCACACTGGCGGTACTTACCGTCTTCTTGTTGATTCGCTTTTATCGTGACACGAACGGTCTGGATGTTGATCTGCGCCATTTGATTCCGTCTCGCAATGTGTGGTGGGCCGCGTTGATCGTTTTTGGATACGGTCTCTTCATCGCCGTGGCACAGCACGTTTATGCGGTGTCCGCTGAGGCGCGCGACCTAACGATGGACTTCGTCAGCAAGCCGTGGCTGCATCACAATCCGGGCGGTTATGCTTTTCGTGACGACATCAGTCTGATGAAGTCTGAGGCACGCTTTGCGCCAGATACGGGCAGCGTAGAAGTAGACATGGAGTGGAGCATTGCTTCGTCGGCGGAGGTAAGCGCCACCGTCTCGCTCGTTGCACCGTCCACGCATCTGTTCGGCGGGCCGAGTCCGATCACACAGACGGTTACGCCTGTACAGAACGGGCAGAACAGAGTGACATTACATGTGCCCTACGCCTTACCCACCGGCATGTACTACGTGTCGGTGCAAGTAGGCGATGATACTCAGTTCCTCGCGCCGATCTGGATCAAGCATTCCGACGAGCCCACCTCACCCCAATTCGGATCGCTCACGCCCAACATCGGACTCGCGGCAGTGCAAACGCAACTGCATGATCTGGATCGTCTCGACGTGCTGCTGCAGTGGGCGATCTCTGGTGTGACAGATGCGAACTACGGCATCTCGCTGCGGCTGCACGATTCTTCTGGCAAAGTCTGGACTTCACTCGATACGCAGCCCGGCTATGGCTTTCAGCCGACCAGCGCGTGGCAGCCGGGCACGCTTAACGACGCATACACACTCGATCTGCCCGCCGATCTCCCGCGCGATCAAGTCTATGCGCTCGACGTGATCCTCTATCGTGTCGCCTCGCAAGCAGAAGTGGGCCGCACGACCATCGACGGCATTCATCTTGATCCGCACGCGTGGCGCGCCATCGAGCCGCCCGCCCGCAACTTCAACGCACCGACCATGTCTCAGCCGCTCGATGCGGTCTTCGGGGATCAGATTCAATTGCTGGGTTACGATCTGAAACGCGAGGGCGATACGCTGCAGATCGATCTGGCGTGGCAGGCGCGGCGCGATATCACCCGCAACTACAAAGTCTTCGCGCACATCTTTGATCCGGCCACCGAGACCATCGTCGCGCAGTGGGACGCCATGCCGCGCCACAACGCCTATCCCACCTCGCGCTGGATCGCGAACGAAGTGATCACCGAGACGTTGCTCATTCCGCTGGCGAATGTGCCGCCGGGTGAATACCGCATCGCGATCGGGTTGTATGAGCCCGCCGGCCGCCTGCCCGTCAGCGGCACACACGCGATCGATGCCGCGCAGCAGCGCGTGGTTCTCACGGAAGCCATCAGGCCATAAGCGCGCGGGAATGACCGGCCAGCATAATAAGGCCCCGCCGACTTCTCCAGCCGACGGGGCTTCGACTACCTGACTACAAGACTGCCGCACTATCGCACTACCGCACCTGGATTTCCACCTGCCCCGTCATCCCCCACTTCAAACGCGGATCAGGATTCTCGATCGCAATCTTGACGGTGTACGTCACATCGCCGCGCTTGGTCTGCGCCTTCGGCATGATGGCCAGCACCTTACCGTTCAACTTTACGCCGGGCAGCGCATCCAGGGTGATCGTCACTGCTTGATCGGGCTGCACGTTGATCACATCGACCTCGCTCAGATCGTCCGTCTCGATCACCCACGCGTTGAGATCGGCCATGCTCACGATCGGCACGCCCGGCCCCACGACCTGCCCCGCTTCCGTGTCGATCTGCGCGATCGTCCCGGCGAACGGCGCGATCAACGTGGCTTCGTTCAACGCGGCCTGCGCGGCTTGCAAGCCCGCCTCGGCCTGAGCCACACCCGCGTCTGCCGCTGCGATCTGCGCCGAGGTTGCGCCCGCCTTCACCCGCTCGAGCTGCGCCCGCGCCATATCGATCTGCGCCTGCGCCGCCGCCACATTCGCCTGCGCGGCCTGCACCTGCTGGCTCGATCCGCGCGTGGCTTCGGTCAAGGCTTTGCGCGCGGCGTTCACGGCTTCATTCGCCGCCGCCAGACTCGCGCGCGCCTGCTCTTCGGGCGTGCCGAGGCCCGGGCACACTTCGTTGCCGTTGACCGTCACACATTGCGTCACTTTGTCATACGCATCTTGCGCCACCTTCTGCTCCACCAGCGCCGCCGACAGACGCGCCTGGGCCGCGGCGATAGCCGCATCCGTCGCGCCGCCCGTCAAGCGATTGCGTTCCGCCGCGGCCGCTTTCGCCTGCGCTTCGGCGGCTTGCACCTGCGCTTCCGCCGCGGAAATGTCTTCCGCTCGCGCGCCTTGTTTCACCTGATCGAGATTCGCCTTGGCCAGATCAAGCACAGCCTGCGCCTGCGCCACCGCCGCCTGCCATTGATCAGCCTGCAAGCGGATGAGCGCCTGGCCCTGCGTGACCTGATCGCCCTCGGCAATCAACACCTCCGTCACGCGCCCGCCCGATCGGAATGCCAGCTCGCTACTGCGCTGCGGCGCCACGAAGCCCTGCGCCGAAACGACATCAGCCTCGACTTTCGCCGCCGCGACGGGCGTTGGTGTCGCCGTCGGTTCGGGCGCCAGAAAGCGCTGATAGCCCAAGAACCCGATCGCGCTCAAAGCGATCACCCCTACAATAAGTCCAAAGATCTGTTTGCCTTTCATCATCCCTCCACTGCGATTGTTGGTCGCTGTGCATAACCAACTACCAACAACCAACAACCAACGACCGACAACCAACAACCAACAACCACTTACTCATGCTTGATCGCCTCGACAATATTCACGCGCGATCCCTTCCACGCCGGATACAGCGCCGCCACTTGCGACACGATCAGCGCAATCGCCAGGCCCAGCAGCAGCGACTGAAATGGCAGCGAAAATTCCAGCCGGTAGCCCGTCATGATCTTCATGCCTTCCACAAACACCCGCGACAACAAGATCCCAAAGCCGATGCCGAACACTGCGCCGATGGCACCCATGGCGCCAGCCTCAGCCAGAATCATGCGGATGATCTGCGCGCGCGTCATGCCGATCGAGCGCAGCGCGCCGATCTCCCTGCGCCGTTCCAGCACGTTCATCATCAGCGTGTTGATCACGCCCAGCGCGGCCACAATCACCCCGATCGACGCCAGCACATCCAACAGGCCGAACGCGCGATTGGTCAACTCGCGGATGCGCGCGCGAAACGCGGCGGTGGTCTCCACCTGCACATGGCGGCTGGCGCCGTATTGATCTTCGATCGCTTGCTTGACGGCGTTCACGTCCGCGCCCGGCGCGAGTTTCAGCGTGAACCGATCGACATCGTTGATGGCGAAATAGCGTCGCATCGTCTCCAGCGAACCGTTCAGCACAAAACCCTGCCCGGTGAAATCGCTGACGATGCCCGCCACTGGAAACGACTGGACGCCACGCCGCGTCTCCAACTCAAACGTGTCGCCGCGCTGCAGATCGTAGTAATCGGCCACCGTCGTCGAGACCAGCAGCCCGCCGTTGGCGAAATCTTCCTTGATCTGCGGCAGCAGTTCCTTGTCTTCTGAAAACTGGAACGAGGCCACCTCCCAATACGTCTGCGGATCGAGCGCCTGAAAGACCAGCGCCAGATCATCGGGTGTATTGCCGGCGCGCTTCACGCCGAAGTAACGACCCGTCGTCACCGCTTCCACGCCCGCCAGCGAAGCCAGCCGCGATCCAAATTCGATCTGCATATGCAGCGGCGAGCGCACGATCAGATCGCCCCCCACCGACGTGTCCACCCAGGCGTCGATGTCCTGCTGGAACGAGCGGCTCATCGCGCCGATTGAGATCACCATCGACACGCCCACCATCAACGCCGCCACCGTCAACGAGGTGCGCCCGCGCGCCCGCTGGATGTTGCCCGCCCCGATGATACCCTCGCGCCCGAAGATCTTGCTGATGACGGGCCGCGCGAACTTCTCCATGAAGTCCAGCGAGACCGGCACCATCAACGTCGCGCCGAGCAGCATCGCAAACACAGCCAGGCTGCCCACCTGAAACACCACCGCATCGCGCAGCGGGATCGCATACACAAACAGCATCCCGACGATCACAAGCTCGGCGCCTGCCACAAAGCCCAACTTGCGCGGCGCGCCGGCCGGATCGTCGCGCCCTTTGATGCGCAGCGCGGCCAGCGGGCTGATGCGCGTCGCGCGCCATGCCGGCAGCAGGGCCGAGATCAGCGTGACGCCCAGGCCGACCAGCAGGGCCGTGAATAACCCATCGGCTGGAATGCTGACCGTGACGATTTCCGTGGCCGTGATGGTCGCCATCAGCGCAATCAAACCCTGCGCCATGATCAGCCCGAAGATCACCCCGAAGATCGACCCGATCACGCCGAGCAGCGCCGCTTCGATCATCACCAGCCGCAGCACCTGCCGCCGCGACACGCCCAGCGCGCGCAGCAAACCGATCTCCTGCGTGCGCTCGACGATGGTCATGGTAAACGCGTTGTAGATCAAGAAGCCGCCCACAAACAGCGCAATCATGCTGAAGAACGACAGTCCCTGCTGATACGAAGCGAGCTGCTGTGTCACGATCTGTCCGCGCTGCGCGGGATAGTTCACCAGGAACTTGCCGCCCAATTTGTCGCGCAGCGCTTCACGCAAGGCCGCCAGTTTTTGCGTGGAGCTGCTGGCCTCCGGCGTGGCGACGATATCGATCTGATCCAGTTCGCCGCCGCGCGCAAACAATTCATGCACTACCTCCAGCGGCACAAACGCCACCGCGCCGCTGTTCAGCAAGCCCGGCCCGTCCTTCTTCACGAGGCCCACCGCGCGCAGAGTCGCCGCGCCCGTGGGCAGCAGAATGTCCACGTCCTTGCCGATTTCGATATTCTTTTCGTCGGCATAGTCTTGCGTGAACACGGCAGAATAACTGCGCTCGCCGGGTTTCAAGAAGCGCCCCGCGATCAGCTGGTATTGCCGCGCTTGCTGATCGGCCTCCGGATCGATGCCGAACAACAACAGGCTGTTGCCGCCGCTGGCGCCGCCCAGCCCGAAGTCGAACGACCAGCCTTTGGCGTCCTGTGCCAGCAGCGTCGTCGCGCTGACGCTGGGCACGGCGGCCTCCACCCCCGCGATCGCTTTCACGCGCCCCAACGCGGCTTCGCTGAAACCCTGGCCCGTCAAACTCGACGGCACGATCACCAGATCGGCCAGCCCCGACGCCTCGTCGAAGATCGTATTGATCGACGCCAGCGTGCTGCTGTTGGCGATGTTGATCGCCAGGATCACGGCCACGCCCAGCACGATGCCCAGCGCCGTCAACAGCGTGCGCGTCTTGCGCGTCGACAAGTTGCGGAAGGCTAATCCGTATAGACGGCGTAATGAACTATTAGGTCTCATCGTTTCCGCGTAACAAGTAACGAGTAATGAGTAAAACGCGGCTTACTCGTTACTCATTACTCGTTACTTTCCAAATGCCCCATCACATCCATAATCGCCTGCATCACCGCGCCCTCTTTCGCGTCCGATCGCTGCAGCTGCCGCACGAGGCGGCCATCCTTGAGGAACACCACACGATCGGCATACGAGGCGGCATACGCATCGTGCGTCACCATCACGATGGTGTGATGCAGCTCGTCGCACGAATGGCGCAGCAATTCCAGAATCGCCTTGCCGCTCTTCGAATCAAGGTTGCCCGTCGGCTCGTCGGCCAGCACAATGTCCGGATCAGTCACCAGCGCCCGCGCAATCGCCACACGCTGTTGTTGGCCGCCGCTCAGCTGATCGGGTTTGTGGCGCCGCCGCTCGCTCAAGCCCACCAGCGCCAGCAGTTCGTCGATCTTCGCCTGCGACTTCTTCACATCGCGCCCATCGATCAACAAGGGCAGGGCAATGTTTTCCTCCGCCGTCAGTGTGGGCACCAGGTTGTAGAACTGAAAGATGAAGCCCACGTTGCGGCGGCGCACCAGCGTCACGGCGTTGTCGTCTAGCGTCGAGAGTTGTTTCTCGGCCAACGTGATCGCGCCGCCCGACGCCCCATCCAATCCGCCCAGCAGGTGCAGCAGTGTGGACTTGCCCGATCCCGACGGCCCCATGATGGCGACGAACTCGCCGCGCGTTACGCTGAAATCCACGCGATCCAGCGCGCTGACGATGACATCGCCCATGCGGTAATGTTTGGTTACTTGCTCGGCTTGCAAAACAGTCATGCGGCACTCCTCACACAAAAACTCGCACTCTACCGGCGGCAAGCCGATCGAGTGCGGGCGCACGTTGGTTGTACCCGATGAAGTTGGTTTCGTCAAACTACTGGCAATTGACAAACAGCCACTTTCGATTAGACTGTCTCCGTGCGCGAGGCCCTCTCATGTCCCGATCCTATCGATTGTTGCGACTCCTGGCGATTGTAGTGATCATCCTTGGCGTGTTCGTCAGCGGGCTGCCCACGGCGGCCCAACCCCAACCGATCGAGCACCTCATCCCCATCGGCGGTGGTTACTCCGATATCTATGCCGGCTTCTCCAAAGAAGCCGTGGCCAACGCCAAAGACAAACAGGTCAACATTCTGGTGCTGCCGGTGGCGTCCGCCGCCAACGCCCAAACCATCAGCGGCGCTGAGCGCGCCGCCTATTTGAGCGCCGCCGAAGAGCGCCGTTTCCAGATTGAAGAAGCCTGCAAGCGCGCCGCCCCGGCAGACTACACCTGCACCGCCACCCTGGCGCCCATCTTCACCCGCAGCGACGCGGCTGATCCCAAGTCGCTGAAATACTTCGCCAACGATCTGTCCGCCATCTTTGTGCTGGGCGGCGATCAAACGGTGGCCATGGAAGTCTTGAGCGGCACGCCGCTGGAGCAGGCGCTGACCACCTCGTACGAAAACGGCGTTATCGTGGCGGGCACCAGCGGCGGCGGCGGCATCCAATCGGCGGCCATGCTGGCCGGCTACAGGCCGGGCTTTGAGGCCGCCAACTCCCTGCAATTCAAGGCCAGCGAAGTGTGGAACACACCCGAACAACACGGCCTGCTCTTTTCGATCAAGGATGCCATTCTCGATCAACACTTTTTCCAGCTCAACCGGTTGGGCCGCCTGCTTAATGCCGTCACGCGCGCCGATGTGCCGCACGTCGGCATCGGCGTCGACGCCTACACCGGCGTCAATGTCTACGACGAGACCCAACTGCAGGACGTCTTTGGTCTGTACACCACCACCATTCTCGATGCAGAAACGTACCACGCGGCCGACGGCGTGACGTACTCGTCGCCAAACAATCTACTGCGCCTGCGCAACGTGCTGGTGCAGTTGTTGGCGCCCGGCCAGTTCACGTATGATCTGGATAAGCGCGTGATGTCGATCGGAAACAAGGCCCAGCCGCCCCGCACCAGAATCGCGCGCGACTTCCGGGCGTTGACCCTGCCCCGCCGCGCCGGGCCGCTGATCCTGGCCGGCGATCTCAGCGAGTCGCTGGACGACAACGCCATCTTCAAGCGCTTTGTCAAGCTGGCCGGCGGCGACCAAGCCAAAATCTTGATCGTGGCCGCTGGCTTCCCTTCACAAAGTTCGGCGCAGGTCATGGCCGACCAATATGCGGCCGCGCTGGGCGCACCTTCGCAAATCGCCGTCGTCCTCGATCAGGATGAAGCGCTGACCATCCCGGCCGATGTAACGGGCCTGCTCTTGATCGCCAAAGATCAATCGAAGGTGGAAGTCAGCCGATTGGAAGCCGTCAAGACCGCGTGGGCCAACGGCTTGCCGCTGCTGGCCGACAACGGCGGCGCGGCCGTCGTCGGCCGATCGTACTCGGCGCACAGCCCCACGCCCGCCGACCCGGACGAAGCCGAGTTTGCCGTGCAGAAATCGTTCTTGCAGGGCACGACCAACCTCGTCGCAGGGCTGGGCCTGCTCGACATCACCGTCGAGCCGCAGGTGCTGAATGACAATCGCTGGGGGCGGCTGTTCTCGCTGGCCTACAACGATCCGGCCGCGGTCGCCTTTGGCCTGACGCAAGACACCGCCCTGGAGATCACACGGGATGGCGCACGGACGCTGGGCGAGAACGTAGTTTTTGCGCTCGATCTGCGGAACGCCGTGCTGGAGCTGGGCACCAACAACGGTCTCGTCATCGCCAACGGCCTGCTGGACGTTTTCGTGCCGGGCGATCCGGTTCGCCCGGCCGTGGCAGATACCCGTGTCGTCCCGACGCCTGTCGCCACGCCCGCGCTGCCTACCCACACGCCCACGCCGGCGCCCACCGGCACGCCGACGCACACGCCGACTCCGCTGCCCACGGCCACGGCCACGGCCACGCCCACGCCCACGGGCACACCCACGAGCACGCCGTCACCCACGCCCACGCCCACGCCGCCGCCCTTCGGCACAACCTCCACCGGCCAGGTGCTGCCGGTGCTGCCGATCACGATCGGGGCCGCCGTAGTCTTCTTCGTGCTCGTGCTGGTGCTCGGTCGCCGTCGAAAATAGGATGATCGTCATTTGACCGGGGTTGGTCAATCGGGTATACTAACGAGCGTTGCACGGGGCCACTCTCGCAAACAAGGTCGGATGCTATCGCGCGTCACTCGCTGATTTGTAATCCGTTGTTGACAGGGCGCAAGACCGTGCAGGCTTGCGCCCTTTTTGAGCGCAAAAACAAGGAGCGTGTATGAAGCAGCACAAAGACAGCACTGTGAAGGCGAAGGAAGAAAAGGTGGAAGTGGAAGGCGTGGTGGTGGAGGCGCTGCCCAACACCATGTTCACCGTCAAGCTGGAAAACGGCCACACGGTCATGGGCTACCTGTCGGGCAAGATGCGCCGCTACTACATTCGCATTCTGCTGGGCGACCGCGTCAAGGTGGAGATGTCGCCCTACGACCTGACCAAGGGCCGCATCACCTATCGCTTCCGCAGCCCCAGCCAGCCCGCGGCCGAGTTCTAGAACCGCGATCCACGAATGCACACGATCTTCACGAAGTGATTATTCGTGGGGATTCGTGGATCATTTCCTCGCGATCAAGCACACCCAGTCTTTTTCCTGCAACCGATCGATCACCGTCAGCCCCTGCGTCTGCAACGCCTCGCGCACGCCGTATTCCTGCGTATCGATCAACCCCGCGAAGATCGCCAGCCCGCCCGATCGGACCACGCGCCCCAGACCGGCTTCGCACATCCCGATGATCACGCGCGCCAGAATGTTGACGATGATCAAGTCGTAAGTTTGCCTGGCCGCCTCTTCCAGCGATCCCAACTCGACGGCGATCTGCTGCTCCACGCGATTCAGTGCGGCGTTCTCGGCGGCCACCTTCACCGCCAGCGGATCATTGTCGATGCCCACGATCGACTTGACGCCCAGCAGCGCCGCGCCAATCGCCAGGATGCCCGAGCCGGCGCCAAGATCGAGCGTGTGCATGTCGGGCTGCGCGTACTTCTCAAGCGCCGCCAGGCACATCTGCGTCGTCGGATGCAGTCCCGTGCCAAACGCCATCCCCGGATCGAGTTCCATCACGATCTCGCCGGGCTGTGCGGCGTACTCGCGCCACGTCGGCTTGATCACAAACCGCTCGCCCAGGTGCACCACGTGATAGTGCTCTTTCCACGCATTGGCCCAATCGCTTTCGGCGACCACGCGGAACGTCGGCTCAGGCATATGTACAATGCGGCTTAAGTGCCACAGTCCTTCTTCAATCTGGCGGCGCTTCGTCTCAACATCGTCTTCCAGCGGCAGGTAGGCGCGCACCGCCACGATCGGCTCCAGCTGCGCCGCCGCGCCTTCATCCGCGCCGAGTTGAATATCGCGCGCAATCTGCTCGATCGCCACGCCGTTGGGCGCAGCGCGGCTCATCACTTCCGAGACAGCCTCGGCGGTCTCGGCTTCGGTCATGACGCAGACCTCAAGCCACTGATTCGACTTTGGATTTTGGATTTCTGATTGGTGATTTACGGACATTGTGCCTCGCAACAAAAACGCCGATCCTGTCCGATCGGCGTTCCTGATCAGCTGATCCCTACACCGTAAACAAATCCTTCAACTTGTCGATGAACCCCTTCTCACTTTGCGGAATCACTTCCTTGCCCAGCGTCTTGGCCAGTTCCTGCATCAGGCGGCGCTGTTCGCTGGAAAGATTCGTCGGGATGGCGACCTGCACCACCACCAGCTGATCGCCACGGCCCTGCCGCCGCAGATGCGGAATGCCTTTGCCCTTAATCGAGATGACGCGGCCGGTCTGCGTGCCCGCCGGAATGCTGATCGACTCGTCGCCGTCCAGTGTCGGCACCACGATCTCATCGCCCAGCGCGGCCTGCGCCACGTTGACCTGCACCTCCATCACCACGTCGTCTTCACGGCGGCGGAAAAACTGATGCGGCTTGACATTGAGCACCACGTACAAGTTGCCGGACGGGCCGCCAAACTCGCCCAACTCACCTTCACCCGCCAGGCGGATCTGCGTGCCGGTATCGACGCCGGGCGGCACCTTCACGTTCAAGCGCCGCGTGACGCGCACCTTCTTGTTGCCGCGGCATTGACTGCACGGCATCGAGATGGTCTCGCCTTCACCGCGGCAGGTGGGGCACGTCGTCACGTTCACCAGCGATCCTAGGATCGACTGCTGTACATGCCGCACTTCGCCGGTACCGTTGCACGTGCTGCACCGCTTGGGCGTCGTGCCCGGCTCGGCGCCCTTGCCCGCGCAGCGCGAGCATAGTTCATAGCGCGCCACTTCCACCTCACGCTCCAGGCCGAACGCCGCCTCCTCGAACGTAATCGTCATGTCATAGCGCAGATCGGCTCCACGCCGGGGCGTGCGCCGCGCCGCCGACGAGCGCTGCCGGCCGAAACCAAACAACCCGTCGAGGATGTCGTCGAAGCCGCCCATGCCGCCAAAGCCGGTAAAGTCGCCAAAGCCGCCTGCGCCCGCGCCCATGCCGCTGCCGTCAACCGCCGCATGCCCGAAGCGATCGTAAGCGGCGCGCTTATTGTCGTCCGACAGCACCTCGTATGCTTCGTTCAGTTCTTTGAACTTCGCCTCGGCGTCGTGCGACTTGTTCACGTCGGGATGATACTGCCGCGCCAGTTTGCGGTAGGCCCGCTTGATATCATCCGCGCCGGAACCTTTGGAAACCCCCAGCACTTCATAGTAATCGCGCTTGCTGCTTGCCATGAACAGTTCTCAATGATCAATGACCAATGATCAACGACCAATGACCGATGGGGCGAACCACGCATTGATCATTGAAAATTGATCATTGAACATTTCGCTAATTCTTCGTAAACTCTCCGTCAATCACATCATCGCCGCCGGAGCCGGTCGGGCCGGTGTCACCACCCATTCCTCCCATATCGGGCGGCGGAGTTGCGCCGGGCTGCTGGTACATCGCCGCGCCGATCTTCTGGACAGACTGCATCAGATCATCAGCCTTGTGCTTCAGATCTTCCACACTGCCGGTTTCCAGAATGCCCTTCAGCGCGGCGGCCTTGGCCTCGACTTCATTCTTCACGTCCGCCGGAACCTTGTCGCCCAGATCGCGCAGCGTCTTCTCGGCGGTATAGACAGCCGAGTCGGCAGTGTTGCGCGCTTCGATCCGATCCTTGCGCTTCTGATCTTCCGCGGCGAACTTTTCCGCGTCCTTCACCATCCGATCGACCTCGGAATCCGAGAGACCCGACGACGCCGTGATGGTAATGTGCTGCGAACGGCCAGTCGCTTTGTCGGACGCCGACACCTTCAGGATGCCGTTCGCGTCGATGTCGAACGTGACCTCAATCTGCGGCATGCCGCGCGGCGCGGGCGGAATCCCATCGAGGATGAACTTGCCCAGCGTCTTGTTGTCAGCCGACATCGGGCGCTCGCCCTGCGTGACGTGAATCTCCACGCTCGTCTGGCCGTCGCTGGCCGTCGAGAAGACCTGGCTCTTCTTCGTCGGAATCGTGGTATTGCGCGAAATCAACGGCGTCGCCACGCCGCCCAGCGTTTCGATGCCCAGCGTCAACGGCGTCACGTCCAGCAGCAGAATATCCTTCACCTCGCCGCCCAGCACGCCCGCCTGAATGGCCGCGCCCACCGCCACCACTTCGTCGGGATTCACGCCCTTGTGTGGCTCCTTGCCGAAGAACTTGCGCACGGCGTCGACCACCGCCGGCATGCGCGTCATACCGCCCACCAGCACCACCTCGTCGATCTTGTCCGGCGTGGTGCCCGCGTCCTGCAGCGCGCGGCGGCACGGATCGATCGAGCGCTGAATCAAATCGGCGGTGAGCTGCTCCAACTTCGCGCGCGTCAGCTTCATGACCAGGTGCTTGGGACCGGACGCATCGGCCGTGATGAAGGGCAGATTGACTTCCGTCTCCATCAACGTCGAGAGTTCGATCTTGGCCTTCTCGGCTGCTTCCTTCAAGCGCTGCAGCGCCTGCCGATCGTTGCGCAGATCGATCCCGTCGGATTTCTTGAATTCATCCGCCACAAAATCGATGATGCGCTGATCGAAATCATCGCCGCCCAGGAACGTGTCGCCGTTGGTGGACTTCACTTCAAACACACCGTCGCCCACGTCGAGGATCGAAATATCGAACGTGCCGCCGCCCAGGTCGTACACGGCGATCACTTCATCCTTCTTCTTGTCCAGGCCGTAGGCCAGCGAAGAAGCGGTCGGTTCGTTGATGATGCGCAGCACTTCCAGCCCCGCGATCTTGCCGGCGTCCTTGGTCGCCTGCCGCTGCGAGTCGTTGAAGTACGCCGGCACCGTGATGACCGCCTGCGTCACCGGCTCGCCCAGATACGCCTCGGCATCCTGCTTGATCTTCTGCAAAATCATCGCGGACACTTCCGGCGGCGAGTATTCTTTGCCGTCCATCACCACGCGGCAGTCGCCGTTGGGCGCTTCCTCGATCTTGTAGGGCAGGCGCTTCAACGCTTTTTGCACCTGCTCGTCGCGCTGCTTGCGCCCCATCAGGCGCTTCACCGAGAAGATCGTATTCTCCGGGTTGACGACGGCTTGCCGCCGCGCCACCTGGCCCACACTACGCTCGTGCGTCTTGGGGTTCACGGCCACCACCGAAGGAATCAGCCGCGGCCCTTCGGACGACGGAATGACGACCGGTTCGCCGCCTTCCATCACGGCCACCACCGAGTTGGTCGTTCCGAGATCGATGCCGATAATTTTGCCCATGATTTTTCTCCGTTGAATGAATTCTAATTGTTGGGACGAATCTGTCGGTTCGCCCAGAAACGGGTCGACATGCGGATCGCCCCCTACCGCGCAACCCTGACCATCGCGGGGCGCAACACCCGATCGCCGATCTTGTACCCGCGCTGTACTTCGCCGATGATCTGCTCGCTGCCGAAGTGATCGGAATCTTCGTGCGTGATCGCTTCGTGCACGGCGGGGTCAAAGGGATCGCCGGGAGTGATCGCGATCGGTGTAATGCCCGACTGCTCCAGTGCTGCATTCAACTTGCGCTGCACCATCGCCACACCGTTGACCCACGGATTGTCCTTCAGGTCATCCGGCAGCGTCTGCATCGCACGCTCAAAGTCGTCCACGGCGGGCAGCACGCGTTTTAACGCTTCGGCGCCGGCGCTGGCCGTCAGTTCGGTTCGCTCCGCCTCGATGCGGCGCTTGTAGTTGGCGAATTCGGCGCGCGCGCGCTGCCAACCGTCCAGGTTCTCGGCAGCCTGCGCTTTCAATTGATCGCGTTCAGTTTGCGCTTCCTGAACTTGCGCCGACAAATCCGCGGCCTGAGTTTCTAACTCGGCCACCTTGCTTTCAAGTTCGGCGAGGTGTGCGGCTTGCGCCTGAATTTCTGCAGTCTCGTTGACAACTTCAGCCGGCGAGCTCACTTGATTCTTATCCTTCACGTGAATGCGTTTGGCGATGCGATTAGCTTTCTTGGTCATGGCTAGAAAATATCCGAGATCAGATTGGTCATCAGCACTGAGACGTAGCGCACAGCGGAAATGGTCCGGCCGTACGGCATGCGCGTCGGCCCGACCACGCCGACCGCGCCGGTAGCGCGATCCGCGACGCCGTAGCGTGACAGTACCAGGCTGCAATCGTGCAGCTCGGCCCACCGGCCTTCACTGCCGATGACGACCTGCACGCCGTTGACGGCGGGATTCAGCGCGGTGCTGAGCACATCTTCCAGCAGCGATCGTTCTTCAAAAACCTTCAACAGCCCTTCGGCTGATTCGCGATCTTCAAATTCCGGCTTGCGCAGCACCTCGCTCAAGCCATCGCGGTAAACATCGGCGGCCGCCCACTGATCGGCGCGGCTCATGATCTCCACCACACGCGCCAGCACGTCGGCCTCCAGGGCCGAGAGATCCGATCGGCGTGATTTGATGTCCGCCGCGGTGCGGTTGTTGAAGGCCGCGTTCAGCTTGGTCGAGACGATGTCCAGATCGGGCTGCGTCAAGGGATCGGCCAGCGTCAACATTTCCTGCTTCACCGCGCCGTCCATGAACACGAGGATCAACAGCACCAAGCGGCCCTGCGTTGAGATCAACTGAATGTGCTTCAGCCGTGCTTCCGCCGCGCGCGGCGGCGTGACGATGGATACGCTGCCCGAGGTGCGCGCCAGCACCGACGCGGCCAGCTTCATCCATTGATCCAGATCGAGGCGCGCCTGATGGAACTGGTGCACGATGGTGCGCTGCTCTTCCGCCGACAGATCGACATCACCCATCAGCGTTTCGACGAAATAGCGATAGCCCGAATCCGTGGGAATGCGCCCCGCCGAGGTGTGGGGGTGAGTGAGGTAGCCTTGCTCTTCCAGCCTGGCCAGCTCATTGCGGATGGTCGCAGGCGAGATGTCCAGGTTGTAGCGCTCGACCAGTCCTTTGGAACCCACCGGCTGAACGCGGCGCGTGCCGTCCTCGTTTTCCGTCTCACTGGCAACGTACTCGCGAATGACCAACCCCAAAATCAATTGCTGTCGAGAGGTCAATTCAGCCATAATTTTCCTGTCAAGTAATTAGCACTCTCGTGGCAAGAGTGCTAATTTATGACGTGTAAATTATAACCCACGCTTTATAATCATGTCAAGCATAGGGGTAATAGAAATGCGTTAGAGATGAAATTAGTACGCGTTTTTGTCGGTAAACATCCGCAGCGCCGTGCGGATGAGAATCTTGATGTCCAGCAGCAGCGACCAATTTTCGATATACCACAGATCGTACTTGGTCCGTTCGCTGATGGAGGTATCGCCGCGCAGGCCGTTGACCTGCGCCCAGCCGGTGAGGCCGGCTTTTTCTTTGTGACGCTCCATGTAGCGCGGAATGGTGCGGCGGAATTGTTCGACGTAGACCGGGCGCTCGGGACGCGGCCCGACCAGGCTCATATCGCCGATCAAAATATTGATCAACTGCGGCAGTTCGTCTACGTTGGTCTTGCGGATAAACGTGCCCAGCTTGGTGCGGCGCGGATCGTTTTCCACCGTCCAGCCGGGGCCGTTGGCTTCGGCGTCCTGGCGCATGGAGCGCAGTTTGATCATCTTGAACGGCTTGGCATCCAGGCCCATGCGCTCCTGCACGTAGAACGCCGGGCCGGGCGATTCGAGTTTGATCAAGATGGCCGTGATGAACAGCAGCGGCGAGATCAGCACCAGTCCGATCGCGCTGAGCGTCACATCCATGAGGCGCTTCACCGTCAACCGCCAGCCGTGTTGGCGCACATCGCGCACGCTCAACAGCGGCAGCCCGCCCAGATCGTCGATGGTGACCTGCGTGGCGATGATCTGGAACACGTCCGGGAAGACCTTGATGCTGAGTGACGCCTTCGAGCATTTGGAGATCAGCCCCAGCATTTCTTCGTCGGACGCTTCCGGCAGCGCGATGATCACTTCGTCGATCTGCCGTTCGTCGATCAGGCGCGGCAGATCTTCGGCATTGCCCAGCACCGGGACACCCAGCACGTTGTCCGGTTCGGTCTCGCCGTTCTTGTGCACGAAACCGATCACCTCATAGCCCAGGTGCGGCGAGCCTTTGATCTTCTCCAGCACCAGTTTGCCGGTGTCGCCGGTGCCGACGATGAGCACTTTTTCGCGGCCCATGCCGCGCGCCTGCAAGCGCCACTGCACGGCGTGATACACCAGCCGCCCGACCATGACCAGGATGATGGTCAGCAGCCACGAATAGATGATGAGCGTGCGGGGGAAGTCGAACTCCAGGTTCTTGAAGAGCAGCGTCGAGATGGCGACGGACATCATCATGCCAATCGAAACCGCGCCGAACACGCCGTAAAACTCGTCGACGCGCGAGACGGCGCGCGCCTGATGGTACAACCGCGCCCAGAACATCACTGTCACAATCGCAACGATCTGGACGATCAACAAACCCAGATAGTCGCCGAACGGGGCCAGCTTGATGCCGGGGTCGAGCTGCGTCGATTCCCAGCGGATGCCGTACGCGATGAGAAACGCCACAGTGATCAGCACCGTGTCGGCGCTGATCAACGCGAGGGTGGATAACGTGCGGACACGACTATTCTTCATTACTTCTGCTTCATCTCAGCTTTCAGCGGCGCGCCGCCCTTCAAGCCCAGTCCGAACTTCACCAGCCAATCGACCAGACGCGGCGTGCTGGCCTGATAGTGCTTGCGATAGAACAGCCACATGGCGCGATCGAATTCGTACTGCGCTTTGGCCGCGCCCGCATTGTCCTGGCTGCTGGACGCGCGCTTGACGTGCGTGACGACGACCGCCGGGTAATAGTACACTTTCCAGCCGCGCTGCTTGATGCGGTACGCCCAATCGAGGTCTTCACCATACATCCAGAAGATCTCATCCAGCAGGCCCGCTTGCGCAATTGCCTCGCGCCGTACGAGCATGAATGCGCCCACCACGGAATCGATCTCCGCGGGTTGATCGGGATCGAGGTAGGTCATGTTGTAACGTCCGAAGCGCCGGCTGCGGGGGAATATTTTACTCAATTTCGTCAAACGCCAAAAGGAGACTTCCACGGAGGGGAAGCCGCGCCGGCAGGCCAGATCGAGCGAGCCGTCGCGGCGCACCAGCTTGGGGCCGCTCACGCCAAAGTCCGGATGATCGTCCATGAGCTGGATCATTCGCGCCAAAGCGTCGGGCGGCACCACTGTATCAGGATTCAAGAGCAGCGCATAGCGGGGGATGTTAGAGGTCGGATGTTGGATGTGGGGTTGATCGCCAGCGTCCGATCCCTGAGACCAGATCTCTGATCCCCGATCGGTAAATCCAAAATAGCGCAGTCCCAGGTTGTTCGCTGCCGCGTAGCCCATATTCTCCGTGTTGCGGATGAGGTGCGCCTGCGGAAATTCGCGCGCCACCATGGCGGCGCTGTCATCGGGCGAAGCGTTATCGACGACGCATACCGCGAAGGCAAGGCCGGTGCTGGCATAGACGGACGTGAGGCACTCGCGGAGCAGATCGCAGACGTTGTAGTTGACGATGATGATGGCGAGATCCAGCATGATGAGTGAAAAATGATGCGTAATGCGTAAAACGTAATGCGTAATGGGCCTGTTACGTTTTACGCCTTACGCTTTACGTTGGCCGTTGGTAGAGTCTTTAAGGGTTGTCCCCGCAGCGCGGCGCGCATCGCTTCCCGATCATCCCACGGATATTCAATGTCGCCAAAACACATGGACTGCTCGTGGCCTTTGCCGCAAGCCACGACCACATCGCCCGCTTTGGCGAGCGAGCAGGCAAAGGCCAGCGCTTCACCCCGGTCGGGCACGCGCCAGAAATCGACGCCTTCCACGCGCCCCTGCGCGATCAGGGCCTGCGCGGTGACGGCCATGATCGCGTCCAGCGATTCGGTGCGCGGGTCTTCGGCGGTCACGATGATTTTATCGGCAGCCCGACCGGCCACTTCGCCCATCAAGGTGCGCTTCTCGCGATCGCGCAGGCCCGCGCACCCAAAGGCGACGATCACCTGCCCGTCGGTCATGGTGCGCGCGGCGGCGATGGCGCGATCGAGGGCGTTGGGCGTGTGCGCGAAATCGACAAGCGCGGTGAAGTTCTGGCCCTCGTCGAGACGCTCCATGCGGCCGGGAATGCCTTTGAGGGCTGCGATCCCCGATCGGGCGGCCTGTGGATCAACGCCGAGGCCATCAACCGCAGCGGCGATGGCGGCAAGACAATTCGAGACATTGTATTCGCCCACCAGCGGCGTGGCGATCTCGATCGAGCGGCCGGCGCCGATCGCCGTGAAGTGGATCGCATCAGCGCGATAATCGATGTCGAAGGCATTCCAGTGCGCGGGCTGCTTGATCGCATAGGTAATGATTTCCGGACGGCAGGCGCCCTGCGCTGATCGCTCAATCCAATCGCGCAGATAAACATTGGACGAGTCGTCGTTGTTAAGGATGGCGGCCTTGCGCAGGCCCTTGTCGTGTGAAGCGGCCAGCGAGGTGAACAACAGCCCTTTCGCCGCGCGATATGCTGCCAGCGAGCCGTGTACGTCGAGGTGTTCGTGGGTGATGTTGGTGACGACGGCCAGGTCGAACTCGCAGCCGGTGACGCGCTGCTGCGCCAGACCGTGCGAAGTGGTCTCCAGCACGCAGTGAGTCATGCCCGCGGCCACCATCTCTGCGAGGTAGCGCTGCACGTCGTTGGCATCGGGCGTCGTGGTGTGCAGGCCGGTGTCCAATACGCGCTCGCCGATGACGGCGTTGACGGTGCTGATCAAGCCCGCTTTGATACCGGCTGTCGTTAAAATGGAATGAATGAGATTGCTCGTGGTCGTTTTGCCGTCGGTGCCTGTCACGCCAATCATGATCAACCGGCGCGCCGGGAAGCCGTACCACGCGGCGTTAAGCCAGGCGAAGGCCTCGCGGCCATCACGCACCCGCAGATATTGTTGAAGGGTGAGGGTTGAGTGCTGATTGACCTCGGCAAATTCACGTTCACCGACAATGGCAGCCGCCCCGCGCTGCAGCGCGTCCGCGATGAAGCGATGCCCATCGACCGCGACGCCGGGATAGGCGACGAACAGCGCGCCGGGGATGACCTGGCGCGAATCGGTGGTGATGAGCGTGATGTCGGGATCGATGTGCGGCAGCGTGTCCAGCGAAGGCAAAGCCGCGACCAGCTGGCTGAGTTTCATGCCGCGAATTGTACATCAAATTTGGCCGAGGCCTGGCACAGAGGGGAACGGGGAAAGATCGGCGGTTGACAGCGGTGTTTTCAACCGTCAGCCAACCTGACCTATCTATAATATCGATATGGTATCCTCATCCATAAATGAGCCTGCTGATTCAGCCGGCGCCAACGAGCTGTTGTGCGCCGAGTTGAGTCTATTGTTCACGCTGTTCATCACCCGGCTCATGGAAGCAATCGCGCGCACGGGCGGTCGACCGTTGGCCGATCAGTTTGCGCAGCAACTCAATCTGCATGCGCGGCAGCACGGCTGGAGTGTGCTGACCGGGTTGGCTGACCTAAGCGAGCTGCGGCGCCGCATCCCGGACGTCGATGCCAGGGTATTGGCGTCCGTCTATCTGGCGTACGCGCAGTACGCGCAGAAGTTGGCCCGCCAGATTCTGGGTGAGCCGCTGTTGAAAGCGACGTTAGCCGCCACGCTGACAAATCTGCCGCCTGATCTGGCCCGGATTAATTCCCAGTATCGGATTATTGGCGCCGCATGAATTATAATTGGTGGGGAGATACGCGCGCATGAAAAGGGACCGGCTTATTCCGGCCGCAATTATCGGCCTATTGGCAGTGTACCTCGCCTGGACCATCTGGCAGCCCGGCGGCAGTGAGGTCCTGCTTTATCTAACGCATGTTGCTTTTGCCGCCTCGGCCTTGCTGGCGTCACTCTTGACGCTGAAAGCCGCCCGGACATTTGAGCCGGGCGCAAGCTCGCGCTACGTCTGGCTGCTGTTAAGCGCGGGGCTGATGGTGCTGACATTCTCCGAGTCGCTCTGGATCGTCTATCACGTGCTGCGCCAGCCGCAGCCGTATCCCTCCGTCGTCGATGTTTCATGGGGCATTGGCTTTCTGCCGATGCTGGCGAGCCTGGTGCTGCATTATCGCGCGCTGCACGTTCAGCTCAGCCGGCGCCAGAAGCTGCTGATACTGGCAGCCTACCTTGGTATATTGTTCAGCGTGCTGCTGTTGTCCCTGGAGTACATCCTCTCCCATCCGGGCGAGGTTGTCATCATGCAGCTCCTCATCGGCGCGTATTACCTCATCGGCAACCTGGGCGTGGCTTTCCTCGCCGTGTTGTCGCTGGTGTACCTGGGCGGCGGGTTGGTGGCGCGGCCCTGGGTCTACCTGGTCAGCAGCATTCTGATGTTTGCGGTCGGGGGGCTGGCTTTCTCGTACGGCACCTGGAGCGGCACTTATGCCACCGGCGCTAATCTCCTCAGCGTGGTGTCAGATATGGCTTACTTAGCGGGGTATCTGCTAGCCGCGGCCGGGGCATATACACAGCTCACGCTGCGCTTGCCGGTGGCGGATGAAGAATAGCCTATATCGCTAGCAGTCTCGCCGTTCTCTGCTCAAACTGCGTCACGTACTTCAATCCGGCAGCCTGCAACGCCTCGATCGCCAGATCGAAATTCGCGGCGATGACGTCCGGCGAATGCGCGTCCGAGCCAAGCGTGACACGCTCGCCGCCCAGCTCACGATACCACGTCAAGATCTCCACGCCCGGCGTCAGCAGCTGGCAGCGATTGCGCAGGCCCTGCGTATTGAGGTCCAGCGCGATGCCGCGCTCGATGCAGTTCTGCAGCACCGCGCGGATCACCTCTTCGTAGCGGCGCGGATCGTACCCGCCGTAGTGCGGCGCTCCTACGCGCACGACCACATCGAAGTGACTTAGCACATCGAAGCCGCCCACGCGCGTCATGCGCTCCAGTTCCTCGAAGAACAGGCCGTAGGCTTCATCCGGCGAGCGGCGGAAGTAATGCGGATCGAAAATGATCTCATCACCCACCCAGTGCAGCGATCCCAGCGCGTAGTCGAACGGGTAACTGGCGAGCACAGCCTGACACTCGGCTTGATAGATGTGCGGCTCGCCCAGTTCGATCCCGGCGCGGACGATGAGGCGTCCCTCGAATTCGCGGCGGGCTCGATCGAGTTCGGCGGCCCATTCGATCGGGCGGAAGAAACCGGCGCACTCATCGCCGGGGTGCAGATCGAAATGATCGGTCACGCCGATTTCCGGCAAACCCTGCCGGATCGCGCCGAGGCACTGCTCGACGATCGACGCCTGGCAATCGCACGAAAAATTGGAATGCAGATGATAATCGTGTGGATACATGAATTCGACTCTTTCTGACGCGGGCGGCGGTGGCCCACATATCGACTGACGTTGTCTTGGAATGCAAGTATAATACCAAACGTTGCGCTCAACCCCACCCGCGCGTTGTCGAACCGATCAATCTGCCAGCCGACCGTTGGCCGCGATCTTAGCCGCCGTGAGCATCTCAGAACGGAGCAAGCGCCATGAACATCCTGTTGATCTATCCCGAGTTCCCCGACACCTTCTGGAGTTTTCGCTATGCCCTCAAGTTCATCCGCAAGAAATCGATCGCGCCGCCGCTGGGCCTGTTGACCGTCGCGGCGATGCTGCCCGCGGAGTGGAACAAGCGCCTGGTCGATCTTAACACGCGCCAACTGCGTGATGAAGATTTAGCGTGGGCCGACTACGTGTTCATCAGCGGCATGGCCGTGCAGCGCCAATCGGCGCGGGAAGTGCTCGAGCGCTGCCACGCCGCGGGCGTGAAGGTCGTGGCGGGCGGGCCGCTCTTCACCCTGCAGCCGGAGCTGTATGAAGACGTCGTCGATCACTTCATCTTAAATGAAGGCGAGTTGACGCTGCCCGCTTTTCTCAACGATCTGGCGCAGGGCTGCGCGCAGCACACCTACACCACCGCCGACTTCGCCGACATGGATCAGACGCCCATCCCGCTGTGGGAACTGGCTGACCTCAAGCGGTACGCCCTGTTGAGCCTCCAGTTCTCGCGCGGCTGCCCCTTCAATTGCGACTTCTGCAATGTGACGGCGCTGCTGGGCCATCGCCCGCGCACCAAGCGCGTGGCGCAGATCATCGCCGAGCTCGATCGGATGTACGAACTGGGCTGGCGCAGCAGTGTCCTGTTCGTCGACGACAACCTCATCGGCAACAAGCGCCTGCTCAAGACCGAGCTGCTGCCCGCGCTGATCGAATGGCGCAAAGACAAACTCGGCATTACGTTCCAGACCGAGGCCTCGATCAACATGGCCGACGACGACGAGCTATTGCAGCTGATGGCGGCCGCCGGGTTCACCGTGGTCTTCATCGGCATCGAAACGCCCGACGAATCGGGCCTGGCCGAATGCAGCAAGAAGCAGAACCTCAAGCGCGATCTGGTGGAAGACGTGAAGCGCATTCAGCGCGCGGGCATCCAGGTGCAGGCCGGGTTCATCGTCGGCTTTGACAGCGATACGCCGTCCATCTTCCAGCGGCAGATCGATTTCATTCAGAAGAGCGGCATCGTCACGGCGATGGTGGGCCTGCTGCAAGCGCCGCCCGGCACGGGCCTCTACGAGCGCTTGAAGGGCGAAGGCCGTCTCAACGAACAATCGTCGGGCGACAACGTGGACGGTACCACCAACATCATTCCGCGCATGAATCTGGAAACGCTGCGCGCAGGTTATCAACACATCCTGCAGCACCTCTACACGCCGCGCCACTATTATCAGCGCGTCAAGACCTTCTTGCAGGAATATCAGCCGACGCAAGTCGTGCGCGCTGCGCCGAACTTCCAGCAATTGATGGCTTTCTTCCGCTCGATCGTGCGCCTGGGCATCATCGGCCGCGAGCGGGTGCAATACTGGAAGTTATTCTTCTGGACGCTGTTTCATCGGCCCAAGCTGATCACGATGGCGGTCACGCTGGCGATTTACGGCTATCACTTCCGCACGGTGTGCGAACATCACGTCCAATCATGACCCGACTCACTCATCCGCTCAACGCCCTTCCGTCAGACCAGCGCGTGCGCGTGTTTGTACCACTGCTCGTCGCCACGCTGCTGATCACGTTCGCGTTCCGCTTCATCGGCCCGGCGCAGCCCACCGAAGGTGGGACGCCCACCGAAGGTGGGACGCCCACCATCGTCGATTTCGAACTGGCGGGCAGCGTGGACAACGCGCAGGCGATCATCGACGCGTGGACTGACACCGATCGCATCCGCGCGGGGTTCAGCCTCGGCTTCGATTATCTGTACATGCCGGTGTACTCCACCACGATCGCTTTGGCGTGCCTCCTGGCGGCCACTGCGCTGCGGCACAAGACGTGGCACAGCAGCGGCGTGCTGCTGGCGTGGGGCTTGTGGCTTGCGGCCATCTTTGACGCGATCGAGAACCTAGCGTTGTTCACTGTACTGCTCGGCAACAATGTCGCGCCTTATCCGCAGATTGCGCAGATCTGCGCGACGATCAAGTTCGGGTTGATTGGGCTGGGGTTGTTGTATGTGATTGTCGGCATAGTGGCGAAAATATTTGCGCGGAAGTAGGCCGTCATTCCCGATCATCCCGTGGCCATGTTACGAAAAGGCCCGCTAAGTGTTTCAAGGGGATCGAGGCAACGAATCGTCAGCGGATAAACGGATGCCTGATGGAGCAACCGTTTATCTGTTGTCAATCTGCTGCATCGCCGGCTTGCCTCATTTGACTTCCATCTCATTCAGCAACAGCCGATCTCCCGCATCGTTCCCCTGCGCATCGACCACGCGCCAGCGCGATCCGTCGGCTTGCGAATACGCGCCAATTTCCAGGCGATAGGCGCCCGCTTTCAAATCGGCGGGCAGCGGCACATCATTTTGCTGAAGCCACACATCGCCGTCGCGCCAGCCGGCCGTGGGAAAGGCCAGCAGATCGCGCCCGGCAACGAATTCGCCTTGTTCGTTAAGCAGATGCACGAACAGCGACAATGGCAATTGCTGTGCGGCGACATCCTGCTTCACGCGCCAGTACAACGTCAACGGCAGCACCTCGCCAGGCTGCGTGCGCGACGGCGCGTCGTAGCCTAGAAACTCCAGTGTGTGATTCACATCGATCGGCACGGTCAGTTCACCTGCGCGATCGGTTGTCGCAGTAGTGTTCGCGGGCGATGGCGTGTACGGCGCGAGATCGTACACCTCAAACGCGATCGATCCGTCTGCGGACTTTGCCACGAACGACGGCTGTCCCAAAAACCGATCGCGCAGCTGCGGATCGATTGGCGAATAGGCGGGCGAGATCAATTTCGCTGGCTGATTGGGAAAGACCACGGCAAACGCCCGATCGATCCACTTGATTTCCCGATCACCCGTCAGCTGAAAATCGAACAGGAACGGATCGAGATCGCGCGGATTGGTGGCCGCCACCACGATCGGTTGCGCGCTGGCCTGTGTTTCGATCCATTGCGCGGCTTCCATCAAATCAGAACGATAGACCTCGCGCACATCCGATCGATTAGGCCACACAAAGAAGTAATCGCGGACGGTCAGCGCCCCCGTGAAAACGATCAAACCGCCGATCAGCGCATAACCGATCAGCTGACTGCGCCTTTGCGTGATGCGCGCCAACAGCCAATCAAGCGCCAGCGCCGGGAACAAAAACGCCACCGGCAATGAGGCGCTGGCGCGCAGGAACGACGGCGCGGAATCGCTGAGCATCGAGGGCAGCAAACCGATCGGGAGCCAGATCAACGCGAAGAAGTTGCGCGGTTCGCGCCAACGGCGAAGGGCGATCAGCAATCCGAGTAGAAACAAAATCCCTGTGATCAGATCAAAAACTGGTCGCCCCGGCAGGTTATAACGCGCGATCGGATCGCCCGCGACGTTGAACATGCCCAGGGTTGCCACGGTGTAACGCAGCACTGGCTCAACGTTGCCGGTGAGCGCCTCCTGCACCGGTCCGCCGAGCTGCTGCAACCGCACATCGGCTTCCGGCAGCGTGGTGATGGTGTATGCCAGCGGCGTCACGACGATGAGCGCGGTCACGAGTGTGATGAGGAGTGAACGATCCAGTTTTCGAATCAGCAAAGAGTAAAACGTAAAGAATAAAACGTAAACGATGGGCAGCGTGCGCGCGGCGGGATAGGTGTACAGCGCCACGCCCAGCGCAATGCCCGCCAGCACAAACCAGCGTCGCTGCTGGCGCTGCAATGCTTCAAACAACAACCATGCCGAGAGCGCCGCCATCAGCGGCACAGAAGCGGCGCGCAGTCCCACGCGGCTCAGGAAGATCGGCCAGAAACTCACGGCCAGCAACGCCGAGGCGATCAACGCTGCACGATCGTTATAAGCGCGTCGAATCCACAGATACGTGAAGAGCACGGTGAGCAAGCCGCAGATCACGGCGGCCAAACGGATGCCCCACGCATTGTGCCCGAACACGCCCACCGTCAGCGACATCAGGTAAATGAAGAGCGGCTCGTTACCCGCGTTCGAGGTGAAGTACAGCGGGCGGTAGCCCAGCAGCACTGTCACCGCATCGTGGCCGTGAAAGACCTCGTCGTGCTGCAGGCCGGGCGGCACACCGGGCAGCGCCACGAGGCGCAGCAGCGCGGCCAGAAACAGTATGAGAAGAATGGGGAGCCAGCGTTTCATCTTGAGGCGGAGAGAATGAGGGAAGGAGCGCATCACGGCGACAGAGATGGGACAATGTAACGCTGCAAAGCGACGAGATCGAGCCGCGCCAGGTAAATGAAGATCAAAGCGAAGATGATCAACTGCGCCTGATCGAGCCACGGCGTCCAGTCGCGTGTTGATCGCGCGAGTGGTCGCGCCATCAGGCTCTTGATCTTATCCAGCACCTGCCACCACCCGATCGCGAACGCCAGCCCGATCGGGATCAGCGCCGGAAAGAGATAACGTCCCTGATGCTGCACAAAGGTCACGTTGTAGTACAGATAACCACCGACGGTGAGCACAAACAACAATGACAGCAGTAAACCACCATACGGTTGTTGTGTTGACTTCGGCGACTTTCTTTTTGCAGCCAGCCACCACACCCAACCGATCAACGCGACGATGCTCAACCCGCCAAGCAGCAGGTAATCTCGATCGGGCAGAGGCGTGGACATCCAACCGAACTGCCCCCAGAACGATCGATAGGTGGTGGTAAAGAAGCGCTGCAAGAGACCACTTGCGCCGTAATCGATCAGCCACTGCGCGGTCGTCGGCTGCCCGACGACGATGGCATTGTGCCGCGCCAAGCCCAGCACATCGAAGCCGCCATACACGCTGAGGTTGCGCAGCCACCAGACTGCGCCGATCAGCAGAGCAGGTACGAAGACTAAAACGTAAGGCGTAAAACGTAAGGCGTAACGGCGGGAATGAAGGAGGAGCGCGATGAAGGCAATCGGCACAGCGGTGTAATAGAAAGTCGCTTTGGTGAGCAGGCCCAATCCCAACGTCACACCCAACCCGATCAAGCTGCGCCTGGAGATCGTCGGTGAACGGAACAAGCGCATGGACTGCAGCACCACCAGCGCGATCAACAACTCTGCCAGCGAGTCATTATTGATGGCCGACAGCATGGCCAGGTGCTGCGGCACAAACGCCACGAATGCCGCGCCCCCCAAGGCGAAGACCAATTGATCGGGATACACTTCTGCGCCGATGAGATAGGCGATCACCACCAGCGCTCCCCCAAGCATGACAGACAGTAAGCGGATAGCCGTGATCCAGCCATCGGTCAGCGCATAGATCGGCGCGGCGAGCAGGTAGTACAACGGCGGCGCGTAGTCTTCGTAGCGCAGTGGATCGATCGGCAGCGACGCCGTGTTCTGCGGGGTGCGTGTGAACTCCTCGTTGTAAGCCTGATCGTATTCGCCTTGCTCTAAAACGGGCAGCGTCTTTTCAGTGGCGATGAACTGGATGTAGTTGTAGTGCGCGGGTTCGTCGGGCGCTTGCCAGGCGGGAGTTTGCAGCGCGTAAGCCGCGCCAAGAGCGAGATAGGCGATGAGGATGAAGACTAGCGTAATGTTGGCCGCAAGGCGTGACATGGGCGCAATTGTAAAGCGTAATGCGTAATCCGTAAAACGTCAGGGCGCGCTGGCAGTGACACCCTGCGCTGGATGCTTCATGGCCCGACTGTGATTTGGTCTTTGATTTTGGCGAACAGCGCATCGCCGATGCCCTTCACGTGGTTGATGTCTTCGATCTGCTGGAAGGGGCCGTTCGTCGTGCGATAGTCGATGATGGCCTGGGCAATCGACGGGCCAATGCCGGGCAGCTGGTCGAGTTCTGCAACCGAGGCCGTGTTGATGTTGATCTTGTCGGTGGCAGCGCCAGGGGCTGCTCCATTGGAGATCGGCACAGCGGCTTCGCCTTTGCGCGGCACGTACACCTGCATCTGATCGGCTAACCGGGTCGCCAGATTGATCCGATCGAGGTCGGCATCGTCCGTCGCGCCGCCGGCGGCCAGCACGGCGTCCTTCACAATCGCATTCAAGGGCAGGGCATATACATCGGGCTTGTTGATCGCGCCGCTGACGTAGACATTGATCGTCGCGGGCGTGGGCGTCGGCGGCTCGACGGTGGGACGCGGCTGCAGCGTGATCACCAGCGGCGGCGAGGTTGGTTCGGGCTTTTTGAGAATGGTGTAGATGACGAAGAGCACGATGAACCCGACGACAGACAAGAAAGCAACTTGCGCGATGCGTTGTTTTGACATGCCGGCCTCCTGTTGCAAGGGTTACGTTACTCGTCCGCTTCGACAGCCTGACGCAGGGCTAAAAAGGCTTCCTTAAGCGGCTGGCTCACGGCGCTCTCTGGCTCACTGAGCACCAGGGTTTGATAGGCGTCCAGATAGTCAGTCCGCAAGCGATGAAACAAGTGGAGAAAATGCCGGAGGAATCCAATGCAATCCAGGATGGCGATTTCGGTTCCGCCCGTCTTTTCGTAAGACGCAGCAGCATATTGCTTAACGCTGTCGTCAACCACATCGGTCGTGATAAAGAGGTAATTATTCAGGCGCGCGGGGGCAGAGGCGATCTTCTGCAAGGCGCGGTCGATGTCATCGATCGTGACACGCTTCATCTTCATTTCGTAAGCAGTCACAACTTGCTCATCACTGACCAGGCAGATTTCGACATCACCGAGTGCGCCCGTCTGTTCGTCCGCGGCCGTATGTGCCTGCAAAGAGCGCGGGCGTTCTCCCAACTGCCGGCCTGCGGCTTGGTAAGCTGCGGCGACAACCAGCACAGGCAAACGGCTGGAGTTTTTTATTTTGAGGTGCTGTTCGATCAGGTTAACGATAGCCTCGGAAGACAAGGGCAGCACGTCTTCTGTGTGCTTGAGGCCGGCCAATAGAGCTGCCATACGCTCGGCTTTTTCATCACGCAGAATCAGCAGTTGGCGCACGACTTCAGTCAGCAGCTCTTTCGCCGTAACTCGTCCGCGCTGCACATCGTCGAGCAGCTGCAAGGTAGCCGTGTACAGTTGACGAGGCCGCCCAACGATTTCAAGGTCAGTCGTTAACGTGCGATCAATGTTGCGCAGAGCAGGCGTCAAGAAGGCCGTTGTTGGATTGCACGGCAAGTGATGTAGGTTGATGAAATGGGTGATGTAGTTCTCGTCGTAAGACCTGCCTGAAAATGAATCGGACGAGCCGATTTCGGTGTATGGTTTACGGGGATCAACTTTCGGACGATGAATTTTCGCCAACAGGCAGGCCATGAGCAGGCGAACCCCGGCGCGATTACGCAGGCAACGACAAACGTACTCGGTCCGTTCCAGAATCGACCTGTTCTTGATCAAAGGCCGAGCCAGTTGAGCAGCGGCGCTTGCCACAGCGCGGTTCAGAATCTCGTTGGGATCACTCATGTTTTTTATCGAAGAAACTCAAGGTGTGCGCGCCCTGCGTGGCAGGGTCATAGTTGGTCCACAAGGCCTCTGCTCGTTTGCCTTTGGTGGAGTGAATAGTTTTCTCGGACGCAACGGTTTTGACCCAGCGCTGCACGGGATAAAGTTCATCCATCAAGTCACACTGATAGTTCGAAATAGCAACCTTGCCTCGAACTGAATTCAGCACCTTGGCCAGTTGGCGATGTTCGTCATCGCTCAGTTCATAGCCATACGCCCGGTGATCACCGCGTGTTAAGTGCACATAGGGTGGATCGCAATAAAACAAAGTGTCGGGCGAATCATACAGCCGAATGACATCAAGCGCCGGGCGATTCTCGATTTGTACTCTCAGGAGTCGCGCGGCAATGGCCGGTAGGTCCTCGACACTGCCCAACCAGCGGCTCACGACCCCGCTCATGCCGGCGCGGCTGGTATTTTTGCAATTTGCCCAACGGCCTAAACTGGCCGTCTGGGCCAGCCCGGTGCGGACTTGTCGGGCGCGCACAAAAAAACGGCGGGCGCGTTCCAAGGGTGGAAGTGCAGGATCGATCTCGCAGGCCAACGCGAATTCTTCACGCGAAAACGGAGTAAGGCCAATCGCCTCGATTAGCCGTTCTTTATCATCACGCAGTACGCGAAAGAAATTGACGACTTCGCCATCGAGATCATTGTAGGTTTCGACGGGCGCCGGGGCACGATTAAGCAACACGGCTCCAGACCCGGCAAACGGCTCGCAATAGTGATGACATTTCGGCAGCAGCGGCAGCAGCCAGTCTAAATGACTGTATTTACCGCCGTACCAACCAAATGCGATCACTTTCTTGGCTGGCAAGTGATTAATCGGCGGCGGCGCTTTGCCAAATTTTGTGCGTGCCGACACGGGAGTGGTGGCCATGTTGTTACTTGCCTAACTTCGAGCGTTCTTCTTCGACGATCTTCTCGTCGAGTTTCTTGAAGAGCGGCGCCACCAGTCCGAACTTTTGCCCGACGGGCAGGGCACTGGGCTGCCAGCGCACATCGATGGCCGAGCCGTCATACGTCAGGCCGCGATGCGCGCGCGTGCTTTCCTGGTACTCGTTGATGATCTGCGTGCCAAAGAGATCGCCGCCGTAGCCCAGCATCGCGTGCAGGCGCTGACTCGTGAATGGCAGGAACGGCGCGAACAGCACCTTGAGCGAATCGATGGCGCGCAGGGCGACGTACAGCGTCGTCGCGGTACGCGCGCGATCGGTCTTGATGGAGAACCACGGCGCTTTGTCGTCGACGTACTTGTTGACGTCGCGCGCCAGCGCCATGCTGTCGGCCAGCGCCGCTTTGAACTTGCACAGATTGATTTGATCTCCGATCGGCTCAAACGCCCGATCGATCTGCGCCAGCAATTGCGTGTCAGCTTCGTCCAGCGCGCCGGGCTGCGGCACTGCGCCGTCAAAGTGTTTGGCCGTGAACGACACGATGCGGTTGACCAGGTTCCCCCACGTCGCCACCAGTTCGTCGTTGTTGCGCCGCCAGTAATCGCCCCAACTCCAGTCGGTGTCTTTGCTTTCCGGCATCTGCACCGTGAGATAGTACCGCAGCGGATCAGGATCGTAACGGGACAGGTAGTCCAACCCCCACACCCCCCAGTTGCGCGACCCGGAGATTTTCTTGCCTTCCATGTTCATGAATTCATTGGCCGGCACATCGTAGGGCAGGTTCAGCGCTTCATCGTCAGGCCCGGCGTACAACTTGCCGGCGCCCAACAGCTGCCCCGGCCAGAACACCGTGTGGAACGGAATGTTGTCCTTGCCGATGAAATAGTACGTGCGCGCTTCCGGTTGATACCACCACTGTTTCCAGGCGTCGGGCTGGCCGTTATTCCTGGCCCACTCGATCGAGGCGGAGAGATACCCGATGACGGCTTCGTACCACACGTACAGGCACTTGCCCTCCCAGCCTTCAATCGGCACCGGGATGCCCCAGTCCAAATCGCGCGTAATGGGACGCCCGCGCAGCTCGGCCACGATGTTGCGCGTGAACGACAGCACGTTCGAACGCCAAAACTCTTTGTCGCGGCTCAGATAATCCTGAATCGCCGGAGCGAGCTTGCCGTAGTCGAGGAAGTAGTGCTCAGTTTCGCGCACGATCGGCCGCGAACCATCGATTTTGGAGCGCGGATTGATCAGCAGCACGGCGTCGAGCACGTTGCCGCAGTTATCGCATTGATCGCCGCGCGCGTCGGGGTAATGGCAGATGTAGCATTCGCCTTCCACATACCGATCGGGCAGGAAGCGTTTCTCAGTCTCGGAATACAGCATCTGCTGTTTCTCACGATACACGTAACCGTTGTTCAGCAGCGCCAGGAACATATCCTGCGAGACCTTGAAGTGATTCTCCGTGTGCGTGCTGGTGAACAGATCGTACGAGATGCCTAACTTCACAAACAGTTCGAGAAAATGTTCGTGGAAGCGCTCGTACACCGCCAGCGGCGTGGTGTGTTCAGCGTCAGCGCGCACCGAAACAGGCGTGCCGTGCGAATCGGTGCCGGACACCATCAGCACACGGTTGCCGCGCAGGCGTTGATACCGCGCAAAAATATCGGCGGGCAGGTGCGAGCCCACGATGTTGCCCACATGAATCTCGGCGTTGGCATAGGGCCAGGCGACACAAACGAGAATATTTTCAGACATGATGATTTCTCCTGAACTCGCCGCGATTGTACCATAGGTAAACGCAGTGGATAAAACAAAACCGCCAGCGCGAGGCTGGCGGTTGAGTTTTACGGCGCGACGCAGTAACTCTAGCGAGAAGCCTCGCTCCTCGCTAAAAACAAGTAGCTGCGCATGGACATCGTATGGTGTTTCATGCAATGATTGTCCCTCAACTCAGATAATCGCGGAGCTGGCGCGAGCGGCACGGATGGCGCAGGCGGCGCAGCGCCTGGCTCTCGATCTGGCGGATGCGCTCACGCGTCAGGCCAAACTTCTGCCCCACTTCCTTGAGCGTGTAGGCGCGCCCGTTGACCAGGCCAAAGCGCAGCCGCAGAATGTTGGCCTCGCGCGGGCTGAGCGTGCTGAGCACCTCTTCCACTTTCTCGCGCAGCATGTTGTTGTAGGCCACCTGCGCCGGCGAGGGCGTGGCATCGTCCTCGATGAACGAGGCCAGCTCGTTATCCTCTTCCTCGCCGACCGGCTGCTCCAGCGACAACGGCTGCCACGAGGCCTTCAGCATCCACTGCACTTTGCGTGTGTCCACGTTGAGCTCGTCGGCGATTTCCTCGGCGGTCGCCTGCTGGCCGTTGGTCTGCTCGATCTGGCGCGCCACTTGATAGAGGCGGCGCAAGCGATCGCTCATGTAAACGGGCAGGCGGATCGTGCGCGCCTGATCGGCGATGGCGCGCGTGATCGTCTGGCGAATCCACCACGTGGCGTACGTGCTGAAGCGGAAGCCGCGCGTGTAGTCGTATTTCTCGACGGCCTTCATCAACCCCAGGTTGCCCTCCTGGATCAAATCGAGGAACGGCACGCCCTGGCCCATGTAGCGCTTGGCGATGCTCACCACCAGGCGGGTGTTGGCCTTGATCAAGTGCTCACGGGCCAGGATCCCCTGCTCAACCTGGTTCTGCAGCCGCTCGCGGCGCTGGCGATTCTTCACGGTCTGCTCGAGCTGCTTCAAGGCAGCCCGGCCCCGCACGATCTGCTTGGCGATGCGCACTTCTTCTTCGCACGACAGCAGCGGCACGCGCGTCATTTCTTTCAGATAGAGGCCCACCGTATCATCGCTGCCCACGGTCGCCATATCCAGATCGTCGTCATCGCCGAGCAGATCCAGCCCGTCCTCATCCTCGTCAAAGTCCATATCGAGATCATCGAACATGACCTGATCGTCGGGCGCGGCTTTGGCATCATACACATCAATCCCGGCATCCTGGAAGTGCAGCACAATCTCTTCCAACCGATCGGCTAGCTCGGACCCATCGGGCACCGCCTCCAGAATTTCATCGGTCAGCAGATAGCCCTGCACTTCAGCTTTCTCCATCAATTCTGCCAGCAGCACTTCCATCGCTTTGTCGTTGCCATTCTGTGCCATGCGCGCGCCTCCGTTACGACAGTAATTTTTTCAAATCCGCCAGTCGAGGATCGATTTCTTCAGTGCTGCAGTTGCATGGGGCTTCGTTCAAATTCTGACCGCAAGTGGGGCACAACCCTTTGCAGTCAGGTCGGCACAAGGAATGAAGGGGCAGGGCCAGCATGATTTGCTCGCGCAGCGGCTGGCGAAAATCCAGCCAGCCCTCGTCAATGAAATAGATGGGATCACTCGCCGCCGAAAAACCAAACATCTCTTCCATCGGCACCTTCAACTTCAAATGGAAGGGGTCCAGACAGCGTACACATTCAGCTTCGAGTTCGGTGGAGAATTGTCCTTTGATCAGGACACCGCGTGTGGTTCGCGTTAAGAGGAACTGGCCGCGGACGTAGTCAACTTTCAGGTCACCCAGAGTTTGGTGGACTTCATTAACGTCCAAACCCAGTGTGGCCCCCACTTCCGGTTTAAGGAGTAGGGAGACGTTGTACTTGAGCAATTTCGTCAGCGGATGCTGCTGGTGAGTTCACGCTTCCGTTCGACGACTACAATCCGCAAATTTTGGGGAAAAGTTGGTAAAACGATAGTGAAATTCTATCATGGGTTTTTCTTACTGTCAAGTAGCACACGAAAGCGGATAAAATAAAAACATAAGTAATAAACTCTCCATAAAACAGGCTTATACTTGTCAGAACGATAGATTTTTGCTATAGTCAATGAGAATAACTTAGGAGATTCCCATGCGTCTGCTCATTGCCACCACCAATTCGGGCAAAGTTAGGGAGTATCAACAATTGCTGAACGGCCTCCAATGTGAGCTGGTTAGCCTCGCCGCTGTCGGCATCGCGCAACATGTCGCTGAAACAGGAGCGACTTACGAAGCGAATGCGCTCTTGAAGGCACATGAATATGCAGCACTGAGCGGCCTGCTGACTTTAGCGGATGATTCAGGCCTTGAGGTTGATGCACTTGCTGGACGACCCGGCGTGCATTCGGCCCGTTACGCGCCCGATAGTCCGGCGCGCATCCACAAGCTATTGAAAGAAATGCAACACGTACCGGCTGAGCGCCGCACCGCGCGGTTTCAATGTGTGATCGCACTCGCCTGGCCCAATGGAAAAAGCGAGGTCACTTCGGGGGCTTGCGAAGGTTGGATTACCACTGAAGCGCGCGGCAGCAACGGCTTCGGTTTTGATCCGGTGTTCTACGTTCCCGAACGCGGCATGACCATGGCAGAGCTGCCGGAAGACGTCAAGAACCAAATCAGCCATCGCGCGCGTGCGGCACAAAAAATGCGCCTCGTGCTGGAGCGCATTCTCAACGCAGCATAACCTTCATACGACGCCGATTTCTCGCAAGAAGTCGGCTACTGTCTGCGTCACGGCCTCGGCCGCTTCCAACATGACCATGTGTCCCGCCTCGGGCACGACGCATAAACGCGCGCAAGGAATTTGCTCCGCCATGAACGCCATGTGCTTCAACGGCGTCATGCGATCGGCTTCACCGGCCACCAGCAGCGTGGACGCGGCAATGTTCTTCACCTGCTCACGCACATCAAAGGCATCGCAGGCGCGATAAGCGTCGAGCATCACCGCCGGAGAGTTGAGCAGCAACTGCTGTTTACCCAGCGCCTTGATCTCAGCGGGCGCGGTCGGCCCCCATTCCCACTCGCTGATCAACTCGACCGCAGCCGGGAAATCATTGTCAGCCAGTTCCAACAATTGAGGAGCAACTCGCAGCTTGGCGCTGGTGGCGATGAGTACGAGCGCCGCGGTCCGCTGGGGGTGGGTGAGCGCCAGCTGCTGAGCAATCGCCCCGCCCATCGAATGGCCGACGAACATCGCCGCTGGTATGCGCAGCGCATCGAGGAACTCGACTACCCATGCGGTATAGTCTGCAATCGTGCTGCGCCCCATGCCCGCCGATTTACCATGCCCGGGCAGATCGATCGCGTACACGATCGTCCCTGGCAGCCGCCGCAAACCGATCGGCCATACCAGATGATTCTCGCCCGCGCCGTGAATCAGCAGTACCGGAACGCCATCGGCCTGATTGCGATGGAGCGTGTAGTAGATTCGCTCACCGTTGAGATCGAGATAGGGCATGATCAAAAACGGGATGGCTGCGATCCCATCCCGTTCCGCAACCTACTCCAGGCTCGATAGATACTTCTCGGCTTCAAGGGCCGCCATGCAGCCGAAGCCCGCCGAGACGATGGCCTGCCGGAAATGCTTGTCGTGCGCCTCGCCGGCGGCGAACACGCCGGGCACGTTGGTGTGCAAATAGTGATCGACGACCAGATACCCTTCGTGATCCATCTCGAGCTGTCCAGTGAACAAGCCGGTGTTGGGCAGATGACCAATGTAGACGAACAAACCGTCCACAGACGCTTCGCGCGTTTCGCCCGTCACCGTGTCTTGCAGCGTGACCTGTTTGAGCGAGCCATCGCCGTCGATGTGCGTCACGACCTTGTTCCAGAGGAAACTCATCTTCGCGTTGCGCTGCGCCTTCTCGATCAGCGCCGGGCCGGCGCGCAGTTGATCGCGGCGATGCACCACCGTGACATGGCTGCCAAACTTGGTCAGGAACAGCCCTTCCTGCAAAGCGCTATCGCCGCCGCCCACTACCATGATTTCTTTGCCACGGAAGAAGAAGCCGTCGCAGGTGGCGCAGTAACTCACGCCGCGCCCCGTGAGCTCCAGCTCGCCGGGAACGCCGAGCTTGCGCGGGCTGGCACCCGTGGCGATGATCAGCGCTTTCGTTTCGTAGGTCGCCGTGTGTGTCTTCAGCACGATCGGCTTCTGTTTAAGATCGACTGCGATCACTTCATCGTATTCCAGCCGCGCCCCAAACCGCTCAGCTTGCTGCTTCATCTGCTCGGTTAGTTCAGGGCCTTGCAAGCCGTTCGGAAAGCCGGGATAGTTCTCGACTTCCGTCGTGGTGGCAATTTGCCCGCCGAATTCATTGCCAGTGATGACCAATGGATTCAGGCTGGCGCGCGCCGCATAGATAGCCGCCGTCAGACCCGCGCAGCCCGATCCCAAGATGATAACGTCTTCCATGATCTCGCTCCGTGATAGTGTAAGTGCCACAATCATTGTACTGCCTACAAACGCAATCGGCAACTATCCGCTGCGCGAAAAACAACACACCCCAATCAGTGTTGATCAGGGTGTGTCTGGGTTGACGCCTGAAGTTGCTTTTACAGCGGTCGGACGTCGGCGGCCTGCAAGCCCTTGGGGCCTTGTTGCACGGTGAATTCCACCTGCTGGCCTTCGTCAAGGTTGCGGAAACCCTCACCTTGAATGGCCGAGTAGTGGACAAATACATCCGGCCCGTTGGGTTGGGTGATGAACCCGTAGCCCTTCGTCCGGCTGAACCACTTCACCGTGCCCGTGATACGTTCGTTCATGAAAATGGACTCCTTTCGTCCCCACGAAGTTTCTGTAGGGCAGAGCGTCCTTCACGACGACTGCTGGTCTTGCGCCGCGCCTTCGCCGCTCTGAAACAACTGCCGCGTCCTACGGGGCGGGATGTTACCACCGCCCCCCAGTCCTGTCAACTTTTTGGTTTGATTCGAGTGTGCAAAATTGCACAGGATTGAATCAAACCATGTCTTTCAGCTAACTAGCTGCACATTGCTCACCGTCGAGGGAAATAATGAAGCGATGTTATCGGCGTTGATGTCAAACAACGCCTCCGGCGCCAGCATGGTTCCACCCGTGCGCATGACCTTGCCCGTAATCATCGCACCGGTCACGCCGTCAAATTCAGCGATGGCCGTCTTATTCTTGGGTCGCCACGCCAACTCAAATGCATAGACCGGCCGGAAGTACAGATCGCACGTTTCGATAGTCGTGGCTTCTTCCAGAATGTTGTCGGCCTGAATTTGTTTGACCATCGTGGCGAGCAGAGTGCGCAGCACTTTGGAGGCCGTCATCTGCGGAGTCGCCACCAGCGCACCTTCGGCCGTCAAGACCGACAGGTCTGTCAACTCGGTCTTGTCTTTCTTCACATAGTCCGCCCCATTTTGCACGGCCTGGCCGGTCACAGTCTCCAAAAAGCGTTCCTGTCGACTCTCGTCCACACAGTACTCCACGCCCGGCACGCTGAAGGTCCGCACCACGTTGCCCGCGATGCCGATCTGCTGGCCGATTTGCTGCAAGAAACCGGCGGGCGATGATTGCTGCGGCTGCGCCGGCTGTGGCGTAACCACCTCAAATTCCTGGCCCAGAATGGTGACCTTGCGAACTTCCGCCCCGGCCACCGGAACGCTGAACGACTTATTGCGCTCAAACACGTAGCGCACCGTGGCGACCACGTGCCAGAAGGCTTCATAACGAAACTCGGAATAGGCCAGATCCACCTCTTCCGGCTTGGGGCGCGAGAGCAGCCCGCTCAGGCCGCCGCCGACAATGCTGAGGCGTTTATCGACGGCTTGTTGTTGAGCGCCATCACGCGGCAGGGTCGGGTTGACAATGTAAGCATGCGGGGTCGGCAGTCGAAGGTCCATACTGTCATCTCCTTATGAAGAGAGTAATCTGAACGGCGGATTGAGTATACACCCAATTACAGCAAAATGAGAAAGGGCCGACACGAGTCAAGTGTGCTATACTGAGTCAGCCGCACACGATCTTGATCGGCAGTAGCACATGGGCCAGACACTCCTCCTCACCGGGCGGCCGGGCATCGGCAAAACCACCATCATCAAGGCCGTCGTCGCGCAGTTGGGCGATCGGGCTGGCGGATTCTATACGGAGGAGATCCTGGGGTCGGGCGGCCGCAAGGGCTTTCGCCTGCACACGCTCGCTGGACAATCGGCCATCATCGCCCATGTCGATTTCAAGAGCCGATCGCAAGTGGGCCGCTATGGCGTGAAGGTGGACGTGATCGATCAGCTGGGGGCCGGCGCGATCCGCGCGGCGGTGGAACGCAACCCGATCGTAATCATCGACGAAATCGGCAAGATGGAGTTATTCTCGTCGCCGTTTCAAAGCGCCGTGTTGAAAGCCGTCAGCGGATCCAAGATCGTATTGGCGACGGCGATGTTGGACGATCACCCGTGGCTGCTGGCGTTGAAGTCGCTGCCCAATGTTACCGTCTGGGAAGTCACTAAACCCAATCGGACGAAGATGGTAGAGCAGGTGCTGAGCTGGCTGCACCAGCAGGCTTGATCCGTTTTTACGTTTTGCGCGAGTCGTTCTATAATAGAGCCATGACTGACAAGATCTTAGTTATCGAAGACGACGAAGGTATTTCCGGTACGTTGTATCGCGGCCTGACATTTGAAGGCTACAAGGTCAACGTAGCCTACGACGGCGCGAGCGGGCTGGCGGCGGTGCGCGATGATCCGCCCGATCTGATCATTCTCGATTGGATGCTGCCGGGCATGGACGGGCTGGAAGTGTGCAAGCGTATCCGCGCCGCTGGCAGCACGCCGGTGTTGATGCTGACCGCCAAGGATGCGATCGCCGATCGGGTTCAGGGGCTGGACGCCGGCGCGGATGACTACGTGGTGAAGCCGTTCTCGTTCGACGAGCTGGTGGCCCGCGTGCGCGCGCTGCTGCGCCGCGCCAAGCCGGCGCTGGATGAAAGCGGCGAGACTCTGAAGGTGGCCGATCTGGTGATGAACACCGGCACGCGCGAGGTGTGGCGCGGCAGCCGCAAGATCGATCTGACGGCCAAGGAGTTCGATCTGCTGGAATTGTTCATGCGCCACCCGCGCCAGGTGCTGACGCGCGAGACGATCTATGATCGCATCTGGGGCTACGATTTCGGCGGCGAGAGCAACATCATCGAAGTGTACGTCCGTTACTTGCGGCAGAAATTGGAATCGGGCAACGAGCCGCGCCTGTTGCAGACGGTGCGCGGTTACGGCTACGCGTTGCGAGAAGAATAACGCCCCCTGGCACGCGATTCGCTTCACGTCCTGCCGGACCATTTCCGGCAGGACGTTTTTTGTAGCCCGTCAAGACTCTCATGCCCATCTCATCCGCTCTTAACCAACTTGCGGCAATATTGGGAAAGATCATTGTTCATTGATCATTGTTCATTGTTCACTGGAACCCTATGTCCATTCGTCTCCGCTTAACGCTGTGGTACTCCGCCGTGCTGGCCGTCATGCTGATCGTGCTGGGCGGCGGTATTTACGCGCTGCTGGTGCGCAATGTGCACGCCAGCATCGACGCGCAGCTCAGCTCCACCGCCGATCAAATCCTGGGCGCCAGCCGCGTGCGCACTTTCTCCAACATCTTGCAGGTGGATGTCCCGCCGGATCTCGATATGTTCCGCGCACCCGGCGTGGGGGTGGTGGTCCTCGATGCCGCCCACCAGGTAGTGCAGAAATCGCAAAACCTGGGCACATTTGCGCAGCCCTTTGATGCGCCGGCGCTTGCACGGGTCACCGTCGGCCAGACGATTGTGGAGGATGTGGCGATTGACGACGCCGAAGTGCGGGTGCTGACGGTGCCGATCGACGTGACGACGGATCAAGGTTATCAGCGCGTAGGCTTTCTGCAGATTGCCGCACCGCTGCACGACGTGCAGCAATCACTGCGGCAGTTGGGCACGCTGATGGCGCTGGGCGGAGCCATCGGGGTGCTGGCCGCGGCCTTCGTGGGCGCGTTCCTGGCGCGCAAGGCATTGGCGCCGATCGATCGCATTACGCAAACCGCGTCGGAAATTGCGGGCGGCGGCGATTTGCAGCGCCGCATCACCAAGCCCGGCCCGCCCGATGAAGTGGGCCGCCTGACCGAGACCTTCAACGTCATGCTCGATCGCCTGGAGGGCATGTTCAAGGCGCAGCAGCGCTTCACGGCCGACATCTCGCACGAGCTCCGCACGCCGCTGACGACCATTCGCGGTAATGTTGATCTGCTGCAGCGCATGGGCGGTGCGGATAAAGCCTCGCTCGAGGCGATCCGCAGTGAAACCGATCGGATGATCCGGCTCGTCGGGGATCTGCTGCTGCTGGCGCAGGCCGACGCCGGGCTGCCGCTGCGCCGTGAACCGGTCGCAATCGATCAGCTGGCGGGTGAAGTGGTGCGGCAGGTGCAGGTGATCTCCGGCGGGGTGCAGGTCTCGCTCTCATCGGAAGCGCGTGAGCCGCTGTGCGTGGACGGCGACCCCGATCGCTTGCGGCAGTTGCTCTTGAACCTGATCGATAACGCCATCAAGTACACGCCCAGCGGCGGCGAAGTGCAGCTGCGCGTGGCACGCGAAAACGGATCGGCGCGGTTAGACGTAAGCGACACCGGCCCGGGCATTCCGCCGGAGCACTTACAGCTCGGACCTAACGGCGTGCCCTTGATTTTCGAGCGGTTCTATCGGGTGGAGAAGTCCCGCACGCGCACGGCTGCGGCGGGCGGCAATGGTCGATCGGGCAGCGGCACCGGCTTGGGGTTATCAATCGCTTACTGGATTGCGCAGGCACATCAAGGCCGCATCGAAATTCAAAGCACAGCGGGGCATGGCACCACCATGACGGTGTGGCTGCCGATGGCGAAGTAGGGGTCGGCGCAAAGCCAACCCAGGCCGGCTGCCACCCTTGCCGAGTAGCGTTACGGCGTGGCGGGCGGCACGGGTGTGGACGTTGGCGTCAAAATTTCGAAGGCTACTTCGAACTGCTTGTTGGGGCCCAAGTAAGCGCTCACAGTGTAATTCCCCGGCGAACCGTCGATGGCGCAGAAAGCGCGCGCGGTCTGTGTCCGCTGACCCCATTCCCATAAATCCACAACGCTGTCCACCAGCTGATTTCCTTTGTAGCACAACACACTCCACACCGCATTATTGTTCACGCCGGCCGCCTGGAAGAACAGGCGCACGCGGCGCGTGCCGTTAGGAAAAGCCAGACCGGGATCCGTAGGTGTGCCCTTGCCGTCAACGAGAGAGGCCAGCGTGGTGAAAGTCAACCGCGCACTGGGCAACACTGTCACGGCTCCGGCAACGGGTGTCTGCAGGATGTCCGGCACATTGGACGGCAGTGTGGCGCTGGGCGGCGGCGCAGGCGTGGCCGTCACAACTGGAATGGGTGTCCATGTGGGCGGCTCGGTCGGGCTGGGCGTAAAGGTGGCCGTGGGCAGCATGCGACTGGGCACGTCGACGACGACAGGTGTGGGCGTCTGAATCGTGGCGACCGCGGCGGGCGGCGGCGCTGAGGACAGATAGAGGATCAGGCCGAACGAGGCCAGCAGCGAGACCGTGGCCAGGAAAGCCCAGCGCCGCGTTCGACGCAGCGCATCCTGGCGGACAGCGTAATAGGCCGCCCCGCTCAATTGACGCGCGGCGCGCAGCACATTAAAGATCGACACGACAAACAGCAACGCCGCAGCCAGGAACAGCCAATTTCCCAATTGCATCAATCCTGTTGCCACGTGCCTTGCCTCGTGTATCATTCTGTGGAAATTTGGTTAGAGCCGAAACTAGCGCGGATTATACCATGCGCGCGATGGTTTGTTGTAGATTTGAAGCGCGTATGCCCTGTTTCAGGCGTGGAAGCAGTGCAAGGCGTGTGGTATAATGCTTGCACCATGCGGCTGGGAATGAGTGGGGGAGGCGTTGGGGTATGATAGAAGTCACCATTGACAGCATTCGTGTCAGTTTGATGTCGCAGCACCGCGTCGTGATTCTGAAGGACGCCGAATCCGATCGCTACCTGCCCATCTGGATTGGAGCCTGTGAAGCCGACGCTATCACGATCGAATTGCAGGGCGTCGAAGTGGCCCGCCCCTTCACCCACGATTTGCTCAAGTCCGTCATCGGCCAGCTGGGCGGCAAGATCAAATCGGTCTTCATCAACGATCTGCACAACGAAGTCTTCTACGCGCAGATCGTCCTCGACGTGAACGGCCGCCGCATGGAAGTCGATTCGCGGCCCAGCGACGCGCTGGCGCTGGCGGTGCGCGCCAAAGTGCCCATCTACGTCAACGAATCCGTGATGGAGAAAGCGGCCATCACGCCGGAAGAGGACCTGAGTGAAGGCGTCAGCGACGACAAGCTCAAGAGCTCGCCCTTCAAGGATTTGATCGACGGCTTGAACCTGGATGATTTTGGCGAGGAAAAGTAAACGGCTGTCTCCGCCCGATCGTTCTCCCAGTCCCCATCGTGTACACTGCCCCCGCCATTCGTGATAGAATGGCGGGGGTTATTCTTCGCTGAGGTTGTCCATGACCACCGGTTCACTCATCGATCGCATGCCGCCGCACTCCATCGAAGCGGAAGAAGCCGTGCTGGGATCGGTCCTGATCGATCCCGAAGCGATCTATCGCGTCAGTTCGTTCCTCAAAGCCGACGATTTCTACATCGTCAAGAATCAATGGGTGTGGTCGGCCTGCCTCGCCCTGCACGAGCGCCGCGAACCGATCGATTTTGTCACCCTCACGCGCGAGCTCGGCGCGCGCAACCAGCTCGACGAGCTGGGCGGCCCGGCCTACATCTCGCATCTGATCAACATCGTGCCCACCGCCATCCACGCGGAAGGCTACGGGCGTATCGTCGAGCGCGCGGCTTTACGGCGCCGCTTGCTGAGCGCGGCCAGTGACATCGCGCAGTTGGCCTACGACGAAGCGGACGACATCGACAAAACCATCGATTCCGCGGAGCAGGCATTGTTCGGCGTCAGCCAGCGGCGCATCTCGCGCGACATGGTGCCCATCGGCGAAGCGATCCGCAACTACTTCGATCACATCGAATACCTGTACGAACATCGCGGCGAGCCGCTGGGCATCCCCAC
>CAYNML010000002.1:147463-152015 GCA_964398185.1 uncultured Anaerolineae bacterium | reverse complement strand
TCGCCGCTGTTTGTCTTGTCCATTCTGGCCATGGTCTTGCTGCTGTTCTCTTCGGTGGCGGGGCTGGTTTTCGATCGGGGCGGTAACCCCTACGCGTTCACGTCGCTGCGCGGAGAAGTCGTCGAAGTCTATGGCGGCGCGGGACTGTATCAGTTCGATACGGCCTACAAGGCCATCGCTTTCCGCAGTTTCGATTGGGTGAACCTGCTCATGGTGCTGCCCCTGTTTGGCGTGAGCTTGTATCTTTATCGGCAGGGCCGCTTGCGAGGACAATTGCTGCTGGCGGCGCTGTTCACGTATCTGGCCTACATCTATCTCATCGGCGTGATGGGGAATGCCTTCAACGGCATGTTCCTGGTGTGGACGGCGCTCTTCTCCCTCGGGCTGTTCGGCCTGTTTCTCACCGTGGCTCAGATGAATGTGGCCGCTCTGCCTGACAAGTTGGAACCTGGTTTTCCGCGCAGAAGCGTGGCGATCTACGTGATGGGCGTGGGTTTGATTCTGCTGTTGCAATATCTGGCCGAGATCATCACGGCGTATGCCGCCGGTCAACCACCGGCATCACTGGATCACTACACGACGTTGGAGTTAGCCGCGCTGGAATTAGGGATCATGATCCCGCTGCACGTCGTCGGCGGAATCGCCCTATGGAAACGGCAGGCCGCAGGTTACTTGATCAGCATCATCCTCGCCTTCACCGCCGCGATGGTCTTTGTGGCCCTCAGCGTTTCATTGCTGATTGGCTACTTGTCGCTCGGGCGCGGCGACCCGGCTGACATGATCATCACCTTGGTCATTGCGCTGTGTGCAGTCGGATTCTCGTTCATCATCTTCAAGCGCGTAAAGGCTTGAGACAATTCGGAAACATACTCACATGAACGCTACCCTGCTCCTCTACCTCGCGGCTTTCCTGACAACGCTCTGGGGCGGGGCCCATCTTTTCCCAACCCGAAATGTCGTCAAAGGCTTCGGCGACATCTCGCTGGATAATCAGCGCGTCATCACGATGGAATGGATCAACGAAGGAGCCACGCTGATCTTTATCGGCGTGTTGACAGCCGCCGTCACGCTGGTCGATCCGACGAGTGTGGTCGCTCGTGCTGTTTACTGGCTGGCGATCATCATGCTCAACGTTCTGTCGATCATTTCGTTGTTCACCGGCTTCAAGGTCAACTTCCTCCCGTACCGCCTCTGCCCGATCATTTTTACCGGCTCGTCGATCTTGATTCTGTTCGGAATGTATTTGTAAGAGGATGGTGCGGCCATGTTGATCTCAACCGGAAAGCTCACGCATGATTCTCTGGCTAACCAAGTCATCGTAGTGACCGGCGCGGGCGGCGGCATCGGTTTTGAAGCGGCCCGATCGCTGCTGTGGCTGGGCGCACGCGTGATCATCGCCGAAGTGGATAAGCACAGGGGCGCTGAAGCCGCGCAGCGTTTGGCCGCTGAGTTCGGCGCAGACCACGTGCTCTTCGTGCAGACGGATGTCGGCAGCGAAGAAGATGTGCAGCGCCTGGCGCGCGCAGCGCAGCACCGCTTCGGGCAAGTGGATGTGGTGCTCAACAACGCCACACTGGCCCCGCATGGCAAGCCCGTGCATGAATCTTCGATCGAAGATTGGGACAGCAGTTATCGCGTCAACTTGCGCGGCCCGGTGTTGTTGGCGCAGGCCTTTCTGCCCGGCATGGTGGCGCGGCAGCACGGTATCTTCGTGTGCGTGTCCTCCAAAGGCGCAGCTTATCTGGGCGCCTACGAATCGCTGAAGGCCGCACAGGTTCATCTGGCCGAGACGCTGGATGCCGAGCTGGAGAACACCGGCGTGATCGCTTTCACGATCGGGCCGGGGTTGGTCCCCACGGCAACCGCGCAAGCCGCAGTGCAGCACATTGCTCCGCTGATGGGCCTGACGCTCGACGCGTTTTACACCATGAATCAAGGCGCGATTCTATCGGTGGAAGCCGCCGGGGCCGGCTTCGCCGCGGCCATCGCTTTGGCCGCGCAATTCAAAGGGCAGGAGATATCGTCGCTGCAAGCGCTCATCGCGGCGCAGCTTGAGGTCTCGGCTCAACCAACCGCCCAACATACCCTCTCGTCTGATGAGCGCAAGCACGCCTTATCATGGTGCCGGCAGGTCCGCCGCACGTTGGAAGAGCAGGCTCAGGGCTGGCAGCAGCGATCGATCTTCGAGCGGCAGTGGATGCTGCGGGATTTCAAGAAGAACGCGGGGATGCCGGTGGAACAATGGCGCGCTGCGCTCACGCAGTTGGAACACCGGCTGGAAACGAGTGAGTCAATCGATCCACAAGACATGCCACCGCTCGCCCGGCTAGCAGGTTTCTACGCGCATCTCGGTGAACTGGCGAAAGGCTATGAAAAGGATCAGGCGAAGCTGGCGGAGTCCATGACACACATCAATCGTTGGATTGAGGAAGTCAAATGGCTGCAAGATGCGCTGAAACTGCGGCCGTATTACCGCCGCACGACACGGGATGATGTCACCACGCTGGATGATGCGGTTGACGCCTGCCGCCGGTGAGGTCACGTTGTCACGCCAAATAGGAGGCCGAGTGACATATCGGCAGGTAACGATTACGAAACATGGTGGGCCAGAAGTGCTGCGTATCACCGAAAACGAAATTCCTGAGCCGCCGCGTGGTCAAGTGCGCGTGCGCATTCTGGCGGCGGGTGTCTCATTTGCCGACCTATTGATGCGGGAAGGTCTGCACCCTGAGGCCTGGTTCCGACCATTGCCACTGACACTGGGCTGGGATGTGTTGGGAGTGATCGATCGGGTAGGTGTGGATGTTAAGACGTTGCAGGTTGGCCAGCTGGTCGCCGCTTTGCCGATCGTGGGTGGCAATGCCGAATATCTCTGTTTACCAGAACGCGAGTGGGTGCCCGTGCCAACAGACGTGGATCCGGCGGAAGCCTTGGCCGTTGTCTTCAACTACGTCACCGCTTATCAAATGCTGCATCGCAGCGCGCGGGTCAAAACCGGGGAGCGCGTTTTGATTCACAGCGCCGCCGGCGGTATCGGCAGCGCGTTGCTGCAGCTGGGCCGCCTGATGGACCTCGACATGATCGGCACCGCGTCGCGCAGTAAGTGTCAGCTGGTGGAAGAACTTGGCGCGCGTGCGATCGACTATCGCGCCACTGATTTTGTGGACGCCGTACACCGGCTCACGGGTGAGGGTGTGGGGGTTGTGTTCGACGGCATTGGCGGATCGAACTTGCAGCGATCATATAGCGCGTTGCGTCCAGCCGGCCACTTGATCGCCTATGGGCTATCGGCAACCTTGGAGGGTGGACGCCGCCAGCTGCGCAGCACTTTGGCAAATCTCAAAGATTGGGCCAGGATTTTCTCCCTGAACCTGACAGCGGATCAACGGCGCGTAAGCCTGTACAGCATCCAGACGCTCAAACGCCGCCGCCCTGAATGGTATCGCGCCGATCTGATCGTGTTGTTTGATCTCTTGCAGCGTGGCAAGATTAAGCCCATTATCGCCGCGCGTCTGCCGCTCGATCAAGTCCGGTACGCCCACGAACTGCTGGCCGCCGGATCGACGGTGGGTAAGATAGTGCTGCTCAATGAGTGCTGAAGAACGATCGATGAAACGCTCTGCGCCGCTAGGGTTGACTTCGTTAGCCCCGGCGGTTTCGTCGAATGATGCATACTGCTTAACCGCAAAGCCGATCCCGGCTTGACGTTCCAGCAGAAGCGCGTATGAACTTTTCTGCCATCGTTCTCCTGTTACTGCCGCCCATACTGATTGCGACGACCTACGCCATCTTTCAACGCGCGGCGCGGCGCTGGGGATCACAGCGCGGCTATCTGGCTGGCTTTCTCTTCTACTGGATCGTGTGGTGCCTGATCGCGCCGCTGCTGCTCATCGGGCCGCAGCGATTGATCGGGTTGTTTCAGGACGTGCCCAATCGATTAGGCGATCCGGCGTGGCTGGGTTTGATCTGCCTGGCGCTGCCGGTAATTGGCGGCTATGCTTTCTTTTTTCCGGCGGCGCGGCGCAACGCCACCCGATCGATCATTCTCGCTTCACTGGCCCACGCGATCGTAAACGGCGTGCTGGAAGAAGTCTTGTGGCGCGGCGTGTACGTCTCGATCTTTCCGGGACAGTGGCTGCCCGGCGTGATCTATCCCGCCATCGGTTTTGGTCTGTGGCATCTGGCGCCGCAGTCGATCTTTCCCCACACAGGCGGCGGTGGAAAATACGGCTTCGCCAGCAGCGCCATTTTTCTGGGGCTGGCCTTTGGCTGGGTGGCGATGAGCACCGGCACCATCTTGTGGGTCAGCGTCGCCCACGTGTTGCTGGACTTCGCGGGGCTGGGTGGCCGCGCCTATCTGAAACGTTAAGAAACTTTTACCACCTGCCCGGCCACGTCAGCCTTTCAACCACCGCCAGACGACAACTTGTCAGGCTTTAGTGGGCAGCCGATCTATACTCAAGGCAGATGAGTCAGCTCACAGAAAGGATGCCTCTGCCATGTTCCGCAAAAACGTACTGCCCCTGTTGATCGTTCTGGCCCTGCTCGCCGT
>CAYNML010000002.1:0-147363 GCA_964398185.1 uncultured Anaerolineae bacterium | reverse complement strand
TGCAGCCCGACGGCTCGGCGCTGGTCACCGAGACGGTGGTCTTTCGCTTCGACGGCGGCCCGTTCACGTATGCCTTCCGCGACATCGAGGCGACCGAGACCGACGGCGTCACGTTCATCGCCGCGAGCATGGACGGCGAGCAAATGCCCGTGGGCACGAACGCCGGTGAGGTGGAAGTCACGGGCCGCGATCCGCTCAAGGTGACGTGGCACTTCGCGCCGACCTCGGATACGACGCATGAGTTCGTCGTGCGCTATCGCGTGGCCGGTGTAGTGCGCACTGGTGAGACCGATACGATCCGCTGGCGGGCCATTCCCGAAGAACACGCCTATCCGATCGAACGATCATCGATCACGCTGACGTATCCAGAGTCAGCCCGTCCGATCGGGCCACCCACGCTCGATCGGGCGTATGAGATCTCGGCCCTCCCGATCGGTTATCGCCTGACGACGACGGATATTCCTGACGATCAGGAAGTGATCTTGACCGCCTACTTCGCCGCTGGCACTGCCGCGATGACCACACCTCAGTGGCAGCTGCGACAACAGCAAGTCGAGGCCGCCGGGGCGCGCGCCCTGCCGATCGGGTTGTTGGCCGCCGCCGTCACATCGATATTGGGCGGTCTGGGACTCTTCGCGTATGCGCGCGCGCAGCGCCGCGAGCCGATCGGTTCGATCCCCACGACCTCGAACACCCCGCCGGACGATCTGCCTCCGGCGTTGGTCGGCAAGTTGACCGGGCGCGCGGAAGGCTTCATGGGCACACTGTTCGATCTGGCGCAGCGCGGCGTGCTGGAGGTGCATGAAGACAAGGGCTGGTGGGGCGCCAAGAAATACAGGCTGGAATTGAAGCCGACTGCTGCTCCGCTGAAGGCGCACGAGCAAGGTCTGCTGTCGGCCATCTTCAAGCCGGGCGAAACGACGGTGGACATGTCGGCGGTTTCGACGCGCCTCGCCAGCAAGCACAAAGCGTTTGACGAGCCGCTGGAGCAGGAGCTGATCAATCGGGGTTGGCTTGATCTCGATCGCAAACGCCAGCGCCGCAATCTGGGTGTGGCAGGTTTCCTGTTCATCATGGGCAGCCTGGGTCTGTTCATGCTGGGTGTAGTCGGCGCAGGACTGGCGGGGGACATCGAGCAAGCGTCGCTGTGGGCGGCCCTGATCGGCGTGGCAGCCGGCGGGTTCGTAATCTCGATCGGGCTGTTGATCTACGCAGCTACGTTCTCGCCGCTGACGCCGGAGGGCGAAGCGGAAGCCGCGCGCTGGCAGAGTTTTGCGAAGTATCTCAAACAAACCGGCAAGGATCAGTCGTCCACGGTATCTGCCGCTGACTTTGAACGCTACTTGCCGCTGGCCGCAGCGTTCGGCCTGGGCAGCGCATGGGCCAAACACTTTCAACGCACGGGCGGCGCGCCACTGCCTGCGTGGTTCCATGCCATGCCGGACAGCGACGGCGACTTTAGCGCCATCGTGGCCGTGATGTCCGCATCGGATTCGGCGGGCGCGAGTGCGGCCAGCGGTGGCGGGGCCGGCGCTTCGGGCGGCGGGGCGAGTGGGGCGGGGTAGAAATCATGTGAAGGATTACCCACAGAATGTCGAATGACGCCGCGCACAACAGTTGGTGGCAGATCTTCGAGGTGGTATTTGGTATTCCCTTGCTTGTTGCGCTAGCCTTGCAACTGGTCGTACCCATCTCACTCCCGTACAGATTCCTCACGCCGGTCCTCATCGCCGGAGGTGTTCTTCTCAGCGTGGTGGGCGTTAGTCTGGCAGTGCTTGCCCGGCGGGAGTTTGCACAATATGGTCAACCAACCGACCCCGGACTTCCCACAAGCAGGATCATTTCCACCGGCGTCTTTTCGATCTCAAGGAATCCTCTTTATCTTGGCGGCGTTTTCACGCTGGCGGGGATTTCTCTGGCGTTCAATCTTCCCTGGGTGTTGATCCTGCTCATGCCAGCCATTGGGGCCTGCCATTACATTCTCATCGCACCGGAGGAAAGGTATCTTGCCGCCAAATTCGGCGAGCAATACCGGAGGTACACCGCCACGGTCCACCGCTGGATTGGTCGCAGACGGAAGTCGTTCTAAGTGATGGTCAAGTTGCGGCGACACTCGAAAGCGTGGCAGGTACAGAACAAATACGCTATGCACCTCAAAGATTTTTTCGTTTACCTCTTCATTCCACTTTACCGACCGAACCGCTATCTCCCCCGGTTGATCGCCGATCGTCATCGGGTGGGGTATGCCGTATTGGCGCTGCTGCTCATCGGCGTGTTGTACACCGTGATCGTCTACATCGGCTACACGCGCGGCTTCGGCGCAGTCACGCCGCCCGTGCTCAACATCGCGCCTGAGGAATACTATCGCTGGGAGACGTTCTTCGGGTTGCCCGCTTACTTCATCATCGCCATTGTGTTTGCGGGCACAGCGCGCCTGATTGCCCTCGCTCTGCGCGGTACAGGTTCGTACGAAAGCCTGTTTGCCATTTACGGCGTGACCAGTGTGCTGCCGATGTTGATCCTGTTGTGGATTCCCGAAGCAACCTTGATGGTGCTGCTGCCCGATCAGCGCACGCAACCGCTCGGTGGAGCCACCTTCCTCCCGCCGTGGCTCGACGCCGCGCGCCAGATTCTGAGCTTCGTGTGGCCGTTAGTCATCACGTGGCTGGGCATCAAACACGCGGAGCAACTCAGCGGTTGGCGCAGTGCGATCGTCACGGTGTGCGCTTTCATCCCAACCGCCAGCTTGATCCTGGTCTTCATCCGTTGAATAAAGAGGGAAACATGACACAAGTTATCAGGACCATCAATCTGGGTGGTGTCAATGGCTATCTGGTGAACACCGAAGTGCAATCTAGCATAAGGAGGCGTTCGCATGAAAATCAGCCGGCAGGCTACTAAAGGCCATCTCATCGCGGGGATAATCCTGGTCGCATTGTCCTTAACATCTTTGCTCGGCCATGTGTGGCTGGACATCAGGTTTGCCGTGTTTTTGATTTTCTTCTTTGGCGTGTGGGGCGGAGTGGAGCTGGGGCGCTTTCTGGAACATTCGCTGACCAGCAAGACAGGGTAACGGGCCCGACTGCGCAGCATGCGTGAAGCACTGTGACAGGAGGTCACATGAGCCAGTCCAAATCCGCCGGATACTTTCGCAGTGGTCTGCCGTATAACCGATCGGGCCGTGGACCGCGTCCGCTGGTCGTCTTTCAAGGCTTGATGCTGGAAAACAAGCCGCTGCCGCGTATGGCGCTCGGGACGTATAAATTTCTGGAGGACGACTACACCGTGTACGCGGTGCTGCGCAAGCGGGGGTTGCCGCGCGGTTATACCTTGCAGGACATGGCCGCTGATTACGCGGCCATGATTCGTGAAGAATTTGGCGGCCCGCTGGATGTGATCGGCGTTTCGACCGGCGGATCGATCGTGCAGCACTTCGCGGCCGATCATCCCGAGCTGGTGCGGCGGCTGGGCATCCATTCGAGCGCGTATGTCTTGAGCGACTCCGCCAAACAATTGCAGCTGCAACTGGGCGAATTGGCGCAGCGGCGGCAGTGGGTTAAAGTGTGGGCGCTCTTGATGAGTTTGGTGCTGCCCCAGCGCGGCCTCAAGCGGATTCTCTCGCGTCCGCTAGTCTGGCTGCTCGCGCCGCTGCTGGCGCTGAGCGCGCCGAAAGACCCGACCGATCTGATCATCACGATCGAGGCCGAAGATCGCTTCAACTTTAAAGACCGGCTGCGAGAGATCACGGCCCCGACGTTGATCGCCGCCGGTGAACACGATCCCTTTTACACTCCCACGCTCTTCCGTGAAACGGCAGCGGGCATTCCCAATGCACGGCTCTGTTTGTATCCGAACATGGGTCATCCCGCCGGGGGCAAACAGTTCCAGCGAGATGTGCTGACGTTCTTGCGCGAAGAGGCGTGAGCTGACGATCGCGTCGGCAACAACCGCCGGATCTCCGGCGCGCGCGTCCACAACGGATCAACCGTGGGGGCCGCCTCCACTCCGATCGGTTGGATGACCGCCTCATCGGCCTGCCGCGGTTGAATCACAAAGTTCACTTCGATCGCAGCGCCGCGCGAGCGGCGTCGCCGCGCGTGAACCACGAACGGCCCTCATCCTTCCTCGCATTTATGGTACGATCCAACGCATGTCTGCTCCGCTGCTTACCACCAAGATCACCCTGCCGCCCTTGCGGCCTAACCTCGTCACGCGCCCGCGTTTGATCGAGCGGCTGGAGAATGGCTGGCAGCAGGGCCGATGCGTGACGCTCGTCGCCGCGCCCGCCGGCTACGGCAAGACGACGCTCATCCGCAGTTGGGTCGATCTGCACCGGTCACGTGTGGCCTGGGTGGCGCTCGACGCGGGCGACAATCAGGCGCTGCGCTTCTGGGCTTACGTGATCGCCGCGCTGCAAACAAGCGATGTGACTTTAGGCCGCGAGTTGCAACAGACACTGCAAGCCCTGCGCTTGCGCGCGACGCCGCTGCCCGCAGACGACGACGCGATCACGTCCGGTCTGGCGGCGTTGATCAACGATCTGGCGCAGCCACTTAAGCGAGTGATGTTGATCCTCGACGACTATCACTTGATCGAAGCGCCTGACATTCAGCGGCAGGTCGCGTTCTTGATCGATCATCTCCCGGCGTCAGTGCAGCTGGTCTTCGCCACGCGCGCCGATCCGTTGGACCTGCCCATCGCCCGTTTGCGCGCCCGCCAGCAGCTCACCGAACTGCGCAGCGACGATCTGCGCTTCACGCCGGAAGAAGCCGCGGCGTTTTTGAATCAAGCGATGGGCCTGCATTTGACGGCGGATGATGTGGCCGCGCTGGAGTCGCGCACAGAGGGCTGGATCGCCGGATTGCAGCTCGCCGCGCTGTCGCTGCAAGGCCGATCGGATGTGCGATCTTTTCTGGCGGCCTTTACCGGCACGCATCGCTTCGTCGTCGATTACTTGCTGGAGGAAGTGCTGCGCCGCCAGCCGGGCGACGTGCAGGACTTCTTGTTGCAGACTTCTATTCTCGATCGCTTGAACGGCCCACTTTGTGAAGCGGTGACGCAGCAGGCCGGCGGGGCCGAGCGGCTCGAGCGGTTGGCGAGTGAAAATCTTTTCCTCGTGCCGTTGGACGATCGACGCGCGTGGTATCGCTATCATCAACTGTTTGCCGATCTGCTGCGGGCGCGCCTGGAACAGACACAGGTCGATCGGGTGGCCGCGCTGCAGCGGCGCGCCTCGGAGTGGTATTTCGATCACGAACTGTATCCTGAAGCGGTGACGCACGCGCTCGCCGCGCGCGACATCGATTGGGCAGCCACGGTGATCGAACGCGCGGGCAAGGCGTGGTTGCTGCGCAGTGAGTTGGTCACGGTGATGTCCTGGCTCAACGCACTGCCGCCTGAGGTGGTGCGCACGCGGCCTCGCTTAAGCGTGGTGCGGGCCTGGGTGTTGCTCGTCTCGGGACGCCCGCAAGAAATTGAGGGAAGTCTGCACGATATCGAGCAGTGGTTGCGGCTGCATCCCACGGACCCACTCGCGCCGACGATTCAATCTGAAGTGACAGCCCTGCAGGCTTACGCCGTGCGTCTCGACGGTGATTTCCCTCACGCGATCGAGTTGTCGCAACAAGCGCTGGATCAATTTCCCCCCGACGAGCATTTACGCGGCTTGATCGGTTTCAATCTGGGCATGGCGCATTCCAATAACGGGAACCTGAACGAGGCCCAGCACGCCTTTGAAGAGTCGGCGCGCTTCAGCGCACAGGCTGGCGATTTTGAATTGACGCTGCTCGCGATGACGAGTGTGGCTCAAGTGCAGGTGATGCGCGGTCAACTGCGCGCGGCCGAACAGACGTGCCGGCAGGCGTTGGGCCAGGCGGGCAGTGAAGCAGCGTGGTCGCCCCTGGCGAGTTTTGCGTTGATTGCCCTGGGCAACGTGCACTATCAATGGAACGATCTCGCCGCTGCCGAGAACTGCTTGCTGCGCGGCCTGCGCTTGGCGCGGCGCGGCGACAATGCCGAGCTGGTGATGGCGGGATATTCGCTGCTGTTGTGGGTGCGGCGCGCGCAGAACGATCGCCGTGGTGTAGGCGAGGTCTTGCAGCAACTGACGCAGATCGCGCAGCGGTATCAGACGCCGCGCATCGACGAGCTGGCGGATTTTTATCGCGCCTGGGTGGCGTTGGACGATCGGGATTGGCAGCCGGCGCGCGACTGGCTGGCGCACACCGGGCGGGAGGATGGCGACGCGATCGATCTGGCGCACCTCCTCGATTACACCGTGCTGGCGCGCGTGCGCCTGGCCGCCGGCGAGCCCGATCGCGCCCTGCGCTTGTTGGAGCGTTTGCAGCAGCTGGCCAAAGCCGCCGGGCATGGCCGCAGCCTGATCGAGATTCTGATCCTCACCGCGCGCGCGCGGCAAGCCACCGGCGATCATGCGCGCGCGCTTGAAGTTTTGCACCGCGCGATCGAGCTCGCCGAACCCGAAGGGTATCTGCGCCTCTTTGTGGACGAAAATGCGCGGTGGTTGCTTGGAGATTTGAGAGTGCGGATTGCGCGGCAGCCCGATCAATTGCACTTGCTCAACTACCTCGATCGCTTGCTCGCGGCTTTTCCGGCGCGTGAAGACTCCGCCCAACAACTGGCCCCCAGCGACCAGCGGCTCATCCTGAGCGATCGCGAACTCGAAGTTCTGCGTCTCCTTGCGGCGGGACAGTCCAACGCAGAAATCGCAGAACGCCTTATCATCAGTCTCGGCACCGTCAAGGCGCACACTTCCAACATCTACCGCAAGCTCGACGTGCGGGGCCGCGCGCAGGCCATCGTGAAGGCGCGGGAACTCAACCTCGTCTAATCTCCACATAAACCCCACAATAAACCTTCGCCCGATGACACCGCTTTACAAACGGAGTATGCTGAGCAGAGTTCACTTTAGGCTGGTACAGCATGAAAATCCTGGCGTTGAACGGCAGTCATCGCGGTACGAAAGGCTACACCCACTTTCTAATCGAGCGTGTGTTTGCGGGTGCTCGTTCAGCTGGCGCCGAGTGCGAAGAGATCGTCCTGGCCCGGCACAAACTCAATCGCTGTCTGTCCTGCCACGAATGTCAGGGCACGGATCGGTATTTGAAGTGTGTGTACAGCGACAAAGATGAGGTGCTCGCCATCTTTCAGCAGATGCGTGACGCCGATCTGATCATCTACGCCACGCCCATCTATGTGTTCGGCATGTCGAGCTTGCTCAAGATATTAATGGAACGCTTCTATGGGACGGGCAATAGTTCGATATTGCGGGTGGCGGACAGCGGCCTGATGTTTCATCACATCGATCAAATGCTGTGTTCCAAACCGTTCGTGTTGTTGGCCTGCTGCGATAACCTGGAAGCCGAAATGCCGAGGAACGTCGTCGCATACTTTCGTACCTTCGCACGCTTCATGGATGCGCCGCAGGTCGGCACACTGGTACGCAACGCAGGTCTGTTGTCCGGCTACGGCCAGACACCAGAAAGTCTGCGACGTTTCCCCAAATTGGCCGGGGCCTATGCGGCCTTTGAGCAAGCCGGGCGTGAGTTGGCGACAATCGGACGCATTCGATCCGCTACACAGCGCCGCGCCAATCAAGATATTGTGCCGGTTCCATTGTTCAGCTGGCTCAAGCGCTTGCCTTTGAAACCGCTGAAGCGAAAATTCGTAGAAGAGGCGCAGAAGATGTTGTCTGTTCTCCCACACTAAACCTCGAAATAAACCATCGCCCGATGACGCCGAACTTCATCCGTTGTATGCTGAAGATGCTTCTGAATCCCACGAGATGTGGGCGGAGGACATTTTGGGCAGTAGATCGCGCATTCCCCTGCGCGCTGAAACAGGCTCAAACAGTAAAGGACAACCATGTGGTACAACCCGCTTCTCATCATGATTCTGCGTTCACCGCTGCACCCGCTGTTGAGCGGCAGTACGCTGGCGCTCACCTATACCGGGCGCAAAAGCGGCCAGGTCTATCGCGTGCCCGTCAACTATGTGCGTGACGACGATCGCTTGTTGGCGACCAGCTATCGCACGCGCACGTGGTGGCGCAATCTGCGCGGAGGTGCGCCGGTCGCGCTGCGTCTGCAGGGCCGCGAAGTTCAAGCGACGGGACAAGTGATCGAAGACGAGGCGGCGGCAATCGAAGCGCTGTCCGCTTACCTGAGCAGAAGGCCGAGCTGGGCCAAGTATTTCAGAGTGGGACGCGCTGCCAGCGGCCAACTCGATCGCAACGACCTGGCCCGCGCGGCCCAAGAGCGCGTAATGATTCAATTCCAACTCCGATGAGCATTTACACCATCCGTGTGCGCGGCCATCTCGATCAACGCCTGCTGCACTGGTTGAATGAAGCGCAGGTCGTCAATCAACCGCATGGCGAGGCCGTGTTGACCACGATCATTGCCGATCAGACGGAGTTGTACAGCATCTTGATCAAGATGCGCGATCTGGGCCTACCGTTGATCGCGCTGCATGAGCAGACAGAAACCGAGGATACGCCATGACACTTCAGACGCCAACCTTGCCCTCCGCAGCTGCGCGGCCACGCGATCTGCAGATGAAGCGCGCTACGATCAAGATCGCAGGCCACCCGTTCGCCGTCGAACGCGGCGTAATGCGCGTACCAGAAAATCGCGGCCAGGCCGCCGCGCGCAAGATCGAAATTCCGATCGTGCGCTATCGCAGCCGCAGCGCGCAGCCAGCTGATCCGATCTTCTGGCTCGACGGCGGGCCGGGCATGAGCAACCTGTCCTTCCAGCCGCCGGCGAGATTACTGGATAACCATGATGTCGTCCTCGTCGGTTATCGCGGCGCAGACGGCTCGTCGATTCTCAAATGTCCGGAAATTGGCCGCGCCTTGAAGGGCGTCGATGGCGATGTGCTCAGCGCGGCCTCGCGCGCCAACTTGCAGCGCGCTGTAACGCAGGCCGCGCAGACTTTGATCGCGTCCGGCGTTGATCTGGCAGGCTACACCATGCCTGAAGTCGTCGCAGATATGGAAGCGGCGCGCGCAGCATTGGGCTACGAGCGCGTGAATTTGCTCAGCGGCAGTTACGGCACGCGCGTGGCGCAAATCTACGCACAGCTGCATCCCGATCGGATCGTCCGCTCGATCATGATCGGCGTGAATCCACCGGGACACTTCGTATGGACGCCGGAGGCGGTCGATGCGAAGCTGGCCGATTTCGCCGCGTCATGGTCGCGCGATTCGAAGTGCGCCGCCCGCACACCCGATCTACTCGCCAGCTTGCGCACGGCGCTGCACAACCTGCCGCGCCGCTGGCTGCTGTTCCCGATCGATCCAGGCTACGTCAAGATCATGACGTTTGTGCTGTTGTATCAACGTCCCACCGCGGCGTTGGCGATTGATGCCTTGCTGGCCGCCGAACGCGGCGATGCCAGCGGGGTGTGGTTGATGTCGCTTATGGGTCGTTTGATGCTGGGGCGCATGATGATGTGGGGCGACTTGCTGGCGAAGGGCGGCAGCGCCGATTACGAACCGGACCGTGACTATGTGGCCGATCTCGATTCAGCTGAGGCGATCCTCGGCGCGCCGTTGTCCCTATTGATCTGGGGCGCGATCAGTGAGGACTGGCCGCTCAAACTGCTGCCCGAGGCCATGCGCCGTGTGCAACCATTAGACGTACCCACCTTGCTGATCAGCGGCGAGCTCGACATCGCCACGCCGGCAGAACCCGTCGAGCGCGAATTGCTGCCCGCGTTATCGCACGGACGCCATGTGGTGTTACCCGAGACTGGACACGTGCCGGATGTGCTCAAAGCGCAGCCCGCCGCCGTGACTCATCTGTTGAGCACTTATTTTGAGCGCGGCGTCGTAGACACGTCACAGTTTCGCGATATGCCGATGGACTTTCACGTCAAGCCAGGTTTTCCGCAGCTGGCCAAGTTCAGTGTGGGCGCTGCGTTGACGGCCATCGTCGTCGGGCTGGTCATGGTGCTAAGCTCCTTGAGATAATACTTGTTCCTGGACGAGGTAGCATGTTGACTTTAGCGCCTGAGGTGCGCGATCGGATACAAACCGAGTTGACAGCGGCCGGTATTCCGGGCTGCTCGCTGGTCGTCGTGAAGCGTGACGGGATCAGTGCGGCAGAGGCGTTTGGTTATGCGTCGTTGACGCAGGCGCGCCTGGCAACACCGCACACGGCCTACCACCTATTCTCCGCCACCAAGCTCTACACGGCGACGGCCATCATGCAGCTGGTGGAGCAAGGGAAGCTTCAATTGACCGAAGCCGTCGCGCATGTTTTGCCGGAATATCGCCAGGCGCTGCCGCCCGCGCTCACCGTGCAGCATTTGCTAAGCCACACGTCTGGCCTGAAGGACACCCTGAAGGCGTTTTTAGCCGTGCACGTAAACGGAGCATGTGCGCCGACAACGGCCGAAGCGCTGAGCCGGTACGCGCTGCACGCGAAAGAGACGCCGGGCCGGCGGGTGGCATATCGCAACGTGAACTACGCGCTGCTCGGCGAGATCGTCACACGCCGATCAGGTCAACCTTACACAACGTATGTGACGGATCACATTCTGCACCCGCTGGGGATGAACGTGGCGTTTGCTTTCACGCCTGACATGCAATCTGATGCGGCCAGCGGTTACATTGGATACTGGAATCCGCTGCGACTGATGCTGCGCTGGTTCATGCCGGACGTAGCGCGCAAGGTGTCCGGCCCACGGCTTGGCCGATGGCTGGAACTGCGCGACTACAACCTGGACACGGCGGCCATCGGCGGACTGGTTGGATCAGCCGTGGAGTTCGCGCCGTTCGTGATGGCGCACTTGAATGAGGGACGAGGCATCTTAAGTCCAAACAGCACGCAGCAGATGCAAGCGATCGTCGCGCGAGGACAGGCGGGCTTCGCCGCAAGGGTGGGCGTGGGGTTGGGTTGGAAGATCGGGCAGGTGAATGGCCGCGCCTTTCTCAATCACGAAGGCGGCGGCGCCGGCTTCACCTCGGAAACGCGACTTTATCCGCAGGATCAGATCGGCATCGTCATGTTAATGAACGTGATGGGCGTCAAGATTAGCCAGCTGGCCCACCGCGTGTGTGAAATGATTCGCCACAGTCAGTGGGCGAATGAACGTGCGTGTCACGGCAGTTGAAGCTCGTCCGCTCAAGGCGATCGCGCCTGCAATAACTGCGTGATCTCCCGCGCGCGCGCCCACAACGATGCCGACTTGCTTCTCTAACGGTTAGGCCGCCGCCAGGGTTGCATTCAGCCGCTGCGCCGCATCAGCAAGATGCTTGTCGACGATGGCATGGGTGTCGGCGCCCGTGTTCAGAAAAATGTCGGACCAAATCGCCGTGAAGGCTTCAGCCAGCTTGTTCTCCACCAAGCCCCATAGTGAACCAGCGGGAAACGTGCGGCCGGTTTTCAAGCCTTCGGCCGCCATCTGATAAAACGGATCGCTCTGGAACGGCTCGCGCGCCAGCACTTCCAACCGTGTCGGAAACAGGCCGGAGGTCTGTACCAGGCGGGCCTGCGCTTCGGCGCTATTCAGATGCCGAATCAACCTCAAGGCTGGTTCGGTGTAGGGCGAATGCTTCCAGATCACCAGCTGCGATCCACCAATATAGGACACGCCGGGCAGCAAGGCCTGCCGCGCCTGCTCCGCCACTTCGCGAGACAGATCGGGCGAGCGATGCAGCCACGGTCCGCTGATAGTCCACGCCGCGTCACCGTTCAAGAACGAAGCATCCGATTGATTCTCGTCACGATCGCGCAGCTCAGGCGGCATATAGTGGGCCAGGTCGAAGTAAGCCTGGACGGCCGCTTTCGCCTGTTCGGTGAGAAACAGCACCTTTTTCCCGTTGGACGAAATAAAGTTGCCGCCGTTGCCCCACACCCAGCCTGCCAGATTGTGCAGCGTCATGCGGGATCGGCGCGACGGCAGCACGACGGGATGAGCGACACGCGCGGCCTGTAACCGCGCGCAAGTTTCCAACAATGTTTGCGGGGATTGAAACGCGGTGCGCGCTTCGATTCCCGCTTGCTCAAACAAGTCCTGTCGATAATGGATCAGGCGCATGTCGGCCAGCCACGGCACGGCCCAGGGTGGCTGGGGCACATTGTTCGCAACCGTCGGGGTGGCACTGCGCCAGGCCGCTGGCAGAAATTGCTGCGCGCCGCCGAAACGCGCAATTTCCGTGCTGGCAAAAGGACGCAGCGCGGTCATGTTGACGAACTCGCTCAACCAGGTGCTGCCGATTTCCGACACATCCGGGCCGTCATTGTACAACGCCACCCGTACCAGCTCGGCCCAGGCGTCGCGCCATTCCAATACACGCAAGCTGACTTCAGTCCGCGTGTTTTGTTTGAATTGTGCCAGCAGAGCGCGCACTTCCTCTACGAAGAGAGCGCCATGATTCATGATGGATAGTTCCAGCATGTCAGTCCCCACAGATTGGCCCAAAATTCACGGTAACCCCGTTTTTTTGAGCAGACCACGCCTGTTGTCAATCGCTGGCGCGAAAATTTGATTAACCTCCACCGCGCTTGCGAAAACGCGCGGCCGACAGGCACACAACCCTGCGACTCAGCTGGTCTGGATCAGCTGTCGCGGCGATCGATTTCAGGCTTGCCGCCCGCCAGTTCGCGATCCAGCAGTTGCTGCAACCACGCTTCATCGGTGAGATTGAGCCGCAGCGGTGTCAGCGCCACGAAGTTGTTATCCACTGCCCAGCGATCGGTGTTCTCTTCTGGATCGGTCAGCGGCTTGGCCGCGAACCAGTAATGCGGGCGGCCCATCGGATCGGCCCCCGGCACCACCCAGCCGTTGTACTCGCGCACCGATTGCCGGGTCCAGCACAGGCCGATCGGATGTTGCGGCAGATTGACGTTGACCAGAAAGGGCCGTTTGAATTCTAACAGCAGCCGAATCACTTCTTCCACGTGTGACAGCACAGCGGCAAAGTCAGGATCACTGCCGTTGAGCGCCAGACTGAAGGCGGCGGAACGGACGCCATGCAGCGTCGCTTGCTTCGCCGCGGCCACCGTGCCGGAATGCCACACGTCGTGCCCCACGTTGCTGCCCAGGTTGATGCCGGACAGCACCAGATCGGCGCCATCCCAGTGATGCAGGCCCAGCGCCACACAATCGGCGGGTGTGCCGTTGACACGGTAGGCTTCAAAGTCAGCCAATCGTGTGCGGTGATACTTCAGCGGGCGTTGAATGGTGATGGCGTGTCCCATGGCCGATTGTTCCACGTCGGGCGCGACCACGCGCACTTCGCCGAAGCGCGCCGCCACCGTCGCCAGAGCCTCCAGGCCGGGACTGTAGATGCCATCGTCATTCGTGATCAAGATTCGCATAGCTTGGTCTCATCCTCTCTCAGTGGGATGAGGTCTAGCGTAGCAGAAAAGCATCAAACCTGATGTTAGGTTGCGTAAAACTTGCTTAACATGGACCGCAGGCATGGCGGCGACCCTGGCCCGTCATCACTGAGGTAATAGAGGAATTTCGGACGGCCAGTGAACCGTGGCCGCGTGAGCACTGGCTGGCAAAGTCAACCGGCTGCCGCTGGGGTACTCGCTTGTTCGTTGTGGCGTCAGCAAGTTGACGCGGCCCGCGCCGCTCACCTGCCATTCGCTGCCAATGCGGCCAACGATGCCCGTGTACTCGTCGATGCCCAGCGCCCACACACGCTCAGGCAGCAGCGGACAAACCAGCTGTGTGAGCGGACGTTTGACCGCACGCAGATCGAAGTGCGGCCAGACGACGATCTGCGGCACTAACCCAAACGCCGGCACCACCGCGAGGTTGATCCATGGCGCCTGATGCGGCTGCCCCAGCACCATGGCGCCCGCTGAACTTCCGGCCAGGGCCGCGCCCTGCTGCCAGGCCGCGACAATCGCGCGCCACGCCGCCGTGCCTGCCAGCGTGTGATACAGATAGAAGGGATTGCCGCCCGAAAAATAGATCAGGTCGGCAGACTTCAACAGCTCCACCCAACGCGGCTGATTGGCCGCCCTCCGATCGGTGATCAGCGCCGTTTCAGCCTTCACGCCCAGCTGCTGAAAGTGCTCGCGGCTGATGCAGACGTAATGCCGCAGGCTGCGCGGCCCAAACTGCGCCGCTGCCGTCGGCACACACACCACGCGCGGCCGCGCGCAGTTCGTTTCCAGCAACAACTGGCGATCAAGATCGTTCAGTGCGTCAAGGTAAGCGCCTGAGCCCAAGAGGGCGATTGCTCCGCTCATCATCACTCCTGCGTGCTGGCAGATATCTCCGCTCAGAGTAACGTACTCGCTTCAAATCTGTTTGAAAGCGGCGTAAACTCAGTTTAACGATCAAGCGCCAGATGTCAGCCGCGCTTAACACAGATTTGATTCACCCTTAACACGCGGCACGTAAACTCATCACGATGGCATCGCTCTCACTTCCGCGCTTGCTCTCGCTGACGGTCATGGGCTTCGCGCTGGGCATGGTCTCGGCCACGCTGGAACCGGCGCTGCTGGGTTACAAGATCCTCGCGCTCACACCCGAGCGGCGCAACACGCTCCTCGGGTTCACCACCTTCGTCGGGTTGGCGGCGGCTGGTCTCACGCAGCCCGTCATGGGCGCGCTGTCCGATCGCACCCGCACGCGCTGGGGCCGCCGCTTACCCTTCATGGTGAGCGGCGTGGCCGTGTTGATCATCGCGCTGATCTGGATCGCCGGCGCGCCGACCTTGGCATGCCTGTTGAGCGGCGTCGTGATCTTGCAGGCGGCGTCCAACACCGTGCAGGGTCCGTGGCAGGCGCTGGTACCCGATCACGTGCCCGATCAACAACGCGGACTGGCCGCCGGCCTGAAGCTGTTGTGGGAAGGGATGGCCGCCGTGGTGGGCCGCGTCATCGCGGGACAACTGATCGGGCTGACTCCGATCTATGGACGCGCCGCGATCACGACAACCATCGCCGTGCCCGCGATCTGCCTGATCGCCGCTCTCGCGATCACGGCGCGCGGCAGCGGCGCGGCGCCCTCAGACCACCCGATCGGACCCCGGCGCTCGATCGGCGCTGCGCTCACGCAGACGTTCTCCGTCGATCTGCGCGCGTATCCGGCGTTTGGGTGGTGGTTCCTCAATCGGCTGTTCTTCTGGTGCGCCATGATCGCGGTGAGCATTTTCCTGCTGTTCTTCGCCATCGACGTGGTGGGCCTGGCCGAAGCCGAAGCCCAGCGTTACCTCGGACTCGCCTCGGCGGTGTTGGGCGTCGCCTTGCTGGCCTGCGCTGTTCCGGCGAGCCGGTTGGCCGATCGGGTGCCGCGCAAGCCGCTGGTTTTCGCGGCCGGTCTGATTGCTGGCGCGGGAACCGTCGTCGTCTTGATCACGCGCGAGCTCGCCGTGATGCTGATCGGCGGAGCCTTGATCGGCGCAGGCACGGGTGTCTTTCTGATCGCCAGCTGGGCTTTGATCACGGAGATCGTGCCGCGCGCAGAAGCGGCGCGTTACCTGGGGATTGCCAACCTGGCCGCGGCCATCGGCAGCGCCAGCGCCCGCCTGATCGGCGGCGCGTTGATCGACGGTGTAAATGCCGCCAACGGCTCAACGTCCAGCGGTTATCTCACGGTTTACGGCATGGCGGCAGGCTTGTTCTTCCTCAGTGCACTCGCCGTAATTCCGCTGCGATCCCGTCAGGCTGCGGCTGGCGCGGACGCGGTTTGAGAGCGCTTTAAGACGCGCGCCTAAATGTGATCGGCCGCCACCTGGGCGGGCACGTTGATCAACTTGCGCGTCAGGCGCGAATCCGATCGGCGGGGCAGCGGCAGGCGCTGGTGCTCGATCAGCGCCGCATAGTTGTCGAGCAAATCGTCGAGCACTTCGCCCCACGTGCGCGAGACCGCATAAGCGCGCGCCGCGCGCCGCAGACGCGCGGCCAGTTCGGGTTCGGCGATCAAACGCTGCGTCTGCCGCACCAGTGCAGCCTGATCGTCCGGATCGAACAACAAGCCGTTCTGCCCGTCGATCACGTTATCGAGCACACCACCCGATCGGGCGGCCACCAGCGGCAGACCCGACGCCATCGCTTCCAGCACCACGTTGCCCAGCGTTTCATTCGCCGCCGGAAAGAGGAAGGCATCGGCAGCCGCATACGCCTGCGCCAGATCGTCGCCACGCAAATAACCGATAAACTGTGTAGGCGTATCGGCAAACAGTTTCTCCAAACTCGGCCGGGCCGGGCCATCCCCCACGATCGCCAGTCGCGCTTCAGGTAGCGCCTTCAAAACCGGGTGCAGCCAATCGAGGCGTTTTTCAAACGAGACGCGGCCCACGGATAACAACAATGGCGCAGCGGGATGTCCGCCGCTCAAGCGTTCGCGCCAGGCGGTTGTGCGGTGCAGCGGATTGAAACGCGAAGTGTCCACGCCGCGCGTCCACACCATCAGGCGCGTGAATCGCTGAGCTGCAAGCTGGGCTTGCGTGTAACGCGAAGGGCACAAATTGAGATCGGCGCGAGCGTGAACCCAGCGCGTATAGGCGTTCAACGGCCCGGCGAACAGGCCCAGGCCCCAGCGGCGCGCGAAGCCCGGCGCATCGGTGTGATACGAGGCTACCACGGGCACCTTGAGCCGCCGCGCATGCACCAGCCCGGCGACGCCCAGCGACACCGGATTCAATACATGGATCAGATCAGGCTGAAATCTTTCCAGATGCTGCCGCACGTCGATGGTCGGAGGCACAAGCTTCAACTCGCGATACAGCGGAAAGCGCAGGCCGCGCAGGCCCACCACCGGCGTCGCCGCAAATTGGGTTGGCCCGCCGCGCGGTGCAAACAACAGGCTGGCATGCCCGCGATCGGACAGATGATCGAGGAGATAGCACAGCGTGTTGACGATGCCGTCGATCTTTGGCAGAAACGTTTCCGTAAAGAACGCAATCCGCATGTAATTTTTCCTTCTTGGTTTCTACTCAGACACCATGAACTATGTTCACCACAAACCAGGAAAACCGATCGGGAACCGTCATGCCCGAATGCTTCTATCGGGCATCCAGTTTCGTGGCGGGCACGGCTGCTGGATTCCCGCCAGAAGCGCGCGGGAATGACGGCCGCCAGGTTGTGTGTATTTTCAGATCAGCCGCCCGGAGCGGAGCTCACCACAAACGCTGCGCCCCGCACACCTCCGCCGCACCGCGGCGGGTAAGGCGGAAGCGCGCGGGCATGGCGGCTCAGTCGTGAGCCTTAGTGATAGAGTGCCAGGGCCGCGACTGAAACGAGCACCCCCACGCCACTGCCCAGCAGCGTCTGCAGCACCGTATGCCGGCGCAGGTGCACGCGCGACCACACCACTAACGGAAGACCGAGAACGATCAGCGCCGCCGACGGCCCAATCAGCCCCAGCGTAAGCGTCGCCAACATCGCCGCGGCCGCGCAGTGGATGCTGATCTTCCACCACAGGGTCACCACGAACAACAGCAGAATCATCAACCCGATCATGGCGGCGAGGATGAACAACAAACGCGGGGCTTGGCCGAAGTAGATCACGGCCAGCGCGAAGGCACTGCTCAGCAGCGTGATGAGATACGGCTTGAGGCGCTGTTCACGCACAAACAGATCGAGATCGGCGATCTCGCCGCGTTGAACTTTCCAGACCACATACAGCAACGGAGCCGGCAGCACCAGCAGCACGTAACCGCTGGCCCACAGCCATGTCGCTGCATCACGCGTGAGCTCAGCCACGAGCGCGATGCCCATGATGATCACGGCGGGCGGCGATCCCACAATCGAGATCAGCCGCGCCAGCCGGTCACTCCAGCCCGGTTTGCTTAACTGCAGCACAGGCGACGGAAGAGGTTCGCAAACGCGATCGAGTTCCATGCCGTTCCTTTACGGTGTGCGAGTGTCGCTTGATTCCACGGCGCGGCGTTCCGACCAGTACCCCCAATCGCCGCTGCGCCAGCGATCGGGCAGCAGATCGAAATACAACAGGCCGCAGCGCGCGATGGAGTGTACGGTCTTGCGCAGGGTACCGCGCTGCAAGCGGCGATGATCGCGCGCATACACGATGAGATCGGGCGCAAAGGCGATGCGAAAGCCCAGCCGCTTGAGCCGCCACGCGATTTCCGAATCTTCGTTGACCGTTAAACGCCGATCGAAGCCGCCGCTGCGGTGAAACGCCTCACGGCTGATCAGCAGATTCGATCCGCTGGCGGCGGGCAGCCCCAGCCGATCGGCCAGCTGCTGCCCCCGCGTGAACCAGCGGTAATAGCGGGAGTATTGATCGAGCGAGAGTTTAGGCCCGTAGAGCGCATCGCCGGCCTGATACGTGATCAGCCGATCGAAGTACGCGGGCGAGAAGAGCACGTCGGCGTCGGTGAACAGCAGCCACGGCGTAGCGGCCAGTTCGCCGCCGAGCTGCCTGGCCTGCGTGACGTTCGATCGCTCGCGCACCACGGTCGTGTGCGCGGGACGCAGCGCGGCGATCAGCTGCGCGGTGTCGTCGTCACTGGCATCGACGACGATCAACTCCACGGCGCGCGGGATCGATTGCAGAAAGGCGGCAATGTTGCGCGCCTCATTCCTGGTGGGAACGACGATGGTGACTTCATCAATACGCATGGCGGCCTCGTGGACGCTTACCCTCAGCCGCCAGCTTAAACCGCTTTGTTAAAATCTAACCGCGCAGAATTTTAAGAGTCGTCAAAGATTGTGTGAGGTTAATTTAACGCGGCTTGCAAGCCAGCCTGGAACGGTGAACAAAATTTAACCTGTATTTCAGCGCGCCTTAACATCCATCGATTAGCGTTGCAGTGTTGGCAATCCGGCAGGTTGATAGATTTATGCGCGCTCCTCGTCCGTCTTCTTCATCAGTTAACTTCATCACTCGTTCGCGCGTGTGGCGTTCGTTTTTTCGGCATGGCTGGCCGGACAACCCCCGCGATCGATCGCTGGTGATGACGACTAACGTCTTCTTTCACCTGCACCCGGTCAAGGTCAATCGCCGCAGCCTGCGCGTCACGTATTCGTTTGGTCTGGGCGTGATCACGACGATCACGTTCGTGGCGCTGGTGATCACCGGCCTGCTGCTAATGTTCTGGTACGTGCCCACCCCCGAGCACGCCTACAACAGCCTGCTGCAGCTGCAAACCGAAGTACCCTTCGGCCAGTTGGTGCGCAACCTGCACCGCTGGGCCGCGCACCTCACGGTGATCGTCGCCATTCTGCACCTGGCCCGCGTCTTTTACACGGGCGCTTACAAACCCCCGCGCGAATTCAACTGGGTCGTCGGCGTACTGCTGTTGCTTCTGACGCTGGCCGCCTCGTTCACCGGTTACCTGCTGCCGTGGGATCAACTCTCGTACTGGGCCGTCACCGTCGGCTCCAACATGATCGAGCACGCGCCTCTCATCGGCAAGCCGGTGCAGCAGTTCCTGCTGGGCGGATCGGAAGTGGGCGCGGCCTCGCTGCTGCGTTTCTACGTGCTGCACATCGCCGTCATCCCGATCGGGATCACGCTGCTCCTCACGCTGCATCTGTGGCGCGTGCGCAAAGATGGCGGCCTGGCCGTGGAGAAACAGCGCGGCGATACGGTCTTCGCCTTTCCCGTCATCGCGCTGATCGAACTGGCCTTGATCGCCGGCGTGGGCGTGGTGCTGACTTTAGCCGCTGTCGCCGTCAATGCGCCGCTCGAGGCCGCCGCCGATCCCAACCTCACGCCCGATCCTTCCAAAGCCCCGTGGTATTTTGTGGGGCTGCAAGAATTGCTGGAGCACGGTCATCCGTTGGTGATGGCGGTGGGCGTGCCGCTATCGATCTCCCTCTTTCTTCTCGCGATACCGTATCTCGATCAAGCGCGCGATGGAGCCGGGCGCTGGTTCACGTCGAAGCGTGGTCAACGCATCACGCTGCTCACCGCGTGGTACACCGCGCTCGCCGTTCCGATCTTGATCGCGTTGAGCACCGCCTATCCGCCGCGCGAACTATTGCGTGGTCAAGCACCGGATTGGGTGGCGCAGGGCTTGATTCCGGGCGGCGCATTGCTGCTCATGATCCTCCTGCCGTTGATCGGGTTGCAGTTCTTCAAGCCCACCACGCGCGAAAGGCTGCTGGCGTTGTTCACGGTGTTCTTCATCGCCAGCGTTGTTTTCACGCTGACGGGACTGTTGTTTCGCGGCCCGGGTTTTCAACTCTACTGGCCGTGGGCCATGCCCGACGGCTATCATCCACTGGCAGGCTTCTGATGGCACACTCGACTGATCCACGCACCTCCCTCTCGCGCCGTCTCTTCCTGATCAGTTTGATCGGAGGAGGCACGGCGCTGGTCTGCGCGCCGATTGCCAAAGTGACGGCGGACTTCCTGCGCCCGATCGAGCCACGCGGCGAAACGGCCAACCGCTTGTATGCCGGGCGCGTGACCGAGTTTGAGATCGACCGCGTGACCCACATTCCAGCGGGGCGGTTGTATCTCTCACGCACCGCAGACGGGCTGCTGGCGCTGCGGCAGAAGTGTACGCATCTGGGCTGCGCCGCGCAGTGGAACGAAGACGCGCAGCGTTTTCAATGCCGCTGTCACGGATCGGAATTCGATCGGGTGGGTGAGGTGCTCGCCGGTCCCGCCCCGCGCCCGTTGGATCTGCTGCCGATCACGATCGAGAACGACGAAGTCTATATCGCCGCCGCCCAGCCGATCGAGCGCGCGGCGTTTGAGCCGACGCAGCTCACCAGGATCGACGATGTCGAGCCATCTGAAGCGCTCAAGCCCTGATCGACACGCGCGCCTGTTGGGCGTGGGCCTGTTGTTCATGATTGCGCTGGGCGCGATCATGATTCTTTACGCCGCGCGTGAACCCGATCGGTTGAACGCAGCCCAACGCGAAATCAATGCGGGACGCGTCGCACGCGGCGCGGAGTTGTTCGCCGCGCACTGCGCCACGTGCCATGGCGCTCACGGCGAGGGTGGCGTGGGCACGGCGCTGAACAGCCGGCCCTTCCTGAAAAGCAAGAGCGATGCGTTGTTGTTCAGCGTGATCCGATCGGGTGTGCCGAACAGCCCCATGCCCGCCTGGAGCACATCGCTGGGCGGCCAACTGACCGATGAACACATCCGCGAGGTGATCGCCTTCGTGCGATCGTGGGAAGCCACCGCGCCCAATCCCCAGTTGAAGAGCACCGCCGATGCCGATCGCGGCGCGCAGATCTATCGCAACATCTGCGCCGAATGTCACGGCCTGCAAGGCGAGGGCGGCGCGGGAACCACATTGAACGACGCGGCCTATCTGGCGAAGACGCCCGACGAGGTGCTGTTCTCGATCGTGCGCGCGGGCAAGCCGGGCACGCAGATGGCGTCGCACAGCGTGGACTACGGCGGCACGCTGACCGATGCGGCCATCAAAGACGTCATCGCGTTTCTGCGCGGCTGGGAAAATCCGGCGGCGGTCGTTGACGTCGATCGACCGGCCGATGCTGTGCGGGGCGCGTTGATCTTCATGAGCAATTGCGTGGAATGTCACGGCGTGCACGGCGAAGGCGGCATCGGCGCGATCCTCAACAACCGATCGCTGCTCGATACGACTTCAAACGACGATCTGTTTTCCAGTATCTATGCGGGCGTGCCCATGACGCAGATGCAGCCGTGGGGCAAGAACTTCGGCGGCCCGTTCGAGCATCAGGATGTGAGAGATCTGGTGGCGTTCATTCGCCAGTGGGAACCGACCGCGCCGCAGGTATCCTCGCCTGTGCCCGATGCGTTTCGCGGCGTGCAGTTGTACGCCACCGCGTGCAGCATGTGTCACGGGCCTGACGGCCAGGGCGGCAGTGCGCCCGCGCTCAATCGCCTCAGCCGCTTGCAGCAGTTCGACGACGAATGGTATCGCAATGTGATCAGCTACGGGCGGCCGGGGCGCGGCATGCCCACGTGGGGCACGGTACTGTCGCCCGATCAGATCACCGACCTCGTCGCGCTGATCGCTGCGTGGCGGCAGGAGTTGGACATCGTGGTGCCGTACGATGTGCCGCAGTCGATCGATCGGGCGGTGTTCGCCATCGTGCACGGTGATACGCGCAGCGCGCTGCTGCACATCGATCACGCACTGCACTATTCGCTGGAACGCGAGGCCGCAGTCCTGCGCCGCGCGCGCGCGCAAGTGCTGCGCGGTCAGCGTGAAGAAGCGATCGGGACGTTGGAAGACCTGTGGGCGGCGTATCCGTTTGGCGATGCGATTGCGGGGCAGGCAGTGTACGTGGAGCAGTGTCGGCGCTGCCACGGCGATCCGGCTTCAGGCAACCTGGGCACCGACCTCAACGCCAATCGCTTCATTCAAGCGACGATCAATTCCGATCTGGTGCAGCTGGTGCTGGATGGTCGTCCCGGCACGGAGATGTTTGGCCTGCGCGACAAGATCACCGAACAACAAGCCGCCGATGTGGTGGCGTACCTGCGCCTGTGGCAGCCCTACGTGCCCGGCCTGTCGCCCGTCGAGCCGCTGGTGATTCCCTTGCAGAGCGACATGCCCGGCAACTGCGCCACGTGCCACGACAAGTCGGAGCAGAGCGGCGACAATTGACTGCATTATCCGTGACGTTGTGATGTGCGTGGCGGTGGAGATGGAGTGAGCGTTGGCTAAATTGCCATATCAAACGGCAAGTCGCTGATGTCGCGGAGGCGCTTACCATCGATCAGCGTCTGAAGCTGTTCTTTTTGATCGTCAGTGCCAATGTCGTTGATAACGGCCTGCAGTTCATATAGCGCAAAATGGTAAGTGCAGTCCAAATCGCCTGTGCCCAGCGCCAACGAGGCGATGCGTCCAATCATGGGTTCAGCTGTCACTGCAACAACGTGGGGCACGCGTCCCTTCCGATTGCGGATGAGATTGAGTGCTTCTGTGCGGGCATTCTGGCCGCGATCACTGCGCAGCGTCCACTTGCAGGAAACACTCGCGTGCAAAATAGGCAATGGCGCTGGCGAGTTTACGCTGCGCAGCGGCGTGTGAGTAGCAATGTCCTCGTTCGCCGCCACCAAATCGTGATAGCGATTGATATCTGCTTCAGTTACCGGGGTCCGCCCAATAACGATGTCCGGAGTGATGATGTAATCGGTGCCCAGCGCTGCCGCCAGCTCACCCATGTTTTTGACGATGTCCTCCAACCGAGCAAGATGCTGATATTGCTCGAACTGCGAGATGGGACAGTTCGTGGAGTACAGCCAGTTACCCGGTCGCAAATGTGCTAAATAACTGAACGCGTTCTCCAGAAAGTCTTTGGTCAGTTCTTCAAAACGATCGCCAACCGTTTGCCCCGTCAGTACTTCGTAACTAGCCTCGTAACCGATTCGTTCAACGATCCCCCAGGCAATTTTGATACTGCTCGGACTGGCCACATCGGCAAAGTTGGGATACTCGATGTGATCGTTCTTCTTGCTCCGCTGAATGCGGATAATGGATCGTCCAACGGCGTGGTGGTATTTACGGCGCAACTCTGCTATACGCATGTCACTTCCCTGCCTCAAAAGCCAACCAAGCTGCTAGGGTTTGCAGAAGCCGATGACATACTCTTCATGCATCCGCTCTTCAATCTGCGTCAATTTTGAAGCGTTGCGACGCGCTGGCATCATGCGCTTGTCGCGGTCGATCTCGCGCACGCCGATGTGCACCAGATTGAGTCCAACCTGTTTGCCAATCTCGCCCAGACAGACATCGGTATGCGTATCAATGCCGCGCATATTCGATGAGCCTACAACAATCACAGCGGCCTTGCCTGGTTTGAGAACCCGCGCCATCTCAGACAGGCATAGTTTCATCTCGGAATAGTATCGGTGCAAAGTCCGAGACTTCTTCACATCTATTTTAGACAGAGTGTTAACCACCTGCTTGGTATAGTCTGGCAAATCCAAGAGACTGACGCCCGAGACAGCATCATGGCCGATATATTCACTTCTAAGCTCCGCCAAATCCGCAATGGAGTGCCCCAGCCACACCAGCGAGAACTTATGCGCCCGCATATAGTCAATGGCATTTGAGGCATAGGGCGGCGAGGTGACAATGAGATCGATGCAGTTGTTGCAGAGCGGAAGTTGCTGAGCGTTTCCACGGAACAGCTGTACTTGGCCGGCGGCGATGTTCAGCGCAGACAAGCTTTCCACGTTTTTGGCAAGTCGTTTTTTGAACTCGCTCAAAGCTGCGCGCGGAACTTTGTTTTCAACACGATGCGGGCGGGTGTGGGCCAGGTCCCGGGCCATCGTGACGCCGCCAGATTTGGTAATGATAATGCTGGAGAAGACGAGCTCGAGAAACGAACGATATCCGGACTCATTGATACGCTCAATCTGACGCAGCAGGCTAATGAGTTCAAGTTGAGTCGAAGGCAAAAACCAGTAGTCGATAAACTTTCGCTCGGCCTGCTCGAAACGCTCTGTTAAATCCTGGCGCAAGCGTTCTCCTTGGCGCAATTCTTCTTGAGCGCGCGCCAGCACTTCGCTGCCGAGCGCAGCGATTTGTGCGACGGGCAGAGGCGTCGTTTTCACCTGGCACAGGCGCAGGGCCAGTGGATCTATATCAACGCCGATGGTTTTGCGGTTTGCCAAAAATGACTCAACGATCGTTGTGCCTGAGCCCATCATCGGATCGAGCACAACGTCGCCGGGTGCAGTCAATGCATCGATGAACTTGCGCGGCAATTGTGGGGGAAACTTCGCCGGAAAAGCGTGATAATTGTGAGAGGCATAGGCGCTGTCCTGGCCTTGAAAATTCAGGTCACCAGACAGTATCTCATGAAAGCGTACCTGGTAGTCAGATACCATGTATGCTCTTTGTTCAAACTTGAAGGTGGGGGCAACCAGAGATGAAAGAGCCATGAGCGTACGGTAATTATACCTAAATTGAAGCGGATAGCTTGACGCAAGTATAGCCGAGAACGCCGAGCTGAGTCAAACGCAGGTACCGTAATACTGTAGCGAAGCCTTTGCTTGAACATCTGTTGCGGCAGATAGAAATGCATAGCGGACACGGAATAAACTCCGTGTCCGCTGTATTTCATTGTAGACAATACTACGCACTAATCAGCAAGTCTACTCAAGGCTGGCATTTGGTTTCAAGGCTCACGACCTTGATTTCTGCGGCGATGAAGTTACCTGACTTCACATCGACGCGCCCGGTCACTTCCAACACATCACCTTTTTGCAAGGGCGGACCACTCAACGGGCAATCATCCTTGCTCACCGTCCGCGTCTTCAACTCGCCCTGCGCATTTTCGTCCAGCACGATGCGGCTGATGCCGTTAGCGGGCTGAACGAAGACGATCACGCGCGGGCGCTCCGTCACCAGAAAGTCGGCCACCGTGCCGCTTAGGGTGGTGATCTGCTGGACGACGGGAGTGGTGGTCGCTGTGGGTTGGGTGGATTGACAGCCGGCGAGCACTCCCACACTCAAGATTGTGACGATCACGATTCTCGGCAACATACCCGCCTCCGTGTGATTTCACGCGACGTGACTTTGACGACACGTGGTGCGGCTTCATATCGCCCGGCCGCCGTCCCCTGCGGCGATGTGCGTTCGGGGACGGCGCGTTGAGCGTCTGAATGACTGGCTTAAAAACTCGCTCTCCGACCGCGTCCTCGCGGTCGGGGCAAACCGCGAGGACGCGGTTTGGGAGCGTTTTAAGACGCACGCTGAGGTCTTCAAGCGGGAGTGGTTGTTGGCCGCGCCTACGCTTCGCCGATGACCTTGCCCTGCTTGTGCGTGACGACGATGACGCTGGGGCGCGGCGGCAGATTGCGGTTATTGTCCGGCCAGCGCGTGGTCGGCATTTCAAACAAACCGCCTTCGCCGGGATGCTGAACCGCCAGGAACAGCGTCTTGTTGTCAGGCGTAAACTCCGGCCCGCAGACTTCGCTGCCGGTTGTTGAGCTGAAGAACTGCTGCACGTGGCCGCGCTCGCTGCCGGCCGTCGGCACCATGTGCAGCGCGTCGTTGTACTTGATGGCGCTGGGTTGGCCGTCCGTGGCGATCCACAGATTGCCCGCGTTGTCAAACGCCACGTTGTCAGGCGCGCCGATGGGGCTGACCTTGGTCTTATCGTAACCGGCGAAATAGGTTTCGGTTTCCGGCTTGGCTGCGTCTTCCTTGGCCGGATCGCCGCACAGCAGGAAGATTTCCCACTCGAACTTCGTCGCCGCCGGGTCGTCTCCATCTTCGGTTAGTTCAATGATGTGCCCAGCGCGGTTGGGGGCGCGTGGATTGGCTGCATCTGGGCCAGGTTTCCCTTCAGCGCCGCGTTGCGTGTTATTGGTTAGCGCCAGATAGACCTTCTTATTAACGGGATTCAATTCCATATCTTCCGGCCGATCCATCTTGGTGGCGCCCACCAGATCGCCCGCGATGCGCGTCTTGATCAGGACATCGGCCTGCGATTTGAAGCCGTTCTTCTCGGTCAACGGACCTTGACCCTGCACCAGCGGAAGCCATTCGCCCGAACCGTTGTCGTTGAACTTCGCCACATACAACGTGCCCTCGGTCAGCAGCGCCGAATTGGCCTTGCCTTTGGCCGGGTCATATGTGCCCTTGGGGACGAACTTGTACACATATTCAAAGCGTTCGTCGTCGCCGAGGTAGGCGGCCAGCTGGCCTTTGGAGCCGACGGAGATCGTGGCGGCTTCGTGCTTGAAGCGGCCCAGCGCCGTGTGCTTCACGGGTGTCGAGGTCGGATCGCTCGGATCGACTTCGACGATCCAGCCGTGGCGGAAAGGCTCGTTGGGGTCCTTGGTCACATCGAAGCGATCGTAGATGCTTTCCCAGTTGCGCTCGCTGCCTTTGCCGGGTACGCCATAGCGCTTGTGCAGCGCCTTCACCGGATCCTTGTCGTCCAGCTGATCGACGTTGGCAAAGTATTGATGGAAGTTCTCTTCCGCGGCGAGGATGGTGCCCCACGGTGTCTTGCCGCCCGCGCAGTTGTTCAGCGTGCCCAGCACGGTCGTGCCGGTCGGTTCGGCTTTGGTCTTGAGGAGATCGGCGCCCACCGCCGGACCGCTGAATTTGATCGGAGTGTAGGCCGTGATGCGGCGGTTGTACTTCGAATCGGGCAGGTACTTCCACGCGCCGTCGGCGCCGCGCTGTACCTCGACGATGGAGATGCCGTGCGCGGCCAGTTCCACATCCACGATGTCCTTTGTCGTCTTTGAGGCTTTGTAATTCTTCCACATCAATTCCGGGCTGGTATATTCGTGATTGACAACCAGCAAACCGGTATCGCTCGCGTTGGCCTTCATCGGCACGAACCCAATGAAATCGCAATTGTAGCCAAATTGCTTTTCCTGCGCCGCCTTGGTGAGGTTCTTGGGATCAAAGGCCGGCGCCCCTTTCACCACTGGATCACCCCAGCGGATCAACATCGCTGACGTGTAGTTCTGCGGCAGCATGGTCTTGGCTGAGAAAGTGCCCACCGGCTTGATGGCCGTGAAGCCCTCACCGGCGGCGGCGGGTGAAGCCAGCGCAACCTTGCCGGCCACCTGGCCGAGGCCGACGGCGGCCACGCCCAACGCGGCAAATTGCAGGAACGAGCGGCGATCGAGGCGGCGCTCGATGATCTGGTTGAGCGTATCACCGCTTGCGGCCGACGCTTCAGTCGATTCAACTGTTTCGAGATCGTTGCGGGTGGTCATGATCTTCTCCTGATTTGAATGGAAGTGGAATGGTCTAGAGAGGTGTCTGCCATATCGTTTTGACTTTAGCACACGAGTCTCAAGCCGCGTTAAACGGCGTGTAAAGCTTTCTTCACCGCGTCTTAACCCTGTAAAAATCGCTGAGGCCGATCGGGGAAATGCGCGGCGCAGTGGCGAGGAGGCTCAACGGCTGGCGTTGTATCGGCGCAGCCCGGAAGCACGCCGTCGAACATCTGCCGGATAAAGCAACAGCGGAGACCGGGTGGCCTCCGCTGTTGACAAGCGTTACAGCATCGGGGGACGAGTTAGCGGGTGATGAGCGGCAGATAGATGAACTTCATCAGCGGCAGGAAGAAGCCCGCCTGATTGCCGGGCCAGGCAAAGACGCCCAACTTCTGCAGCGTGCCGTTGCCGGCAGCGAACACCGACAGCACCTCGTTGGAGTTCAGTGTGACCGGCAGTGGATCGATCAGTGTTGGAGCGCCGCCGGGCGCGGTGATCTTCAGATCATACGTGCCCGCCGCCAGGGTCAAGTACGGTGCGACCTGACTGAACACCACGTTAGTCAGGATGGCCGTGCCGTCCTGCAAGCGCACATCGGCTGTGGCGCTGCCCGCCGCGAACGGCGCCAGATGTCCGATACGGACGCGGGCGCTGCCGCTGATGGGCATAGTGTCATCAAGCAAGGCCAGCAAGCTCAACGGTTGATTGGCTCCGTCACCGATGGCGATGGCGGAGTACGAAAGCGCCTGAGTCAGATTCACGCTGGCCGTAATGGCGGGCGAAGCGCTGCCTGCCGGGAAGATCTCCACCAGGTTCGCGCCTTCCGGAACGGGCAGGTAGCCGGTCGATTCGCCGTAGATAAAGTCGGTGAGCACGGGCGTGGCATTCAGCGTGACCGTCACGCTGGTACCGGCCAAGGTGTTGGCAAACGGCGCCAGATGGGCCACCGCTAGCTGCGCGCCCAGCGGCAGGAACGAACCCGGCTGTGTGCTAGTCCACGCGAACGCGCCCAGCGGTTGCAAGGTGCCGTTGCCCGTGGCGAACACCGACAGGATGTCATTGGAGTTCAGCGTCACCGGCAGCGGATCGATCAACGTGGGATAGCCGCCGGGGGCGGTGATCTTCAGATCGTACGTGCCCGCCGGGAGGGTGAGATACGACGCGAGCGAACCGAAGGGCATATTGCCCAGCAACAAGGCGCCATCCTGCAGGCGCACATCGGCCCACGAGCCGGCGATGGTGTTGGTGAACGGAGCCAGATGTCCGAGGCGGATCTTGGCGCTGCCGCTGACCGGTACAGTATCATCGATGCCGCGCACGATGTCGACGGCAAAGTTAATGCCGTCGCCGCGGGCGATGAGCGAGTTCGATTCCGCCTGCGACAGCGTCACGGTCACGGTGTGGAACGGCGCAAGGCTTGAGCCGACATAGACATCAACCCGATTCGGGCCTTCCGGCGCCACCAGATAGCCGGTGGATTCGCCGTACACGAAATCCGTCAACACTGGCGTGCTGTTGAGCGTGATGGTCACGCTGGTGCCGGCGAGGGTGCTCGCAAACGGCGCCAGGTGTGCCACCGCAAGCTGCGCGCCCAGCGGCAGGAACGAGCCGACCTGCGTGCTGGTCCATGCGAACGCGCCCAGCGGTTGCTGAGTACCGTCGCCCGTGGCGAAGACCGACAAGATGGCGTTGGAGTTCAGGGCCACCGGCAGCGGATCGATCAACGTGGGGTAGCCGCCGGGAGCGGTGATCTTCAGATCGTACGTGCCCGCCGGGAGTGTGAGATACGGCGCCGCTGCGCCGAAGGGCACGTCGCCCAACAGCAGCGTGCCGTCCTGCAGGCGCACATCGGCCAGCGTGTCAGTGATGGTGTCGGCGAACGGGGCCAAGTGCCCGATGCGGACCCGGGCGCTGCCGCTGATGGGTGCGGTGGTGTCCAGCAGCGCGAGCAAGCTCAGCGGTTGATTCGCGCCGTCGCCAATGGCAATGGCCGAGTAAGATTGATTGGCCGACAGGACCACGCTGCTCGAGATGGCGGGTGACGCGCTGCCGGCGGGATAGATCTGCACGAGATGCGCGCCGTCGGTCACGGTGATGTAACCGGTGGACGCGCCGTACACGAAGTTGGTGAGCACGGGTGTGCTGTCGAGCGTGACGGTGACACTGGCGCCTGCCGGTGTGTTGGCAAACGGCGCCAGGTGCGCCACGGCCAGCCGCGCGTAACCCTGCTGCAGGATGCGCCCGTCGAGGAAGGGCGTGTAGGTCGCATTCGGGAACGACATCAGGTAATCCATCGCGGCTTGATCGAGCGCCGGGCCAAAGTCGTACGGGTTGATGGCGAAGTCACGGAAGACGGTGTAACCATCGCCGCCGCGGCGCATGAAGTCGTTGGACACCAGCCGATAGACCCTGGCCGGATTCAGCGGCTCGTACACGCCCGTCACTTTGTTCTTGACGGTGACCGAGATGATGCGGGAGTTGACGGGCCTGGTCGGATCGAATTTGTAGCGCAGCCCGGCCACCTGCGCGAAGCGGCCATTGCCCGATTGCTGGAAACGGCTCAGGCCGTTCTCCACCGCGCTGATGACGTGCGTGCCCGTCAACTCGAACGTGGCGATGGCGTTGCCGAACGGCAGCAGTTCCATCACTTCACCCACCGTGACGGAGCCTTGATCGATCGGGGCGCGCAGACCGCCGCCGTTCTGGAAGACGATCTGATAGTGATCGGTCACAGGCAGCGTCGAGTTGATCTTCCACAACATCGCTTCGGCCACGAAGTTGCCCAACTCGCATTCGCGCTCGCGACAGATTTGCACAGAATTGATGGTCAGGCTCATCGGCGCGGTCGTCGTGGCGACTACCGTGTTGCGGAGCGCTTCCAGCGGCACGTTGTACGTGGGCGAGATGATGCCCTGCACCACCGGGTCTTGCGGAATGCTGTTCGCCATGAAGATGGGATTGCCGCCATAGCTTGCCACCGTACCGGTGGGGCTGAAAGTCACATTCAGATTGCCCAGGTAGCGTCCCCACTGATAGGCCGTCGCCACCAGCACCGGATTGCCGTCGAGCGCAGTCACCACGGTCGGATACAGGCCCGCCGGTGTGTCGCCGTTGGTGGTCGTGATGGGCGTGTACAGGAAACTGTGACTGTGCCCGCCGATGATCACATCGACGCCGGTGATCACTTGCGCCAGACTGAGATCGACATCATAACCGAGGTGCGTCAACGCCACGATGTGATCGATGCCCTGCGCTTGCAGTGCGTTGACCGTGTTTTGCAGCGCGGTCACTTCGGCCGTGAAGGTGATGTTGCTGCCGGGGCTGGACAGCTGCGGCGTCTCACTGGTGGTCAGGCCCACCACGCCGATCGGCTGGCCGCCGACCGTGATCACCGTGGAAGGCTGAATCTTGCCCGCCAGCAGCGGCTCGTTCGTCGCATCGATGTTGCTGCTCAAAACTGGGAAGTTGACGCCATCGATGAACGTACGCAGCTCAGCTGGGCCGTCGTCGAATTCGTGATTGCCCACGGCCATGGCCTGATAGCCCAGCGCGTTCATCGTGCGCGTGAGAATGTCGGACTTGTACTGGATGTAGTACAGCGTGCCCTGGAACTGATCGCCCGCGTCTACCAAGAGCGAGTGATCGTTGGCGGCGCGCAGTTCGTTGATCTTGGTGGCCAACCGCGCCGAACCGGCGATGCAGCCCGTGCCCGTAATGGGGCAGAACGCGCCGCTGCTCTGATACTGATCGACGCGCGCGTGAAAGTCGTTGGTGTGCATGATGGTCAGGTTGAACGGCGTATGGTACGAAATCTCGTACACCGTCGTCGAGCCGCTGACTTCATTCGCCACGATCAACAGCGGCTTGCCGTTGGGGCTTTTGTCCGCCGGGATGAACTTCAAGCCCTCGGGGCCGAGGTCTTTCGCTTCCGGCGTCAACGTCGTGGTGTACACGCGATTGTTGACCCACTGCGCGAACGTCACCGCTGCCGGATCGGTGACGTCGAAGGCCATCACGCCGCCGATGCGCTCCAACCCGATGAAGGCATACTGCCGATTGTTGATCGCGCCCAACGCGACGGTCTCAGGCTCCGGGCCTTTGTTGTCGCTGCGGGTGTCAAAACCGCCGGTGGCATCGCTGTTGAACCAGGCCGGTTGCTGCGCCGCCGTGATGCGTTCCACGGCGTCGCCACTGTCAAACAGCAGCGTGCCCGTGATCGACCAGATGGAGAACGAACGGCCGCCGGGCACAAACAATTGATCGATGTCGCCGTCCAGATCGGGATCGGCGGTGTAGGTCGTCGTGAAGTTGTGGCTGGCCTTCGAGATCGTCAAGCGCCCGATCGCGTCTTCGGTCTTCAAGGTGGCCGAGTTGGGGAACGACGGATCGAACGTCAACGTGCTGACGCGCGCTTCTTCGTTGTACGCGGCCCCATAGTCGCGCGTATCGCCTTCGTTGGCGGAGACCAGATACTGCTTGCCCGCCGACTGATACAGCGCCAGACCGTCGGGCTGATACATACCCCACACCGGCCAGTTGGTGATGCTGATCGCGCCCTGGCTGCTGCCGCCGGATCCCGGTCCGTCGCGATCGCTGCCGTCGAAGGCGTTGCCGGCCAGCGCGTGATCTTTGAAGCCCAGCGCCACGATCTGCGTGACCGTCAGCGTCTTGAGATCGATCACACCAAGGGCATTCGCTTCTTGCAGCGCCACCCACGCCCTGCTGGAATCCGGCGCCACGGCGATGTATTCGGGCTCCAGGTCCTGCGCCAGGGTAGCGTTTGGCCCGAAGACGCGCACGCGCGGATCGAGCGTGCCCGTGTTGATGTGCGTGAAGCCCAACGTCGTCACACTGGCGGACATCACCCCGCCCGATAGATCGATCACGCTGATCGAACCTTCCGGATCGATTGTGTAATTCTCGTTCGGCTCGCCTTCGTTGGCGACGAGCAGATACCGGCCGTTGGGTGTGAAGGTCACCATATCGGGCAGTGAACCGACGGCCACGTTGTTCAGGTAGTTCCCCGCCCGATCGAAGAACACCACCTGGCCGGGCTGCGTCCTGGAGACGGCCTCGACGGCCACGGCGATGAGGCCGTTATACACGGCGGCGCTGTTGGGGTTGGCGCCGTACGTCGGCGACAACGGCACCGCGGTCACCAGCGTCGGTGCGCCGGGATTGGCGATGCTCACAATGTCGAGCGTGTAGCTGTAGTTATTGACGATATACAACGTCTGGCTCACCGGATCGTAATCAACAATCTCGGCAGCGCTGCGCGCGGTGGAATACGCGTTGGTGGCGTACGTGCCCAGCACGGTCAACGAGATCGCGTTGGTGGGCGTGAGGTTCAACGCCTGCGGCGCGGCGGGGCGCTCGATTGGAACGTCCGCCACAGCGGCAAGCGCCGGCAGCGGCTGTGCCGCCGTGGGTTGAATTGCGAGCGCCAGGACGGCCAGCAGGGCCAGTGTCCCCAACGTCGCTGTCAACAGGGCGGGAATACGGCGTAACATCATGGATCTTCCTCCTGAAAAATGTGACTGCTGCATAATCATACCGCATACGCGCAGGGTTGAAGTCAAAGCTGCGTCAAGATTTGCTTAAACCTTCTTAATAGTGCTTCACTTCACGCGCGCTTACGCATCCGCTACCGGGCGCGCACCCAGCCGTCGGCTTCGACCAGCGCCTGCCCTTCCGGGCTGAGCGCAAAATCGATATAAGTTTGGGCGATGGGTTGGGTCAGCGGACCGGTCAACAGCAGCAAAGGCCGCACCAGTTGATAGGTGTTGTTGCGCACGGTTTCCGGGCTGGGTGTCACGCCGTCGATGGCCAGCAACTTGAGCTTGGTATCGAGACTGCCGAAGCCCACATAGCCGATGGCGCCGGGGGTGCTGGATACCAGCGCGGCCACATCACCGGCGGTCACGCCGACTTGCAAGCGCTCGCCCTGCGGGTCTTGCTTCTCCAACACTAACTCGTCGAATGCGCCGCGCGTGCCTGAACTCTTTTCACGCACGACGGGCACGATGGGTCGATCGGGGCCGCCGAGTTCCTGCCAGTTCACGATCTTCCCCAGATAGATGTCGCGCAGCTGATCGCGCGTCACACCCGCGATCGGATTGGACTGATTGACGACGATGGCTAATACGTCACTGGCGATCTGATACTGCTCGATGCCGGCGGCTTCCTCGGCCTTCAACGCACGCGAGGCCATGCCGATGTCGGCGGCGCCGTCGTGCACGGCTTTGATGCCCACCACCGATCCGCCCGCGGCGATATCCAGCACCAGCTGCGGATGCCGGGCCTGAAAAGCCACACCCAGCTGATCGGCCAGCGGCTGCACCGTAGTGCTGCCCGCAAACGTGATACGCCCGATCAGCGGCGTGGGCGTCGGCGGCAGCGCGCCGGCCTGGCTCGTGCAGCCGGTGAGCAGCAACAACAGGATCAGGATCAAGGATTTAGACTGGTACATGAGACTCCTTCAGCGCTGGCGGCAGGGGCAGCGTCGCCAGCAGGTGCGGCGCGCGCACCGGCAGGATGAAACTGAACGTTGAGCCGTGCCCGGCCGAACTTTCAGCCCAGATGCGTCCGCCGTGCAGTTCGACGAGACGGCGTGTGATGCTCAAGCCCAGTCCCGCGCCGCCCGCCGGGGTTGGGCTGTGGGTAAAGGCTTCAAAGACCCGGCTTAACTCGGCGGCCGGAATGCCGCAGCCGGTATCGTTGATGCGCACCTCGACAAACTGTTCGATTTGCTCGCTGCGCGGACCCAGCCCGTACACCGCGTGCGCCAACACGCCGATCTGGCCGGTCTCCGTAAATTTGGCGGCATTGGCGATGAGGTTGAACAGGATCTGCTGCACGCGATCAGGATCGGCTTCGATCAGCGGCAGGCCGGGATCGACCTCGGACACCAGCCCGATCGGCTTGCTGCCCACCAGCGTAATCGCTTGCGACATAGTGATCTGGATCAACTGCTTGACATCGACGTCGCGGCGAATCTGCAGCGCCAACTGGCCGGCTTCCAACTGCGAGTGATCGAGCAGGTTGTTGATCAGGCTCAGCAGCTGCTGACTGTTCTGCGCGATGCGGTTCACGTCATTGCGCTGCAAGTCGTTGAGCTTGCCGTCCGCGCCTTTGAGCAGCAAGTGCGTGGCGGCCTGCACGTTATTGAGCGGGGTGCGAAACTCGCGGCTCACGTTGGCCAGGAACTGCATCTTCAAGTGATCGAGCTCGGCCAATCGTTCGGCGGCGGCGCGCTGTTCGGCGAAAACCTGCGCGTTGTGAATCGCCACACCCAGCTGATCGGCCAGCGTGGTCAACACTCCAACCATTTCGGACGGGAAAGCATTAATCTCAGTGCTCTGTACGTCCAGCACGCCGACCAGCGCGTCACCGTAAAGCAGGGGAAAGGCGGCTTCCGAGCGCGTGTCGAGCAGCAGCGGGTTGTTAAGATGGCGTGGATCGGCGGTGACGTCTGGCGCGATCTGCGGCTGGCGCCGCAGGGCCGCCGTGCCCACCAACGAGCGCGACCCCAGCGCCAGTGAATACTGGCTGGCCTTCAACGCTTCGCCCGCGCTGCCCAGGCTTTCCCGCAAAACCAGTTGATTGCTGGCCGAGTCAAAAATGAAGATGGCGGCGTGATAGAAGCCAAAGCGCTCACAGATGGAGTCCACCGCCTGGCGCAGCGTCACATCCAGATCGAGACTGGCCGAAGCGGCGCGCGCCACTTCGGCGGCGGCGGTCAGCTGTTGCGTGCGCTCGCGCACCTTGTCTTCCAGGCGGGCGTGCGAGGCCGTCAGCTGCGCGGCCATGTGACGAAAGGTCTGGCGGAGCGAGCCGATCTCGTCGCGATCGCCGATGGTGAAGCGGCGCGCCTCCGGCAGCAGCTCGGCGCTGCGGGATAGATCGCCGGCCGCCAGGGTCGTCGCGGCAGCGCTCAATTGATGAATGGGGCGCGTGATGGCGCGCGTCAACCACACGCTGACGGCCATCAACAAGAGCAAGGTGATGAACGCTGCGCCAATCATCACCAACAGGCCCGCGTTGGTTACTTGCGCGACATCGGACGTCTGCCGGACGGCGCTGAGCTGGACGGGCGTGGCGGCCAGGGAAAAGAGGGTGCGCCAGCTGAACTCTTCGCCGTGGCGGCCATTGGGCGCATCCAACATCAAATCAGGCCGCGTGGTGATGCGCTGCTCCCTGACCTTCAAGCCCAACTCGGCGGGCAGGTGTTCGCGCGCCACGATGCGCTTCAGCTCGGCGGCCAGATCGAGGCCCGTGATGATGGTGCAGGCATTACCGGGGCAGGCGGCTTGCGACAGCAGCAGGAGCTTGTCGCCGGTGGTTACCAAGCCGGTGACATCGTCGCCGATTTCGCCCAGCAGCGCCGAGGTCTGGTACAGACCGGCCGCGGCCAGATTAGTGCGCGCGCTGCCCGCCTGATTGTAGATTTGGATTAGATCCGCCCCCAACCGATCGCGCACCACCACGGCCCGATCGTTCAACGTGGCCAACGCCTCAGCGGTGGCCGAGCGGATCGCCTCATTCACGATCGGGTCGTTAGCCAGCAGCCGCGCCGCCGTGTTCATCTGATCGGCGCGCGCGAGCAGCGCCTGCTGCACGCGCTGCACATCGGCCTGAATTTGCTGCTCCAGCAGCTGATCCTGCGTGCGCGTGGTGCCGATAACGAAGGCCACTGTGCTCAGCAACAATGAAGCGATCATCAGGCCCACCATGGGAATGAGCAGCTTAGTTTGCAGGGTGTGCAAGCGGCCCTGCGGTTGTGGTCTTCCCGTCTGAATGACCGCGGCGGGGTTGTTGATCTGAGTCACAGCACATCAGTCCGTCGTGTGGCAGTTTTCTAACCAGTACCGCGCCAGTGTAGCAAGAAACCATCAACCGCAGGTTTAATTTGTGTTAAGACTGCTTAACGCGGCGAGGAAAACAGGCAAACGCTCTCAAACCGTGTCCGCGCGGTTTGAATCGCCCGCGAGGGCGCGGTCGAGGAGCGAGTTTTAAGTCAGGGAGTGAGACGCGCCGGTGAGCGACACAAAGTCGCCCCCGAACTGGAACTGTCTCAGCTCGGGGGCACTTCGGGAGAAGGGTGCTGCTTGAGTTCAGTATAGGGCAGCGTTGTTAAACGGAAAGACCGCCCGGGTAAAACTTTCTTAACGCTTTGAGGGAGTGCTCCACTCGTCCACTTCAACGTACCGGATGCGGACACCGGGCTTGAGAAAGTCCTCGATGCGCTGGATCAGCTGCTGCGCGTCAGACGGCGTGTTATAATCGCCCACCGTCCAATCGCGTCCTGTGCTGGTCAACGCATGTACCCGATAGGACGAGGTGTCGCTGTCCGAGTGATCGCGCACGTTCAATTTCAGGCCGGACAGCGGTTCTTCGGTCACTCGCGTTCCGAGCAGCGACTCGCGCTTGATCAGCAGCGCGTCACGATCCCGGTCGAAGATGTACGTTTCGAATTTCAAGTTCAGAATCATCAACAGACCGAAGCCGGTGAAACAGAAGGGGAATAGATAAATCCATGCGCTGACGGGCTGGGAGGCCTGCACCGTCCTGGCCGTCGGGCTTTGCAGGAATTGGTTGAGCTCAGTTTCGGTGCGCGTAAACGATCCGTCGCTGGCATAGTGACTGGTCAACGGCACGACGCCCTGCGCCGTGACCAGTGATACGCGGTAGGTGTCGCCGTCGCTGTCTTCGTTGACTTCAATCACGGCCTTGTGCGGATTGACGACCGTGGTGTGCCGCAGCGCCAGGCCTAGCAGGGTTTCCTTGATCTCGCAGCGCACCTCGCGCACTTCCAGGCGCGTACACGCCACCTCGGCGCTGCGTCCGAAAAGCCAGAAGGTGGCCAGCCCTGCCAGCGCAAGAATCAGGCCGAAGATAAGCATACCGATCAGTGATCGCAGCCGCGTCTGGATGATCAGTTGATTACCGTTTTCTTTCACGTGCATGTTGGTCTGCTTTCCGTTCCTCCCTGGCTAAAGATCGAAACGAGACAGCAGCACGCCCCACCTCATCGGCCGGCTCAGGCTCAAGTGTGACGCGGCTCGTTCAGCGTCGCTGCGAGCATGATGATCCACACGACGAGGCCCACCGGAAACAGCCACCACGCGGCCAGCAGGCCGCCGCCAATCGCCAGCACCAGCGTCAAGATATTCCACTTGTCAAGCAGCGCCGCTTTCAGATTTCCCGACATGATCACCGTCCCGTCATTCTCTGGGCTGCTTGTTGATCTCCCACACGCAGGCCGGCGCGCCTGCGGCGCGGCATTCAGTCTCTACGATGTCGTATTCCTTGCCCATCTGCCACACCACCGCTTCGATCAGCGCGCCGGTCCAGACAAAGCACATGGGCTTCTCTGCGGCGCGATCGACGCAGTGGGTGCATGACTCGACGATATACGCCCACGTGTCGCCGCGATCTTCGGAACGCGCCTGCCAGTCGCCGCCGCACTGCTTGTAAATCGTTTTCCAGATGGCGATGTGCGCCTCGATGCCGGCTTTCAACTTCAAGCCCGCCGGCAACAATTTGGAAGCCGCCGCCAGATTATTCAGACCAAATTGCTCGGCTTGCACCTTCATTCCCAACTGCGTAGACTTGCGCCCGATGCGGACCAGGCTGCCCCGTCCCGCCCGCCCGAAGAACGTCAACAACTCGCTGCACAGCGCGGTGTAATCGCCAATCTTGCCGCCCACCTCGAAGTTTTCTGGCGGATAGTTGCCGATGTAGCGTTCCAGCCCGGCATTGCGCAGCACAATATTCAGCCCTTTTTCGCCAGCGACTTCCTCGGCGGCCAGCAGCGCCCAGCGCATATAGGCATTCACCATGCCCCAGTCGCCCAACGGGTCGTGGCCGGCTTTGATCGTGACATCCATACGTGACGCTCCTTGCCAAACTCCCGCAGGGGGGAGTGAAAGATCAATCCTAAAAGAACGTGGCGATCTCGCCGTAGACCTTCATGATGCTGGCCGGATCGCTGTTGTACTGCTTGCCGCCGGTCGGCTCGGCCAGCTGCTTCAGCACAGCCTTGTCGGCGTCGTCGCCAAAAGCGATCGTGAACAGCTTGATCGCATTGCCGCCTTCGCCGCCGGACCTGGCAATCTCCGCCATCACCTGATCGAGCGTGGCGGTGGACTGGGTGTCCTTGCCATCCGTCAGGACCACTACTGCGCGGATGTGATCAGGATCGCCATTCTTTTGCAAGTCGGTGTACGCCTGCCAGGTCGTATCGTACAAGCGCGTCTCGCCGCCTTCGATCAGGCCCGCCACGCGGCGTAAGACATCGTCGCGCTTGGGGCCGAGCTCCGTCAGCGGCGTCAACTCGTTGATGTCGCTGCTGAACGACAGCACCTGCAAGCGATCGGCCCCGTCCAGCTGGCGGATGAACTGCCCCAGGCTGTCACGCGCCGCGGCGATCTTGTTGTCAGCCGCCATGCTGCCGGACACATCCATCACCACCACCAGATCGACCGGCTTCTTGGCTTCGCGCCACAATTCCTGAATGGCCGTGATGACTTTGGCGTCGGGCACTTGCAGCACGGTCTTGGGCTGCGCCGGATCGACGCCGTGCTGCGCATCGAGCGGGGCGCTCAAGGGAATCGAGGGATCGGCCGGCCGGAAGCCCAGCTCGATGGCGCGCTGCTGCTGCGGCTTGTCCAGCAGGAAGGTTTGAAAATCCAGGGCGGCTTCTTTTTGATCCGCTGTGACCCACGGCGCGTTCAAAATCGCATAGGGATGATTCGACCAGAACGTGCCTTCCTGCGGATAGATCGCCACGACCGGCGTCTGCGAACTCTGTCCGCTCAACCGTTTGGCTTCCTGCGCCACGATCAAGTTTTCATACAACACGGCTGCGCTCAGGTACGACGGGCCGCGTTCGAACATGCGCTCGCCAAAGAAGCCGGTGCTGGTGCCGTAGTGAATGACGCCGCGCTCCACGGCTTGCATGAAATCTTTGACTTTCGGATCGCGCACATCAGCCGGCGTCAGGCCGCGCGTCTTGCCCGCGCCCGCATATGCTTCGGCGATGATGGACACGATGCCGCTATTGCTGAAATCGGGATGCGTGTGGCCGAACTTGAACCGGCCCCATTCAGGATAGTTGAATTGCTCCCAGCCTTTGTCCGAGGCGGCCAGCTGCGCGATGTCGGCCCACCCGATCGGTTGCTGCGGCCACCCCAGCGCTTCGGCCATCGGTCGCCACATGGCGATGACCACCGGGCTAAGCACCAGGTCCTGGGGCGCGCCGTCCACCAGATCAGCCGCGTTCTTTTGCCGCCACTGCTCATTGGCCACGGGAATGTAGATCGATGAAGCCGGGCTCCACACCGTCGGCTGCAGCGTGCCGGCGAGGATGCCTTCCACGGATTCGATCGATCCCAAGGGCGTCGCTTCGATCACGATCGTCGCGCCGCTCTTGGTCTTGTGCTGCGCGTCGTTGTACTGCTTGATCAGCGGCTCCAGCCAGTCGCGCTTTTCCGAGCCGTAAACGATGCTCACCGTCACGGTGTTGCCGCCGAAGATCGATCCCGATCCGCCGCCGCTGCCGCCGCACCCGGCGAGGAGCGCCGCCACCAGCAGCCCGATCAGGAACAGGTAACTTCGTTGTCGCATTGCTTTGCCTCGCTTGCTGTATTAACTACGGTTGGACATTGCGCGACCAGAAATCGAGCAAGGTCTGCAACGTGCTGCCGCTCGGTAACTCCACCAACTGGCCCGGAGCGACGCGCACGCCGTTGGCGGCATAGCGCTGGAACGGGCTGCCGGCCTGATCGAGCGGAATGGTTTGATCGGCCGGCCGGAAGCCATATTGCAGCAGGGCCTTCTCCTGCGCCGGCTTGCTGAGCAGAAAGTCGATGAACTGCTGCGCGGCTTTTGCTTTCTCGTCCGTCACCCAGTCGGCTTGCAGCACGCAGAAGGGATGATCGCTCATGATGTTGGCCGGGGGATAGTAGACGCGCAGTTCACCGTAGCGGCCCACCGCGTTCTGCGCCTGCTCGATCGCCGTGGCTTCATACACCGCGATCAGGTCGTACAGGCTAGGCCCGTAAGCCACCATCTCCTTCATATAATTGCCGGTGCTGTCGCCAAACTTGCCGATGGTCGTTTCCAGATCGGTCAGCCACTGCTGAAATTCGGCGCTGCCCAACATCTCGGCGGCGGTCAAGCCGGACGTCTTGTCGAAGAAGTCATAGGTCAGCAGCAGGATGGTCATGAAACCGCTGTTGGACGACAGCGGGCTGGTGTGTCCGAACTTGATGTAGCCCCACTCGGGCTGGCCGTAGGTTTCCCAGCCTTTCGGATCGAGCACCGCGTTGTGCAGTTTCTGCCAGAGATCGCGGCCCGGATCACTGCCCCACAACACCGCGGCGCGCTCCTTCCACGCCACCAGCACCAGCGGCGAGTTCAGCGCCGATCGGCACACGGTCGCATCGGCGGCCCGCACCAGGGGACGGCTGAATTTGGCGCTGGACAGATCCTGCAAAATGGACACTTGCAGCGAGCTAGCCGGGCTGATCACGTCGGGCCGCTCAGCCCCATCGAGCACGGCCAGGTATATCTCGCGCGACCCCATTTTCTTCAAGTTCACCTTGATCGGATGGCCGTTGATCAGCGGCACGTCGTTTTCAAATTCGGCGACGACATCTTTCAGCCACTCTTCCTTTTCGGTGGAATACAACACCGCGATCTCGACGGGCGCGGGCGGCGGGAGCAGGGCGTCGCGCAGCGGAGCCGTGGCTTTCGTGCGCGCGCGAAAGGCGGGCGAAGCGATGGATCCGAGGAACGTGCCGACGACAACGATGGAGAAGACGATGAAAAGAAAGCGTCTGAGTCTGGACATGGGCATATCAGGGTGTGCGAGTTGTCAGCAGTCTAGCATGAGTGGCGCCGGCTTAAGCGATATTGCCGCCCTGTTTCAGTGACAAATCGCCGCAACGTCTGTCAGCCTGTGAAGAAAACTTAACAATCAAAAAGACGACGAGGAAGCCTGCGCGCTTCCTCGTCGTCAATGGCGGTGTGCGGTGATCGTGCCGGCATATCAGGCCTGATACTTCTCCACTTCGGCTTCGAACTTCTTGCGCAGCTTCTCGCCTTCCGGTGATTCGGCGATCTGCTGCAAGTCCTGCAGCGCCGCCAGCATCTTCTCGACATTGCGCTTCTGATCGCGCAGGGCTTTGTAGTGTTTGCGCTGCGCCTTGCCGGTGATGGAATCGTCCAGTTCGATCGTGTCGTAGTCGGCGCAGGCCGTCAGCAGCAGCCAGTCCATCAGGGCCTGATCGGCGGTTTCCTGCATCTGCTTGTCGAGTGCTTTGCGTTCGGCGGTGAGGCGCTTGATCGTTTGCTCAATCATCGCGGACAGCTGAGAGTCGGTTGCCACAGAGATGCTCCTTGGAGGGTGGGCGGATTCATAGTCCCCTAATTCTTGAGCAGTCGCCGTGAAAAGTCAATTGCAGGAGAGGTTAAATTTTCTTAACACACTTTACCCGATGCAGGTGAAGCAAATGAGTGCTGACTGCTGCGCGTGTCAGCCAGATTCGCCAACAGGATCATTTTTTGCGTGCACACCTTTCGGGGGACAGATTGACTGCCGTACTGGCTATGGTATGATTGCCCCCGATTTGCAGGCAGCACGCGGCAAAGTCCCCCGAGCCAACAAACCATGCTTAGAGAGCCGTCATGAACCATTCAAGCCGTCTCAGTGCGTTTTGCGATCGCGTCATCGAAGCCAGCTGGCTGGCTGCCCTCATCCTGGCGCCGTTGTTCTTCAATGTCTATTCCAGCCGCGTCTTCGAGCCGGATAAGATCACCATCGTGCGCTCGCTGGCCCTGATCATGATCGGCGCGTGGATCGTCAAGTGGCTGGAAGAGCGCGGCCGCAATCCCGATCGGCCCGATCGGGTGACGTGGCGCACGCCGCTGATGCTGCCCACGCTGCTCTTCGTCATCATTTACATCATCGCCTCCGTGCTGTCCATCGTGCCGCGCGTCAGCATCTTCGGATCGTATCAACGCTTGCAGGGCTTGTACTCGATGCTGTCGTACATCGTGATCTTCTGGATGATCGTGCTGAACCTCCGGCGGCGCGAGCAGCTGGATCGCTTTGTGACCGTGGTAGTGATGACCAGCCTGCCCATCGCCTTCTACGGCTTGATTCAACACTCCAGCAAGGACCCGCTGCCGTGGGGCGGCGATGTGACCCAGCGCGTGGCCGCCAACATGGGCAATCCCATCTTCGTGGCTGCGTACTTGATCATGGCCTTCTTCCTGACGATGGGGCGCTTGATCGAAAGTTTCCGCGTCATCCTCACCGAGAAGGAATCGCGCCTCTCCGATATTCTGCGCGCCAGCGTGTATCTATTCGTCGCCGCGCTGCAGTTGATTGCCTTTGGGTTCGCCGACAGCCGCGGCCCGCTGCTGGGCTGGCTGCCGGGCATGTTCATCTTTGGCCTGGTGGGCCTGCTGTTGCTGCGCGTCTCGCTGCACAGCACGGCCACCAAAGCAGCGGTGGATCAGGCGAGTCCCGACGAACCGATCGAAGAACAATATCCCATCAAGCCGTTGGATGTGTTCAAAGCGTTGGGGATGGCGATCGTCAGCATCATCGGAGCCGTCATCGGCGCAGGCTTGACGTACGTATTGTTTCCGCCGCCGCAGTTCAAGATCACGCTGCTGGTGATGGGCGCGGTGCTGGGCGGTCTCGTCCCGCTGCTGGTGGCGGCGGGCATCCGGCGCAGCGCGGCGCGCTGGCTGTGGGCTTCGTGGATTTTGTTCGTCGCGGTCGGCGCGGCGGGCCTGTTCCTGATCAACTTCTCCGATCATCCCGTCATGGTCGAGGCGCGCAACAGCGGCGCGTTTGGCCGCCTGTCATCGCTGCTGGAATCCGAAGGCGGCACAGGCAAGGTCCGTTCGTTGATCTGGGAAGGCGCGGTCAAGTTGATCACGCCGCACGAGCCGCTGCAATTTCCCGATGGCGCGCAGGACAACCTCAACATCCTGCGCCCGCTCATCGGCTACGGACCGGAATCGATGTACGTGGCGTACAACCGCTTCTATCCGCCCGACCTGGCGCACTATGAAGCGCGCAACGCCTCGCCCGATCGCTCCCACAACGAAACGTGGGACGCCTTCGTCAACACCGGCGCCGTCGGCTTTGTGATCGAGCAGTGGCTGTTCCTGGCCGTGTTCTTCTACGCGCTGAAGTTCATCGGCTGGATTCCCAACAAGCGCGCGGCGCTGGCCCTGATCGGCGCCATGATCGTTCTCGGCCTCATCGGCGCGCTCGGGTTTGGGGCCGCCATCGACGTGAACTTCATGGGCGCGGGCTGGCCCGCCGGCGTCACGGCGGGGCTGGTATTGTACGTCATCGCCTTCGCGCTGTTCCACTTCAAGATTTCGCGCAGCGTCTACATTCTGATCGCCGCCTTACTGATCGGCATCATCGATCTGGCCATCTTCGGCGCAACGTTCACCTCGGCCAACCGCCTGCTCGATCTCGCCGCAGCCACGCTGGGCGGCACGCTGCTCTTCGTGCTCATGTACCTCATCGGCCGCTTCGTGTTCAACCCCACCGCCGGGCAGCCCATCGAAATGAGCGGGCACATCTTCACCATCGTCGCGCTGTTCGGCGCGATCCTGGCGCACTACCTGGAAATCAGCCTGGCCGGGATTGCCATTGCTTCGACGCGCACCTACTTCTGGGCTTATGCCGGATTGCTGGTGGTGCTGGGCCTGCACTGGGTGCCCACGGAAGACACTGAAACCCGACCGGTTCCCGCCCCCGCCCCGGCGGCCCCGCTCGAAAGTCCGGCGGCGTACAACAAGAAGAAGGTGCGCCGGGCCGCGTCGGCTGCGACGGCTCGCCCACAGCCCAGACGCGAGACGTACAGCACGCGCTCGCTGTGGCTGGGGCCGGTACTGGCCCTGGCACTGGCTGGCGCTCTAATCCTGGGCACGCTGGGCTACGAGTTCATCAACGCCGCGCCGGGCAGCGCACCGCAGGGCGTGCTGGACTTGATCGTGAAATCGTTGACGGTGCGCCCGTACAACAACAATGAGACCTCCTTTGGCGCGCTGTTGATGTTTGCCGTCACGTGGTTCTTCGGCGGACTGCTCACGCTGACCGAACTGCGCCGCCGCAACATGATCTCGGCGCGCGATATCTGGGCAGCCACCGGCGTGTATTACGGCGTCTCGATCGCCGTGGCGGGCTTTTACTGGCTGGTGCAGGCCGGACAAATTCTGGGCTTCAGCAGCATGGTGCCGCAGACCCAGATCCGCACCATCCAGGAACTGGCGGCGCGCTCAGGCGCGCTGGTGTCGTTCGCCGACGCCATCTCGAACCTGTTGACGACCTTCTATGTGTTTGTGGCCGTCATCATCTTCAGCATGGCCGCCGTGATGATGCTGGAAGTGCGCGGCCGCCTCGTGCGCTGGGTGCACGAGTGGAGCCTGGCCGCCGTGATCCCGATCGGGCTGGTGGCGCTGATCGGGGTGACGATCACCAACCTGAATCCGGTGCGGGCCGACATCGTCTACAAGCAGGCCGAGGCCATTCGCGCTTCGGGCCAGGTCGATCTGGCCATCGCGCACTTCAAGCGCGCGCGCGAACTGAATCCGACGGAAGATTTCTACCATCTTTGGCTGGGCGCGGCCTTCCTGGACAAAGCCAGCACGCCGCTGGAGACGCCCTCGCTGCTGACGGGCAACACCACCATCGACGGTTTGTTGGGGCTAAGCTTTGAGAACATCTATCAGCTGAACCAGGCCGACACGTTGTCTGCGGCGCAGATCATCCTGACGCATGCCCGCGCGTTGAATCCGCTCAACACCGATCACTCCGCCAACCTGGCACGGCTGCACCGCCGCTGGGCCGATCTGAAAGCGTCTGACCCCGCGGCGCGCCAGCAGGAACTGGAAACGGCGGGCACGTATTATCAAGAAGCCACCGCGCTCAGTCCCAACAATGCCCAGCTGTGGAACGAATGGGGCCTGATCAAGCTGGCGATGTCTGATCTGGCGCGGCAGACCGGCGACGCCGCCAAAGCCGATACGTACCTGGCCGAAGCGCAGGCGAAGCTGGATCATTCGTTGGAGCTCGACGCCAAATACGATCAGACCTACCTGCTGCAAGCGCAGTTGAAACAGGCGCAGGGCCAGGTTGATCAAGCGCAGGAATACTACACCCGGGCGTTGGCAATGAATTCCGGCAGCCTGGATGCGTGGGGCGGCGCAGTGAACCAACTGCTGTCGACGGGCAATTACACGGAGGCCGAAAGACTGTCGCTGGGCTTCCTGGAAAAGAATCCCAATTCGCTGCCGGTGCTGCGCACCATCGCCCGCAATATCTACTATCCGCAGAACCGCCTCGACGAAGCGATCAGCCTCATGCAGCAGGTGCTGCCACTGGCGGAGAATGATGCCAATCGCTGGAATGATTTGTATGTCACGGCGGTGATGATGGCGCAGGCCGGGCGCTTGCCCGAAGCGCTGCCGCTGGCACAGCAGTCGCTGGAACTGGCTCCGCAAGAGCAGAAAGACGGCGTGCAGCAGTTGATTACGCAGATGCAGCAGCAGTTGGGCATCAGCACCCCGCCGACCGACACACTGCCCTTCCAGCCTCCGCAGTAAGCACAGCCTTTCTCCGGGCGAGAGTGAATCATCACTCTCGCCCGATCTTGTTGAAGTGATGAACTCATGATCATTCCCATCCTCGTCTTTCTCGGTGCGCTGCTGATTGCTTTCGCCGCCACGCCCGTCGCGCGGCGGATCGCCCCGCGCCTCGGTGTCATGGATCAGCCCAATCCGCGCAAGGTCCATGCGCAGCCCATGCCGCTGCTGGGCGGCGCCGCAATTGTGATCGCCAGCCTGTTCACGCTGTTGCTGCTGCGCGATCGTTTTGAGATCCAACAGTTGAGCAGCATCCTGTTAGGCGCGGCGCTGATGGCCCTGCTGGGCTTCTACGATGATCGCTGGGGGCTGCGTCCCATCTTGAAGTTGATCGGCCAGATCGCGGCAGCGGTGATCCTCATCCTCTCCGGCGTCAAAGTCACCGCCCTGCCCGAAGAATGGATGAACATCACGATTACCCTGATCTGGGTGGTGGGTCTGACCAACTCGCTGAACCTGCTGGACAACATGGATGGCCTGTCGAGCGGCGTGGCGGCGGTGTGCGCGGCCTTCTTCGTGGTGATGGCGGCCATGAGCGGTCAGATTTACGTGGGCGCATTGGCGGCCGCCCTGCTGGGCGCGACGCTGGGCTTTCTGGTCTACAACTTCAATCCCGCTTCGATCTTCATGGGCGACACCGGCAGCCTGTTTCTGGGCTTCATGCTGGCGGCCATCGGCGTCAAGCTGCGCTTCCCGGACAACGTGCCCTTTGTGACGTGGATGGTGCCCATCATCGTCATGGGTATGCCTATCTTCGACACCACGCTGGTGTTCATCTCGCGCTTGCGGCGCGGCAAGAACCCGCTGACCACGCCGGGCAAAGATCACGTGTCGCATCGTCTGGTGGGGCTGGGCTTCACCACGCGCGAAGCCGTGATGAGTCACTATCTGATCAGCGGCATGTACGGCGTGCTCGCCATTCTCGTCACGCAAGCCACCGTGCTGGAAGGCTATCTTCTCGGCGGGATGGCCGCGCTGGTGTCGTTGTATGGCCTGTGGTTCTTCGAGTTTCGGCGTAAGCCGACACCTCAACCTGCCGGGCCTCGTCCCACGCATCATGAGCACTAACGATACGCCGCGCCGTGCTGCGCCGCGCACCTCGCGCGCCCGACAAGTCCTGCTGCTCCTGCTGGCAATTGGGATCAGCTTAGCGATCGTGTGGTTCACCAATCAATATCAAGCCGAGCTGCGCAATCTGGGTGAGTACGGCTACCTCGGCTTGTTCTTGATCAGCCTGATCGGCAATGCGACGTTGATCATTCCCGCGCCGGTCTTTGTGGTGGCCTGCGCCGCCGGGGTACTCTACGGCCCGATCGGTGTCGGCGTCGTCGCGGGACTGGGATCGGCGCTGGGCGAGCTGACCGGCTACATGGCCGGCGCGGGTGGCAAGGCCTTCATCCCGCAGGGCAAGCGCTACGAGCAGCTGACGCGCTTCATGCAGCGCCACGGCATGCTGACCATCTTCCTGCTTGGCGCGATCCCCAATCCCATCTTCGATGTGGGCGGCCTCATCGCCGGGGCACTGCGCATGAAGGTCTGGAAGTTCGTGCTGGCCGCCTGGGCAGGCAAAGCCATTCGGCTGGGCGTCACCGCGTGGGCGTGCCAGAGCGGCATCCCGCTGCTGGAGCAGCTCTTCAAGTGATCTGGCCGATGGTACAATAACATCACCTCGCACGTCATGCAGAAATGAGGTGGACTATGCTGCAAACCTACGAAGCGGTGGTTCAACACGGAAACATCCGGCTGCCCGCCGATGTGCCTGACGGCACGCGGGTGTTCGTCACCATCGTGCCGGCCTTGCTGGAAGAGCGGCAGGCACGGCGCAAGGCGGCGCTGTGGCTAGCCGAAAACGTCGGTGATGCCTGTATGCCCGGTTCGGCGACGCTGGTCCAAGCCGCAAACCGGCGCACCTGGCATTTTCCGGTCATGCTTGGTTCGCCGTTCCACGATCCGCGCGGACCCATCGGCTACCTCGATGTCGATGCCGAAACCGGCGATGTTCTGGCTACCGCCACCCTGCTCGATGAATTGACGCACAATGCCGAAAATCTTGGCAGTGCCTCACTTTCCACAAGAGGCTGAGGCCGGCTGTCTGCCTGCTTACGCCCAAATGGCGCTAGCTTACCTGGGGGTTCAGCGTTCCCAGGCCGAATTGGCGCGCCTCATGAGTACACACCCACAGCTGGGCACTCCGTATTCACACCTGCGCCGACTGCATTCAGATCAGATTGTCGTTGAATATGGCAAAGCTAACGAACTGATCGATTTGGACGCCTGGCTAAACAACGATCTCCCGGTAATCGCTTTTGTGCAAATGGGCGAGCTCCCGTATACTCGCCAGCGTTTGGCACAACATGCGGTCGTGGTCATCGGGATCGATCAGGAAGGTGTTTACATTCAAGATCCGGCAACGTCCCAGTCTGTTGTGGCCGTGCCACACAACGACTTCCTCCTGGCCTGAAAGGAGATGAGCCTGGCTTACGCGGTCATTGCCAAACGCTGAAACCTCGGCTATAATCCGCGCGCACAACTGAAGAGCGTTGACGTTGATCGAGAAGAGTAGGCGCGCGGCACGCGGTGCCGCAACCTCTTGCCAGAGAATGAAGGTCACCGGCTGAGAGCCTTCACCAAGCAGCAGCGCCGAACGTCGCTCGGGAGTCGATTGCAGAAAGTGGCGCAAGTTTGAAACTTGCGCGACAAGTAGATCAATCCGGGTTCGCCCGTTATAGCGCCAAAGCGTGGCAACGAAGCGACAACGAATAAACGGATTACCTCCGTTCACTCATCCGTTTATCCGGTGTCAATCTGTTGCCGAATCAAGGTGGTACCACGGAAGCCGTTTTCGTCCTTGTCGATGAAGACGGCTTTTCAATTTACAATGAACAATGTTCAATGAATAATGCCGTATGGCGCCTGACTGAATTGATCATTGATCATTGATCATTGATCATTGGAGGTAATATGACCGACATGCCCAAGACTTACGACTTTGCGTCCACCGAGCAGCGCCTGTACGACTGGTGGTGGAAGAACGGCTGGTTCAAGCCCGAAGCGGCGCGCGATCAAAGCGCGGAACCGTTCGTGATCTCGATCCCGCCGCCCAACGTCACCGGCGAATTGCACTGGGGACATGCCATGTTCGTCGGCGTGGAAGACTTGATGATCCGCTATGCGCGCATGCAGGGCAAGCGCGCGCTGTGGGTGCCCGGCATGGATCACGCCGGCATCGCCACGCAGCTGCAAGTGGAAAAACTACTGCGTTCACAAGGCATCAGCAAAGCCGAGCTGGGCCGCGAGGAGTTCGTGAAGCGCGTGTGGGAGTGGAAGGCCAAGTACGGCGGCATCATCCAGACGCAGATTCGCCGCCTCGGCGCGTCGTGCGATTGGGATCGCGAGCGCTTCACGCTCGACGAAGGACTCAGCCGCGCGGTGCGCGAAGCCTTTGTGCGCCTGTACGAGAAGGGGCTAATCTATCGCGGCACGCGGCTGGTGAACTGGTCGCCGGGCCTCAAGACCGCCGTGTCCGACATCGAAGTGGAATACAGCGACGAAGAAGCGACGCTGTACTACTTCAAGTATTTCATCAAAGACACCGACGGCTATCTGCCCGTGGCGACCGTGCGCCCCGAGACGATCCTCGGCGACACCGCCGTGGCCGTGCATCCCGACGACGAGCGCTACAACTGGCTCATCGGCAAGATGGCCATCGTGCCGATTCTTAACCGCGAGATTCCCGTCATCGGGGATGAGCGGGTCGATCGAGAATTTGGCGGCGGCGCGTTGAAGATCACGCCCGGCCATGACCCGATCGATTACGAGATCGCCCAACGGCATCACCTGCCCATCATCAACATCCTCACGTTGGACGCGCAGATCAACGAGAACGGCGGGCCGTATGCCGGACTTGATCGCTTTGAGGCGCGCAAGAAATTCTGGGCCGACATGGAAGCAGCGGGCTTGACCATCAAAACCGAGCCGTATCGTACCAGCATCCCGCGCGCGCAGCGCGGCGGCGAAATTGTGGAGCCGATGCTCTCGACGCAGTGGTACGTGAAGATCAGGCCGTTGGCGGAGAAAGCTTATCGGGCGGTGGAAACCGGCCAGATCAAGATCATCCCGGAACGCTTCGAGAAGGTGTACTACAACTGGATGAACCCGGAGACGATCAAGGATTGGTGCATCAGCCGCCAGTTGTGGTGGGGCCATCGCATTCCGGTGTGGACGTGCGCAGCGTGCGATCATGAATTTGCCGCGCGCCTCGATCCGACGGAGTGCCCCACGTGTCACAGTCATCACTTGCGGCAGGACCCCGACGTGTTGGACACGTGGTTCTCGTCGGGCTTGTGGCCGTTCAGCACGCTGGGCTGGCCGGATGACACGCCCGATCTACGCACCTACTATCCGACGAGCGTGCTGGAAACCGGTTACGACATCTTGTTCTTCTGGGTGGCGCGCATGATCATGCAGGGCCTGGAAATGACGGGCCAGCCGCCGTTCCACACCGTGTACCTGCACGGCCTCGTGCGCGACGAGCACGGCCGCAAGTTCAGCAAGTCGCTGGGCAACACGCTCGACCCGATCGAGATCGTGGACGAATTCGGCACCGACGCCTTTCGCTTCACGTTGTTGACGATGGGCACGCCCGGCAACGATCTCAACATCGGCCTCAGCCGCGTGGAAGCCAATCGCAACTTTGCCAACAAGTTGTGGAATGCCGCGCGTTTTGTGATCAGCAATCTGGAAAGCAGTGATCAAGGATCAGTGATCGGGGATCAGTTGGCCGAGCTTGAACAACCAGCAACCAACAACCAGCCACTAACAACCGGTTTCTCTTTGCCCGATCGCTGGATCTTGTCCCGCCTGAACCAGACCATCGCCAGCGTGACGCGCCTGCTGGACAACTACGAATTCGGCGAAGCGGGACGACAAGCCTATGAATTCCTGTGGGGCGAGTACGCCGACTGGTACATCGAGATGTCGAAGATTCCGCTGAACTCCGGCGATCCACAGGCGCAGGCGCGCACTGCCGCCGTGCTGGTGCACGTGCTCGATCGCACCCTGCGGCTGCTGCATCCCTACATTCCCTATGTCACCGAAGAGATCTGGCAGAACTTAAAGAAGGCGATCGACAACACGTCGTGGGGCGAAGCGTTGATCATCGCCGCGTGGCCCACGCCCGGCCCGATCGATCTTTCCGCCGAAGCGGATATGAATCTACTCATGGACGCCGTGCGCGCCATTCGCAATGCGCGAGCCGAACGCAACGTGGAAGCGGGCAAGAAGCTGGCGGTGATGATCGCTTCCGTCGAGAAGGCCGAGCTCTTCGAATCACTGCGTGCCGAGTTGGCTTTCCTGGCGCGGCTCGATCCCGTGGCGTTGTACGTGGCTGATCGGTTGCAGGCCGAGCCGCAGGGCGCGCTGCCCATCGTGACCAGCAGCGCCACGATCTACCTGCCTCTCGCCCAGATGATCGATCTGGCCGCCGAGCGCGAGCGGTTGGGCAAAGAGATGAAGGACCTCAGCGCGCAGATTGACCGCATCACCAAACTGCTGGGCAGCGACTTCGCCAACAAAGCGCCGGCGAATGTGGTGCAAAAAGAGAGCGATAAACTGGCTGATTTTCAGGCCAAGGCAGAGAAACTGCGAGAGCAGATCGAACGGTTGGGGTAAGACAACATCGAATAACGAAGGAAGCGAATACTCACGAGAGCCAGGCTTCGTTCCCTTCCCCAGTTGCTATAGACTTCCGACACACCGCTCCGCCCCGGCGGTTGCATTCCCTGCAACCGCCGGGGTCTTCATCTCCTCTTCAAAGCCAGCTGCTATAATTTTTGCCATGCGTAACCTGTCATTCAAATCATTCCAACGTCTTTTCAAACGCCTCGTCATCACCCTGCTCATTCTCAGCGCGAGCGGCGCCGCCATCATCGTTGCATTCAACGTGTGGCTGAGCAATACCTACGCGGCGCGCATCTACCAGACCAGCGCCGACCTGCCGCGCGATGAGCAGAGAAACATTGCCATCGTCTTCGGGGCCGGGTTGACGCGATCGGGTGAGCCGACGCGCGTGTTGTACGATCGCGTCGCCACCGCCGTCGATCTCTATCAGCGCGGCCTCGTCACCAAACTGCTCCTCACCGGCGACAATCGCTTCGAGAACTACAACGAACCGGAAGCCATGCGCCGCGCCGCGATCGAGCTCGGCGTGCCCGACGCAGACCTGGTGCTCGACTACGCCGGCCGCCGCACGTACGACAGCTGCTACCGCGCCAAAGAAATCTTCGGCGTGCAGCGCGCCATCCTTGTCACGCAGGCATTCCATCTCGAACGCGCCCTGTACCTGTGCGACGCCTTCGGCATTGACAGCCTCGGCCTCAAAGCCGATCGGCGCAATTACACGAGCGGCGCGCAGACGCTGTGGCTGCTCCGTGAAATGCTCGCCACGCTCGGCGCGTGGATCGACGTGAACATCACGCGCCCCCTGCCCGTGCTGGGCGATCCGCTGCCGATCGAAAATTGAAACCCGACCTGTTTCGTTGGTGACTTCCAACAATAGCCCAATCCTCCCGTTGACTTTTCACCGCGCGCACATACAATAACAGTGATTGGTTCAATCACGCCTATGGACGCCAAAGACCTCATCGCTCAAGGCATCACGCTGGCGCGGCGCGGGCAGAACGACAAGGCGCGCGAGATGTTCAACCTCGCCCTCGTCACCGATCCGCGCAGTGAGAACGCCTGGTTGTGGCTCAGCACCCTCGCCCTCGACGACGCCGAGAAAGAAGACTGTCTGCGGCAGGTGCTGGCGATCAATCCCCACAACGTCAACGCCGCCAACGAACTGCAAAAACTCGGCGAGAAACGCCGCAACGAATTAGCGGCAAAAGTCGCGGCGCTCATCACCGCCCGATCGATGATCGACACCCCCCGCGTGGAGGCGGCCGCCGTGCCCGCAGCCGTGGTCGTCACGGCGGGAGCCGCAGCCAGACCCGCGCCGCGCCAGGGTGCGCCGCGCAAACGGGGCGGACGCACCCAGATGCCCACTTCGCTCAAGTTCGCCATCATCGGCGTCTTCGGCCTGATGATCCTGCTGATCGCGCTCGGCTCGTTCAATCTCGTCGGCCGGATCATGAATCCCGTCACACCCACCATCACGCTGACGCCTTCGCGCACGGCCACTATTCCGCCCACGTGGACCTTCACGCCCACCTGGACGCCCACGCCCTGCCCGTTGTCGCGCTGCACAGCCACGCCCACCAACACGCCAACCGTCACGCGGACACCGACCGAAACGCCGACCGCCACGGCCACATCGACCGAGACGCCGACGATTACGCCCACACCGACACGCACGCCGACCGCCACGCGCACACCGACACCCACGCCGACGGACACCTTCACGCCGACGCCCACGCGCACGCCGACGCCGACGTTCACCGCCACCCCCACGGCGACGGCCACGACAACGCGCACGGTCACCGTCACTGCAACCCGTACCGTCACAGTCACGCGCACCCCCACCCGCACCCGCACCATCACACCGACGAGGTAGGCAGACCGATCGGCTGTGGTATAATGCCGCCAAACCTGACAGGTTACTACAACCTGTCAGGTTTCGCATGAAGTCACCATGAACCGCGAAGAAGCCTGGGCCATCGTAACCGAATACACCGCCAGCGATTCGCTGCGCAAGCACATGCTGTCCGTTGAAGCGGCCCTGCGCGCCTATGCGCCGCGCTTCAACGGCGACGTCGAACTGTGGGGCGTGGTGGGCCTGCTGCATGACTTCGACTATGAGCGTTATCCAGACGTGACTGTGCAGGGTCACCCCATCATGGGATCGACCATCCTGCGCGCGCGCGGCGTGAGCGAAGAAATCATTCGCGCCATTCTCTCGCACGCCACCGAAGTCACCGGTGTGGAGCGCGTCACCGATCTGGAGAAAGCGCTGTACGCGGTGGATGAATTGACCGGCCTGATCACGGCCACCGCGCTGGTGCGCCCCAACAAGAACATCGCCGATGTCACCGTCTCCAGCGTGCGCAAGAAGTGGAAGGACAAAGCCTTCGCCGCCGCCGTCGATCGAACAGAGATCGAGCACGCCGCGGCCGCGCTGGGCGTGCCGCTGGACGAGCATATCGGCGTGGTGCTGCAAGCCCTGCAAGCCATCGCGCCCACCCTGAGCCTGGATGGTAGTCTAGTCAAATGAAGTTTCCACGTCCCGGCAAACCGCGCGCCGAGGCCAAACCGGCGGCCCCGGAAAGTGCTCCGGCTGAATCACAACGCGTCTGCCCGCAATGCGGCGCAACGATCTCCTCGCGCGCCAAAACCTGCGTCTACTGCAACGCCGATCTGATCGCCATTGCCAAAGCTGAAGCCGCGCAGGCCAAAGCCATTGCGCGCGAGCAGCGCGTGGAAGCCGCCCAGCGCCCCACGCGCATCATCGTCATCGTCTTCACCGTCATCGTCATCGCCTTGTTCGTCGCCATCATCGTGCAGAGCACGCGCCAGTCGGCCATTGCGGCGCTGACGCCCACGCTTACCCGCACCCCCACGCGCTCGGTGATCTTGCCCACGGCCACGCCGCGCGCCACGGCCACCCCGACGGGCACGCCCACGCCGATCCCGCCCCTCGAATACACCGTGAAGAATGGCGACACGCCGGGCCGTATTGCACTGCTCTACGATCTGACCGTGCCGGAATTGATGAGTTACAACGGCAAAGCCGAAGACGAATTGATTGTCGTGGGCGAAGTGCTCAAGATTCCGCCGCCCACGCCGCAGCCCACGGCTACGGCCCCCGCGGCCCCTGGAACGTCAGCACCGGTCGCCGCGACGGACATCGTTTACATCGTGCAGCCTGGCGATACACTCAGTGACATCGCCGCCAAATTCGATCTACCGATGCAGCGCATTGTGGACTACAATCCTGCGATCGAAAATATCCAGTCGCTGCAAATCGGTGATCAGATCAAGATCCCCATTGCGCCCACGCCCACCTTCACGCCGGGGCCGGGCGGCTCAGCCGCAGCCGCGGCCGCGGCCACATCCACACCTCAGGCGCAGTATCCGCCCGTCAAGCTGCTGACGCCGCTCGATCGTGAAATCTTCATCGGCAATTCGTCGCCGATCTTGCTGCAATGGCTCTCGTCCGGCATCCTGCTGCCCGAAGAGTTGTACCTGGTGGAAGTGGAACGTCCCGGCGCACGAACCATCGCCTTCCGCACGCGCGCCACCAGCTATCACCTGCTGACCGATCAATTCCCCGCGCCCGACGATCCCAACCGCCTGTTCAAATGGCGTGTCATGATTGTGCGGCAGACCGGCACGGGCAGCGACAACCAACCCACCTATCGCGTGGTCAGTCCCAACAGCGAATCCAGCTTCGAATGGTTGGACACCGTGCCCACGCCCACGCCTACGCCCACGCCGCGGCCCGGCTCGCGCCCGGCGGTGCAGCCGACCGCCACGCCCACGCCCAACGCCACGCCGTAGCAGCGGTGTGACTTTCTTCAGGCGAACCTTACGTTTCTCTTGGCCGCAACTCATGTTGTCTTAAGCATCACGCGCGATAATTACAGCAGCAAGCTAATCTTCATTTGCGCTGGTGATCATGCTAGACAAGCCTGAAACTCCCTTCGATCGTGCCGACACTCAACCGGTGAGTGTCACGCCGCCTGCTCCCGTTTTTCCGCCAACCCGATCGGATCCGCCGCGCGACCCCGCGCCGCGCGGCCCCGCGCCGCGCTCCAGCGGTTCGCGCCGCGGACAGTGGATCATCGCCCTGATCGGCATGTTGATCATCGGGCTGATTATCGGCGCCATCGGAGGCGGCGTCGCCGGAGCCTTCGTCGCGCAAAACGCCTGGGAGGCGCAGGCCACGCGTGCAGCCTCCACCACCGCGGTCGTTCCGGTCTCCGCCCCGGCGGCCAACTCGCTGCGTACTACCGACGCCAACGCCGCTGTCGTCGCCGCCGTGCAGCGCGTCGGCCCTGCCGTAGTCACGGTTGTCAACACCATGCCGCGCCAGCGCGTCTTTGGCTGGTTCGGCAGCAGTGTCGAACAGCCCAAGGGCAGCGGCTCTGGTGTCATCGTCTCACCGCAGGGCTACATCATCACCAACAACCACGTGGTCGAAGGTTACGAATCGCTGGAAGTGATCTTCGCCGACGGCTCCACCGTGCCCGCCGAGATGATCGGCCTGGATGCGGTGACCGATCTGGCCGTGATCAAAGTGAATGTCACCGTGCCCGCCGTGGCCGAGCTGGGGGATTCCGATCAATTGCAGATTGGCGAAGCGGTCATTGCCATTGGCAGCCCGCTCGGCGACTTCAAAAACACCGTGACCTTTGGCGTCATCAGCGCGCTGGGCCGCACGCTCGATACCGACGACGGCACGTCGTACGAAAAAATGATCCAGACCGACGCCGCCATCAACGAAGGCAACTCCGGCGGGCCGTTGGTCAATCTGGCGGGACAAGTGGTGGGCATCAACACGGCCATCGTGCGCGGCAACGGCGCCAACAACGCCGTGGCCGAAGGGCTGGGCTTCTCCATCCCCGCGCGCACCGTCAGCGACATCACCTCGCAGTTGATTAGCACAGGCTACGTGGAACGGCCTTACCTGGGCGTGCGCTGGCAGATCATCTCGCCGGACATCGCGCAGTTCAACAACCTGCCCCTGCAATGGGGCGTCTACGTCAACGCCGTCGTGTCCGGCGGCGCCGCCGACTTGGCCGGCGTTCGCAGCGGGGACATCATCACCCGTCTTGGCGACGAGCCGATCGCCGATGAATCCGGCTTTGCCAACTTGTTGAATCATCACAAAGTCGGCGAGAACATCACCATCGAAATCTGGCGCGACGGGCAGACGCTGACGCTCAACGCCGTGCTGCAAGCACGACCACGCAATTGAGAAAGAGAGATAGAGAGATGGAGAGACAGAGAGAAGTTTCCCGCCATCTCTCTGTCCCTCATTCTCTCCATCGCTCCATCGCTCCTTCCCTTCTTCCCGTCTTCCTGCCTTCTCAGTCGCACCCGCCTTCGGGTATAATCAGCCGCGTGGCCCCTGCACCTCGCCTCCTGATCTACTACGCTGAAGCCGGCGCCGGTCATCGCCGCGCAGCCGAAGCCGTGGCCCAGGCTGCACTTGATCGCGGCGCCAGCGTCTCACTGATCGACGCCATGCGCTTCACGCATCCGCTCTTTCGCGCCGTCTACCGCCGCGGCGGGCTGGGCCTCATTACGCGCTGGCCGCGCCTGTATCAGCTGGCCTACACCGTCAGCGATCAGCCCGCCGTCAACCGCGTGCTGCGCGGGCCGCGCTATCGTTCCCAGCAGATCAGCACCCGCGCGCTCTACCGCACGATCGAAACCTTCCAGCCCGACGCAATCCTCTCCACGCATTTCCTGCCGTCGGAATTGTGCGCGGGCTGGCGGCGCAGCGGACGCCTGCCAGTACCGCTGTGCACCGTCGTCACCGATTTCGATCCGCACTGCATGTGGCAGCACCCCGGCACCGATCGCTACTGTGTGCCAACCCATGACGCGCGCCTGCGCTTGATCGACGACGGAATCGATCCGGCGATCGTCGAGGTGACGGGCATTCCGATCGGACGTGAATTTGCCGCCCTGCCCGAGCGCGCCACGGCCGCCCGGCGGCTCGGCCTCGCGCCCGATCGCGCGATTGTGTTGATCATGGGCGGCGGGTTGGGCGTGGGCGCGCTGGAGGCTGTGGCGCGATCACTGTTGGCGCATCCGTTGGACGCGCAGATCGTCTTCATCACCGGCAGCAATCACGCGCTGCGCCGTCAATTGAAGGCCATGTCGAAGACGTGGATCGTGCGCGGCTTTGTCAACAACATGCCCGACTGGCTGGCCGCCGCCGACGTGGCGATCAGCAAAGCGGGCGGGCTGGCCGGATCGGAACTGCTGGCCGCGGGCGTGCCCACCATCATTCCGCGCGCCCTGACCGGGCACGAGACGATGAACGCGCGGTATCTGGCCTCGACGAGCGCCGCGCTGCTGGCCGAGTCAGCCGCCGAGGCTGTCGCGCAAGCCGATCGGCTGTTGCACGATCCGCAGCAAGGCGCGATCATGCGGCGCGCCGCGCGGCGCGCCGCTCGTCCCAACGCTGCCGCTCTCATCGCCGAGCGCGTTAGCAACCGCTCGCCCCTTACGCATTATGCGTTACTCGTTACGCCCCATGTGGACCATCCGTCGCTATCAACCCTCTGATCGATCGGCCGTGCGTCAGTTAGCCGGCGATACCGCGCACTTCGGCGAACCCATCGAGCGCTTCTTCGACGCGCGCGAAGTCTTTCTGGACGCCTTCGCCACGTACTACACCGACATGGCCGGCCAGTATCTGTGGGTGGCGCAGGACGACGGTGAACTGCTTGGGTACCTCATGGGCTGCCCGGACACGCGCGACTATGATGCGTGGTTCCGTGCAAACGTGAAGCGGGTGGCGTGGCGCGCGGCAACCTTGCGTTATCGCGGGATCTTCACGCGCAAATCGCTGGGCTACATCTGGCGCTATGCGCGGCTGCGCGTGCCCTACGTCGATCTGTCGCCCTACCCCGCGCATCTGCACATCAACACGCGCGCTGATCGGCGCGGCGGCGGCGTGGGCACGGCGCTGATGCAGGCCTACCTTGATCAACTGCGGACTGAGAACATCCCCGGCGTGCATCTGGAGACCAGCAGCGAAAACAAAATCGCCGTGCCGTGGTACGAACGGCTCGGCTTTCAGCGGCTGCACAGTTTTCCCACCGACGTGTATCAGCACAGCGTGGGGCACAGCGTGGATTTGTATGTGTACGGCCTGCGGATCACGCCGCACGCCGCTAACGCGTTCTGACGGACCAGCGGTACTCGCCCACGGCGACGGGGCAGACGATGGCGTCCGGCATCGCCCGCCCCAGCATCCCCCACCGGCGGGCCGTGTAATAGTCTACTTCGCCAATCACATTCCCCTGTTTCATCCACTGCCGGGTTTCATCGTCCCCGGCGCAATCAAACACCATCAGCTGTTCGACGTGATTTGACCAGCTGACGGTGACTACCTCCCCGATCCGCTCGCACTCATACACGGCGAGGTAGCCGGTTACGCCGTCGGGTTTGTCAGGCAGCAGGTAAGCGGTTCGGCCGGACACCGCGCGATTGACCAGCACCTCGTCGGTCGACGGCTGGTCGTACTGGCTCAAGGTTCCCATTGAGCAGGCCACAGCCACAATCAGCGCGATGATCTGATCAAACATGAGGCGAATTTCCCCCTGAGTCAGTTAGGCGGTTGGCAGCGTGCAACATCTTTATAGCATCGCTGTGTCAGATGGGCAAACCGTGACACCCGACCAGCACGCGGCGTGATACAATATCCCGCGCGGCTCAACGGGTCTGGCCTCCGCTGATCGCGGGGCAGGAGGCCAGCGTTTTGCCGCCACAGCTTCAATGCCTGGAGATTGCAGATGACTCCACTTCTCGCCGGACTCTTCGTCTTTGCCATGCGCGTGATCGATATGTCGCTGGACACGCTGCGCCTGCTGTTCGTGATGCGCGGGCGCAAGCTGCTGGCGGGCGGCATCGGTGTGGTGCAGGCCACGGTCTTCATTCTGGCGGTCAGCGCCGTACTCAGCGGGCCGCTCGATCCATTCACGGTAGCCGGGTATGCGCTGGGCTTCGGGGCGGGTGTGGTCATCGGCATGCTGGCCGAACAGCGCCTGGCGCTGGGCCATGCCATGCTGCGGGTGTATTCGCCCACCGCTGGCCCGGTCATTGCCGAAGCGCTGCGTGAAGCCAACTTCGCGGTTACCGAGTTCAGCGCGCATGGCCGCGATGGTGAAATCACCGTCGTCAACTCGGCCATCGCCCGCCGTGACATCGCCCGAGCGCAGGGCATCGTCAAACAGATCGACCCCGGCGCATTCATCACCGTGGACGAGATTCAGCCGCTGCAGCGCGGCTATTTCCGGCATTGATTTCCGGCGCTCCCGCTGGACTGTCGCCCAGCGCCTGCTAACGGCGGACTGTCGTCCGCCTTGAGCATGAAGAGGTGCAGAATGCGCTATAATGCAGCCACTTCTTAACCCGACTGAATATCATGACCCTTTCAACTGACTACACCATCGACGAACTCATCTCCGTCTGCATCTGCCGCCAGATCGTCAATGGCGAAGTGATCGGCCAGGGCATCGCCACGCCGCTGGTGATGGCCGGCGTGCTGCTGGCCAAGCTGACCCACGCGCCCGATCTGTGGTTCGCCTCCGCCGTGGGCGGCACGCTGTGCCGCGACTGGGCGCCGCTGGGCCTGACCAGCATCGAAAAGCCGTGGCTCGATCACGGCCTGCTGCTCATGTCCTTTCCGCGCATCAGTTGCGAATTTCTGCCGCGCTTCAACGTAAAGGAATTCTTCCGCCCGGCGCAGGTGGACGCGCGCGGCAACTTCAACAATGTCTTCATCGGCAGCGACTATGCCCGTCCGCAGATGCGCCTGCCCGGCAGCGGCGGCATCCCCGATGTGACCATCTTCGACAATCACGCAATGATCTACGTGCCGCGCCATTCACGCGCCGTCTTCGTGGAGCAGGTCGATTTCATCAGCGGCCTGGGGCATTCCCCCCACCGATCGGCTGGCTGCGGCCCGCAGTACTGCATCACCAACCTGGGGCAATTTGATTTTGCCAATGGCCGCATGCGGCTCACCTCGTATCACCCCGGCCAATCGATCGAGAAGGTGCAGGCCAAGACCGGCTTCGAGTTGGAAGTTGCGCCCGACGTGCGCGAGACCGAACCGCCGACCGTGGAAGAAGTGCGCCTGCTGCGCGAAGAGATCGATCCGCTGGGCGTGCGGAAGTTGGAAACGTTGAGCGGCGCGCAGCGCAAAGAGTTGATTCGGGAGATTTTGAAGCGTGAAGCGTAAGACGTGACGCGCAAACGTCACCGGTCATTTGACGCGCTGATTGATCGATCATAGAATCAGATCAACCGCACTGGCGTGGAGAAGCCCAATGCCCGAACAAACTTTGCCGGCTATTCTACAAACGGTCCGGCGTGAATTGGCGCTGACTCTGGGGGATCGACTGGACACGATTATCCTGTTCGGTTCGCGCGCGCGCGGCGAAGCGCGTCCCGATTCGGATATTGACCTACTGGTCGTCGTGCACGGCGAGTTTGACTACAGCGATCTACTGCACCGCACTTCCCCCGGTCTGGCCGCCTTGTCATTGCAAAACGACGTGGTCATCTCGCGCGTCTTTGTTTCGCGTGAACAGTACACTCATGCCAGTACACCGTTCTTGCTGAACGTCCGGCGCGAGGGTATGGTGGTATGACTCCTGAAGCAGCTCGCCTGCTGCAAAAAGCGCGTGACAGCCGCCAGGCTGCTGCGCTGCTGGCGGGCGGACAATCCTTCAGTAGTCACTCTGCGGTGATTGCCGCTTTTGGCCGTGAGTTTGCCAAGACAGGCGTGCTTCACCCCTCGGCTGCATCGCTACATGCTTGATGCTCAAGACTTACGCAATGTAGGCGACTACGGCATTGAGCGTCCCATCAGTGCCGCACAGATCACTGAAGTCCTCGCCTGGGCCGACGAGTTCATTAGCGCTGCCGAACAGTTTCTTGCGTAGAAGTGCAACCGCACCCTGTCCATTCCGACAGTGGACAAGCCGCCAGGGATAACGGATAATTCTCCGTGCACGCTGTTAAGACGGAGCAAGGTAAATGGCCGCAGAGAACCTCACGCGCTCGCAAAGCCTGAAACAGGCCGCCGCCAACATCCCGGCGGCCTTTCGTTTGGTGTGGGACGCCCATCACGGCGCGACGATCGTCATGGCGCTGTTGACGCTGGGCGGCGCGTTGATCCCCGCCGCGCAGGCCTGGGTGGGCAAGCTCATCATCGATTCGGTGGTGGCGTCCATCAACGCGCAGGTTGAACCCACCACCGGTCTGCTGGCGGTGCTGCCCTACCTGCTGATCGAATTTGTGCTCATCCTCGCGCAGTCCGGCATCGCGCAGGCGCGCTCGCTGACCGAGCACGTGCTGCACGCGCGTCTGAACTATTCGCTCAACACGCGCATCATCCGCAAGGCCCTCGCGCTCGATCTGACGCACTTCGAGAATGCCGAGTTCTACGACAAGCTGCAAAACGCCCGCCGCGAAGCCGACTGGCGCGCCCTGCAGATCATGAACAACGGCTTCTACATCGTGCAGAACATCATCACGCTGATCTCCTTCGGCGCGATTCTGCTGACGTTCAACATCTGGCTCACGCTGCTGCTGTTCGGCGCGACCATCCCGGCCTTCCTTGCGCAATCGAAATACGCGCAGTTGAACTTCCGGCTGCTGTCGTGGCGCGCGCCGGAAGCCCGCAAGTTGAACTACCTCGAATACCTGCTGACCGTCGATAGCAGCGTGAAGGAAGTGAAGCTCTTCGGGCTGGGCGAACCGCTGCTCGGTCGCTACGCCGATCTGTTCTGGAAGTTCATGCGCGAGGATCAGGCGCTGGCGCAGAAGCGCAGTGTTGCTTCATTTGGCTGGGGGCTGCTGGCGACGCTGTCGTACTACTTTGCCTATGGCTGGATCGTTTTCGAAACGATCGGCGGTATGATCACGCTCGGCGCGATGACGATGTACCTGTCGATCTTTCGCAGCAGCCAGAATGTCTTTGAGACGCTGTTCTTTGGCTTGAGTGACCTGTACGAGAACGCGCTGTTCATGAGCAACCTCTTCGCCTTTCTCGAGCTGAAACCGCAGATGCCGGTGGCCGCCCACCCGATCGATCTACCCCGCCCCATCGTGCAGGGCGTCGAGTTCCGGCACGTGTCGTTCAAGTATCCCGATCGGGAGGAGTACGCCCTGCGGGATGTATCGCTCACTATCAAGCCGGGCGAGAAGATCGCGCTGGTGGGCGCGAACGGCGCGGGCAAGACCACGTTCGTGAAACTGCTGACGCGGCTGTACGATCCCAGCGAGGGGCAAGTGCTGATCGACGGCATCGATCTGCGCGAGGTCGATCCGAATGATCTGCAGAAGCGCATCGGCGTGATCTTCCAGGATTTTGTGAAGTACCACCTGCCGGCGCGCGAGAACGTGGGGTTCGGGCAGATCGATCGGTTGGACGACGAGCCGCGCATTATCGATTCGGCCACCCGGGCGGGCGCCGATGCGACGATCCGCGCGCTGCCGCAGGGCTACGACACGATGCTGGGCAAGTGGTTCGAGCGCGGCAACGACTTGTCCGGCGGCGAGTGGCAGAAGGTGGCGTTGGCCCGCGCCTTCATGCGCGAGGCCGAGGTGCTGGTGCTGGATGAGCCGACCGCCTCATTGGACGCCATGAACGAATACGCGATCTTCCAGCGCTTCCGTGAATTGACCGACAACAAGATCGCGCTATTGATCAGCCATCGCTTCTCCACGGTGCGCATGGCCGATCGGATCGTGGTGCTGGACGAAGGGCAGGTCATCGAGACGGGGACGCACGCGGAGTTGTTGGCGTTGGGCGGAGAGTATGCTAAGCTGTTTACAATTCAAGCGGAAGGTTATAAATGAGCAATGAGCAATGAGCAATTAACAATTAACAATGAGCAATTAACAATGAATAATGCGGGCTTTTCGACCGTGTCCCTGCGGGATTCTGCTCAGAACGCGGAGGTCTGTGAGACAACGTTCTACGTGCGCTTTGCCGAGACGGATCTGATGGGCATCGTCCATCACAGCCAGTACGTGGTGTGGATGGAGGAAGGCCGCTCGGACTTTATGCGCCGCAAGGGCTTCACGTTCGATCAGTGGGAGGCGGCCAATATCGGGTTTGCGGTCAGTGAAATGAATTTGCGCTACCACGCCCCGGCGCGCTACGGCGAGCGGGTGACCGTGCGGACGCGGCTCGAGTCGCTGCGGAGCCGGCAGATCGTCTTCGGGTACGAGATCGTCAACGCGGATTCGCAGCAGGAATTGGTGACCGGCACGGTGAAGCTGATCGCGGTCGATCGGCAGAACCAGGTGCGGACGATTCCGAAGGAAGTGCAGGCGCTGCTGGCCTGAAGTGGACAGGATTTTTGGACACGGATTTCACGGATTCTCACAGATGAACCTTGCGGTGCATCAACGCGCCCCCGTGTCATCCCTGCGGATGGTAGGCGGGAATTCAGCGGCCCGACAGCAAGCGCTGCCAGGAAAGCCTCCCGGAGGTTCTCAACCTCCGGGAGGCTTGATTTTGTGAATTTTTATATTGACACCCGGCGCGCCTTTAGGCTATACTGAAATCAGGTCCCCCAATCTCACGCCAAGGAGAAAGCCATGACCGACAAACCCTGGTTGAAGTTCTACGACAAAGGTGTGCCGGAGACGTTGCAGCCGTATCCTGACAAGCCGCTGCAGCAGTTCCTGGAAGAGAGCGCGGCCAAGTACCCCGATCATATTGCGATTCAGTTTAAGCCGTCGCATCAGGGCTTTGCCAAAAGCCACCTGACCTACCGCGAAGTCAACGAGCTGTCCGATCGGATGGCGGCGGTGCTGGCGGCGCGCGGGGTGAAGAAGGGCGATCGGGTGGCGATCTTCATGCCCAACATCCCGCAGTTCATCATCACGTTTTACGGTATTTTGAAGGCGGGCGGCGTAGTGGTGGCCAGCAATCCCACCTACACCGAGCCGGAGCTGGCGCATCAGCTGTCAGACAGCGGCGCGGTGGCGATTGTGTGCATGAGCCGCTTCTACGGCACGGTGCAGCAGGTGCTGCCCAAGACGCAGATCAAGACGGTCATCGTGACCAACATCAAGGATTACATGAGCCCGCTGCTGGCGCTGTTGTTCGGGCTGGCCAAGGAGAAGAAGAGCGGCGACCGGGTGCAGCTGGCTCCCGGGCACGAGTGGTTCAAGGATGTGATTGGCAAGTACACCGCCGCGCAGCGCCCCAAGGTGACGGTGACGGCCGAGGACAAGGCGCTGTTCCAGTACTCCGGCGGGACGACGGGCGTGCCCAAGGCGGCCGTGGCCCTGCACCGCAATTTGGTGGCGAACTCGGTGCAGATCAAAGCGTGGCTGGCCGATTGCCAGGAAGGCAAAGAGGTGATGCTGACGGCCATTCCGCTGTTCCACGTGTACGGCATGGTGGTGGGGATGATCGCGGCGGTGCAGATGGCGGCGCAGATCGTGGTGGTGCCCAACCCGCGCGATCTGGCCTCGGTGGTGGACGCGATCGATACGTACAAGCCCACGCTGTTCCCCGGCGTGCCGCGCATGTACAACGGCATCAACAATTATTCCGACATCGGCAAGCACGATCTGCGCTCGATCCGGGCGTGCATTTCCGGCTCGGCGCCGCTGCTGCTGGACATCAAGCAGAAGTTCGAGTCGCTGACCGGCGGCAAACTGGTGGAGGGCTTTGGGATGTCGGAAGCGCCCACCGCCACGCACTGCAATCCCATTCACGGCTTGAACAAGGAAGGCTCCATCGGCGTGCCGTTCCCCGACGTGGAGGCGCGCATCATCAGCCTGGACGACGAGGTGACGCCGCTGCCGCAGGGCGAGATCGGTGAGCTGGTGCTGCGCGGGCCGCAGGTGATGTTCGGCTACCACAACATGCCCACGGAGACGGCGAATGTGCTGCGCAAGGATCCCAACGATCCCGACGGCGCGCCGTGGCTGTACACGGGCGACATCGCGCGGATGGACGCGGATGGGTACTTCTTCATCGTCGATCGCAAGAAGGAGTTGATCAAGGTGGGCGGCTACCAGGTGTGGCCGCGCGACATCGAGGAGGCGCTGAAGCAGCATCCCAAGGTGCTGAAGGTGGCAGCCGCCGGCGTGCCCGATCCCAAGCACGGCGACGAGGTGGTGAAGGCGTGGGTGGTGTTGCAGCCCGGCCAGACGGCCACCGAGGACGAGATGAAGAAGTTCTGCGAGGATAAGCTGGTCAGTTACAAACGGCCCAAGTACATCGAATTCCGCGACGATCTGCCGGAGACGATGGTGGGCAAGGTGCTGCGCCGCGAGCTGGTGGCGCAGGATAAGGCGAAGCTGGCGAAGAAGTAGAAACAATGAACAATGAACAATGATCAATGTTCAATGTTCAATGATCAATGATCAATGTTCATTGGGCAGTTGGGGAGTGAGAGGTTGTCACCGCAGAGAGGCTGCGCGGCGCTCTGCGGTGAGTTTTTGTGTGTTCGTAGCGCAAGTTGTCAACTTGCGGGGCAAGATACCATCTTGCCCAGCGGACGGGAGTGCGATCTTGAAGACGATTGCGGCCTTGTTTGACGTGGACGGGACGTTGTTTACGGGGCACGTGTGGCGCGGGATGCTGGATTACTTTGAGAAGCACACGGGCAAGTGGGCAGTGCGCCGTTTCTGGTATGCGCATCTGCCGCCGTACTTTCTGCGGAAGTTGAAATTGATCAGCGAGGAGCAGTTTCGCGGGCCGTGGGGCGCGCACCTGGCATGGCTGGTGAAAGGCTGGGATGAGCGGCAGCTGCGCGGGTTGTACGAGTTCATCGCGCACGAGTACGTGGCGCCGCATCGCCGCGAAGATACGATCGGGATGCTGCGGGATCATCGGGCGCAGGGCCACGTGACGCTGCTGGTCTCGACAGGCTTCACCGACATGATCGCGGAGATCGGAAAAACGATCGGGGCGGAGCACGCCGTGGGCTGCGATCTGGAGATGCGGGATGGCCGGGCGACGGGCCGCATCGTGCCGCCGGTCGTGATCGGCAAACAGAAGGGCATCGCGGCCAAAGCGAAGTTGACAGCGCTGGGCTATGACGTGGATTACGCGAGTTCGTTTGCGTATGCGGACAGCCTGACGGACCTGGGCCTGTTCGAGATTGTGGGGAATCCGCGCCCGGTGTATCCGGCGGCGGATTTGCGGGAGTATGCCAGGCGGCAGGGCTGGCCGGTGTATGAGGGGTAGCGAGTCAGCGAGTCAGCGGAGCGACTGGAAATTCCAGCCGCTCCGCTGTGTTTGTGCAGCAGGCCGGGCTCCCACGCCCGACAGGTTAGCAGGCCGGGCTCCCACGCCCGGCAAGTTGATTACGGCTTGTGCGAGACGCGCACCACGATGCAGGTGATGTCCGGCGTGGAGAAGCGCGCATTGACGGCATACGACAGGTTAATCATCGTCGTGATCGTGGCCGTGCTGGCTGAGCTGGCCGCGAATCTCGCCGCCGGGAAAGTCGCCGGGGCCGGTGTTGGTGGGCGCGACGCCGTCGTTGGTGTGGACGTTGACGTAGGCGTTGCCCGCCTGGATCGCGTCAACCAGCGCGCTGAGCGGCTGCCCGGCCAGCGGCCCGACGAGGTTGGCGGCGGTGATGGCGCCTTCGGCGATCTTGCCGTTGAAGCGGCCTGCGCCGAGCGGCCCTTGCACTCCCGGCGTGGTGCCGGGATACAACCACACCACGATCGGTCCGTTGGCCCCCGCCGGACCGAGGTGGATGTGCGCCATGAAGACGTTATCGATCTTGGAGACGTTCAACTTGTAGCGCAGTTCGCTGCCGTCCTTGCTGAGTTTGAAGTCGGCATGGCCTTGGGCGCGCGTGTCGATGACAACGCCGACCGGCGGCACTTCCTGATCGCCCGACATCTTCGTGTTGAACTTGAGCGAATCGGTAAACACGGTGGCAGTGGCTGCCAGCGACAACACGGCGGCCAGCACAAAGATCACACGACGCATCTTTTTCATGATGGTCCCTCCCCTGGTAAAAGTATTGAGTTGGTTTTGTCGCGACAATCAATAATTACGCAGGAAAACGGCGGGTGGATTGCTTACGGCGAGTCAGCGCAGGGCCGGGGGTTGACCGACCAGCCGCAGATGAGATATGATCGACCACTAAGGGGGGTGCTATAATTCACTTGCACTCCACTCACTGAGGAGAGGCGATGCCGCCCAGGACAACTAAACAGAGCAGGACCCAGGCCCGACGCACAGATGCGCGTCGGGCTTTTTTGTTTGTGGACGATCGTCTACGAAACGATTTCTACGCCGCTTTTGGCAAACGGGTGCGCGAATTGCGCTTACAGCAAGGATTAACACAGGAAGCGCTAGCTAAGGCAGCTGGAATTGATCGTACCTACTTGGCGCAGATAGAAGCAGGCAAACGAAGGATGGCACTACACGTCGCATGGAATTTGGCGATCTGCCTGAATCTGTCAATTGAAGAAATGCTGAATCTCTGATTCGCCTTGAAATCAAGATGCCGAACGAAATCATTTCTTACTTCGATGCCTGCCAGCGTGAAGGTGGTAGCCTGCAAAAGGGTATGAATTTCCGACGTGGGCGCAGTTACTCCGTAATCCTCATGTCGGTGCGGCCAAATGCACCATATCACGATCGAATTGAAGATGATGGATCAACGCTGATCTACGAAGGGCACGATGTACCCCGCACCCAGGGCCTCACTGATCCCAAGGTGTTCGATCAACCAGATCACACGCGCACTGGTCTTCTCACCGAGAACGGTAAGTTTCACAAAGCCGCTCAGGAGTTTAAACAGGGTCTGCGAAAACCAGAGCTCGTTAAAGTCTATGAGAAGATTAAGGCGGGAATTTGGTCATACAATGGCTTGTTTGAACTGATCGATTCGTGGCGGGAGCATGATGGGCGGCGGCAAATCTTTAAGTTCAAGTTAGTCGCAATTGACGATGTGGAGCCTGAGGCATTACCGGACGCAGCTATGTTCGTACATCGCCGGATCATTCCAACGCCAGTCAAGCTTGAGGTTTGGAAAAGAGACGGTGGAAAATGTGTCATGTGTGGAGCAACAACAGGCTTGCACTTCGATCATGACATCCCGTACTCAAAAGGTGGCGCATCGATCACAGCTGATAATGTTCAACTGCTATGCGCACGGCATAACCTCGAAAAGCATGACAAGATCATTTAGCTGGCGATTACCTCAAGGATGCGCGATGATTCCTGCCGGAGTCACCGCGTCTTTTTTCGTGCAGATTCGCGTGGATTCGCGGTAGAAGCGTCGCGTGTGGTGTCAACGAATATGCATCGAATCAGCGCATGGCAACGGATGCTCGCCGCGCCCATCATTGGGCGTGTGATGCAGGATTATTCACCCTCGCTTCGGATTACACCGTGGTTGTTAGTCCGCTCGTTCAGCGCGCCGAGAGTCGCAAATTCGAGATGCTGTCGCTCGCCGGTCAACGCATGCACATTCCCTAACGCGAAGTAATCGCGCCCCATCGCGCGGCGCTGGAGTGGCATCAGGGGAATGTATTTCGGGGGTGAGGGGAGACCTGGCAGGTTTTCCGTTGACGATCACGGCGGGCCGCTCAAGCGACCCGATCGCGCGGCGGGCATGCGCGTTCGACGCTGAAAACCTGCCAGGTCTTGGGCGGCCAGCGTGACGCGGCGGCCTGATCAGTGCGATCGGGCCGCCGCGCTATACTGCGTGCTCCTGCGTGAACTTCGTGGATCAATCCTACGCTGCCGCGCGGGCGCGAGGCGCGGGCGCGGTTCGCAAGCGATAGGGCCTGATCAACACCTCAGCCGGGATGCCCAGACCCTTGTTCAACTCGCGGATCATCTGCAACGACAACGGGCGCCGGCGGTTCAAGACCTCGGACACGCGGGCGCGGCTGCCCAGATATGGCTCCAGATCGCGGCGCGAGAGTTCGCGGCTCTCCATGAAATACTCAATCGCCGCGATGGGATCGGGCGCGGGGATGGCGAAGTGCTTGTCCTCGTAGGCTTCCACCAGCGTCGTCAGCACCTCCAGCCGATCGCCCTGCGGGGTGCCGGGCTGCGCCTCGAACAGCCGCTCGATCTCCTTGAGAGCGGCTTCATAGTCGGCCGTGGTTTTGATAGGTTTAATGTTCATGGCTGCTGCTCCTCTCAAATGCGCGCGGCGTCAATCCGGTCGTATTCCTGATGCGTCCCTACAAAGCGGATGTAGACGATGCCGTGCTGATATTGAACCACGACAATCAAGCGATACTGATTCCCTTTCACGTTAGACACGACGCGATTGTTGGCCAGGAAACTGGCGTTGCGATAGATCGCTTTGATCTCGGATGGCGACTTCCAGTCCGCCCGTTTCACGTCGGCATACCAGGCTTGCAGCGCCTGACGGGCATCAGGATGTTTCTCCCAGAACTCGCGTAGCGTGCGGCGGGCGATGATACGCATGCCCACATTATACCTCGCTCCCGTATCGGGAGCAACGGCAGTTGCCGCTGCCCAACGCCCGGACAATTGCAAGTTCAAGATGCTGTCATTAGCCGGGCAGCCGCTGCAGCGGCCTCAGCACCCTCACCCCACCCCTCTCCCACCGGGCGAGGGTGATCCTGGAGTGGCATCAGACGCGCTTCGCGTGTTGCGGGGGTGAAGACCTCGGAGGTTTTGATCGGCCGGTTAGCTTCTCCTGATAATCAACCAGATCGATCGTCTGTACCTGCCCGCCGATCCATGAAAACCTCCGAGGTCTTGCGTGGTCAACACACGCGGCGGCCCGATGTGAGATCGGGTCGCCGCGTAAGTTATTCACGTAAATTCGCGTGGATGCGCGGTAGAAGCGTCGCGCGTGGGGAACTCTGCCTATTCCCAATCGTCGAGGCGCAAACCGGGCACACGCGAGAATTCGGCGGTGTTGTGCGTCACCAACGTGAGATCGTGCGCCAGCGCAATGGCGGCGATCATCAGATCGTTCGGCCCGATGGGTGTGCCGCGGCGGGCCAACTCGGCGCGCAGGCGGCCATAAGCTTCGGCAGCGGCATCATCAAAAGGCAATGACTCAAAAATATCTAGGAAGGCTCGTTGTTGAGCGAGTGCGTTTACCGGATCGATGCTCTTCATGGCGCCGAAGTACATTTCCGCTTTCACGACCGCACAGACACGCACTTCGGCTGGTGACACGGCTTGCAGCCGGCGCGGCACATTCGGCGCACGCCCGTTCAGATAGCGGATGCAGGTGTTCGTATCGAGCAGATAGGTCATGAGCGCGCATCCGACTCGGCCGAGCGCTCTGACCTGTCAAGTTCGTCACGGACTTCATACTCGCCTTGCGCTTCGCGCATTATTGGCTGATCGCGCAAGCTGCCGTAGGTCTGTTCAAAGAACCCTGCCGGCCAGCCGTGCGCTTCAGAAGCGGGCGTCACCGGCTGCACGATGAGCACCACTTCCAGATCGGTGTTCGTCATCTTCACCGGCACCTGCAATTTCAACAGGCCATCGGCCCCCACGCGCGAATGCAAGGTAATGGTTTCCATGTGTCACCTCCTGTGCCGCCCTCTGCTTCAATTCTAACACGAACCTCGCGCGTGCAAAGAAACGCGGCAGCCCGGTGTGTGCTCGGGCCGCCGCGTGCTCAGTGTACTGACCGAAGATGCCTCAGTCGGCCATGTCGTCCGCCCGGCTGACACCTTCCAGAAAATCTGCAAAAGCCGCCAGTTCATTCTGCAGCTGCGCCCACAACGACGTGAGCCGGGTCACCAGTTCACCGACCCGCAATGGATCGAGGCTGTCAGCATAGACATTGCGCACCACGTGCCGGAACCGGCGGTATTCGTCGAGCGTCTGCCGCACGACCGGGCTGATGACCGGCGGACGCAAACCCGGCAGGTCACGCGTCATCTGATCCAGCAGATCGCGATGCCACGTCTCGCCCTGAGGCAAGCTGCCGTCCAGCTGCACGGCCACCACTTCACACAAGCGCTCCACCCCGGCATAAAAGCCGTGCAGGTTCAGCGCCGCGGAGTCAATGAACATGTCTTGCTCCGCCCCGGCGCGCTGCGCAGCTTGCCACGCCCGTTCCGCGCGCCAGACGCTGCGCGCCAGATCCTCCTGTTCGGCTCGAATGCGCGTCGCGAGAACCTGATAACCGGGGATCATAGATCGACCCCCTGCTCTTCGACGCACTGCCACAGCCGATCGGAAACCACGCTCAGATCAATGAGATCGATCTTGAATTCGGTGAAGCGCCGCTCTACATCGTTCCAGGCGCGCAAATAGGCGGGCCATGGAATACCCTCCACGGCCAGATCGATGTCAGACTGCGCGTGAAACAGTTCGGGGGTTAACAGCGAACCAAAGAGGCGGATGCGCGCGGGGCGATACGTCTCGCGCAGGAACCGGGCCGCTTCGCGCGCGGTGACCCAGGCGCGTTCCCGGCGCGCGGCCAGCTGCGGATCTGTCCGGCGGCGGGCCATCAATGCGCGGGCATACGGCAAATAGGCGCTGTAATCACGCACAGGTTGAATGGTCATGCTGCTCTGCGGCCTCGTTGCGATTATAACACAGGCCCTGCGCGCCAACAGCACGCGGCGGCCCGGTGCGCGCTCGGGCCGCCGCGTGATTGCTTCGTGAAGATGCGCGCCCTTCGTGGATCACATTAGCGCAGTTCAAACACCGCCCACGTGGCGCGCAGATTCGTGTCAAAGCGATCGGGCACGCGCCGCGCTCCCTGCAAGAACGTGGCGGTGGCAACGCGCACGCCCTGCGCCGCGCAGAACGACTTGAAATCGGCAATGGTCAGGCCGCGCGCGCGCGGCGCTTCATCCCACGGCTGCGGATCGCCCGGCGCGGCCGGCATGCGGCCCGTCAGCAGCAGATTCACGCGGCAGCGCCAGTGCCCCCAGTTGGGGAAGCTGACAATCGCGCGTTGACCTACGCGCAGCATGTTGCTCAGGATGAACGCCGGATCGTTGAGATACGGCAGGCCGTAGCTCAGAATCACCGTATCGAAGGCGTGCTCCGGATAGTCGCGCAGTTCCTCGTGCAAGTCGCCCTGCCGCACGCTCACGCCGTTGCGCACGCAGGCCAACACCTTCGGCTCGGCCAGTTCCACGCCGCGCCCCACGATGTGCTTCGCGTCGATCAGATAGCGCAGCAGCGATCCGTCGCCGCAGCCCAGGTCCAGCACTTTCTCCCCCGGCTGGATCAGATCGGCGATTACGCCGAGGTCGGCGCGCAAACTCGATCGGCTCATGGCGCTCCCTTGAGCGCGAAGCGCTGCACCAGCCGATCGAGAAAGCTGCCCAACAATTCCGTCATGGTATCCACTTCCAGCAGGAAGGCATCGTGCCCCCACGTCGATTGGATGTTGAGGTAACTCACGTCCGCGCCCACTGCGCTTAACGCACTGACCAGCTCTTTGGAATGATAGGGCGGGTACAGCCAATCGGAGGTGAAGGACACCACCAGATAGATCACATCTTTGGCGTTGGCAAACGCGCCGATCAAACTACCCCGCTCGTCGCTCAGATCGAAGTAGTCCATCGCCTTGGTGACGTACAGGTAACTGTTCGCGTCGAAGCGCTCCGTGAAGCGGTTGCCCTTGTAGCGCAGATAACCTTCCACCGCGAAATCCGTCTCGAAGTCATAGCCGAAGCGCGCGCGCTCCTGCAAGCGCCGCCCGAACTTCAGATGCATCGACGCTTCGCTGAGATAGGTGATGTGCCCGATCATGCGCGCCACCGCCAGGCCCGCGTTGGGACGCGGCCCGTCGTAGTAGTCGCCGTGATTCCAGTGGGGATCGGCGTAGATCGATTGGCGGCCCACTTCGTCGAAGGCGATCAGCATCGGCGAGTGGCGCGCGGTGGTCGCAATCGGCAGCGCGGCCCGCACCCGATCGGGATAGGTGGCGGCCCATTCCAGCACCTGCATGCCGCCCATGCTGCCGCCCGCCACCGCCAGCAGCCTATCAATGCCCAGGTGATCGATGAGCTGCGTCTGCGCGCGCACCATGTCGCCGATGGTCACTACCGGAAAACTCAGCCCGAACGGCTTGCCCGTCTGCGGATTAATCGACATCGGCCCGGTGGATCCCTTGCAGCCGCCGATGACGTTGGAGCAGATCACGAAGAACTTGTTCGTATCAAAGGCTTTGCCCGGCCCGATGCAGTCGTCCCACCAGCCGGGATCCTTCTCGTCGGGCGCGTTGAAGCCCGCCGCGTGCGCGTGGCCCGACAGCGCGTGGCAGATCAAGATCGCGTTGCTGCGATCTTCATTCAACTGTCCGTACGTCTCGTAGGCCAGCGTGATCGGCCCCAACGTCTCGCCGCTGTCCAGCGGCAGCGGTTGATCTTCCGCGAAGGTGAAAGACTGAGTTTCGACGATCCCGACTGAATTTGATTCGTTCATGAACCTGCTTAAGTTTGATCCACGAATCCACACCAATCGTCACTCATATTCTGGATTCGTGTGGATTCGTGAAATTCGTGGATCGCTTTTAAGCGTTTGTCAGCGCCTGATCCAAATCCCATAGAATATCTTCGATGTCCTCCAGCCCGATGCTGAGGCGCACAAAGTCCGGCGACACGCCCGCGCTGATCTGCTCGGCCTCGGTCAACTGGCTGTGCGTGGTGGTGGCGGGATGGATCGCCAGGCTCTTCGCATCGCCCACATTGGCGAGGTGGCTGAACAATTTCAAGTTGTCGATGAACTTGCGTCCCGCCTCGGCGCCGCCCTTGATGCCGAAGCCCAGGATCGCGCCGGGGCCTTTGGGCAGGTACTTCCGGGCCAGCTCATAATCAGGATGGCTCTTCAGGCCGGGATAAGTAACCCAGCTGACGCGCGGGTGTGTTTCCAGGCACTCGGCCACAGCCTGCGCGTTCTTCACGTGCCGCTCGATGCGCAGGCTCAGCGTCTCGATGCCCTGCAAAAACAGCCACGAGTTGAACGGCTGCTGGTTCGCGCCGATGTCGCGCAGGATCTGCACGCGCGCCTTGATGATGAAGGGCGGCAGGCCGGCCCCGGCCAAATCGGCGTACACCAGACCATGATAGCTGGGGTCGGGCGTGTTGAAATTGGCGAAGCGCGGATTGTCCTTCCAGTCGAAGTTGCCGCCGTCGACGATGACGCCGCCGATCGACGTGCCATGCCCGCCGATGAATTTCGTCGTCGAGTGCGTGACGATGTTGGCGCCCCACTCGAACGGCCGGCACAGATACGGCGTGGCGAAGGTACTGTCGATCACCAATGGAATGCCGTGTTCTTTCGCAATGGCCGCTACTTCCTCGAACGGGAAGACGTTGATGCGCGGATTGCCCAGTGTCTCGCCGTACAGGATTTTGGTGTTGGGCTTGATGGCCTTGCGGAAGTTTTCCGGATCGCTCGGATCGACGAACGTCACGTCGATACCCAGGCGCGGGAAGGTGTAGTTGAACTGGTTGAAGGTGCCGCCGTACAGCGTGGACGCCGATACGATGTGATCGCCCGCGCCGCACAACGTCAGAATCGCCATGGTCTGCGCGGCGTGCCCCGAGCTCGCCGCCAGCGCCCCCACGCCGCCCTCCAGATCGGCGAGGCGCTGCTCAAAGACATCCGTCGTGGGATTCATGATGCGCGTGTAGATGTTGCCGAATTCTTTCAGCGCGAACAGGTTGGCCGCGTGTTCGGTGTTGCGGAACACGTACGATGTGGTCTGGTACAGCGGCACGGCGCGTGAATTCGTCGCGGGATCAGGCTGCTGCCCCGCATGCAGCTGGCGCGTGGTGAAACCGTACTGATGGCCGTTTTCGTGTGACATGATGCAAAGTCTCCTCTTGGAAAAGATTTTTGTGGCTGTTCAGTCGCTGTGGCGCAGTCATTCCCGCGCGCCTTCGGCGGGAATCCAGAGACCCATCAACGTTATTGACCAAAGTTAATCTGGATGCCCGATAACAGCACTCGGGCATGACGAGTAGCGCTATCCAGAGGAGGCCGATGAAGAGGAACAAAAAAACCTCTTCTGTAAGAAGAGGTCACATGACAGGCCGATCACGTTCTCTCATCTTCCAGAATCTACTGCCGGAATTGGCACCACGTTCAAGTGAACAGGTTGTCGAGGCATCATCGGGCCGGTCCCTCCGCCTCTCTGGATAAGAGTGTTGCGTTATTCAGTTGTTGGGTGAGTTTATATCATAGCCGTGGGGCGGTGTCAATTGGCAATCTGCACGAAATTGCCAGCAGGGACAAGTTGGCAACTTGCCCTACAACAACAGTTCGCTTGAGAAACCGGGTTTCTCCAGGCTTGACGTGCAATTCCATTTGGCAAGGAGAAACCCGGTTTCTTCTTGCCACAACAAAACGAGGCGATCTCTTTCAAGATCGCCTCATTGAATCAACCCTCAGAAATCTGTATTACGCCGGCAGCGGCGCGGGATTCGGCTTGCTGCCGGACGGCGTGGGTGCTTCGGGCGCCGGCTTGCTGGGCCTGGGCGGCGCGGGCGGCGTGCCGCTGGGATTATCCAGCTTCGGCAGCTCCTCGCCGTTCCACACCTTCTCGAAATCTTCCTGATCCAGTGATTCGATCTCTATCAACATCTCGGCAATCCGATCGAGCCGCTCGCGGTTCTCGGTCAGAATGCGCAGCGCGGTCTCGTGCGCTTCAGTGACGAGGCGCTGCACCTCACCGTCGATCTGCTGGGCCACCGCCTCGCTGTAGTCGCGCTGCTCGCCCAGTTCCTTGCCCAGAAAGACCAGTTCTTCCTTCTTGCCGTACACCAGCGGGCCCAGCTTCTCGCTCATGCCCCAGCGCTGCACCATGTTGCGCGCGATCTCCGTCACCTTCTCCAAATCGTTGCTGGCGCCGGTGGTAATGTCGCTGAACACGATCTCTTCGGCTGCGCGGCCGCCCAGGATGCCCGCCAGCATATCGCGCAATTTGCCGCGCGTCATGTGACTGTTGTCGTCTTCCGGCATCGACCACGTCAGGCCCGCCGCAAAACCGCGTGGGATGATCGTGACCTTGCGCAGCGGATCGCTGTTGGGCAGCGCGCGCATGACCACGGCGTGGCCTGCTTCGTGATACGCCGTGATCTTCTTCTCTTTCGGCTGAATGACGCGGCTCTTGCGCTCCGGGCCAAGCATCACGCGTTCCATCGCTTCTTCAAAGTCGGTCATGGCGATGATCTTCTTGTTGCGGCGCGCCGCCACGATGGCCGCTTCATTCACCATGTTCTCGATGTCCGCGCCCACAAAGCCCGGCGTCGATTTGGCCAAGTTGCCCAGGTTCACATCGTCGGATAATGGCTTACCGCGCACGTGCACCTTGAAGATCTCTTCGCGGCCCTTCATATCAGGCCGATCGAGCACCACGCGCCGATCGAAACGGCCGGGGCGCAGCAGCGCCGGATCAAGGATGTCCGGCCGGTTGGTGGCCGCCACCACGATCACGTTTGTGTCGGTGTCGAAGCCGTCCATCTCGACCAGGATCTGGTTCAACGTTTGCTCGCGCTCGTCGTGCGAACCGCCCAGCCCGGCGCCGCGATGGCGGCCCACCGCATCGATTTCATCCACAAAGACGATGCACGGGCTGTGGCGCTTGGCCTGATCGAACAGATCGCGCACACGCGACGCGCCCACACCCACGAACATTTCCACAAATTCAGAACCGCTGATGCTGAAGAACGGTACGCCTGCTTCGCCGGAAACGGCCTTGGCCAGCAGTGTCTTGCCGGTGCCCGGGCTGCCAACCAGCAGCACGCCCTTGGGAATGCGCGCGCCCAGCGAGACGAATTTCTCCGGCTCTTTGAGGAATTCCACCACTTCCTGCAGATCGTGCTTGGCTTCTTCCGCGCCCGCCACGTCTTCAAACGTCACCGTGGGATGCTCGCCGGTGAACATGCGCGCGCGGCTCTTGCCAAACGACATGGCCTGGTTGTTGGAACCCTGGGCCTGCCGGAACATGAAATAGATCAAACCACCTACCAGCAGCATGGGCAGCAAGAAACTGAACGTGCTGAGCAGCGAGCCCCACTCCGGCGGCCGATCGACGATGTACTTGACCGCCTGCAGCTTGAGCGCATCGACGCCCAGATCCTTCAGTTGCGCAGCTAGATCGGAGCTGGAGTCCTTGTGCGAGGTGATCACTTCGCTGCCGGTGTCCACGCGAACATCGTCGCCGGACACGACGATCTCCTTGACCTTGCCGGCGTTAATCAGCGCGGCCACTTCGCTCAGCGGGACATCTTCACTGGTCACAGTGTTGCTGCGCAGCGCCGTGAAGATGATGGCCCCGATGGCGACGATGATCAACAAATAGACTAGATTGTTTCTTGGACGTGCAGTATTCACGCTAAACCTCCCGAAAAACCGAAAACCCTGTCGGCATTCAAAATTATACCCCAGTTCATACGATGTCGGTATTAGAAATTTATAGGAGTCTTGACAGCGCCCCCGCCCTGCGGTATAGTCCGCCCGCAATCGCATAAGCAGTGCGGGTGTCCTGTCCCCCGGATGGGCGGGACGTCAACGGCGAAGCCGGTGCAAGTCCGGCGCTGTCGCGCAACTGTAAATTAGTGAGGTAGTGCGGCAGTGCAATAGTGAGACAGGCAAAAATGCTCAACTATTGCACTACCGAACCAACTGAACTATCGCACTAATAAGCCAGGTCGCCCACCCTCACCGCCCTTACCACGAACCTCGCTGAAAGGGGGTGGAAGCCGCTGGCTTGATTCTACCAGTTTGTTGTTTGCCCCTTGTCACGTGACAAGGGGTTTTTCATTTCATTCAAGGAGAAAGTACAATGTCCCGTAAATTGCTGTCTGTCCTGCTGTTGATCACGATCCTGCTGAGCGCGTGCGCGCCGGCGGCCGCCCCCCAACCGATTGTTCCCACGGCGGCCCCGACGACCCAGCCAACTGACGCGCCCACGAGCGCTCCGACCATGGCTCCGACCGAACCACCCGCCCCGACGGCTACGGCGGCCCCGGCGCCGATCGAGTTAACCGACGGGCTGGGGAGATCGATCGAGTTGGCCGCGCCCGCGCAGCGCATTGTGTCGATCGCTCCGTCCAACACCGAGATCCTCTTTGCGCTCGGCGCGGGATCGCAAGTGGTGGGGCGTGAAGAAATGTCCGACTATCCCGCCGAGGCGAAGAACGTGACCAGCATCGGCTCGGTTTTCCAAAAGATCAATACGGAAGCCATCGTGGCGCTGAACCCCGATTTGATCCTGGCAGCCGAGATCAACAGCCCGGAACAGGTGAAGGCGCTGGACGATCTGAAACTGACGGTGTACTATCTGCCCAATCCCAAGACGTTTGACGATCTTTACCACAACTTAGAAACCGTGGGGCAGTTGACGGGCCGCTCGGCTGAGGCGGCCCAGTTGAACGAATCGCTGAAAGCGCGGTATGATGCAGTGATTCAGAAAGTGTCGCAGGCGAAGGACGCGCCCACGGTGTTCTATGAGATCGACGCGACCGATCCGACCAAGCCGTACACCAGCGGCCCCGGCACGTTCATCGATCTGGTGATCACACTGGCAGGCGGCAAGAACATCGGCGGCGAGTTGCAGGACGCCTTCGCGCAGATCAGTTCGGAGGAACTGGTGAACCAGAATCCCGACATCATCGTGCTGGGTGATGCGCTGTATGGCGTGACGCCAGAATCCGTCGCGCAGCGTCCGGGTTGGGGTGCGCTCAACGCCGTGGTGAACAATCAAGTCTTTCCGTTCGACGACAATTTGATCAGCCGTCCTGGTCCGCGTTTGATCGACGGATTGGAGCAGTTGGCGCAGCTGGTGCATCCAGAGCTGTTTAAGTAGAGGAAGATCGAATGAGTGACAGAGGGACTGAGAGACAGAGAGACAGAGAGAATGAGCGACAGAGAGAAACCCGCTTTCCGTCGCTCCATCCCTCCATCTCTCCATCTCTCCAGCACCGCGTCCCTCTGTCTCCTTTCGTCTGGTGCTTCATGTTGCTGCTCACCGCCGTCGTGCTGAGCGCGGCGATCGGCGCGGTGTCGATCCCGCCGCTGGATGTGGCGCGCATGCTGCTGGGTAAACTGCCGTTCGTGCAGATGGCGCCGACATGGCCCGCCGCCTACGAGACGATCTTGTTCGACATTCGTCTGCCGCGCACGGTGTTGATTTTGCTGGCCGGCGCGGCGTTGAGCGGCAGCGGCGCGGCCTATCAGGGTCTGTTCCGCAACCCGCTGGCCGATCCGTACATCATTGGCGTGGCCTCGGGCGCGGGGCTGGGTGCGGTGATCGCCATGGCGCTGCACTGGCCCGCAACGATTCTCGGCGCGCTGGTGATCCCGATTGCGGCCTTCATCGGGGCGTTGATCACCGTGGGGGTGGTGTATGGCCTCGCGCGCGTGGGGCGTGCCACGCCCGTCGCCACATTGATTCTGGCCGGTGTGGCGATTGGCTCATTCACCACGGCGATCACCACGTTCTTGATGCTCGGTTCGCAAGCCGAACTGCGCCGCGCCATTGCGTGGATGCTGGGCGGCTTTGCCTTTGGCGGCTGGCTGCCCGTCCTGGCGATCATGCCGTACATTCTCGTCGGCTTGATCGCGCTGTCGTTGATGGGGCGCGCGTTGAACGTGCTGCAATTCGGCGACGATCAGGCGCAGCAGTTGGGCCTGCGCGTCGATCGCGTGAAGGTGATCGTCGTCATCGCGGCGTCACTCACCACGGCGGCGGCCGTCGCCTTTGCCGGCATCATCGGTTTTGTGGGGCTGGCGGTGCCGCATGTGGTACGCTTGTTGTGGGGCGGCGATTATCGCCGCTTGATCCCGCTGTCCATCATCGCGGGCGCGGCCTTCCTGTTACTGGCCGACATCCTGGCGCGCAGCATCATTGCGCCGCAGGAAGTGCCGCTGGGTGTGATCACGGCCATGTTCGGCGCGCCGTTCTTTTTGTGGCTGCTGCGCCGGACGAAGCGGCAAACGTTTTGATAATCAATAAGTGATCGTCATTGCGAGCCGCACAGCGGAGAAGCAATCCCAATGTCAATATAGTGAGATTGCTTCGTCGTGCCTCCGGCACTCCTCGCAATGACGGATGGAAAACTATGCTATCCATCGACGACGTTACCATTCGCTATGAAGCGCGCACGGTCCTGCGCCACGTCTCGCTCGACGTACACGTGGGCGAGGTGCTGGCGCTGATCGGTCCGAACGGCGTGGGCAAGTCGACGCTGCTGCGCGCGTGCAGCGGCACGCTTAAACCAATCGGCGGGCGCATCTTCAGCGACGGGCAGGACGTGCAGCGCCTGCGCGTGGAAGAGCGCGCCAAGCTGATCGCGGTGGTGCCGCAGGCCGTGCGCCTGCCGGAAATCTTCAACGTCTATGAGACGGTGTTGATGGGCCGCACGCCCTATCTGGGCTGGCTGGGCCGCGAAAGCGCGCAGGATCGATCGGCGGTGCAGGCGGCGCTGGAGCGAACGGCAACGCTCGAGCTGGCCCATCGTCCGCTCGGCGAATTATCGGGCGGCGAGCAGCAGCGCGTGATGATCGCGCGGGCGCTGGCGCAGACGGCGCGCATTTTGCTGCTCGACGAGCCGACGGCGCAGCTTGATCTGAAGCATCAGGCCAACGTGCTAAGCCTGGTCGGCGAGCTGGCCCACCGCGAAAACTACGCGGTGCTGATCGCGCTGCACGATCTCAACCTTGCCGCGCAGTACGCCGATCGGGTGGCGCTGCTGTCCAACGGCGCCGTCGCGGCGATCGGCACGCCGGAAGAAGTACTGACTGAAGAGCATTTGAGCCCCGCATACGGCTTACACATTACCGTGTACGAGCATCCCGCGCACGGCGCGCCGCTCGTCCACGCCGAAAATTAACTGGACACGGAAACCACAGATTACACGGATTTTCACGGAAAAACCTATAAGAGAATCCGTGAGAATCCGTAACATCCGTTCAATCCGTGTCCAAGAAAGAATTCACCATGCCACGTTTAACCACCATCTACACGCGTAAAGGCGATAAAGGCGAAACCTCGCTGGGCGGCGGGCAGCGCGTGCCCAAGAATTCCGCGCGCGTTGCGGCCTACGGCGCCGTCGACGAATTGAACTCGGCCATCGGCGTGACCGTGGCGCACGGGTTGTCGCCGCGCTTAAGGGAAATGCTGCCCGTCATTCAGAACGAACTGTTCCATCTGGGATCAGATTTGGCGTTCCGCGAAGAGGACAAGCAGAAGTATAACCTGCCGCAAATCGAAGACCGGCACGTGCAGCGGCTGGAAGAATGGATCGACGAGTTGAATGATGTCGTCGGGCCGCTGCGGAATTTCATTCTGCCGGGGGGATCGATCGGCGCGGCGCAGCTGCACGTGGCGCGCACCATCTGCCGCCGCGCCGAACGCGATGTGCTGACGCTGGCGCGTGAAGAACCAATCGGGGGTCTGGTGATGCCGTATCTCAATCGCCTGTCAGACCTGCTGTTTGTGATGGCGCGCTACGAAAATCACCAGCGGGGAAGCGGCGAACCGTTGTGGAACTCACGAATCTAACGAGTAACGAGTAATGAGTAAAGGTGGTGTTACTCGTTACTCATCACGCGTTAGCCTGATCGTCTTCATGATGGCCCACGCCGCCCCTGAGCCGATGACGCCCAACACAAACAGATAGTAACCGCCCGCCTCATCGAAGATGAAGCCGCTGATGGGCGCGGCGATCATGCGGATGAACGAGGCCAGCGTCACGTTGAACAGCGCCAGCGTCGTGGTCAATTGATTCGCCGGCGCCGACTCACCGATGAAGGTGAACACGCCGATGACGTACCAGCTGAATGAAAAACCGCCAATCACACGCGCCACGATGAGCGCAGGCACGGTCGGGATCAGCAGCACCAGGCTCAGGCGCGCCGTTTCCAGCAGGAACGAATAACGCAGCAAGCGCACCGCCCCAAAACGTTTCACCAGCCGATCGGCCCACAACATCCCCGGCAGCTCAATCGCCGCGCCGATGGTGCTCATCAACCCCACAATCGCCTCGCCCGCGCCCAATTGCTTCAGATACAGCCCCTCGAATGACCGCAAGCCGTACATCATAAACAGAAAGATACCCAGCGCCAGCGCCAACTTCCGCAAGCGCGCATCGCTCAGCACGACGCGAAGCGATTGGCGCAAGCTGCGCCTGGGTTGATCGTGCAGCGTCTTGGCCACGGTCTTGGGCGGCAGCTTGATCAAGCCCACCGAACCGGAACCGGTGATGTACCCGGCCGCGTAACCGACAAAGGCGACGATCAGGCCGAAGCGCTCGCTCAACCAGCCGCTGACGAAGGCCGTGACCGCCCAGCCCAGCGAGGCGAACAGGCGCACGCTGCCAAACCCCGATCGGACTTTGCTCAACACGGCCAGCGCCAGTGCGTCGCTGTTGGGCGATGATCCCGCGTTGAGCAGCGCATCCAGCACCACGATCAGCACAATCGCGCCAAACGAAACCTGCTGGCTGAGCAACAGCATCAAGCAGGCCGAAGCAATCAGTTCAAATTGCAGCAAGCGGCGCGGGCGCACGGCGGCATCGCTGAGCCGGCCCCAGATCGGCGCAGCAAGCAGCGCGGCCAGTCCCGCGAAGGTGGACAATAAACCGATCTGCGTGCCGCTGAGGCCCTGCTGTTGATAGAACAGCGCCAGGAACGGCAGCAAAAAGCCGCCGCCCACGCCCAACAATAAATAGTAGAAACGAAGGATGGAGAGATTGCGTTGCGTACTTGGCATGCTGGGAAATGAACCGGGCGAGATTAGCGGAGCAAGCGCTCGTACTCGGCGTATACCCGATCGATCATCCGCTCGACCGTGAATTCTTCCTGCGCGCGGATCTGCGCGGCGCGGCCCAGCTGCGCTCGCCGCTGATCATCGCTCAACAGTTCATTGATCGCCGCCGCCAGGGCCGGCGGATCGTGCGGCGGGACGACCAGGCCCGTCTCGCCGTGCACATTGACCCACGACGTGCCGGTGCCTACCTCGGTGGAGATGACGGGCTTGCCCGCCGCCAGCGCCTCGACGATGACGGTGCCGAACGCTTCGGCGCGCGCATTGGCCGGCAGCACAAAGAGATCGCACGCCGCGTAGTAGTAAGGCAATTCGAGGTCACTCACTTCGCCGGCGAAGAGCACACGTTCAGCCACGCCCACCGATCGGGCCAGCTGCTGCCACTCGGCATACATTGGCCCCTTGCCGACGATGACGTACCTGGCGTGGGGAATCTGCGGCAGCGCGCGGATCAGATCGTCCAGCCCTTTGTAGTAGCGCAGACGCCCCACCGACAGCAGCACGAATTGCGGCGCGTCCTGTGCCGCTGCGGCATGAGCGAGCAGCCGCGAGCGCAGATCAGCCGCCAGGCCCGGCTTCAACTGTGCGAACTGTGACACATCGGCGCCCAGTGGAATGATGCTGCACTTGCCCTTGAACTGGCTCAGATACGGCGACGTGTCGATGTAGCGTCCGCTGGTCGCGATGATCCGCTCGGCCTTGCGGAGAATGCGCCACAAGAACGGTTGATACACGGTGCGCAGCAGCTTCTGCCGCACGATGTCACTGTGATAGGTAATGATCGTTTTGGCGCGCGCGCCGCTGAACAACCGTGCCAGCTCGCCCAGCGGATACGGAAAGTGCAAATGGATGATGTCGGCGGTGCGCGCCAATTTCCGCGCCTCGACAAACATCGCCGGGCTGATCGGCGCGGAGGAGACGTTAATCCAGCGTGAAGTCTTGATCAACTGCACGCCGTTCAACTCCTCGCGCCGCGTGTGCCGATCGCGGCTGGTGACCAGCACGCTCACGTCGTGCCCGCGCGCCACGCCGGCCTCGGCCAGCACGCGCACGTGATTCTCGATACCGCCGAGGACGGGGTAGTAGTCTTTATAGATGTGGAGGATGTTCATGGGCAAAAATGTTGCAGCGTTACACGATATTGATATGCCTCGCGGCCGATGAGGCGCGACTTCAACTGGCGATAGATCGGATCCTGTTCGGCAAAACCGGCGGTGGCGCACAGGCGCAGACTGGCCTGCAGGGCTTCACTCACCTGGTCCGCCCAATCGTTGCGGGTGCGATCGCGTCCCAGGCTGGCCTGCCACACGCCCGCGCCGGGATGCGCCGCCACATACGCTTGCAGCTCGGCCAACTGCTGCGGCTGGAAGTGCGCGGCCTGATATGCGGCCGGCAAGTAAATCTCAATCATGCTGTCGCTTTCGGTCACGACGGCATCGCCGGGCTGCGCCTGCGCCGCGATGGCCGCCGCCACTTCGCGCGCCGGAGTGTTGTACACCGAATTGATGAAGTCGGTGCCGCGATAGTAGTTGATCGACGACACAGCGTGCGGCACCAGCAACCCCAGCAACGCCAGCCCCATCAGCCAGCGCGACTTCAACGCGCCCAGCCCCACGCCCAGCAGGACCAGCAGCAGCGCTGCACACGCCATGCTGCGCGCCGGAGCGTTAACGAAGGGGCTGTCGGTCGCCGCCGTGTTGAGCAGCGCCTGCGCCACCACGAACGGCACACCAAAAGCGATCAGCCAACCGCCCAGCTGCTGGCGCCGCCACAACGTGAACGCGCCATATAGCATCAACAACCCGCCGGTGATGAGGCCCAGTATCGCCCATGGCGACCACGGAAAGACATTCTCGCCTACCAGCCACGCATAGAACGGATACGCCACTTTCAGCGCCGTGCCGATCAGACTGTTGGACAGATCGGCCATACCGAAATCGCGCGCGCCCTGCGTCAACGCCACCGGCGCCCACAACAGCACCAACCCGGCCAGCACCGCCTGCACGCCGAACCATTTCCAACGCGGATGCTGCGGCTGGCTGCGCCACCACCACAGCGCCAGCAAATTCTGCGCGGCGACGACGCCGAACGCCGGATAGTCGCTGTAGAGCAGCAGCAGCGTCACGATCGCATAGGCCAGCCACGGCTTGCGCGGCTGCTGCATCACACGCCAGAACAAAGCGAATGACAGCGCGCTCAACGCCGCGACCATGCTGTAATAGCGGATGATCTGCCCGTAGCTGATCAACACGGGCGCGGTCGCGGCGAGCAATGCAGCGAACACGGCGCTGCGCTCGTCAGCAAAACAGCGCGCCAGTTGATACACAGCCGGGACCAGCAAGACGATCCACATGGCCGAATATAACCGCGCCATGCGCTCCGTGACGGAGGTGGCCTTCAGCCACAACCACAGGCCCACGTGATACGCCGGCGGCCGCCGCTCCTGCTCGATGACGTTGGCGACGATCTGCGGCAGCGCAGCACCCGTGGCCGCATCGACGCTGATCTTCTCGTCGATCCAGTACGATGGGCGCTGCATGTCAATCAGAACCAGCGCGGCGGCCAGCGCCGTCAACACCACCACCAGCCAGGCCGCCCGCGACCATGTACGCGGCGACATCATGCCACCCCTTCCAACACAGAACGATACACGCGCAGCGTCTGCTGCGCCGTCTGCTCCCATGAAAATTGCGCCGCGCGTCGCACGCTGCGCTGCGCCAACGTTGATCGCAAGTCCCGATCGGTCAACGCCTGCTCGATTGCCCCTGCCAGCGAATTGACATCGCGCGGATCGCACAACAGCGCCGCGTCGCCCGCGACCTCGGGCACACTCGATCGGTTGCCGCACACCACCGCAGCGCCGCACGCCATCGCCTCCAGCACGGGCAGACCGAAACCTTCGTACTCCGACGGGAACACAAACAACTCCGCGCCGCCGTACAGCGCCGGCAGATCCGCGTCCGGCGCCGGCCCGATATATCTCACAACATGCTGCAAGCCCAGCCGTTCGGTTGCTTGCTGCGCTTCAGGATAACGTTCATCCCACTGACCGGCGATCACCAACGCACACTCCGGCACATCCGCTTTTGCGAATGCTTCGACGAGGCGCGGCACGTTCTTGTGCGGCTTGTTGCTGCCGAAGTATAACAGGTAGCGCGGCGGCAACGCGTACTGCTGCCGCACCCGATCGATTTCACTGCGCCCCGGCGGCTGGAAGTGCGCAGCGGCGGCCAACGGCGTCACGACGATGCGGCGCGGATCGACGTGAAAGACGCGCACCAGATCGCTCTTCGTCGCTTCCGAGATCGCCAGCGTCACGCGCGCGGTGCGCAGGGCCAGCCAGTGCGCCGTGCGAAAGATCACGCGTTGCAGGGCGGAAAAGTATTGCGGATAGATCAGCGGGATGAGATCGTAGCACGTCACCACCGACGGCACACCCGGAGCATACGGCATCAGGTAGTAGGCGCTGTGATACAACGCCGCCCGCGCTTGCCGCAACATCGAGCGCACGCGCCACTGCTGCGCCGGGGCGAAGGGCGACGTGGCACAATCGAGCACGGGGAGATCCGGCAACGACAAACGCTGAGCGGCCGCCGCTGGATCGCGCAGCAGCGTCAGATCGAGCTCTGGCGCCATCGACTTCAGCGCGCCGGCCAGACTCACCACGTAGCGCCCGATGCCGGGAAAATGATCGGTGGCGGTGCGGGCGTCAAGGACGACGGGCGGCATGAGTTTCCTGAGCGAGAGTATAAACTTCGCGCGTGCGCTGCGCGATGACGGGCCACGCATAGTCGCGCGCGTAACGGCGGGATTCTGCCAGCAGCGCCGCGCGCCGATCAGGGGCGGCGCTCACCGTCTGGATGACGCGCGCCAGATCGCCGGCAGCGCCCGATCGGAACAGCGTGATCCCCGCCTGCCGTTCAGCCACCTCACGATGCCCGAACGCATCCGACGCGATGATGGGCGCGTGCTGATACGCCAGGCCCGTGATCAGTGAATACGACGAATCGACGTGCGTCGCCGGATAAACCAACAGCGAACAGGCGTCAATGTGCGGCGGCACATCGGCTTCCGCGAGATAGCCCGTGATCCGCACGCGCTGTTGCAAGTGAAGTTGTTGAAGGCGCTGCTCGAGATCAAGCAACACGGCGCGATCGGCCTCGCGGCGCAGCCCGCCCGCAATGAGCAGCACAAACCGATCGGGCAGCTGGGCCAGCGCCTCCAGCAGCAACGCATGACCCTTGGCGGGCGTGATGTAGCCGAAGAGGCCCAGCACTTCTTTATCCGCCCAGCCCCACGCCGCGCGCAAAGCCTCACCGCCATGAGGGACATCAACGTGCGGCACGCCCGCCGGAATGAGGTGAATCTTCTGCGCCGCCACGCCGCGCGCCACCAGATGATCTTTGAGGCGCGCGCTTAACACGATGATCTGATCGGCGCAATCGAAGGTGTCCTTGTTCAGCTGCCGGGCGTACGGCCCCAGCCACTTGTTGTACAGCGACCACTTGAAGCGCCGCAGCCAATGACCTGGCCCGTGACCGGGCACCATGAGCGGCCCGTCGAAAGTGACGTGGCGCGTAATGACCAGGGGCCGCTGAATTTGCGTCACGAACGGGCCGAAGTGATTGCGCCACGGCAGCCGGTAGCCGAAGAAGGAATACTCATGCTGAACGTGCGCCACGTCCCCGGCATTCATGGACTGCCCCCACCGCACGTAGTCCGCGCGCGGATGCACCCGCCGATCATACGGCACCACATCGACCGACGTGTCGGGCAGCTGCTGCAAGCCGTCCACCAGATGCGCGGTGTAATCGGCGATGCCGCAGCGCACCCGCCATGATGTGAACAGACTGACGCGCATCACAGACCGCCCTGCCCCACCGGCTGAAACACACACCGCAGTGCCTGTTGATGCAAGCGCCGCGCTGTGGCATCGCGCCGCAGAACGGCAATCAGCACGCTTACAACTTCCTTGCCCGCTAACATCAACCCAACAGCGAGTTGCGCCGGCCGGCTGTGATGTTTGGCGAAGTAATAGCGCAAGCTGTCTTGCCCAGCCTGATACGCCAGCGCCGACATCGATCGACTGGTAACCTGCCAGCGATGGATCACCTGCGCTTGCGGTACGTAGTAGATGGCGTAACCGGCCTCGTTGATGCGCTTGCACCAATCCACATCTTCGTAGTAGATGAAGAACTGCGGATCGAAACCGCCCACCTGGGCGTAGACGTCGCGCCGCACCAGCAAGGCCGCGCCGGAGATTTCGCCCACGCGCGCCACCTGGTGATAATCGCGGCCGCGTTCCAGATACAGATCGCGCTGCCACAACCGATAGAGCTTCGTCATCCCGACGAAGATGCGCCACACGCTGGGCAGCGATCGGCCCGAGGGCTGCAGGGTGCCGTCGGCGTTCAACAACAGCGGCCCGCAGGCCCCCGCGTCGGCATGCGCGTCCATGAACTCGACCAACGCGCGCAGCGCGCCGGGCTGCACAAACGCGTCGGAGTTAAGCAAAAACAGATAACGTCCGGTCGCGGCAGCCAGGCCCACGTTGTTGCCGCGCCCAAAACCCAGATTACTGGGGTTGGCAATGATGTCTATCGTTGGAAAATCCGCGCGCAGGGTGGCCACGGTCTCATCGGTCGAGGCGTTATCGACGACGATGATCTCAACTTCAAAGTGCGAGCGGGCCGCGTCGGCCAGCGCCGCGGCCACGCAATCGCGCGTGAGATCGCACGTGTTGTACGTGAGGATGATGACGGATAAATCGGGCATCTACGCTGCCATCAAATTGAGCACGACCTGATAACCGTTGAACGCGCGCCAGAAGCGCATGAAGCGCGGCTTGAAAACGGCGGCCTGATCGACCACCCGGTAGCCTGCCTGCTGCGCCAGCTCGCAGGCCGTGCGAAATGTGAACCAGCGCAGGTGCGTGCGATCCATCAGATACCCGTCGGTGTAATCAAAGCGGCCGCGCAGCAGATTCAAGCGCACGGTCCAGTGCGCCACGTTGGGCATGGACAACAACACATGGCCCTGCGGCGCCAGCAGCGGCCGCATCTGCCGCAACACGTTCCAGGGATCAACCAGGTGTTCCAACACATCGGCGAAAATGATGTCGTCAAACGGCGCAGAGGCTTGCAGCGCCGCCAGCACGGCCTGATCTTCGATGCTGCCGATCAGCAGATCGTCGAATGCGTCACGCGCCCGGGTGGCGGCCTGCGGCACGTACTCCACCCCGATCGTGCGGCAGCCCTTGACGGTCTTCAACCAGCGGCTGATGACGCCGTCGCCGGGACCGACTTCCAGCACGGTCGCGCCGTCAGCCACCCAGTGGCCGATGATGGTGCGCGGGTTGTTGCGATTGGCCGCATCGAATTGTCCGCCGTACAAGTTGGTAGCGGTCATGGTCGCTCTCTATGATCGAAAGCCGGCATCCGCAGCGCCAGCAGGCGCGCATACACCGCGCGGCGATCGGCATTCCGCGCCAGCAGATAGCGCGGCCACAACGCCAGCACGGTCGCGGCGCGGATGCGGCGCTGCTTGCCGCGCGAATAATATCGCGCGCAAAAGGTATAGAACCCTTCGTACAGGCGCACCGCGCGATCGTCGATGGGACTTTGATTCTCAAGGTGAACAATCACGGCTTCCGGCACGAACATGATCTGCCAGCCGGCGTGCTTCAAGCGCCAGCACCATTCCAGATCTTCGCCGTACATGAGCGGGAAGAGTTCGCTGTCAAAGTAGCCCACCTGCTGCGCGGCTGCCGCGCGCACGATAAAGCACGCGCCGGTCAACCAATCGACCGCGGCCACGGCGTCATGCGGGCTGCACAGGTAATAGCGGCGGCCGATCACGCGCTGGTTCTTCAGCAGCCGCCATAAGCCCGAAGCTTCCAGAAAATGCGTGAGCGCATTCGGAAAATTGCGGCAGGAAGCCTGTAATTCGCCAGACGGGCGCACCAGGCGCGGCCCGGCCAGACCGACCGCTGGATGCTGATCCATGAACTGCACGAGTGTGCGCAAGGCCAGCGGCGTCACCACCGTATCGGAATTGAGCGGCAGCACGTAACGCCCGCGCGCCTGCCGCAGGAGTTGATTCTGATTGGCCGCAAAGCCCAAAGGCCGATCATTCTGCCGCCACTGCACGCCTGGAAACTCCGCTTGCAGCGCCGCGATTGCGCCGTCATCATCGGGCGTGTTGTTGACCACCAGCACTTCCACGGCCAGATCGGCGGTTGTCGCCCCGATGGAAGCCAGACAGTCGCGCAGTAACAGCGGCGTGCGATGGTTGACGATGCAAATGCTTAGCTCAGGCGTACGGGTCATAGCTTACAAAAGAATCCGGCGCGCCAGGCAGGGCAGCAGCTTCCACGCGCGCCGCAGGGGATGGTAACCGGCAGCGCGCGTGGCATCAGCGACGGCATCCAGCATGTGCAGATGGGTGTACACTTCAAGCCGGGCTTCCAGGCGCTCATGTGAACTTGCCGCCCGCAGCGACGCCAATGATCTGAACGTCGGCGCGGTGACGGCCTCGATGATCTGAGTGACCCGCTGTTGATAGGTGTGCTGCCCCAACGTGCGCGTTTGACCGGCGGCGGCCAGCTGCTCACGTTCTGGGTCGTGGGCCAGGTAGTACGCAGCTTTGTCCAGCAGATCGGCGTCGTCCGCGTACACAGCCAATTCGCGCTCGACGTCAAACAATTCGTTCAGGCCGTTGGCCGCCGAATCATTCAGCAGCAGCGCCCCGCAGGCTGTGCCCTCGAACACGCGCATGTTTACATCGCCGTTGATGCTGACGTTGAACACCAGCCGCGCCTGATTATAGATTTGGCTGGCTTCTGCCGGAGTGTAGCCGCGCCTGAAATCGTTGGTGGAAAAACGCTCGGCCAGCAATTGCAGGCGGCGAGCGCGCGCCGTCTGACGATGCGCGGCCGTCATGCTGCCCACGAAGGCGATGTCGTAAATACGCGGCAGATTTAAGGGGCGGAAAACATCCGCCGCGGCCAACGGTAGCCAGTAAACCTGATCATGTTGGAGGGTCTGTTGATAAGCTGCCAGCTGGCTGCGCTGGGCGATGAAGACCGCGTCAAAAAAACGCGCCGCCTGCTGCCGCCAACTGCCCAGATGAACGTCCACCAGATAGCAGGCCGTGGGGATGGGCAGATCTTCGATCCCCGGCGGAAAATACTTGCCGCCGGAATCCAACCACAGATACAGCTCGGGCCGCGGCGAGAGTTGATCCAGCAGCTCAGGCAGCGGCACGCTCTGATCGTAGCCGGCGCGATCGGGCCAGGGCAATCCCACGTAAGTGAAGGTGTGCCCCAGCGCGTGCAGGGCGCTCTCAAAGTGCACGCCGAGTGAATGGGGAAAGTAGTAATAGCCTAGAGCGATGTGCATAACCGTATGCGGTGTGGCCGGCAGTTGGCGATCAACGCCATTGATGCTTGATGCGTCGCAGAAGCGCCGTCAGCGCGTAGTAACCCTGGCGCGCCTGCTTCGTCAAGCGATACCGGCCGGGAACTTCCTGCCAACGCTGATCCATGACGGCATCGATCAGGCGCAGCTGCGAATGGAGTTCCAGGTAATGGCGTGTGCGCTGGCTGTTCGTCCAGCTGCGCACGGGCGCGCGCAGACGCGTCCCATCGGCCGCGATCACATCCAGCAGGGTCTGGACACGATTGGCATAGGTGTGATGCTGCAACACGTGCGCCTGGCCGGCGCGCGCGATTTTTTCGCGCTCTTCCACATGGGCCAGATAATAATCGACCTTCTGAATCAGATCGTCGACGTCCCGGAAAGTCACAAAATGCTCGCCTTCGGTGAACAGCTCGCCCTGTCCATTGTGATCAGAATGCTCGGTCAGCAACAATGCGCCGCACGGCGGGGCCTCAAAGATGCGGCAGTTGAGCAGGCCTTGCAAGGTAATGTTGAAGACGATCTTCGACTCGCTGTAAATCCGCGCCATCTCTTCCATGTAGTACGGGCGGCTGTAGTCGTTGAGGCGATAACGCGCTGACAAAGCCTTCAACGCGCGCACCCGATTCGGATACGATGCATTCACCTGTCCGACAAATCCGATGTCATAGATTCGCTCGAGCTGATGATCGCGATGGATCTCCGGATCGCAGGCCAGGGGCAGCCAGTGCACCGGCAGATCGCTGCGCCAGGAGCTGTAGAGCGCTTCACAGCCGCGATGCGCCACGAACACATAGTCAAACAAGGGCGCCAGCCGCAGCCGGAATTTATTAATCAACCCCGTGTGAGGCGGATAAGCGTCAATTAAGTAGGCAGCGGTCGGGCACGGCAGTTTCTCCAAGCCGACCGGAGCATAGGCGACATTGCCGCTATCGATGTAAACGAACAAATCCGGCGGAGTATCCAACCTCGCGACCAGTGCCGCCAGATCGACATTGGGCGCAAAGCCGGGCTGGTGATGCGCCGCCCAGCTCGTGCCGACATATGTCACCTGATGCTGTTTGGCAAACGCTGCCTGAAGATGCAGGCCGGTCGTGCCCGGAAAATAGCCAAAGCCCACCAGAATATGCATGATTGGAACACCTGCCTACTGAGCCGCGCGCGCTCTGAACACACGCCGCACGTAGCTAATCCGCTCGCGCGTTTCTGCCGGGCGCAAGAGTAACAGCAGCAGCGCGAAGAGGCCCGGCCCCAGCGCACCGATGATGATCAAGCGCCCCAGCGCCGAGAATGCGGCCCAACCGGACCACGTGCCAACCAGCGCCAATGCCAGCGCAGCCGCCAGCAGCGCCGCCACGTGCGCCCCAAACACCTCGCGCACGGACAGCGCAACCTTGTGGAAGACATACCACATTCCCAACCCAAAAGCCGTTACCATCGTAATCAACACCGCAAGCAGCGTGCCATTCGCCCCCCACCACAACGTAAACGGCGTCCCCAGGATGATCAACGTGCCCGCCTGCACCGCCGTCAACGTCACACTGCGGCGATGATCGCCCACGGACACGGCCAACCAGAACGCCAGACTGATAAAGGGCGACAAGAGCGAGTAGATCGTCAGGAAGCGCAGGTAATACGCGCTCTCGCTGTACCGATCGGTGTACAGGATCTTCACGATGTCTGCCGCCCCAAAGAACAGCACCAACGCCATCGGAATACCCAGCGTGAGCATGACCCAACATGACAGGCGGACCGCGTGCGTCAGCCGGGGCAGGTCATCGCGCACGCGCGTGAACGTCAAGAAGCCGACGCGCGAAATCACGATCGTGAGCAGGATGTTCGTCCAATGCGCGATGCGGTAGGCGCGATCGTAGTAACCCAGCGTGGTCACGCCCACAAACGTGCCGATCAGAAAATTGTCATACTGCGTGACGATGGAATTGATAGCCGTCAGCGACAGGCCGGTGGGCAGCCCGTCGCGCACCAGACGGCGCGCCAACGTCCGATCGAAATGCCAGCGCCCGTGAAAGGCCTGCGGCCAGCGGCGGCGGCACACAATCACGATCCCCACGCCCGAGATCAGCATCGTGATGATATTGATCGCCAGCAGCGCGCCAAGGCCGACGCCGTTGAACGCCAGCACAATCGCCACACCATATGCCGCCAGCGCCGCCGCCAAAGCCACCAGCACCAGGCGGCTGACCTGCATCTCTTTTTCGAGAATCATGCTCAACGGACTGAACAGCGCGCTGCCCGCGTCGACCAGCATCAACACCACCAGGCTGATGACGATAGCGGGCGTGTAATTCAGCGTCGGGAACACTGTGTTCAAGTACAGCAGGGCAATCCCGACGATGATGCTCAGCACCAGCGAGCCCCCCGCCAGCACAAGATCCACGCCCCAGTAAGTGCCCAGCAGCGTATTGTCGCTTTCGGGGCGGCGGATGGCCGCATAGGTGAGACCGGCCTTGGGGCGCAGATTGAGCAAAGTGTACCAGAATGTCGCCAGCGAGAAGGCGCCAAACACCGCCGGATCAAGCAGGCGCGTCATGATCAGCGTCGCGCCGAAGGCGATGAACTGATTCAGATAGGAACCGATCCCGGCCCAGACCGTGATGCGCACCGCAATCCGCCCCAGCGTGGAAGTGCTTGTCGCGGGCGGTGCGGCGTTTGATTCGGGATCGGCGGCGGGCAATTGGTCAGGCATACAGATCGATTACACTTTCCTGAACCAATCGTCAAACACCGCGATCACGTACTGCACCATCTCGGGCGTGATGCCGGGATACACGCCGACCCAGAACGTCCGCTCCATCACCCGATCGGCCTGAACCAGTTCGCCGATCACGCGCCGCTGAATGTCGTGATACGCGGGCTGGCGCAGGATGTTGCCGCCGAACAACAAGCGTGTGTGAATTTGGCGCTCTTCCAAATGTTGAATCAGCGCCTGCCGCGTAAATGGCGCTTCTTCGCGGATGGTCAACGGGAACCCGAACCAGCTCGGCTCCGAGTGCGGCATGGCTGCCGGCAGAATCAAGAACTGCTCCCAGCGGCGCAGCCCGTCCTTCAGCAGATCAAAATTCCGGCGGCGAATCTCGATGAAACGCGGCAGCTTCTTGAGCTGCGCCACGCCGATTGCGGCCTGCAGATCCGTCGCCTTGAGATTGTAGCCGATGTGCGAATAGATGTACTTGTGATCGTAACCGTGCGGCAGCTCGCCCAACTGCCAGTCGAAGCGCTTGCCGCACGTGTTCGCCTCGCCGGGCGGGCACCAGCAATCGCGGCCCCAATCGCGGCACGATTCCACCAGCTTCTTCAACAGCGGCGCCTGGGTCAGCACCGCGCCGCCCTCGCCCATGGTAATGTGATGCGCCGGATAGAAACTCACCGTCGCCAGCTGCCCGAACGTCCCCACGGTCTGCCCGCGATATTGCGCGCCCAACGCATCGCAGGTGTCCTCAATCAGATACAGCTGATGCCGTTTGACAAAGTCAGTCACCGCCTCCAGATTGAACGGATTGCCCAGCGTGTGGGCCGCCATCACTCCGCGCGTGCGCGGCGAGTACGCTTCTTCCAGATACCGCGTATCGATGTTGTACGTGCCGCTTTCCACCGGTTCCACGTCGAGGAACACCGGCACGAGGTTATTCTGCACGATCGGATTGACCGTCGTGGGGAAGCTCGTCGCCGTCGTAATGATCTCATCGCCCGGCTGCAGCCGCCGCTCGCCCAGGGCCGGCGAAGTCAAAGCGGCCAGCGCCAGCAAATTCGCCGACGAACCGGAGTTGACCAGCATGGCGTGGCGCACCCCCACAAAGCGCGCCAGCGCAGATTCGAACTCCAACGCAAAGCGCCCGCTGGTCAGCCAGAAATCCAGCGCGGCATCGACCAGGTAGGCCATATCCTCGTCATCAAAGACGCGTCCTGCCACCTGCACCGGCGTCTCGCCCGCCACAAACGGGCGCGGGCTGAGCTCTGCGGCATAAAAGCGCCGCACCTGTTCGAGGATGTACGCCCGCAAGGGCTGCTCGCTCTGATTCATGCTGATCCAATTTGCTGACGGCAGGCTTCCAGCGTGCGGCGAATGCCGGTATCGAAGTTGATGTGCGCCTGCCACTTCAGATCGCGCAGCGCCGGGGCCGGTGCGGCGATTAGTTCCATCTCTTCGTTGGGCCGATAAGCGAGCGCGCCCAGCCGATACTCGCCGCGGCTGGCCGCCAGTTCAAAAATGCGCCGCACGGCGGTCTTGACCTGCAAGCCTGCGCCGGTGCCGATGTCGTAAGTCTGACCATGAACATCAGACACGGTCAGCGCCGCCAACAACGCCGCGACGACGTCGGACACATACACAAAATCCCGCCACTGTTCGCCCGGCGTCATCTCGAAACAAGCGTGATTCAGCGCGGCCCGGATCGCCGCCGGGATCAGGCCGTTGATCTGTCCGGGACCGTACACATAGTACAAACGCAGCGCCACCGCATCAAGTTCATGCTCCTGAATGAACGTGTGCCAGAAAGACCAGGCCGCCACCTTGGAAGCGACGTATGGATTAGGGGGGTGTGGCGAGACCGTGGCGGAATGCTCGTACGCCGTGCCCACATGCACGAAACGCGCCACGCCCGATCGCTGGCTGGCTTCCAAAACGTGGATGGTGCCCGTCAGATTGACGCGTTGAGCTTCCTCGATCGGCAGAAACGGCTCGGTGGCGCCGACGGCCGCCAGATGCACCACATGCGAGGGCCGCACGTCAGCCAGCGCTGCGATCAACTCCTCACGGCGGGTCACATCCGCCCCGATCGGATTTACCCCGTCCGGCAGAGTGTGAAGTGCAGCCGAGCGGCTCAAGCCAAACGTGGTGACGCCGCGTGCGGCCAGCTCGCGGCACACATGCCGGCCGACGAATCCGGTGGCGCCGGTTACGAGCACCCGCATGTGCTCCCCCGGCTGCATCACCGCTTCAGCATCCCTTCGATGCGCGCCACTACCATGTCCAACGCCACGGTGTTGAAGCCGCCTTCGGGAATGATCACATCCGCGTACCGTTTGCTAGGCTCCACAAATTCCAGGTGCATGGGGCGCACCGTGCTGAGATACTGATCGACCACCGACTCCATGCTGCGTCCGCGCTCGGCAATGTCGCGCCGCAGGCGGCGGATGAAACGAATATCGCCATCCGTGTCGACGAAGATCTTCACGTCGAACAGTTCGCGCAGGCGGGCTTCCACAAAGATAAGCAGCCCTTCGACCAGAATCACCGGATGCGGCTCGATGCGGCGCGTGTGCGGCAGGCGGCGATGCGTGGTGAAGTCGTACACCGGGATGTCCACCGCCCGATCGGCCTTCAGCGCCCGCAGGTGTTCCACCATGAGATCGGTCTCCAACGCATCGGGGTGATCGAAGTTGGGGAGGTTGCGCGGATCGAGCGGCAGGCGGCCCCAGTCGTAGTAATACGAATCGTGCTGGATGTACGCAATCCGATCGGCCCCGACCCGCTTGACGATTTCATTGGCGATGGTGGTCTTGCCAGAGCCGGTGCCGCCGGCCACGGCGATGGTGACAGGTGATTTGCTCATGGCTGAAGATTATACCTCACTGCCTCTTCGAATCCTGGATTTCACGCGCTGACCAAGAGGCCGAACCACACTGCCAAGAGTGCGCTGAGCAGCCCGATCAATAGCAACACATGGCGCGCGGCTTGGTGCGTGACCACACTGCCGCTGACCAACAGCCACGCCGCCCAGCTGATTTCCAGCGCGGCCAGCCAGCGGCCCAACCCCAATGAAGCCGTGCGCGGATAGACGTTGATCAATAAACCCAACAGCAGCAGGGTGACCAGCGGCCAGCTCACCCGCGCCAGCAGCAGCCCAATCCGTTCGCCGCGCGTCGTCATGACGGCGCCCGGCCATAGCAGCGCGCCGCTCAAGCCTGCCACGGCGATTGCCAGCCCCACTGTGATGATCCAGTGCGACGGTTGGTTCGCCAGCGATACGATCACGTAGGCTGCCGGTTCGAACGTGAAGGTCGTACTCTCGATCGAGATGCTGCCACCGGCCGCAAATGGCTGGCTGCCGAAATCCTTGCCGGTGGCGCTTTGATAAATCTGCGCGGCATAACCTTCCGGCGCAGGCTGCACGCGCAGCACTAGATTCACCGCAGGGGCAGCTAGGAAGCCTTCATTTTGATCGGGTGTGAAGAGCAGCAGCACGTCTTTTTGCAGCGGACTGGTGGCCGTGCTCTGCAATTCCAGGGTCTGCGTCGTCCCGCGCACCGCCGACACTTTCAGCGCCGGCCCGACTTGATCGAGATACACGGCCACGCCGTCATACAACGGCTGTTTCGCGGTGATCGATCCCTGCGCCACCGGTTCCGTCTGACGCAGCAGCGCCACCGTGGCCTGTTGCCCTTCCACTGCGTCGAGGCGCACCGCATACGGCGTGCCGGGAATGTTGGCCACCACGCCGGGCTGCACGACGACGTTGTCCACGCGGTAATCGATGAACGTGCCCAGCACCAGGCCGAGCAAGATCACCAACGTGCCGGCATAGACCATGATCGCCGCGAGATGCGATCGGCGTGTGGTTCGATCGGGGTTCTTCAACCGATCGAGTTGATCAATCAGCCGCAGCGCCGCGCACCAACCCAGCGCGGCCAGCGCCAGGCGAAACACGAGCGAGCTGGTGATCGAGAACAGGTTGAGCGCGTTGAGCACGTCAAACAAGTTGCCGAAGCGCGTCTGGGCCTCCGACAGCCAGCGTGAATACGCGACGAGATCGTTGGCCGGGGTCTGCGGCAGCAGCGCGGCGATCAATAGCAGCGCGGCGCAGAGGACGAGCACCGCTGCGAGGAAGCCGTCGCCGGTGAAAAAGCGCCAGAGACGCCGCCACGGATCGCGGATGAGAGTGGGTGCGGTGGTGGTCATATGTCACAAAAAAGCCCCGCGAACGGGGCCTGTGGGTGAGCCACCCATCGGAGTTGAACCGATAACCTATCGCTTACGAAGCGATTGCTCTGCCATTGAGCTAGGGTGGCGCTGCGGGCGAGATTATACCAGCGGGCGGGCAAGCTGACAAGGCACACCGACCCCAACCTCACTCCGCAGGCGCCGCGCGAAGCACAAAGCTGAACGTCGTGCCCACATCCACCTGGCTCTGCACATCGATGGTGCTGCCGTGCGCTTCGATGATCTGCCGGACGATGCTGAGGCCCAGGCCGGTGCCGGTGGCATAGCCTTCGCTGTCGGCCACGCGGAAGAATTTTTCGAAGATGCGAGGCAGGTCCTTGGCCGGGATGCCGCGGCCCGTGTCGCTGACGCTGATGCGCACGTGCTGCCCGTTGGCCGGTTCGATCAAGATGTTGACTGCGCCGCCATCCCGATTGTATTTAATCGCGTTGGACGTGAGATTGACCAGCACCTGTCGGAGGCGCTCTCGATCGGCGGTGACGAAGACACTGCGTTCGGGCAGGGTGGCGCTCAACGTCAGGCCGCGCTCGTCGGTCTGCGGCTGCAGCAGCTGCAGCACTTCGCGCACTAGCTCGGTGAGGTTGAAGTTGACCATCTCCATGCGGATGCGGCCCGATTGCAGGCGACTGAGCTCCAGGAAGCCATTGGTCATGCTGGACAGGTGCATCGCTTCCTGATAGATCGTCTCGATGAAACCGCGCGCCTGCGCGGGCGGAATTTCGCGGCGCAGCATCAACTCGCTGTAGGCGACGATGCTGGTCAGCGGCGTGCGCAGTTCGTGCACCATCTCGGAGATGAGGTCGCTCTGCTGAAACAGGCGCGCATTGGTGATGGCGATGGCGGCCTGCGCGCCGAGCGTGGTCATCAGCTCGACATCCTCTTCGAGGAACGGTGAATCATCCACCCGATTGATCGCTTCCAGCACGCCGATGATCTTGTCTTTCACCCGCAGCGGAACGGCGATCAGCGAGCGGGTCAGCAGGCCGGTCGATTCGCCGACTTTGGCAAAGAAGCGCCGATCGCGCGTGACATCGTTGATAATCTGGGGCTGTCCTTCACGTACCACCCAGCCCGCCAGGCTGTTCAGCGGTACCGCGATGCGCTTGATCTCTTCGCTTTTGCTGCCTGTCACCGCTTCAAAGTACAGTTCGCCGGACTTGTTGTCCAGCAGCAGGATCGACGTGGCCTCGGTGCGCGTCAGATCGCGCGCGGCGTTGACGATCACGTCGAGCAGGGTGAACAGATCGAGCGTGGAGGTCAGCACCTGGCTGATGACGAGCAGCCGCCGGTAGGATTCGAGTCGTTCTTCGGGTGTAAGGTGGGACATAGTCTGGCCTAGAGAGAACTGGATCGATCCGTTTCATGCTCGCCGACCGCGTCCCCGCGGTTGGCCGCCCGTGCGGACGCGGGCGATGCGCGCGACCCTATCCGCTGGTGTGATCGGACAGACAGCAGGCCGCAATGGCCGGCAGCGCCAGCGCCACGTCTTCGCGGATCACTACATCACAAAAATCGTCCATGTACGTCGGACCCTGGTTGACGATGATCACGCGCGCCTGGCGCGCGCGGGCCAGCATCGGCAGGTCAGATGCGGGCGCCACTTCCAGCGATGAGCCGACGATCAGCAGCGCATCGCAATTCGTCACGGCGCGCTTGGCCGCCATCAGCGCGTGCACCGGCAGCGCTTCGCCGAACAGGATCACGTTGGGCTTGATGATGCCGCCGCAGCGCGGACAGACCGGGATGCAGCCGGCCTCGATAAAGTCGGCGTGAAACTCGGCGCTGCGATAGACCGTATAGCAGCTCACGCAGGTGCCGGTATGAATGTCGCCGTGCAGTTCGATAACGTGCGCGGCGCCGGCGCGCTGCTGCAAGCCATCGATATTCTGCGTGATGATCTGCGGCAGGCGACCGGCCTGCTGCAGTTCTGCCAGCGCCACGTGCGCCTGGTTCGGCTGCGCTTCAAACATCTGCCGCGCCAGGGGACGAATCCATTTGAAGAAGTCGGCCGGGCGGCGGCGAAATACTTGAAAGGTGGCGATCTCCAGCGGATCGTAGTTGTCCCACAGGCCCGTCTCGGGGCTGCGAAAGTCGGGAATGCCCGACGGGGTGCTGAGCCCCGCCCCGGTCAGCGCCACTGCCTGCCGGGCCTGTGCCAACAACTGCGCCGCGTGCTGAATCAATTCATCCATGCATGTGCTCGGCTGGGTGTCGCCTTCCCTGTAGGTGAGTTAACTCTAGCACAAATGAAAGTCAATGGCAACCGCCGCGCGTGGAATGAGGGTATAATGAGAAACCAGTGAACAATGATCAATGATCAATGATCAATGATCAAGACATCTATGGATACTACGCTATTCCTCGTGTTGCTGGCTGTTATCTTGCTGATCGTCGTGGCCTATGTGGCCGGGCGGCGCTACCGTTCGCGGCGCGCTCTGGTGCAGCAGGTGCGCGAATTGCAAGCGCTGGCCGACGCTGGCCGCGCCATTGCCGAAGCGCGCCTGGACGCCGACGAACTGTGCGAACTGATCTATCAACACGCCTCGGCGATGATGGATACCTCCATGTTTCAACTGGGCCTGTTTGACGGCCCGCGCTACAACATTCAGGTGTGGATCCGCGACGGGCAACGTGTGCCGCCACAGAGTTTCGATCTGAGCGACAATCCCGGCCTGATCGGCTGGGTGCGGCAGTCGCGCCAGTCGCTGCTGGTGCGCGATTTCGAGCAGGAGATCGAGCGGCTGCCGGCCCAGCCGCGCTATTACACCGAGGTGGCGCCACGCTCGGCCATCTTCATCCCGCTCGTCGCGCGCGATCAGGCGATCGGGGCGCTGGCGATTCAAAGCTATCAGCCCGGCGCCTTCGCCGAAAACCACGTGCGCCTGCTGTCCATCATGAGCAATCAGGCCGCGGCGGCCATTTACAACACGCGCCTGCTGGAGCAGGAACGGCGGCGCGCCGGACACCTGCAGCTCATCGGCGAAATTGGCCAGCAGATTGCGGCCATTCTCGATCTGGACACGCTCTTCCATCAAACGGTGGAACTCGTGCGCACCACGTTCGGCTACATGTTCGTCGGCATCTGCGTGCAGGAAGAGAACTCCAATCGCATCATCTTTGAAGGCGCCACGCATCCGGCGCTGCACAACCGGCACATGCACGTGGGCCAGGGCATCATCGGCTGGGTGGTGGAGAACGGCGAGGTCCTCAACGTGCCGGATGTGACGCGCGACGAGCGTTACTGGCCCATCGCGGCGCTGCCGGAAACGCAATCGGAACTGGCTGTGCCGCTGATCTTCGGCGAAGAGGTGATCGGCGCGATCGATGTGGAGAGCGCTCAACCGGCCGCCTTCGACGACGAGGACATTTACACGCTGCGCACCCTGGCCGACCAAATCGCCATCGCCATTCACGAAGCGCGCTTGTACGCCGCCGAGCGCGAACAGGCGTGGATCAGCACCGCGCTGCTGCAAGTGGCCGAAGCGACCGGCCATGCCACCAGCCTGGAGGAAGTGCTGGACACGGTGGTGCGCATCACGCCACTGCTGTCCGGCGTCGAGCGCTGCGGTGTGATGCTGGCCGACGGCGAGCCGGGCGCGTTCCGCACGCAGGCCGCGTTTGGCATTGAAGCTTTGGATGAGTTCTACGCGCTGCGCCTGAAGCCCGGTGACAGCCTGCTGCTCGATCAAATCTATCAGACGTACAAACCTTTGCTGCGTCCCAGCGACAACGCGCGCGATCCGCTGCTGAAGTTCATGGGGCCGGGTGATGTGCTGGGCCTGCCGCTGCTGGCGCACGGTGAGCTCAACGGCATCATGTGGATCGGCGCGACACCCGATCAAATCTTGAGCCAGCGCAAGGCGGCGCTGCTGGGCGGCATCGCCAACCAGGCGGCCATGGCTATCGAGAGCGCGCAGTTGGCCATCGCGCAGCGCGAAGAAGCGTGGGTGAATCTGGCGCTGCTGCAGGTGTCCGACGCCATCGGCCCGTTGACGGATCTGGACGAGATCAGCAGCGTGGTGGCGCGTCTCGTCGCCTTGTTTGTCGGCGTCGATATCTGCGCGGTGTTTCTGACCGACAAAGAGCGCGATGTGCTGCAGGGCCGGCAGGCCTACGGTCTGCACGCCGAGCATGCGGAGTTGTTCACCACGCTGCGCTGCCGGCGGCAGGATTGGCAGGTAGTGACGGCTGACCAAGGCCCCGTGCTGCTCGCCGTACCCGATCGGCTGGGGCTGGCCCTGCAGCTGCACACGCCTGTCGTCGCGCCGCTGCGCGGCCGCACCGAGTTGATCGGCGCGCTGGTGGTGGACGGGCGCACCGAGGATTTGCTGCTCAACCAGCGCCGGCTCAACATTCTGAACGGCATCGCCTCGCAAGCCGCCACCTCCATCGAGAGCGTGCAGCTGCTGGCCGATCTGGCCATGCGGCAGGTGCTGGAACACGAGCTCGATCTGGCGCGCGAGATTCAAAAGAGCTTCCTGCCCGCCCGCTGTCCCAGTGTGCCGGGCTATGAACTGGCCGCGGCGTGGAAATCGGCGCGGCGTGTGGGCGGCGACTTCTATGACTTCATGCTGCTGTCCAACGGCAACGTGGGCATTGCCATCGCGGACGTGGCGGACAAGGGCGTGCCCGCCGCATTGTTCATGGCGTTGAGCCGCACGTTGGTGCGCGCCACGGCCATGAGCGGCCGCACCCCTTCTGATGCGCTGCGCCGCACCAATACGCTGATTCTGTCCGACGCGCGATCGGATTTATTTGTGACGGTCTTCTATGGGTTGCTGCATCCGCGCAGCGGCAGCTTCACTTACGCTAACGCGGGCCACAATCCGCCGTTGTGGCTGAGCGTTCGATCAGGTGTGCTGCAGCGCCTGCTGCAGCACGGCATGGCGCTGGGCGTGATCAACGAAATGCCGCTGACCGAGCACGCGATCCAGATCGAACCGGGCGATGTGCTGACTTTCTACACCGACGGCGTCACCGAAGCATTGAACATCGACGGTGAAGAGTTCGGCGTGAATCGGCTGGAGCAGGTGATTCAGGCGCACGCCGAACGATCGGCGGAGGACATCGTCGCGGCAATTCAGGCGGCGGTGGATGAGTTTGTGGGCAACGAGCCGCCGTTCGATGATTTCACGCTGGTGGTATTGAAGCGGGTGTAGGTGTTGGTCAGTGGTTGCCGGTTGTTAGTAACACCACTGGCCAGCAACCGCTCTCCTCATATTCCTCGAATGACCAAACCACCAACCACTAACCACTAACGACCCGCATTGAAATAGTTGTACGCCGCCTTCGACAGATCGGCCATGACGGCGTTGGCGGTGTTCCAGTCGAAGTTCTGATTGGCCGTATTGAGGAAGACAACGAGGACGTAATCGCCGCCGGGGCTGCGCACCAGCGCCGCATCGCCGCGCGTGTCGAAGTTGCCGCCGGGCCGGTGCGCGATCTGCGCTGACGCGGGCAGGCCGCTGGCTAACAGCGCCGGAATATCGGCCGGTACACTGGTCTGCAGCCGCTCGATCATTTCGCGACATTCGATCGGGCTGTACTCGTTCGGATAGACCACCAGCAGCGCCCCGCCGCCCCGGCTGCATTGATCGATCATCTCCCACAACAGGCCCATATCGCTGGCCGTGGTCTGATTCGCCGGACTCGCATTGGTCTCGAGCGTCGCGGCGCTGTTAGCCGGGGTGCTGAGGCCGGCCGTGGCGGTGATGGGTTGATCGAACGGCTGGGCCAGGTACGAGTTGCGCAGGCCCAGATGCGCCAGCGAAGCGGTGGTGGTATCCGCGCCCGCAAAGGTATTGCCCGCGCCGAGTTGGTTGAGCAGTTGATTGGCGGGCAGATTGCTCAATTCGGTGGTGAGCGCCGCGGTCAAGCGCTGGGTGGTGGTGATGTCCAGCGGCAGATCATACTTCCGATAAATCTCGGCGACGATGGGCAGCTTCATCACGCCGCCGCCGGAAAAAGGCACGTCGGGATTGAGGTGCAGCTCTTCACCCGTCTGCAAGTCCTTCACAAACACGCTGGCCGTGCCGCCGAACGTGCTCAGGCGGGCCTGCAACAGCTGCTTGAGCTGATCCAGCGTTGGTGACGGCGCAGCCCGATCGTCGACCACCAGGTCGACGGTGCGCTGCGACGCTGACTTCACGGCAGCCTCCAGCGCCGGCATCGAATCGACGATGTTGAGCAGGCGGCCCGCCTGGCCGGGCGTCAAGGCCAGTTGATCGAGCTGCAGCGCAGGCGGGCGCGGCGGCACATCGTAACGTGTGGCGACCTCGGCCAGGAAGGCGCGCGCCTTTTCGTCGGAGTAGCTGGCCACCACGGGAATGTCGCGGGCGGCGGGCGGCTGCAGGATCAAGTGCCGCAGAAAATCGGACAACGACGAGTTGCGCAGGCGCGCATCCTGCGCCAGCCGCTGCGTCTGGGTGATGTCGAACGTGAAATCAAGGACGACGGGATCGAGCTCGACCGATGAGGTGCGATAGCGCAGTATCACCGGCTGCTGCAGATCGGTTTCCAGTTGGGTCAGGGCTTCGTCGATCGTTTGCTGGGGGAAAGCCTGCCCGCCGATGGTCCAGCTGGCCGGCAGGCGCGACAACGAGACCTGAAACAACACAAATTGAACAACGACATAGCCAGTGACCAGCAGAATGCCCAGGGCTTGCCAGCCGCGCAACCCGCGGCGTTTGTAAGGAGATCGATTCATCATAAATCTAGCGCCACGACCAGATGGCAAAATCGCCGGGGCCGACAAAGCGCGGCGGCGCGGCCGCGTCCTGCGCGTCGATCACATACACCCCCTGCTCGCCGATCAGCGGCTGGCCGGTGTACACCAGCGAGCGGCTGTCCGGCGACCACAGCGTCACCGATTGCGCGAACTGGTCGAAGTATTGAATCAGGTACAGAAAATCGGCGGTCGGTTCGAAGGTGTTGAGATCGATCGTGCGATTGGTTTCCAGATCGAACACGTGCCACGTGACCTGCAGCGTGGTGCGCTGCTGCCGCGCAGGCGCGGCCCGGCCCCCGGCCCGACCGATGGACGACGGCTCGACGAGCACGCCGGTGAGATAGGCCAGCTTGGTTCCATCGGGCGACCAGAAGAACGCCAGGAGATCCCCTTTGAAGATCACGCGAGCCGCTGAATCGGCCAGGTCAATCAGGGTCAACTGCTCGTACAAAAAACTATCCGGGGTATTGAGCGCATGGGCCACGCGCTGCCCGTCAGGCGACCAGCCAAAGGTAATGCCGCCGTCGAACTCGGCCAGCGTGCGGGTCTCGTTGGCCGAGCCGAGCACCAGTTGGTTGTTCGCTCCCGACTGGCGCGCATACAGCCACTGCGCCTCGCCCGTGGGCGACCAGCCGGGCGCTTGAAAAGCCGCCGGTTCCGTTTCGATCTTCTGCGGCTGTTCCGCGGTCAAGGCATAGGTTCCCACAAAGGCATCGCGGCTGGTTCCGCCAATGTGCAGCAGCAGCGCCTTTCCATCCGGCGACCACGAAGAATAGCTTGGCTGGCCACTGACGCCCGATCGGGCGGAATCGGCGCGATCGGGTTCGGCAATGCGCAGCTGCATCCCAGCCAACGGATCGGGCGCGAGAAAGGCCACATGCTGATCATCCGGCGCACCGTTCAGATAGAAAGGCTCGGTCAGCAGATCGGTTTCATACAGGGTGTGCGCCGCCTGCCCGTCGGGACGGGCGCTGTTGAGGCGGCTCTGCTGCAATTCGGACGCGACGAAGATCAACCGCTGCCCGTCGCGCGACCAGATCACGGCGGCGGTGGGCACGCGCCCGGCGTGCGCCAGATCGAGCCGATCGGAACCGTCGGGATCGATCGTGTAGATTTTGCTCTCCGCAATCACGGCCAGCCGATTGAGCGCCGCGGCTTCACCAAATGCCGCGTTGAGTGCGGGCGCGGCTGGCGCGACCGCTGGCGCAATCGCTAGCGCGATCAACACGGCAACCAGCACGCCCATCAACGCCAGCACGCACAAGGCCAGCACCACCGCTAACGCGATGAAAGGCGCATAAGATGAAGGAGACGGCTCGTCAGACATGGGGTGATTATACTACGCCCACGCCCCGCCTCCCCCGGCCGGGAGCAAAATGCTTGTCAAACCTGCGGCGCTCTGTTATAATCGCGCCACTGTTCGGGGCGTAGCGCAGTCCGGCTAGCGCACTACAATGGGGTTGTAGGGGTCGGAGGTTCAAATCCTCTCGCCCCGACAGACAAGCCACTTATGAACGCAAATTCATGAGTGGCTTGTGCTTTTGTCCGTGGCGTATGGCTGCGCCGAAGAGCAGCCTGACCGGCCGCGCTTGCCCAGGCATGTTTGTCGGGAGTACAATCCTGGTTGATAGGATCAAGCGGAGGAAACACGATGACGCCAACACGACTTGAGCACGATTTACTGGGCGAGCGGGCGGTGCCGGCCGATCGGTATTACGGCATCCAGACGCTGCGGGCGCTGGAGAACTTCGACATCACCGGCATCCCCATCGCCCATTACCCGCAGTTGATCCGATCGCTGGCGCACATCAAGCAAGCGGCGGCGTTGACCAACTTTGCATTGGGTCTGCTGCCGCAGGCCATCGCCGAGGCGATTGCGCGCGCCTGCGACGATATTCTCGCCGGCCAGTATCACAGTGAATTCGTGGTGGATGTCATTCAGGGCGGAGCGGGCACGTCGACCAACATGAACGCCAACGAGGTGATCGCCAATCGGGCGTTGGAGATTCTGGGGCACGAGAAGGGCCGCTACGACATCGTCCACCCGCTCAATCACGTCAACCTGTCCCAGTCCACCAACGATGTGTATCCCACCGCGTTACGCCTGACGCTGAGCCGCGAGATGGATGATCTCACGTTGGCAATGGAAGACGTGCGCCAGGCGCTGGCCGCCAAGGGGAGCGAGTTCGCCGCTGTGATCAAGATGGGCCGCACGCAATTGCAAGACGCCGTGCCGATGACGCTGGGGCAGGAGTTCGGCGCGTGGGCCGTGATGGTGGGTGAAGACATCGAGCGGGTGCGCGAAGCGCAGGCGTTGATTCACGAGATCAACATGGGGGCCACGGCCATCGGCACCGGTCTCAACGCTCATCCCGATTACGCTGCGCTGGTGACGCACCAGCTGCGCGAGTTGAGCGGCGTGCCGGTGATCATGTCGCATAATCTGGTGGAGGCCACGCAGGACACCGGCGCGTATGTGCAGGTCTCAGGCGTGTTGAAGCGCGTGGCGGTCAAACTTTCCAAGATCTGCAACGATCTGCGCCTGCTGTCTTCCGGTCCGCGCGCCGGACTGCACGAGATCAACCTGCCGCCGATGGCGCCCGGCTCGTCGATCATGCCCGGCAAAGTCAACCCCATCATTCCCGAAGTCGTCAATCAAGTGGCGTTTGAAGTGATCGGCAACGATCTCACCGTGACGATGGCGGCCGAAGCGGGGCAGCTGGAACTCAATGTGATGGAGCCGGTGATCGCGTATAACTTGTTCACCTCGATCGATATGCTGAGCCGCGCCTGCCGCACACTGGCCAAGCACTGCATTCAGGGCATCACCGCCAACCGCGACGTGTGCCGCCGGATGGTGGAAAACAGCATCGGGTTGGTGACGGCGTTGAATCCCCTGCTGGGCTACGAAAAATCCACCGAGATTGCCAGCCTCGCGTTGAGCAGCGGACGCTCGGTGTATGACATCGTGCTGGAAAAAGGCTACCTGACGCAGGCCGAGTTGGACGACGTGCTGTCTCCGGACAACATGACCCGCCCGCGCTATCTGCCGCGGCGGGCGGATGTGTAGTGATCGGGCGGCTTTCCAGCGCCGCCCGACCGACTGCCATGTGAAGCGGTGACCTTGGCCAATGAACGAGCGAATTCTGACGGGGGATGGCTGCCACCCTGTGCACGACCTGGGCGGTCTGCGAACCGGCGACGGGCGCCTGACGCGGTGGGGTGCGGTTGTCTGCTCGGATAATGCCGCTCAACTTACCGCAGCAGGCTGGTCAGTCCTGTACGCTCGGTATCCGGACGATTATTTCGCTGCGGACCCACGGGGTAGCGGAAGATGAACTCAACATGACGCCGCCCTACCCGGAGATCGCAACGGTGCAGGCTTCCCTAGAAGATTTTACCGACACGGAATTTGTGCAACAGTGGGCCAAGTCCGGCCTGGGGTGCACGACGCTCTATTACGGCGACGCTCTGCGGCGCTGGCCGCACGGCACGCCGCCGTCGCGCTGGGGCTCGCCCGCGGCCAGCACGACCACAGCCATCGGCCCATACTTGATCATGTAACACTCCCGCCTTCGTAGAGGGGTGTGATCACATCCGAGTTATTTGCAATTAATTATGCCGCCGCTCAAGCAAGTTGTGGATTACAGCTTCCACGGATTCCTGTTGCGCCTAAGCTGCTGCTCTTCGCGGAAGCCGCGCCACAAAATGCGCAGCACCAGCCACAGGCTCAGCGCGGCTGCAACGACAAACACGATAAAGACTCCCAGCTTGATGTACGCGCCGATTTGACTCTCCGCCGGCGACACCATGATAATGGCGCTGCCGATCAACATGCCCGCCAGGATCATGCCCGCCATCAACCGTTCCGTGCTGATGTTGAAGCGATCGATCTGCGGCCCCAGGCTGCTGGCATCCACCGTCAATTCAAAACGGCCCTTCTGGTAGTTGTCCAGCCATTTCAGCGTCGCGCCCTGCAATTCGGGCAGACGCTTCACCGCCTCGCGGACGAAATTGGCGGCTTCCTTCTTCGCCAAGTCGCCGATCTTATCCAGGGTGATCTCCTGCTTCAGCACCACCTGCATTTCCTCCATGGCGCCGAAGATCATCGATTCTGCCGGATTCAAGGTGCTCATCACTTCCTCGACCTGCACGATCACCTTGATGGCCAGCGTCATGTTGGGATTCAGCCGGTAGCCATTGTCGCTGAGACTCTTCATCACCGCCGAGAGCACTTCGGACAGCGACGCGCCCACCTCGACGTAGATCATATAGCGCGTGATCACGCGCTCGATGTCCTTCTTGAAGGCCACCGGATCGGCGTCGGCGCGGAAGGGCACGCTGACCCCCAGCAGGGCCGAGGCAATGCCGTCGGGGTCGCGGTTCTGCAGCGAGAACAGCAGATCGCCCAGGCTGATGCGCTGCGGCAATTCCATCTCGCCCACCATGCCCAGATCCAGAAACTGGATCACGCTGGTCTGCAAGTCGATCATCAAGTTGCCGGGGTGTGGATCGCCGTGGAAGAAGCCGTCCACCAGCACCTGCTTCATGATGGCGCGGATGAACGTGCGGGCCAACTGCTTCCGATCGATCCCGGCGGCGTCGATCTGGTCCACCTTGCTCAACTTGACGCCGCGAATGAACTCCTCGGTCATCACTTTGGAGGTGGTGTACTGGCCGTAAATCCTGGGCACATGCACACCCGGAATCGACTGCATATTGAAGGCCACGCGCCGCGTGTTGTAGGCTTCATTCTGATAGTCCAACTCGCGCATCACGTTCGTGCCGAACTCGTCGATGGTGCCGACGGCATCGACGCTGGGGCCCACCACGTGCCGCCGCTGCAGCGCGCCCGCAATCTCGTGCATCACGCCCAGGTCGGCCCGCACCTGCGGAATGATGTCCGGCCGCTGCACTTTCACCACCACTTCTTCGCCGCTGTGCAGCACCGCGCGATGCACCTGGGCGGTGGACGCCGCCGCCAGCGGTTCTTTGTCGAATTCCTTGAACACTTCCTCGGGCGGCGCTTTCAATTCGCGGGTGATGACTTCCACCACTTGCTCGTACGGAAAGGGCCGCACGGTGCTCTGCAACTTCGCCAGTTCGGCAGTGTATTCGGCCGGCAGCAGTTCCGGCCGACTGGACGCCATCTGCCCGATCTTGACGTAGGTCGGGCCGAGGTCTTGCAACAGGATGCGCACCTTCTGCGGCGCCGTCAGATCGCTGTGCGTCTTTTCGCCGTAGATCCAGCGCTGCACCGCGTGCCGCACGGCGATCAGCGGCGTGCGGCTGACGGTGATATCGGCAATGTAGCGGTAAATGGTGTTGTAGGTCTGCTGCAGGCGGATGTTTTCGATGAGCCAGCTGCGGCGTTTCAACGGCAGGCGGCTGATCAGCCGCCAGTAGGTGGGGCTGTCTTCGCGCGTGTCGATGATGGGTTTGTCGACCCCCAGCACCGCTTCAAAGATGCTGGACAGGATGGCGATCACCCCCCCGGCGATGAGCAGCGTGATGAGGCCGTTGGACAGCACCCAACGATTGGGCGAAATCCACACCAGCAGGCCCAGCACCATCGCATCGATGACAAAGCCAAACAGACCCAGCGTCGCAATCGTCAAGCGCCCGGTCAGGATTTGCAGCACCGGCTTGACTAAGGCATTCAACAGCGCCAGCAAGAACGCTGCGGCCAGCAGGTCCAGCACCCAACTGCCCAGCCACGGGTCGGTAATGTTGAAGCCGGGCAGCAACAACGCCGCCAGAATCGCCAGGAAGTTCACCAGAATCCGGATCAACAGCGAACGCCACAGCATAAGGGCCTCCTATGGGACATGCAGCAGTTGAGATAGATGCGTCCTTGATGGGACGCATAGTAACACTTCCTGCGGCAGAATGCCAGTTGCAACAGACAACGCGCCGTTTATGAAGGCCGCATTTTCACAAGCCGTCTCAGCCCGATTCAGGAACGCCCATCGAATGAATTCGATGGCTGACAAAGGAAACGTGTTGAAACACGTTTTAACGTGTTGTCGCTACCCGCAGGCGAATTCATGGGAGCACTGCACCGCACGCAGTGGGTGCAAGTGTGTGTTCGCCGCATTGCCGCGTGATCAATTAGATTTAGTCAGACCCTTTTGCTTTTTGGGATCGCTGGAAAAAGCGCGGATCTTTCAGCGCATTGACGACATCGTTGTACCGCGTGATGAGAAACGGCTCAGCGCCCAGCGCAGCCTTCATTGTGTAGACGGGCGCGGTGCGCCGCATGAGCGCGTACACCGGATAGGGATCGGCGCAGAAGGCCGGATTCGGAGAAACGGGTGGGAAGAGTCACGGTCGGTTTGCTAACGGCAGCGCTCACATGTTATACCTCAGTATGGATGGGCAAAGCAAGCGCTCACCGCTGGATGCTGCTTCGCGAGTGAGCGCTTGCGCCTGACAAGTTATATTAGGCGGCGGATGGATGTCAACCGATCGGCTTTACGTCTCATCCGGCCAGCCGCGGCGCGAGGTTGGCCTCGATTGGCGCCTCACCGGGATCACGGGTGACCTTGAAATGCCTTCGGCTTCGATCTTCACTGCTTCACCGTCGCGCCGCACCCGCGCGCTGTTCTTCATCATCTTGGTCAGCGCGTCCAGACTGGCCGGCGCCTTCGACTCCTGCCGCCTACCCAGCACAACATAGCCTTTGACTCCACGCGGCGAGCCTCTACACCGCCACATAGCTGTGGCAGATCATAGCCCAAAATCCGTCATCAACGAATCGACCGTGATCACGGCCCCGGCCAGCAGCACGGTCACGACCACGCTCACCACCAGCAGCACCACGATCAACACCACCGGCAGCAGCAGCGTGCGCCAGCCGCGCAGTTCGTGCGCCTGCGCCACGCCCAGCCACACGCCCAAAAATTCCAGGAGAAAGCCAATGGCGCGGAATAGCGGCCCGATCACCGGCAAAGGCGACAGGGCCACCAGCCAGTAGGCAAAGTAGGCAAAGCCGGTCACGCGGAACGTCCTGGTGTAGGTAGCCTTGCCCCCCAGCAGACGCGCGGCCAGCTGCAGGAACAACACGCTGAACGGCCACGCCAGCAGGCGCGTGATGATGGCGACGGCGCTCAGGGCGCCGGAGGTCGTGATCGTGCTCAACCCCAACCCGATCAAGCCGATCAGCAACGCCGGCCCGGTCATGTAGGGATCGCCTGCCACCTCTTGATAAGCCTTGCGATCGAGCACCAGCGTGCGCAGCATCCGTCCAATCCAGACATCGCCGCGTTTCAAACCGGCAATCAAAGTCGACAGCGCCCAGGCATCGACGTGGACGGCCGCCGGCTTGACCTTGGGCTTGATCTGATCAGCCGGGGTGCCGCGCCGCGCATCGAGAATGGCAAACATGTCCGCCGCGTTGGTCGTGGCCGGCACAGGCATGTCGCTTGGATGCAGCAGAAACGCATCGGTCTGCTCGCCGCCCATGCCGCCGTGACTGCCGATCAACTCCTCCATCGCCGCCACCGTCCCATCGGGATACACCGTGCTCAGCACCATGATGTCGCCCACGTGCGGGAAGTCGGCCACGCGCCGCACCTGCGCCGCGCGGAAATCCGGATCGCCGTACATCTTCAACGGATCGTCACCGGTCACCTCATTGGTGTGCAGATTGCGCTGGCCGTGCTTGCCCAACGCGATGGGCACACCGTTCTCATCGGCCACGACCACCAGCCCGATGCCTTCGTGCTGCACCAACGCTTCGACGAGGCCCGGATACGCCGCGGCGAGTTCGTGCTGTCTGATCCGGCGCGGATACAGATCGAAATAGATCTGCCCCAGGTTGCCGCTGCCGCATACCGTAATCGAAACGGGCTCACTCAACTCACCGGCGGCCTGTTGGGCCACCGTGGCCCGATCGGCATATTTACCAGCCTGCTTGACGATGGCCTTCCCGGCCGCGCCGCCAACCCCCTGCTCCTGCACATTCTGCAGTTCACCCGCCATCGAAGCCAGTTGCAGCGTGCCGTCGTCGCCGCCGGTGGTCTGCCCCACGGTGGTACCCTGGGGCACGTAACGTTCCACCAGTTCTCTCAGCGAATAACCGTAGCGCTGCAGGAACGTGTGCCCAAACGCCTGGCCGTGATCGGACAGGATCAGCAGATCGTAGGGGCGCGGCGCTTTGCGCTCGATGATGTCCTTGATGCGCGCAATCACGCGATCGTACTGGCGCAGCGTCTTGAACGCGTCGGTCGTCCACGGGCCGGAGTGGTGCGCCACTTCATCGTAGCCCGGCCACGTCAGATAGATCGACGGCGAGCCGCGCACAATGTCCAGCGTCATCAGGTACGACGAGACATCGCGCATCAGCACCGTCATCGACGCGCGCACGAACGGATAGAACTTGTGCGTACGATTCAAGCGCGGCTGCACGTTCTTGCGCTTCTGCTGCCAGCCCTGCCACAGTTCCAGGATGACATCGCCCAGGAACAGCACGACGACGCGCATCAGGAAGTACGGATTCAGCGCCAGCAGATAGATGTCTTCGGCGCGGCGCTTCTTCTCCTCGGCTGTGCCCACCTTAAAGTTGGAGGCCGTCAGGATCGATTTTTCAGCATCGCCCGCCAGCATGTTGTTGATGCTCGAGCCGCCGCGCATCAGACCGTGCCCCCTGGCATAGCGCGCATCGATGAGCGAGGCGTCCTTGCCGGACACGAACAACTTCTGTTGATCCTTGTCGTACCAGCGAAACGCGGGGATGTCATGGTTGTCGCCAAACATGATCCCCGCCTGACAGGCCGAGGTCTGCGATGGCAGGCCGCAATCGACGCGCGACAGCACATAGCCTTCTTCGTCGAGCATCTGTTTCAGCGTGGGCATGTAACCTTCGTTGAGGGCTTTGGTGATGTGATGATAGCTCAGCCCGTCGATCTCCATCATCACCAGGCCGCGCGTGCTGAGGTCCTTCTCCTTGAAGGACTGCCGCGCCGCCAGCCGCTCCACCACGCCCTGATAAAACGAGTCCTCGTCGTCGGCGGTGATGACGCTGGTGATAATGGTATTGATCAGCGAAAAGACCAGGCCAGCCAGGAAGGCCGTTCCCAGCCCGCCCACATCCAGGCTGGGAATCAACCGCCCCAGCAGCAGGAAGCCGATGGCGTTGACGATGAAGCCTGCCGCGAACATGACAAAGAATCCCAGCGGCAGCGCCAGCAACAAAATAATCGGCCGCAAAAACAGATTGATCACGGCCAGCAGTAACGCCGCGGCCGCCGCCGCGCCTAACGTGGACGTGCCGGTGACCGTTACCCCCGGCAGCAAGCTGATCGTGATGAACATGGCGATGGTGTCCACCGTCCACAAAATCAACAGCCGCAGCAGAATCCTCAAAAAATGCCGAATCGGATGCTTCATGGCCTCCCCCTCCCGTTCATATGGTCGCGCCCGCCTGGCGCGTGAATTTCACTCACATCATCCAACTTGAAAACTCACGCGCCAAACCAGCTGGCGCAGCACACAGGCCACCGTAAAACCCAGCACCGGCAACAGGCCCGTGGCTCTACCGCCGTTTTCACAGACCTCCGGCGCCAGCGCATCAGACAACATGGTCAACAACGCGCCTGTCGCAAGGGCCTGCGCCAGCACGCCAGCCAACGCCGCGGTCAGCGCATCTCCCAGCGCCGCCGATCTGGTCGACACGCCGACCAGATCCCCAGAATGCGCTGCTGCGGCCAGCATCTGCGGCGTCTTCCCCCAGGTCATAAGCGATGGCCGAGATCAACGGGCCTGCGCCAAAGGCCATGATCAGACCGCAAGAACACCCCCGGCGGCAGATCCCAGCATATTGTTCCAGATCAGGGTTGTGGCGCCGGGGCGGTATTGCGCCGTGGTCTGACACACCCGCGCAGGCTGCCGCCCACCGCGCCATGCCAGTCTAGAAGCCAGCGCCCGTTTGGCCTCTTCTTGCCGCCTTCAGCAGACATCTTCATGACTGCGGCGCGCGCTCAATCCTGCGCCGGCGAGGAGCGTTGTGTCAGGTGATCGATCTGCGCTTCCAGCTCGGCAATCTGGCGATTCAGATCTTCCACTTCACGACGCGACGGCAGATTCAAGCGGGCCAGATCAGCCTCCCATTCGTCGGTCACCAGCTTCGAAATTTGCGGGCGGACTGGTTCGGCGGCGGGAGGCGTCAAAATGCGCCGCACCAGCACGCTGGCGATGCTGCCCGCCAGGGCGACAACACCCAGGCTAATCACCGCGGCTGAGCGCGCAATTCCCAATGGGGCATCCACTGTAGATTTAGTCATGTCATCCGCTCCCTGCCATCAAGGCAAACCTGCCGGTAGTCATGGACACAGAACGTGTCTGAGCACCGGCAGGTCGCCATTGAGCGCCGTATCGCTCGATGCCTACCGCTGATAACCCGGCATGCGATTGCGGTTGCCGTAACCGCCGCCGCCCCAGGTGGCGAGGTCAGCCAGCACGCCCAAACCGAGGATGACCCACTCAAAACCGGTTACGCCCAGCGGATAGATCACGAGGTACGCCAGCAGCGTCCACGGCAAGAAGATAAAGCCCAGACAGGGCACCAGAAAACCGTCAAACGCCGCATTCACATACCGGGGGGTTGACCAGATACCAGACGATGGCCGCCAGCCGAGGCCCAAAGAGCAGCAGAACCGTAATGAAGCAACACATGATCAATCTCCTTCCTGGATTGGGGATTTGCCTGAAGTAACGCGCTAGTCAATGTCAAAGGCGCGTTTGGTCCCGGGCAGCAAGACATAGATCAACACCAGCGCATTCAGAATGAAGCTCACGCTCACATCCGAGAAGGTCGTCGTGGCGCTCGTCAGAATCTCGGTGAACGCCAGGATCAGATTGAAGACCGTGATCACCGCCAGGAACATCCAGGCCGAACGATCGACGCGCCACAACATCTGCGCCAGCCAGAAATACACCCACACCATCAAGCCCCACATGAAGGCGTACCACAGATTAAACTCGCGCAGCTTGACGGGGCCGAGGAAGAAGGGCAGAATGCCCAGCCATTGCAGAGTGTGGAACAGGGCCACAACCCCCGCGGCCCCGGCGAGTACCGCCAGGACAGTCACTACCATTGGTCGCTTCTTTGCTTGCTGCGTCATGCTATTGCTCCTTGATTGAGATGTCAGGGGATCATTTCGTCGATTTCGAAAGCGCGTTTCGTGCCAGGCAGCATCACATAGATCAGAACCAGCGCATTGAAGATAAAACTCACGCTCACATCAGAGAAGGTGGCGGCGCTCGTCAGCATCGTGGCAAAATCCAGCACGAGGTTGAAGACGGTGATCGCGGCCATGAACACCCAGGCCATGCGCTCAACTCGCCACAACATCCGCGCCAGCCAGAAGTAAATCCACGCCATCATGCCCCACATCAAGGCGTACCACAGCTCAAAGCTGCGCACGGTGAATGGCCCGATGAGATGGGGCAGGATGCCCAACCCCTGCAAGGCAAAGACCACCGACATGACACCGGCGATCCCGGCCAGAATCGCCAGGATAGTTATCACCAATGGCCGTTGTTTCATGACGACTGCTCCTTGCTGTTGCGATGTATGGTCTGCGCCGCATGCGCCGCGCAGTGCATCGACTGCGGCTCGGAGATCCCGCGCGGGCAGCTTGCGTTCCAGGTTCCGCGCTTGAAGAGGCGATGCGACTGGCAATCAACGTGTAACCCGCATAGGACAAAAGGGCGCAACGTTTAAGAGTATACTTCATCTTGGCATGAAAGGGTAGCTTGACAATGCGCCAGTCGGCGACGCGGCGCACGGACGGCGGTGCAGCCGATCTATTTGGCGCTGGCGTGCATTCATCATATAATCAAGCTATCTGAGCACGTGGAGGTGCCCCATGGCCGAGCAATCTAAGAACAAAGAACTGAAGGACACCGGTTATGAGTTGTTCATTCTGCTGTTGTCGCTGGTGTCGATCCTCAACATGGCGATCGCGTTTATTGCGAACTTTGTGGCCTTCGATCGAGATTTGCTGGACGTGCTCCTCATCATCGACAGCATCCTCACGATCTTCTTCCTGTTTGATTTCTTCTATCGCATCCTGACCACATCGTCTAAGTCAAAATACTTTTTCAAAAACTGGGGGTGGGCAGACCTGTTGGCCTGCATTCCCATGTTCCGCATCTTCCGCTTGTTCCGCATCTTCCGGGCCGCGCGGCTGATGCGGACCTTTGGCGTGAAGAACATGGTCAACGAGGTGATCAACAATCGGGCGGGCAGCGCCCTGTATATCACTGTTTTTTCCGTCATTGTCCTGGCAGAGTCCGCCGCCATGACCATCTTGAAGGCCGAGATGGCGAATCCTGACGCCAATATCAAGACCGGCGGCGATGCCGTGTGGTGGGTGTTCGTCACCATTACCACGGTAGGCTACGGCGACAGGTTTCCCACCACCGCCGTGGGCCGCGTCCTTGGCGTGCTGGTCATGTTCTGCGGCATCGCCTTGCTGGGCGTACTCACCAGTTTCTTGGCGGCCTTCTTCGTCGCGCCGCCGAAGAAAAAGGAAGAAGAATTGGCCCCTGACGATCCCAAAGCCAAACTGGCTGAAATCAAGGCTTTGTTCCAGGCGCAAGAGGAGGCCAACAACAACCTCAAAGCGAAACTGGACGAGATCGAGAACCTGCTCTAGTGTCTGTCCTAAAACCCGTAGCTCAGACATCCCAATGCCTGAGCATGACGCATGGGAATGCGTCACCTGCTCTAGTCACCATGCCTACACAAGACATCGTTCTCAAGCTCAATACCATCGGCGATCTCTTCAACGCGCCGGATGTCAATCCGTTTGCAGAGAATGAGATCGACGTGCTCGGCGAAGCGGCGCTGCCGCATGCCGTGCGGCAGATGCTGGCGCGCCGCATTCGCCACTGGCACGAAGCGCGGCTGGTCATTCAACTGCCGCCCGATCAGATCACGCCCGATCTGCAGGCGCAGACGCGGGCCGCCGTGCGCCGCTTCTGCACGGCCAAGATCGAAGACAATCGCCTGACCATCCGCCTCTCGCGGGTGCGCAGCGCCATCGGGCTGGCGGTGGTCACGATCATTTGCGTGGCCGTCATCAGCGCGGCTTTGATCCTGTTCAACACGCTTATCTCCCCGCGCTCAGACGCGGCCACGATCATCGCCGCCAGCATCAGCGTGTTTGTGTGGGTGGTGCTGTGGAACCCCATGGACAAGCTGCTCTTCGACTGGGTATCACCGGCCCTGGAGAACCGCTACCTGCGCGGGATCATGGACATGGACCTCGTCGTCGAACCGTGGCGCTGAGCATGACGCACCCATCCGACACGCACCTGGTTCTGCCCCTGCAGCGCATCGACGAACTGTTCAATGCACCGGGCGTCGACCCGTTTTCCGGCCACGTTCTCGCGGTGCTGGGTGAAGCGGGATTCGATGTCGTGTGGAAGCGGATGGTGCGCCGCTGGCCGCGGCGTCCCGATCTACGACACGTCATCGTGCAGCTGCCGCCCGATCAGCTCACGCCCGATCTGGCCGAGACCACGCGCGCGGCCCTGCAGCGCTACTGCGCGGCCAAGATTGAAGACAATCAACGCCGCCGACGCCTCATCACCCGCCAGGCGCTGCGGCTGTTTGGATATGCGGCGCTGATAATGGCACTCGCGCTGGCGCTGATGTTCATGTTCTACGCGGGACCGCTGACGTTCCTGCCGGAGTGGCTGCGCGGTCTGCTGACCATTCTCGCCGTCTTTGCAGCCGGACTAGCAGTGTGGAACCCGCTCGATTCGCTGCTCTTCGACTGGGCGCCCTTCGTGCGCGATAACACCACCTACCAACTCATCAGCGCGCTCGACCTGCGCCTTGAAGCACTGCCGCACTAACAACCCCTCGCGCCTCACGCTTCACGCCGCACTGCCGTCCGTTCCAATTCCGCGCGAATCTCCGGCGTAATCGGCCACTGGGCCTGCTCCATGCCCAACAGCACTGCGCCCACCACCGGCAGCGTCTGCAACCGCACCAGCCGCGCCTGGGGTGCGAGTTCGGCAATCGATGCGCGCAGGGGATCGATCAACAGTGCTCCGCCGTTGAACATACTGCCCAGCAGCACCACGTCAAACTCTAACGCGGCGAAATCCAATTGGCGGATCACCGCTTTCGCCAGCTCCCCCAATTCGCGCCCCGCCCACTTAATCAGATCGATCGCCACCGCATCGCCCTGCGCGGCCACCTCAAAGATCAACGGCGCCGCTGCGGCATCGATGTCCAATCGTCCCGACGTCAGGCCGTGCAGCATCTCCACCACGTCGGTTTCACCGAGATAACGCAACAACGCCGGGGTCAGCTGCGTGGCCGGGCCGCGCCGCGTCCATTCGTAGGCCACTAACTGCACCGCGCGCGAAGCCAGCTCGATGGATCCCGCATACTCACCCATCTGCCAGCCGCCGCCCGTCACCTGCCCCTGCCTCCGCTGGCGATCCCAGCCCCAGCAGTTGCACCCGGTCCCAGACACCACGGCGATGCCCCACCCCTCGCGCGCGCCCGCCACCACGCCGATGAGCGCATCGTTCACCGCTTCCATCGGCGCACGCACGCCCAGCGAGCGGATCACCTCCAACATCGGCGCTTTCTGCGCCGGATAATCCAGCCCGGAGATGCCATAGCCCGCCCCCGCGATCTGATCGATGGTGATCGCGGCTTGCTGCAAGGCTGCTCCGGTTGCCGTCTCCAGCGTGCAGCGCAGACCTTCATAGCCCACGTTATCAGGATTACCCGCGCCGCCTGCGCGCAAGCTCAAGACCCGACCGGTTTCGTCGGCGATAACGACGTGTGTTTTGGTTGAGCCGACATCGGCTCCAAGAAAGTAATAAGTCATGATGAGTCAGGCGTAAAGAATGCCGCTGCGTTTCACTTGAAAAACTGCGGCAGATGCTGGCGATTCGTTTCCAGCAAATCATCGAGCACCGCTTGTGCCTGGTCGGGTTGGGGGCCGAGCGGATTGGCGATCAACGCTTGATACGCCGCATTGCGATCGCCGTGTACCGCGGCTTCGACGGTGAGCAGTTCGTACATCTTCACCTGCGCCAGCAAACCGAAGCACACCGGCGGCAGCGGCTCGGCCGGCAGCGGCTGCACGCCCGCCCGATCGACTTTGCACGGCAATTCCAGGACCCAGTCGGCCGGCCAGCCGGGCACCGCACCGTCGTGCTTCACGTTGCATACGTGCGTCTCGCCCAGATCGTTGTAATGCGCGTTGAGCAGCTGCGTCGCCATGGTGGAGTAATACGCCCCGCCGCGTTTCATCAGATCGGCGGGCGGCTCAGACCGATCGGGGTCCGCGTACTGCCGCAACAGATCATCTTCAATCGCCAGCACTTGCTCCGCCCGCGATGGCGGCCACTTCGTCTGATCGGCCAACTTGCGCTCGGTGGTGTAGAAGTATTCAAGGTAGTAATTGGGAATCATGCGCAGCGATTCGATCAACTCTGGATCGTATTCCGGCTCTTCTTCAGAGCGCAGTTCATTGAGATAATCTTCCAGCACCCGCGGCCACATTTCCTCGCCGTCCAGCGTGAAGCCGCGATGCCACGTCAAGTGATTGAGGCCCAGCGTGTTCAACTCGCCGCGCGCCGGATCGATCGGCTGCCCGATGATCCTCTCCAGCCGCTCAATCGTATTCATCTTCATGTTGAACGGCGCATTGCACACACCCACCGACGGCACATCGGCCGCGTATTGCGACAGCGCCTGCGTCACCAGCCCCGACGGATTGGTGAAGTTCACCAGCAGCGCGCCCGGCTGCGCCACCTCGCGCATGTCGTGGGCGATGCCAAGCAAGACCGGGATGGTGCGCAGCGCCTTGGCCATGCCACCCACACCGGTGGTCTCCTGCCCGATCAGGCCGTGGCGCAGCCCCAGGTATTCGTCGTTGCGGCGCGCTTCCATCATGCCCACGCGCAGCTGCGTGCACACATACGCCGCGTCCTTCACAGACTCGCGTTGGTTCTGACTGAGCACCACCTTGAACGGCGCGCCCTTTGCCTCCACCATGCGCTGCGCAAATCCGCCCACAATTCGCAACCGCTCCGGATCGATATCCATCAGCCACAGTTCGCTGACGGGCAGCTGCGCCGTGCGCGCTAAAAACCCATTGACCAATTCCGGCGTGTAGGTTGAACCACCGCCAATCACAGTAACTTTCATTATCAATCTCCTGGGCGAGTTGAGTCACGTGCCTTCACGAACAAACCCCCCGCACGCTGGTGAAAATTCGTGTTCCTGCGTGGAACGTTATGAGGGACAACCGCACGAGCGGCGCACGATCAACTCGGTGGGCAGCAGCGTCAACGGATCGGCGCTGCCGGTGCGGATCAGTTGGATCAACTGGCGCGCGGCTGCGCGGCCCACCTGCTCCGTGGGGGCGCGCACCGTCGTCAAGGGCGGATGCAAAATCGTCGCCAGGCGTTGATCATCGAAGCCGACCACCGCCACATCTTCCGGCACGCGCACGCCGCGCGCTTCCAGCGTGGCCAGCGCGCCGACAGCGGCCTCATCATCGCCGGTGAAGATCGCGTCGAAGTGGAGTCCGTCGGCCAGCATCCGATCGATCGTGGCCTGCGCCACGTGCCGCTCGAAGTCGCCCGCGCCGATCAGTCGTTCATCGACCTCAAGGCCGTGCGCGGCCAACGCCTCCCGATAGCCCAGCTCGCGCCAGTGCGCGTCTTCGTTGTCCACCGGCCCGCGCAGCAGCACGATGCGCCGCCGCCCGTGTTCGCCGATGAGATGTTCCACGATCTTGCGCGAGGCGGCTTTGTTCTCCACCGTCACGCACGGCACAGCCAACCCTTCCGGCGGCGATTGATGAATCAGCACCAGCGGCAGGCCGGTGGCATACGCCTGCGCGATCCCCTCGGACGTCAGGCTGCCGGAGAAGATGAGTAACCCATCGGTGTTGTGCAGGCCGAAGGGCCGCACCCGATCGTCCTGCGGATGCGTGACACCCGTCAGCGAGATCAAGATTTCATAGCCGTGCTCGCGCGCCACCGCCTCGATGCCGATGAGCAGCGGCCGGAAGAAATCGCCCAGCACTTCGGATAGCAGCACACCGATCGTGTTGGTGCGGCGCGTCGCCAGGTTGCGCGCGGCGACACGCGGCACGTAGTTCAACTCGCGCATAGCCTGCTGCACGCGCGCGGCAATCTCGGGCGAAACCGGCGCGGCGCCGTTGACAACCCGACTAACCGTCGAGATGGACACCTTGGCCTTGCGGGCCACATCATCGATGCTGGGCGGTTTGGTGCTTTTCTTCATGGCAGAATCCCCCGTATGAAAGCGCTTCTGAAAGCGCTTTCATAATACCGCAAGAAAAAACCCCTGTCAAGGGGTCGCCGGACAAACGGGGACGCTCACTCCGCCACCACGGCGATTTCCAACTGTGCGCGATCGCCGCGCCGCTTGATGACGCTGTACTCCACCGGGCGCGAGCGGGCATCGCACATGGTGTTGTGAATCAGCAGCAGCGGCGCGCCGGCTTTGACGTGCAGCAGCCGGGCATCAGCGGGCGAACAGGCCACCGCTTCTACCAGGCGCACACCGTGATCGATCTGCACTTTGTACTTCGTGCGGATCAGCGCATAGATCGATCCGCGCGCCACATCTTCCTTCTCCAGGCCGGGGAAGACCACCCACGGCGTGTAATTCGTGGCGATGTCGAACGGCTGCTCATCGGCGAAGCGCAGACGCACGATCTTGACCACGGGGTCGCCGAGGCGCAGGTTCAGCTCAGCGGCCACGCGTTGATCGGCGGGCACCACGGCCTGCTCCAGCACGCGCACCTTCACCTGCAAGCCGCGCCGCGCCATGTCGGCGTGGAAGCCTGCCATCTCGTGCGCCCACTCGATGCGGAACTTGCGCGCCGCCACGAAGGTACCCTTGCCCTGCACGGTGTACAACAACCCCTCGTGGATCAGATCGGCCAGCGCCTTGCGCACGGTGATGCGGCTGACCGCGTACTGCGCGCACAACTCGTGCTCGGACGGGATGGGCTGATCGGGCTGCAGGGACTCGATCTGCGCGCGCAGTGTCTCGCGCAGCTGCGCGTGCTTGGGTTTGGCGGCTATGTGGGTTGGCGCTGCGCGGTGTTGTGTTGACATGACAAGTTGAGGCAATTATACTGCAAGGAGGCTTTTGACCCACGAAGAACACTAGGATTTTAGAAACCGGTTTCTGCGCAGCATCCCGTAGCGTAGGATTTTAGAAACCGGTTTCTGCGCAGCATCCCGTAGCGTAGCGAAGTGGATACATGCCGCTGCTCAATTCCGTGCGGAACTGAGAAACCCGGTTTCTTCCCTTCATGTTGCTTCGTGAACTTCGTGGATCATCATTTGGAGAAATCACATGACCCACGTCACCCTGCTCGGCCTCGGCATCATGGGCAGCGGCCTTGCGCACAACATCCTGAAGGCCGGTTATCCGCTCACCGTCTACAATCGCACCCAAGCGAAAGCCACGCCGTTGATTGAAGCCGGCGCACAGTGGGCCGACACTCCGGCGCTGGCCGCGCAGCACGCCGAGGTGGTGATCAGCATGGTGGGCGACGACCTCGCTTCGCGCGCCATGTGGCTGGGCCCGGACGGCGCCTTCGCGACGATGCCGACTCATGCCATCGCCGTGGAGTGCAGCACGCTGTCGCTGGATTGGATTCGCGAGTGGCACGCGGAGGCGCAGCACCACGCTTTGAAATCGATCGAATCGCCCGTCGGGGGCAGCAAGCTCGCCGCAGCGTCCGGCACGCTGACCTTGATGGTCGGCGGCGAGGCGGACGTTCTCGCCAAAGCCCGACCGATCCTCGCAACCTTCTCGAACAACATCGTGCACTTCGGCCCGGCCACCGCAGGCACGCTCTACAAATTGATCAACAACTTACAGGGCGCCATCCACCTGCTGGCGTTGAGCGAAGGCCTGGTCATGGCCGAACGCGCAGGGCTGAACATGAATGCAGTGCTGGAAGGCGTTTTATCGGGCGCGGCATCCAGCCCCATGGTGAAAGGCAAGGCCGCCCGTGTGATCGATCGTGACTACGAAGATGTCCACTTCACCATCCGCTGGATGTATAAAGACCTCACCTACGCACTGCGCGCCGCCGATGAACTGGGCGTGCCCGTGCCGCTGATCGCCGCCGCGCGCGAGGTGTACAAGCTGGCCGTGCAGTTGGGGCTGGGCGATCTGGACATCGCGGCCATCAGCGAGGTGCTCCGCCAGCAAACGACCGGATAAGAAACCGGGTTGCTCCGACCCTGCCGTATTTGAAGCAGAGTAGAAGAAACCCGGTTTCTGCAGTGTTTTTCTACGCCGTCTCCACCACGCGTTCGCGCGACAACCCCTTGCGCCACAACGCCTGCAAGAACGGCGCCTGCGGCAGGTTGGCAAACATGTGAATGTTCTGCGCCAGCGAAGCCTGCTCGTCCAGAAAACTCAGCACGTGCTCGATGCTGTTGCGCTTGAACAGCGCCGCAAAGATCGACTGAATCCGCTCCGGTTCGCGCTCCATGATGTCCAGCAACATGGAATCATACAGCTGATACCGCGCCGAGTCTGCCGGCACGTCAAAGGGTTGATCGTGTTCGATCAGCGATTGTACGATCGCCGCCGAGTCGGCTTGCACACGCAGGAAGGCGAAGCCGGTGGACGGTTTGATGCGGCCGCCCCGCATCCCGATCGACATCACGCGCCCGCCGAACCGCCGTGGGAATGGCTGATCCGTGATCGGAATGATGCCGCTCTCCTGCCGCGTGATCTGATAAGCGGTGATCTTCAGCACGTCGCGCACATAGGCCTGCATCGCCTGCTCGTATTCGCGCGGCAGCAGCGGCATGTTCGAGAACAACGTGTACTCCACCAGCGCGTGCCGTTCGTCGAACGGCAGCACGTAGAAGAAGCGCGTCGCCCCGTTTTGCGGCGTGCGAAAATCGAGGAAGGTGGCCGCGCTCGGGTCGAAGGCCGATCGGGGTGTTGCGATCTCCCAGCCTTTGAAGTGCAGCTTCAACTGATGATAGCGCTGATCGAATCCGGTGTGGCGCGGGCGGCTGTCGAACACCCAGCGGCCGGTCACCCCTTCACGGTTGACGATCACCCGCGCGACCTCTGCGCCATCCTCGATCGCCTCCACCTTGCCGCGCTGCCACGTCACGTTGGGGCGCTGCGCCAGTTCGCGCCGCACGTGATCGTAGAAATCGCTGCCGCGAATGGTGCGATAGCGATACCGCCGCAGGTTCACCGTCAGCTCGCCGTTGAGGCCCGCTAAATGCAGTCGATCCCAGGTGCGGCAAGCGAGGCCGTCGAAGGGCGTAGGCCGATCGGACCAGTAACTCCACGTGCGGTCGTTGCGTTCCTTCAGATCAGGATCGACGATGAGGATCGATCGATCGCGCAGCGGGCTGTTGATCAAATGATGGGCCAGGCTCAAGCCGGCCAGCCCGGCCCCGGCGATGATGAGGTCGTAGTGCGTGTCCATGGTCATCAGTATAAAACCGGCGGCGGCGTGTAACCTATCCGCCGCCTAACAGTTCGCTATGAAACTTGGCGGCCCCGTTTCGGAAACACCCGCCCGGTGTGGCGCATATGGGCGCGATACTCGTCGCCAAAACGATCGATCATCAGCTGCTCTGCGCGCGGCGTGCGGCGAAAGTAGACGAGGCCGAAGAAGATCAGCGTGGCCGGCCCGGCGATCCAGTTGTGCAGCAGCAGCACCTGTGCCACGCCCCACAGCCACATGGCCGCGTAGATGGGATGGCGGATCGAGTGATAGATGCCCTGCGTGATCAGCTGGTACTCCGGCGTGATCTGCAGCGTGGGCGACCAGTTGAGTCCCAGATCCTTGTGCGCACGATACAGCACCCACAACGCCCCGAGGAAGATCGCCGCGCCCAGCCAGCCCAGCACCGCGGGCAGCGAGTAGTTGGCGAAGCTCAGTCACGGCGTGAAGATGTAGATCAGCGGGATGATTTCCATGCCGGTGAACGCCAGCAGATCGAGCGCGATGTCCAGCGGCTTGATGCGGCTCTCGGCCGGTTTCTTTTCGCGCAGCGCGCGCTTGTTGCGCTGGCGATGCGGAAAGCGGATGACCTCCACCACACTCATGCACACGAGGAAGATGATCTTGAAGATGTGGTCCATGGACGTTGACCTTCACAGGATTTTTGACCCGCTCAGCATTATGCAGCTGCCCGGCGGGTTATGCCTGTCCGTGCGCCGACACTTGCCCGACGTTAGGCGTCCGCTCCACGCGCTGCTTGACGGTTAATAGCAGCTTGCGCGTCATCACACACCCGATCGGATCAGTGAACACCTCCCACATCAACCTGGCGGCAAAGGTGCGCGGCGCATAGTCCAGCCGCGTGCGCGAGATGAGGCGCGTCGTGCCGTCGGGACGTTCGTCGAGGTAGAGTACCCACGTGTAATTGACGTACTCAGTCTGTCCCGGCAGCGGCGCGGCGATACCGGTCTTGAGATCGGCGCCGGCCATCAGCAGCCAGCGACCGCGCTCCAACGCGACGACTTGATTCACCGGATAACCCTGCGGCCCCATGCGCATCTGATCGCCCACCTTCATTTCCCAGGCGGGCACCACGCGATCGGCGTTGCGCATCTGGCACCTGGCGATGTTCTCCAGCAGTTCGTAGCTGTACATTCCGCCGCGTTCCTGCCCCAGCTGCGCGATCCAGCCCCACACGGCGCTGGCCGGCGCAGCGATGGTGATCGCCAGCGTCGTCGTGACGATCGGGTTGGACACGCGCTCATCGCCGGGCAGTGTGCGCTGCTTGTCCTCGTTCGTCGCGCCCCAGTATCGAAAGTGCGAGCGCGTGATCGGTTGTGAAATCAGATTGCCCGCAATGCGCAGTGCGCCGCCCAGGTTGTCGAGAATTTCGTGTAAAGTTGCCATGATTGATTTACCCTCATCCCTCACCCTAACCCTCTCCCAATAGGGAGAGGGAATATCTTACGCGACGAAGCGCGCCACGCCCATCAAGCCGACCTTGACCAGCATGATGACCGCCAGGGCCAGCACAGCCGATCGGGTGTCTGCGACCAACGGCAGTTGCACACCCAGCAGCGGCAGCACCACCACCAGCAGCGCCGCCACCCCCAGGATCGATCCGGCAATCGTCAGTGGATGCGTCCAGCCCAGCGTGCCCTGTACGGAGCCGATACCGCTCAGCGTGCACATCGCGATACCGAGCAGGCCCAGCGCCAGCAGCGCCCCAGCTCCATTGCCCACGATCGGGACATCTCGCCCCGTCAGGATCATGAAGACCAGTCCGGCAGCCAGCACGCCCAGTGCCAGCGCAATGATGCCATTCGTCGAAGAAGTTGCGGTGTTTGTCGTCATGATTCTTGCCTCCGTGTTGATGGCAATATCATATCGGCGAACAAGCAAAAACTCCCCCATCGGCGGGGGAGTTGTAACCCTGGTCAAGTGGACAGGTTCGCTCATTTGCAGCGCTTCTTGCGGATCATCGCTTCGAGTTGGACGATCATGTCGCGGGCGCGCTGCTCGTGGGAGTGTAACGCCGAGAGCCATTGGTCGGCGGCGGTGAAGACGTCTTCGTGCGGATCGGGCGTATCGAGCGCTGCACGCAAGTTGTGCCGCTCGCCCGCATCGAGGCGGCGCAGCATACGCAGGATCGCCATGTTGCTGTAGCCCGCGCGCGACAACGTGCGGATCACTCGCACCCGATCGAGCTCGGCGGCCCCGTAGGCGCGATAGCGGCTGTGCGGATCGCGCGGCACTTTCAGCAGGCCGTTGCGTTCCCAACTGCGCAGCATGTCCGACGTGACGCCCAGCAGCCTGGCCGCGTCCTTGATGCGCAGCGGTTTCGTCGTCGCATCGATCGCCGTGCCCTGCGCCCACCGCTCCAACAGATTTGCTGCGGCTTCGGCCTGCGCGCGTTCGGCCTGCACCAGCGCCAGATGCCGATAGGCCATTTCGAGCGCGCCGCCCAGATCGCCGGACGCCGAGCGGCGCACCAGTGTCAACGCCGATTCGCGAATGTTGCGGCCCGGCCAACCGCCGTGCAGCGCCGTGCGCGCAAAGCGCATCTGATCGACGTGAAATTCCGTGTAGAGGCGATAGCCGTTCGGCGCGCGCGGTATCGGCGGCAGGAAGCCCCACACCTCGTACTGGCGCACGGTGTTGGGATGCACGCCGGCGGCACGGGCGACTTGCAAGGTGGTGTAATGCTGAGTCTTCATTGATCTTGGCAACATTAAATTGCTGCTTCGGCGAATGAATTCGCAGCAACAGCAACACAAAGTCGGCCTTCGTGTTGTTGTAGGAGCAGTTTTAACTGCCGGGTGAAATCTAACGTTATCATCACATCCCCTTGATCAACCCGCCTGGCTGACACGCGCGGCAGAAATTGGTAATGCGCTGATTGGCGCTGACCACCGAGATGGGTGTGCCGCAGCGCGGGCACGGCTCGCCGCTCTTCAGGTGCACGGCCATGAACTCGCGCGGCTCGCGGTGAATCGCCTCGCCCATCTCTTCGCGAATCTTCTCGAGCGCGGCGCGCAGCACCGCCCGCATCGCGGCATACAGCCGATCGATTTCCTCGGGCGTCAAGGCCGTCCGCTTGCGATAGGGATGCACTTGCGCCGTCCACAGAATCTCATCGGCGTAAGCGTTGCCGATCCCGGCGATGAACTCGCCGCGCGTGAGCACACCCTTGATCTCGCCGCGATAGGGTTTCAAACGCTCGCGAAATTCTTCGAACGAGACGTCGAATGGCTCCGGTCCCAACGTGGTGTAATCGCGAACCTGCGACAGATCAGCCGCGAGGTATAACTGCCCCATCGTGCGCTGATCGACGTAGCGTAGATGCTGGCCGTTGGATAACGAGAAGATCAGATGGGTCTTGGGCAGTTTCTTCTCTTGGGGCTGCGCGAGTTGTAAGCGACCGGTGAGTTTGAAATTGATCACCAAGAACAGCCTTGAATCTTGCGCAGCGGGATCGAGCGTGAAGATCAAGAATTTGCCGCGTCGATCGATCGCCGCGATCCGCGCGCTGTTCACTGCGTCTTCCAGCCGCTGCTGCGTCAGCGATCGCACGAGGATGGCGCTGCCTCCGCCAATTGCTTGTACACCCTCGATGGTCTGATCCACCACGCGGCGCCGCAGCACTTCTTTCATCACTTCCAGTTCGGGCAGTTCGGGCATGTCGGGGAGTATACCATCAACCCCGTCTCTGTTCTCACAATATTCAGAAGGCGATCAGCGTTAAAGCCTTCGTGATGACATGCTGTTAGTCCTTCAGTCCCGCCCTTTGTCTTTGTTCAATGACAACCGCGTGTCAATCCACGCCTTAGGCCTAATGGGCCATTGTCTGGACCAGAAGGTAATGGCACATTAGGGGATGGTATTTCGTGGATGATAATCGGCGCCTGAACCGCTGGCAGGAGTCAACGTGTGAGGCCCTCAAGTGTCGTTCCACGTACCGTGTGAGTTCTCCTGGGGAGGAGATTGCGCGCAACCATTCATGCCTGGCGGGGGAGAAAGATAGCCAATCTCATGAAGTCCGCAGTCTTCGTTCGTCTCTTCGTCGTCTTCGTCAGTGTCAGCGTTCTCGCCGGAGTTCTGGCTGCCAGCGTCACCGCCTCCCAGCCGGCAGAGACTCCGCCGCGCGCGCCGGCCGCCGCGTCGTCTGCGGCCATCATCATCGATCACACCACCACCGACATCAGCCAGATCCCGCCCTACTGGATCGAGCAGGCCAAAGCCCTGCTGCGCGCCAGCTACGGCCACACCTCGCACGGCAGCCAGCTGGTCAGCGGCCTGAGCGTGTTGACCACGCCGTTGTATGCCTATAACACGGACGGCTCGATCGAGGCCGGTGTCTTCTCGCTGGACGACTACACTCCCAGCGGCGATCTCGGCAATCCCGATCGGACCAGCTGGGCCGTCAGGACTTACGATTATCTCACCGGCGCCACGCCGCCCGGCAACAATCGCAACACGGTGCTGTGGTCGTGGTGCGGCCAGGTCAGTAATGCGAGCATATCCGACATCATCACCTACACCAACTTGATGAGTCAGTTGGAAACCACCTTTCCGGACGTCGCCTTTGTCTACATGACCGGACACCTGGATGGCAGCGGCCCCACCGGCAATCTGTATCTGCGCAACAATCAGATTCGCGACTTTGCCCGTAACAACGGCAAGATTCTGTTCGACTTTGCCGACATCGAGAGTTACGACCCGGACGGCAACTACTATCCCAACGGCAGCGATGCCTGCGAGTGGTGCACCACGTGGTGCAACGACCCGGCGCACGCGGACGAATGCGCCATCGCCGCCGCCATGGGCGACTGCGCTCACTCGCATTCCTTCAACTGCTATCGCAAGGGGCAGGCCCTGTGGTGGCTGCTGGCGCGGCTGGCCGGTTGGCCCGGCCCTGAAGCCACCGCGTTGAGCATTCAGAAAACCGTGGCATTAACGCATAATCCGGCTCTGCCCGGCGATCCGATTACGTACACGATCGTCGTGCGCAACGACACCGTGACCGATACGCTCAACGTGCGTATCACCGACACGCTGCCCGGCGGCGTGGTCGGCAGCAACCTCGACACCACGCGCACCATCACTGCCAACAGCGCGGTCACGATCACGCTTCCGGCCGTGGTCGCCGCCAATGTCTCATCGGGCCAGGTGATCACCAACACGGCCTTCTTCTCCCATACCGGCGGCGGCGGGCAGGCCAGCGCCATCTTCCACATCACCACCCTGTTGCCGGATCTATCGACTTCACGCAAGACCGTGAATGCGACCACGGTCGCAGCGGGCAACCTGCTGACCTTCACGATTAGCTTGAGCAACACCGGCAACACGACCGCCACCGTGCGCTACACGGACACGCTGCCGGCCGCCGTCGATTGGGTCAGCGGAAATATCACCGGTACGCTCAACCTCAACGCCGGCGCCACGACGACGCGCGTCATCGTCGTCCGCGCCAAGCGCAATCTGATCAACGGCGCCACGTTCAGCAACACCGTTGCCCTCAACGACGGCGTGCATGCGGCCTTCAATCGCGCCTCGCCCCATGTGACGGTGCAAGCGCCCAATCTCTCCGGATCGCAAGGCTTCATCAACAAGACCGTGTTCGAGCCGGGCGAAGCCGTGACCTTCACGCTGCGGCTCGTCAACTCGGGCGCGCTGGGCGCCAACGTGCGTTACACCCTCACGCTGCCCGCCGAAGTCGTCACGCCCACCGGCGCGCTGAGCGGGACCATCTTCGTCAACGCCGGCGCGACCGTGACACCCACCGTCGTCGCCGCGCAGGTCCGATCGGGCCTGGCGCCGGGAACCACGTTCCAGGCGCAGGCGGCGATCAATGACGGCTATCACCCGGTCTTCGCGCTCAACTTCCCGTCAGCCGCCGTCGGGGCCTTCAACGTTTTCCTGCCGCTGGTGGTGAACAAGTACCCGGAAACGATGATCATCATCGATCACACCACGGCCGACATCACCAGGATTCCGCCGTACTGGATCGAGCAGGCGAAAGCCCTTGTGCGGGCAAGCTATGGGCACACCTCGCACGGCAGCCAGTTGGTCACTGGCCTGGGCGTGCTGGAATCTCGCAACGCACTCTACAGCTTCAACACCAGCGGCGCGATCGAAACCGGCGTGTTATCGCTGGACGACACCACGCCGAGCGGGGATCTCGGCAACCCCGATCGGACCAGCTGGTCCGATCGGACGCGCACCTATCTCAACAGCGGCACGGCGCCCGGCAATAATCGCAACACGGTGCTGTGGTCGTGGTGCGGACAGGTCAGCACCGCCAGCGCCGCTGACATCAACACCTATCTCAACTTGATGAATCAACTTGAAACCGATTACCCGGCCGTCAACTTCGTCTACATGACCGGGCATCTTGACGGCGGCGGCCCGAGCGGCAACCTGTATACGCGCAACAACCAGATTCGCGACTATGTGCGCAACAACGGCAAGGTGCTGTTCGACTTCGCCGACATCGAGAGCTACGATCCGGCAGGCAACTATTATCCCAACGGCAGCGATAGCTGTGAGTGGTGCACGACCTGGTGCAGCGCGCATCCCGACCAGTGCCAGAATCTGCCGTCGTGCGCGCACTCGCATCCGTTCAACTGCTATCGCAAAGGGCAGGCCACGTGGTGGCTGCTGGCGCGGTTGGCGGGGTGGGACGGGGTTACGCAGTGAATTTGTCAAGAAACGTTACCACTCAGCTTAGCGCTGTCATTCCCGCGCGCTTCTGGCGGGAATCCAGTGGCCCTGCTAACATTGAGCTTGGATGCCCGACAAATGCACTCGGGCATGACGACTGAATAGCGACCAAGAAACCGGGTTTCTCCGCGCTGATCGTTCCATTCCATCAGGCATGGAGAAACCCGGTTTCTTCAGTCGGTTACGGCTGCACCTGCGGCTTGATCACGCGCGAATGCAGCGCACCCAGTTCGCGGCACAGCTGCTCGAACATCGCCTCGTCGCGGTACGTGCCGATGATGGCCCCGCCCGATCCGGCGAACTTGGCGCTGGCTCCGCACGCGCGCGCCGTTTCGATCATCTGCACTTGCCAGGACGGCAGGTGGTAGATGCTGCGCCGGGTGTTGAAGTTTTCGTCCAGCAACTGGCCCAGGCGCGCGGCGTCGCGAGCGAGCAGCGCTTCCCGGGCCGCAACCGTCAACGCCGCGAAGCGCTGCATCGCGTTGACGACCAGTTCCTCGCCCCGGGCGAACCGCGCGCGGATGTCGTTGTGAAACACTTCCGTCGGCTCGCTGAGCGCGTCGTGATAGGCCAGGTAAAGCGGCGGCAGCAGCGCCGGATCGAGCGGCTCATAATGGTAACACTTGAAACCGTGCACGTCGTGCTCGCGCGCCCGATCGAAATCCATGTAGACCAGGCCTTCGTAGACTTGAATCACGCGATCTTGCAAACCGGCGGCAATGCCCAGTTCTTCACGCTCAATGGACAGCACAAAACTGGGCTGCGCTTCGCGTGGCATCTCAACCGCATAGAATTCCATCAGGCAGCGCAGCGTGGCCACGATGATGGCGCTGGAACCGGCCAGCCCCACCTGGCGCGGAATGTTCGTTTCATAGCGCACAGAGAAATTGCGATCGTGCAGCGACCAGCCCTGTCGATCGCAATACTCGACGAAGCGCTTGATCGTCGCCTTGATCAAGCGGATGCCGCCGTAGTAGCCGTGCAGCTTCACGTCGCGCGCCAGATCGTGAATGGAGCTGAAGCGCGCCCGATCGTCTTCGGCCAGCACGATGTCGACCGTGTCCCATTCGTACAGCACCACTTCGGCCCAGAAGTTGCGCACGCTGATCGAGATCGTTTTGCCGTGGTACCCGTCGGACGGGTTGCCGATGAGGCCGGCGCGGGCGTAGGCGCGTTTACGAATGATAAGCATCGAGCCATTGCTCCACAAACTGGCGCAGCGCCGCGCCGTGTTTCTCATCGGCCAGCGCAAATTCGACGAAAGCGCGGAAGTAGGCGTCAAAATTGCCGATGTCGAAACGGCGCTCGTCTTCGCGCAAGCGGATGCCGTACACCCTGCCGCCGTCCTGCAGGATCAAGCGGATCGCATCGGTGAGTTGGATCTCGCCGCCCTTGCCGGGCCGGGTGCGCTTGATCGCAGCAAAGATCGACGGCGCAAACACATAGCGCGCCGCAATCGCCAGGTTGCTGGGCGCTTCCTGCGCGCTGGGCTTCTCGATCACGTCGGCCACTTCGAAGACATCGCCGGCGCCGTTCTTCGGCTGCGCGATACCGTAATGCGGCGCCTCGTTCAGCGGCACCTGCTCAAACGCAATCACGGCCGCGGCCCGGTTGTGTTCAAAGCAAGCGGTCATGCGCTGCACCACGTCGCTCTGCGCGTGCAGGCCGATGATCGAATCGCCCAACGCCACGACAAACGGCTGATCGCCCACGAACGGCTCGGCGCACGCTACGGCGTGGCCCAGTCCCAGCAGCTGGCGCTGGCGCGTGTAGAAATATTGCACGGGCTTGCGCTCGTATTCGAACTCGGCCAGCAGCTCTTCCTTGCCGGTCTCGCGCAGCAGCTGGATCAATTCGGGATTGAGGTCGAAGTGATTTTCGATCGAGGTTTTGCCGGGGCCGGTGATGAACAGCAAGCGCTGCATCCCGACGCGCGTTAGCTCCTCCACCACGTATTGCACCACCGGCTTGCGCCCGACGGGCAGCATCTCTTTGGGCTGGGACTTGGTCGCAGGCAGGAGCCGGGTGCCCAGTCCCGCCACGGGTACGACGGCGATATTGATGTTCATGAGTTGTCCTTTGAAGGCGGCTGAGGTTCACACTATAGCATAGCTTGGCCGACCGGCAACTACCGGCCGGCGCAGCCGCGATCAGATTTTGATCGTACAATAGCAGTGAGGCCCGCCAGGAGGCTAACCATGTGAAAGCGCAACCGTTCGCCCCTAGCGCCAATACTGTCTAGGTCAGGCTCCAAGCCCGCGTCCGCGCGGACGCGGTGGGTGCGCGCTGTTGACGACGAAGCAATCCCCCTTCATTTCCCGCCGGGATTGCTTTGCAACGCCCTGTCCGCGAAGCGGGGGCGCGCCAGGCGAAAGCGCACGCAATGACCCACACCCGTCAATCAACCTGGAAACCGCTCTACCGATCCTGATCCGTGCAGTCTATAATAAGGAGGCTACATGTCACGTTCCACATCGCACCAGTCCGTCTTTGTTCGCGCGTTCATCGTACTGGCGCTGCTGGCCGGCATCGGATTTGCCGCCTGGCTGTTGGCAGCCCCTGCGCTCAACGCTTCCAGCCGCCTCGCCCCGTTGACGTTCACCAGCCCCATCGGCAATCCGCAGTTCAGCCTGCAGAAGGCTGTCGACAACAACGCGCCCGCGCCGGGCGATCAGATCACTTACACGCTGAGCTACTCCACCACGGAGCCGGGATCGCAAGCCTTCAACGTGCAGTTGTACGACTTTCTGCCGGCCGGGGCGCAGTTCATCTCCAGCACGCCGCCGGCCACGCCGTACCCGAACGGCGTGCTGCTCTTCACCGTCCCCTCCGCAACGACGAACACGCTCACGGCCACCGTGCGCATCCGCGTGCCGGACGACCACGCTCAGATCGTCAATCACGCGCTGGTTACAGCCGACGGCGTAACGCCCACCGTGGCCTCATTGTTGACCAACATCGTGCAGACCCCGTCCAACTGGCTGCGCGTGGTCAAGAGCGGGCCGGTCTCAGTCCTGATCAATGACGAACTCGTCTACACCGTGCAGGCCGCCAACCTCGGCAGCGCGGCGCTGACCGACGTGGCCGTGATCGATGTGCTGCCCGCCGGGGTCACCCTGGGCAGCGCGTCGCCTGCGCCGAGCGTGGTGACGCCGCCTATGCTGCGTTGGTCGCTGGGCGACCTCGCGCCGGCCGAAACCAAAACGATCGTGATCACGACGACGGCCCCCGGCGCGACCGGGGTCATCACCAACACGGCCATCGGCAGCGCGTGGCAGAACGTCATGACGCAGACGCTGTTCTCCACGCAGATTGTGACCAGCGCCACCATCCTCACCATCGACAAGACCGGCTCCGCGCCCGTGGTCCGCGTCGGCGAGACGCTGGTGTACACCCTGCGCTATGAAAACATCGGCAATCAGACCGCCACCACAGCGCGCCTGACCGACACCCTGCCCTCCGGCTTGACGGTGATCGGCACATCGCAGACGCCCATCGTCTCGACCACGCAGCAGCTGGTCTGGAATGTGGGCCCGCTCAACGCGGGACAACAAGGACAGATCATCGTCACCGCCACCGTGGGCGGACCGTGGAACCGGACACTGCTCAACGTGGCCGATATTACCGGGCAAGCCGGCAGCTATCCCGATCATGCCGAATTGACCACCACGATTCCTGCGTTCAGGCTGCTGCTGCCGCTCATCATGAAGAACTGAGTGGACTGATGCCACAACATATGGGGAGCACCGTGTGGTGCTCCCCCTTCGTTCTCTACCAACCCGATTGATCGACGCGGCCCAAACAAATCACCTCGCCGCAGCGTCGATCAACGCCCTCACCCCGGCCGCGGCTCCCGCCGGATGCTTGAACACCGCCGTCCCTGCCACGAATACGCGCGCGCCCGCTTCATACGCCGTGCCGATGGTATCCACTTCCACCCCGCCGTCGATCTCAATCTCGCACGTGGGATTGCGCTCGCTCAACATCTGCTGCACCTGTGTAATCTTGCGCAGCGTGTGCGGAATGAAGGTCTGTCCGCCAAAGCCGGGGTTCACCGTCATCACCAGAACCAGATCAAGCTGCTCGACGATCTGATCCAGCGTCGACGCCGGTGTCGCCGGATTGAGCGCCACCCCCGCCCGTTTGCCCAGCTGCTTGATGTGCTGCACCGTCCGATCGAGATGCACCGCGGCTTCCTGATGCACGATGATCAGATCGGCGCCCGCCTTTACAAAGTCTTCCACGTAGCGTTCCGGCTGCACGATCATCAAATGCGCTTCCAGCAGCAGCTTCGTCGCGCGGCGCACCGCCGCCACTACCGGCTGACCGAAGCTGATGTTGGGCACGAACACGCCGTCCATCACGTCGATCTGAAACCGATCCGCGCCGCCCTGCTCGGCCGCCGCAATTTGATCGCCTAAGTGCAGCAGATCAGCCGCTAAGATCGATGGGGCTATTTGGGGTGTCATGTTGTCTCCGTAACGCATCGTCATTCCCGCGCGCTTCAGGCGGGAATCCAGCAGCCAGTCGCCCTGGATGCCCGATACCTGCACTCGGACATGACAGAGCCAGAGATTACGCTTGTCGCCGCTGTCGATACCATCGAATCAACGCGTTCGTCGAGCTATCGTGCTGCAGGGCCGGTTCGTCGGCGCTCTCCAACTCCGGCCCGATCTGGCCCGCCAGCACTTTGCCCAACTGCACGCCCCACTGATCGAACGGGTTGATGTTCCAGATCGCGCCCTGTGTGAACACGCTGTGCTCGTACAACGCGATGAGCTTGCCCAGCGTCTCCGGCGTCAACCGATCGATCAAGATTGTCGTCGATGGCCGATTGCCTTCGAACACGCGATGCGGCGCCAACCATTCCGGCGTCCCTTCGGCCCGCACCTGCTCGATCGGTTTGCCGAAGGCCAACGCCTCACTCTGCGCCAGCAGATTCGACATCAGCAGATCGTGATGCACACCCAGCGGATTCAGCGTTCGCGCGAAGCCGATGAAGTCGCACGGGATCAACTTGGTGCCCTGATGAATCAGCTGATAGAACGAGTGCTGCCCGTTCGTGCCCGGCTCGCCCCAGTAGATGGCGCTGGTTTGATAATTGACGCGCGCCCCATCGACTGTAGTCGACTTGCCGTTGCTCTCCATCGTCAACTGCTGCAAGTAAGCGGGGAAGCGCTTGAGGTATTGATCGTACGGCAGCACGGCGATGGTCTCGGCCCCGAAGAAATCGCTGTACCACACGGCCAGCAAGCCCATGATCACCGGCAGATTACGCTCGAACGGCGCCGTGCGGAAATGCTCGTCCATTTCGTGGAAGCCCGCCAGCAGCGATCGGAAGTTCTCCGGCCCAATCGCGATCATCGTCGACAGCCCGATGGCCGAATCCATCGAGTATCTGCCGCCCACCCAGTCCCAGAACTCGAACATGTTCGCCGTGTCGATGCCGAACTTCGCCACTTCCCTGGCCGCCGTCGAAACGGCCACGAAATGCCTGGCGATGGCGGCTTCATCGCGCAGCGCCCTCAACAGCCATGTCCGCGCCGTGTGCGCATTGGTCATCGTCTCCTGCGTCGTGAAGGTCTTCGATGCGACGATGAACAGCGTCTCCGCCGGGTCGAGATCGATCACCGCTTCGGCGAAGTCCGTGCCATCGACGTTGGACACGAAGCGAAAAACGAGATCGCGCCGGCTGTAGTAGCGCAGCGCTTCGTAGGCCATGACCGGCCCCAGATCGGATCCACCGATGCCGACATTCACCACATTGCGGATGCGTTTTCCGGTGTAGCCAATCCATTCACCGCGTCGCACCCGCTCGGCGAAGGCCGTCATCTTGTCGAGCACGGCATGGACTTCCGGCACCACGTTCTGCCCGTCGACGGTGATCACCACGTCGCGCGGCGCGCGCAGCGCCGTGTGCAGCACCGCGCGCTTCTCGGTGAGATTGATCTTGTCGCCGCGGAACATTGCCTCGATCTTCCGGCGCAGGTCACATTCGTTCGCCAGTTCGATCAACAGCTTCAGCGTTTCACTCGTCACGCGCTGCTTGGAATAATCGAAGTACAAACCCACTTCATCCACAGCCAGCCGCTCGCCGCGCTGCGGATCCTGCGCAAACAGATCGCGTAAATGCGTTTCATGCAGTGCGTGATAGTGGGCGTGCAGCGCCTTCCAGGCAGGCAGTTCAGTCAAAGCGGTCATGGTCTTTCCTTAGTCAGCAGAGTCGGACGAATGATACCGCAAGATAGGTGCTGTGCCAATTCAGTCAACAGGTCATTTGGGCTTTCTTCAAAGTCGATGATATGATTACGCCTATCTTGCACAATGAGGAGACCCTCCATGAACCGACCAACCGGAGTGACCATCATCGCCGTGCTGGCCCTCATCAGCGGCACGTTTAGTTTATGCGGCGGCTGTTTTCTGCTGGGTTTCGGCGCCATCGCCGGGCCGCTTGGCGCATTGTTTGGCGGCGGCCAGCTGGGAGCCAGCGCGTTTGCTTCGGGGATCAGCTGGTCGATCGGGGCGGCGATTTCGCTGGCCGCCGGGTTCGGCATGCTCTCGCTGAAACCATGGGCGTGGTGGCTCGGCTTGATCGGCGCGGTGTGGTCGCTGACCAGTTCCATTTGGGGCATCACGCAAGGCGCGTCGTGGTGCTTCGCCCTGCCCGGCATGCTCCTGCCAGCCATCGTCGTGATCTACCTGTTGCAGCCGCGCGTGCGGCAGGCGTTTGGCCGCCCGTAGTTCCGGAACGATAGCGAGACGGGAGCACGGCTGCGCTCCCGTCTTTTCGTTTGGCAGCCAGCCGATCGGTTGGAGCTGGCCCGATCGGGTTGCTTGCCAAACGCCTGAATTTCTGCGATGATGAGCGCACCTGCTTCCGGGAGAACAACATGCTCAAAGATTCATACTTGTATCAGGAGATTCACGAGCAGCCCGCCGTGCTGGCGAACCTGATCGACAGCGAACTCGCGCACATCCAGCGCATCGCCGCCGAGCTGCGCCAGCGCCGGATCACGCACACGCTCATCGCAGCGCGCGGCACCAGCGACAATGCGGGCCGCTACGCGCAGTATCTGTTCGGCGCCGTGAATCACATGCCCGTCGGCCTGGCGACGCCCAGCCTGCACTCGATCTATCATCGCCCGCCAAAATTTTCGGACACGTTGGTGATCGGCATCAGCCAGAGCGGACGCAGTCCCGACATCGTCTCGGTGGTGGCCGACGGCCAGCAGCAAGGGGTGGCGACGCTGGCCATCACCAACGAGCCCAACTCACCGCTGGCGAAAGCTGCCGACTTCGTGATTCCGCTGCACGCCGGTGAAGAGCGCGCCGTGGCGGCGACCAAGACCTATACCAGCCAGTTGATGGCGCTGGCGCTGCTGAGCGCGTGCGTGGCCGATGATCAAGAGATGCTGGCCGTGCTGCGGCAGATCCCCGATCGGATGGCCGAGGTCCTGAAAATGAGTGAGACGATCGCGCGCGCGGCGGAACGTTATCGGTACATGAAGGTGTGCGTCGTGATCGGGCGCGGCTTCAACTACGCCACCGCGTTCGAGCTGGCGTTGAAGATCAAGGAACTGACGTACGTGCTGGCTGAGCCGTACAGCAGCGCCGATTTCCTGCACGGCCCGGTGGCGCTGGTGGAAGAAGCGTTCCCCACCATCGTGGTGGCGCCCGGCGGCGTGATGCAGGCCGAGATGATCCAGTTCATTCACACGTTGAAGGAGCGCGGGGCGGAAGTGGCGGCGATTAGCGATGCAGCCGAGGTGTTGAATCTGGCGCGGGTGCCGTTGCGCTTGCCCGTCACCGTGCCAGAATGGGCTTCACCGTTGATCAGCATTGTGGCAGGGCAGCTGCTGGCGATGCATCTGGCGCACGTGCGCGATTACGATGTCGATCGGCCGCGCGGGCTGCGGAAAGTAACGGAGACGCATTAGGCCAGGGTGCTGCGGATGCGGCGGGCGATATCGCGCAGCTGCACCACACTGATGGGCTTGACCATCACCAGATCAGCCTGATCTTGCACGGTCGCCGCGCGCACGGAATCAGCCGTCGTCACGATAACGTGGATTTTGGCCAGGCTTGCATCCTGCCGGATCTGCCGCAAAATGTCGATGCCGGAAATGTGGGGCAGATGCAGGTCCAAGATGATCAGCGCCGGGGCCAGGGCTTTCACCTGCGCCAGCGCAACCGCGCCGTCCGACACGACGACGGATTTGAAATGCACCTGCCGCAGAGTTTCTTGATAAATGGCCGCCAGAGCGTCGTCGTCTTCAACGATCAACGCCAGCGGATTGAGCGCTGAGGATTGAGCGAAATTATTCATGGACACAGAACCAGGAACTTTCCCGGGCGGCTGTATGCCGGCCGCGCGATTTGCGGCAATTAAAACATCGAAAGCCGCAGAAGACAAGATCGCATGCCCCGTGAACCGGTAGTGATCATCTATACCGACGGCGCATGCGATCCCAATCCCGGCCCCGGCGGCTGGGCGGCGGTGCTGCGTTCCGGTGCGCACGAAAAAGTGCTGACCGGTCACGACCCACGCACCACGAATAATCGCATGGAGTTACAGGCCGTCATCGCCGCGTTGAACGCGCTCAAGAAACCGTGCCGCGTGACGCTGCACACCGATTCGACCTACGTGCAGAAGGGTGTGACGCAATACCTTGAGCGGTGGAAGGCCAAGGGCTGGCAGACTATCGCTCAAAAAGCAGTGGCGAATCAGGATTTGTGGCAGGCGCTGGATGAAGCCGTGCAGCGCCATCCGATCGAGTGGGTGTGGGTGAAAGGCCACGCCGGAGATGCGCTCAACGAACGGGTCGACCAATTGGCGGTGAGCATGATCCCCCGATCGGCGTTGCCGCTCGACGACGCGCAGGCGATCCACATTTTCACGGGCGTCTCGTGCAGCGGATCGATCGGCGGCTGGGCGGCGATCATCAGGCACCGCGATACCACGCAAGTAATCAGCGGTCACGAGGCTGAAACCTCAGCCAATCGGCTGCATTTGCTGGCCGCGCAGAAGGGGCTCGAAGCCGCACCTGCCGGATCGCTGGTTCACGTCTACACGGCATCGGATTATGCGGCGCAGGGTGCGATGCAGTGGGTGAAGAATTGGGCCGCGCAGGGCTGGCTCACGAAAGAGGGCCAACCGGTCAAACATCGCGCAGTGTGGCAGGCGATTGTCAAAGCGTCGCAAGGCCGTCAGGTAAAATGGCACAGCCTCAAGGATGAAGTGCGCCCGGCGGAATCGCAGCAGGCCGAGGAATTGGCGCGGCAGGCGCGCAGCGACAGAAAATGATCTACGCGGCGGCTCACATGAGCCGCCGCGTTTTGCACTTGTCAGTCGCTTATTGCCGGGTTTCAGTGCTGTCCGAACAGCCGCCACTCCACGATTTTCCGATCTGCCGATCCAAGCAAGGCGATGCCGTCCTCAACCAACGAGTGCTGGATATGCCCGTCGAGTTGAAGCGAGTTCTGATAGACCGCCACGAGGGCCTCGTTGTCGTCGTCCGCCGCGATGCGATTGATCGCGAAGCGGCCGCAGTCCTCGCAGCGATGGACGATCATCAGCTCGCCTTGATAGCCGCGCGCGTACTTCTTGCTCCGGCGCTTGAGCGTCAACCCGATCGGTTTCATGCGCGCCCGACAGGCCGACAGCCGATCGCCGGCCGCGTACAGATCAAGATGACGCGAGGACAGGCAGTACGGACAGTGATTGCGATGGTTCACGCCCGCCAGTGCGGCTTGCGCCGAGACGAAGTTGTGGCAGTGCACGCACACAAAATCGCCGAAGGTGTCGCGCTGGCCGCTGGAGCGAGTGTAGATGCGTTGCGTCATGAATTGTGTTGTCATGGTTCTCGTTTCAATTTCAGGTAACTCTGATAGCGATACGGGCTGATCGCCCCTGCGCTCACCGCCTGGCGGATGGCGCAGCCCGGTTCGTGATCGTGGGCGCAATCCAGGCCGAACTTGCACGTTCCGACGAATGGGCGCATCTCCGGGAAGAACAGCGCCAGATCGTCTTGCGCCACATCCCACAGACCGAACTCGCGAATGCCGGGCGTGTCGATGATCGATCCGCCCTCAGCCAGCGCGAACCTCTCGAAGTGCGTGGTCGTGTGTCGGCCTTTGCCGGTGTGTTCGCTCGTCGCTTGCACGCGCAGTCCCAGGCCGGGGTCGAGTGCGTTGAGCAGCGACGTCTTGCCGACACCCGATTTGCCGACGAACACCGACAGGCGATCGCGCAGCGCCGTAGCAAGTTCGTCCAGTCCTTCACCGGTTATGGTGCTCGTCAAGATCACGGGATAGCCGATGGCTTGATACTCGGCCAGCACGACCCGGATTTCTGCGTCCGCTGCACATCCCTCGACGAGATCCATCTTCGTGAGACAGATCACCGCCGGGATGTTTGAGGCTTCCGCCGAGACGAGATACCGATCGAGCAGGTTCCACGCCGGGCGCGGATTGGCCGCCGCAAACACTGCGAGGATCTGATCGACGTTGGCCGCGATGATCTGCGCGTGCGCATGGGCCGACGGCAGCGGCGCCGCCGAGCGGCGCGCCAGTTGATTGCGCCGCGGCAGCACCTCGACGATCTGCCCGACCCCGACGCCGATCTCGATCCAGCGCACCACGTCGCCGATCGCGATTGGATCGGCGTGATTTTCTTTCTTGAGACGGCCCGTCAAGCCGCAGGTCAGAGTTCCACTAGACGTTTCGATCAAGTACGAGTTATTGGTTTTTCGAATCACGACGCCGCAGTCGTTCGTGTGCGGGTCGATAAGTTGCAGATAAGACTTCACGGTTACACTTCCTGTATCACCACAACAAAAAAAGCCAGCCACGAAAGAATTCCGTGGCTGGCAAGTTGCTCGCGCCGGGCGCGATGTCAAGATAGGACACAGCGCGCGGCTGTTTTTGCTCCCCGCTCTCGACCGTGTCCGCGCGGTCGAAGCAAACCGCGCGGACACGGTTCGAGAGCACGATCAGGCAAGCAGAAACAAAAAAGCCACGGAGCAAGAACGCATCCGTGGCCGTAGTGATTCAGGAAAAAGACAAGCTAAATCCTCAAGGCAGTAGAAACGTCCTTGCAACCTGGACTTGAACGAGCACCGTGGCGCATGTCTTCAACATGAAAATCAGAAACTGACCCTTCTAGGTTGTGAACTACCGGGCGGCAGTTTATCACGGGCAGAAAAGAGTGTCAAGGCACACGCAGCCTCAAACACCAGCGCCCACTGAAGTATAATCTCCAGTGGGCGCGCTTTGTGTGTGAGCCGCCAGAGACTCGAACTCTGAACCAAAGGCTTAAAAGGCCTCTGCTCTACCATTGAGCTAGCGGCCCGGCTCGCGGGCGAGGTATCGCGCGCGAGATTGTAACACGCCGCCTAAGGACTGTCAACGAAATGCCCGCGAAGCGCTTGATTTTTTTGGCCCCGCATCCCGACGATGCCGTGCTGTCGTGCGGCGGCTGGATTTACCAGCTGGCGCAGAACGGCGAACGCCCGATCGTGATCACGCTCTTCGGCGGCGATGCGCCGGCCGCTGTGCCGCGTTCCGACTTTGCGCGCAGCCTGCAGGAACGCTGGCAGCTGGGAGACGACGCGCCCGCCCGCCGCCGTGATGAAGACCTGGCCGCGTGCGATCGGCTGGGCTGCTTTCTCACCCACCTGCCGTTTGCCGATGCGGTGTATCGCACCGACGAGCACGGTCAGCCGGTGTATGAATCGGAAGAAGCCATCTTTGGCGATAACCGCGAAGCGTCGATTGTCGATCGCGTAGCCGAGGCACTGGCGGCGCGCGTGGAGCGGGTGTTCAACGCCCGATTGGTGGCGCCGCTCACCGCCGGTCAACACGTCGATCATGTCATCACGCGGCTGGCGGCGGAACGCCTGGACACCGATCCGATCTACTACGAGGACTACCCTTACGCTGAGCAGCCGGAACGTATGACACACGTGTGGGGCGGGGCCGAATGGCTGAGTGAAACGATCGGGTTGAGTGAGGCCGCTTTGAACGCGAAGATCGAGGCATTCCTCCTGCACCGCTCGCAGATCAGCACGTTCTATCGTGACGATGACGAAGTCCGCCAGCGGATGCGGGCGTATGCGGAGGTGGTGGGGCAGGGAAAAATCGCGGAGCGGTACTGGCGCCAGCGGTGAGGGTGACTGTGATATAATTTTCCCATCACACAGGGTGTCACACCCGGGAGGCAATCTTCATGCTGCGGTTAGGTCCAGTTGAATTACTGATCATCCTGGCGATCGTTGTGTTGATCTTCGGCGTGGGGCGCATCGGCAAAGTTGGCAAGGAGCTAGGCACCGGCATGCGCGAATTCCGCAAAGGGCTGCAGGGCGACGAGGAGAACAAGCCCGCTGAGCTCCCCGCCGACAGCGATCAGACGACCAAGAGTTAGGCGTTTGGCTTGATGCACATGAAACAGCCGCTGGATGCAAGCGGCTGTTTTGTTGTTGTCTGCCCGTCATTGCGAGCGTAGTATGCGAAGCAATCTCCTGCTGGTCAACGACAAGACGACTTCGCCTAAAGCGCTGGCAGTGACGTGACCTTCACGGCACCTGATAGGTGGCGATGAGTTTGGCGTTGGGATCGCGCAAGTAGGCCACTTTGCCGGAAGCCCAGACCGGCGCAGACCGGCCCCAGTAGAGATCGGTGGGCGTGTTGGCGCCTTTGGCCGTATGCACGGTCACTTCGCCTTTGGACAACAGCGAGAGGCTGGGGAAGGTGAACTGATTGCCTTCGCCGTCGGTCATGGTCCAGCCCGCCATGTTGACCTGGCCGCTCAAGTTGGTCAAAATGACCTGTTCGTTGGCCAGGCTGCCCGGCGCTTTGATCTCGCGGATGGTGACGAAGAATTCGCCCAGCGCGGTGGAGGCGGTGCCGGTGATGACGGGCAGCGGCGCGCGCGTGGAGGTGGGAATGGGCACGCGCGTGGGCGTAGGCGTGATCGGGCCGCCGGGAATGATCAGCTCTTGTCCTTCGGAGAGGATGTCGGGGTTGGGCAGGTTATTGATCGCCTTGATGTCGTCGACAGATACATCAAACTTCGCGGCGATGGCGCTGAGCGTATCGCCGGGCTTCACGGTGTACTTTTGCGTATTGGCGGGAGTGGGCGTCTTGGTGGGCGCTTTGACCGTGGCCGCCACCTGGGTCTGGATCGTGGCACTGAGCGTGGGTACCGAGGTTGGCACGACCGCGCGCGGCACGGTGCGATTGGCGTCCCACAGGTTCAGGACGATCAGCGTGGTCATCGCCGAGACGATGATGTTGACGATGATGAAGACAGCCCAGCGACGAGGGGTCATAGTTGCCTCTACAATCTAGAAATCACAGGCTCAATCGATGATAGCACATCCAGATCACAGCGTCAACGCAGCCCTGCTGCTTGCCTCGGCCTCACCGCGCCGCCGCGAATTGATCCAGCTGCTGGGCCTGCCGGTGGAAACCACCGCGGCCGACATCGACGAAGTCCCGCTGCCCGGTGAACGCGCCGCCGCGATGGCGAAGCGTCTCAGTGAAGCTAAAGCCATGCAGGCTTTACAATTCATCCTTCATCCTTCATCCTTCATGCTTTTAGCCTCCGACACCGTCGTCTCGCTGGACGGTGAACCGCTGGGCAAACCGCGCGACGCCGCCGAGGCCCGCGCGATGCTGCAACGGCTGCGCGGGCGCACGCATCAAGTCTTTACCGGGATTACGCTGATCGATCTGCAAACCGACCGATCGATCACCGAACTGGGATGCAGCGACGTACCCATGCGCAACTACACCGACGAGGAGATCGAAGCCTACATCGCCAGCGGCGATCCGTTCGACAAGGCGGGAGCCTACGCCATTCAACACGACGGCTTCAGCCCGGTGGAGAACTTTGCGCAGTGCTACGCCAACGTCATGGGTCTGCCGCTGTGCCACGTCGTGCGCGCGCTGCGCAAGTTCAGCGTGACAGTCTCGAACGACGTGCCCACGCTGTGTCAGAAGCATATTCGGTATGAGTGCCCGGTGTTTGAACGCATCCTGACGAGTGATGAGTCAATGTCATTAAGTTAGGCCACACGGGACGTCATGCCCGAGTGCTTCGCCATGCGCGCCCCCGCGCTGTGCGCGGACAGAGCGTATCGGGCATCCAGAGCACGGATGGGCAACTTTCGCAGTCGAGCCACTGGATTCCCGCCAACAACGTGCGGGAATGACGTGGCCAACGCGCTAACTTAATCACATTGGGTCTTCCGACTTTGGCGGGAAACCGTCGGTGCATCGTCATTGCGAGCGC
>CAYNML010000001.1:59525-165058 GCA_964398185.1 uncultured Anaerolineae bacterium | reverse complement strand
CGGCGCACCGTCTGCCAGATCATCTCGCCTGCGCCGCTGCTCGAACATGCCCGGCAGACGCTGTCGCTGGAAGAGCATTTCATCGAAGAGGTGCTGATCCTCTTTGCCGAGCGCCGCGCCGCACAGGACGAAGATGTCTTTGAGCGCAAGCTGGCCGCCGCCGATCCTTCACAACTCTATCATGCCTGCCTGGTGGCGCTGAACGAGAAGTTCGCGCACTTTCCGCTCGCCGATGACGTCCACCGCCGCTTCAAACACTTCCTGCACGATGCCACGCAGTCATTAGCCGATGAAGCCGTTCCGGCGTTGGCTGATCTGCTGTGACTGAAACTACTCGATAGAGAGACGGAGAGATGGAGAGAACCTTCTCCCCGTCTCTCATTCCCTCTATCTCTCTTTCACTCCTTCTCCAGATCCGCCACCGACTCCACAATCCGCGTCGGCCGATACGGATACTTCTCCACCATCTCGCGCGTGGTGACACCCGTTAATACCAGTACCGTTTCCAGGCCTGCTTCCGTGCCCACGCGAATATCGGTGTCCATGCGATCGCCCACCATGATGGCGTTTTCGGAATGCTCGTTCAAGTAACGCAGCGCCGTGCGCATCATCAACGCATTGGGTTTGCCGACAAAATAGGGCTGCACGCCCGTCGCCGCTTCGATGAACGCAGTTGTCGCGCCGCAGGCTGGCACCAGGCCGCCGTCGCCGGGACCGTTGGGATCGGGATTCGTGGCGATGAAGCGCGCGCCCTGGCTCACCAGCCGCACCGCCTGCGTCAACCGCTCGTAGTTCAACGCCGTCGTCTCGCCTACCACCACGTAATCGGGATCGCGATCGGTCAGCACATAGCCGGCCTCGTGCAGCGCCTGGGTCAGACCGCTCTCCCCGATGACGAAGGCTGTCCCGTCGGGCATTTGCTTCTTCAAGAACTGCGCCGTCGCCAATGCCGAGGTGTAGATGTGATCAGCTGTCACGTTGACGCCGATCCGCTGCAAGCGATGCAGCAGATCGCGCGGGGTGTACAACGGATTGTTCGTCAAGATCAAGAATTTGATCTGGCGCTGATGCAGCCGATCGAGAAACGCGTCCGCGCCCGGAATCAATTCGCTGCCGCGCACGATGACGCCGTCCATGTCGATGAGATAACTCTTGGGCATGCTTCTCCCTCCGGTAAAAATGCGCGATAACTATACCACAACCCGATCGGTCAACTCAGCCCGAAAATACACCACCCATCCATTGACACGCCCTGTCAATAGTGCTACGATGCACGCCAGCGCGACCAGCGCCACAACCGAAGAACCCCGCTAATCCACGCGGGGTTTTCCACGCCAGGAGGCAATCATGCCCTACGTCAGCGAACTCCTGGGCAAGCCCGTAGCCGATGTCGACGGCGTCCGCCTCGGGCACCTGGACGATCTCATTGCAACCCTGCGCGGCGATGTGCCGCATCCCGTGGTGACGGCCATCGTGGTGAAGCGATCGCGCGGCAACCTCATCGTGCCCATGGCTGACGTGGTCGTCTTGATCGCGCCGGCCATTCCTCTGACCAAACAGGCCAAAGACATCGCACCCTACCAGCCCGGCGAGCGCGACGTCTATCTGGTGCGCGACGTGCTGGACAAACAAATCATCGACACCAACGGCGTGCGCGTGGTGCGCGTCAACGATCTGGAACTCACGCGCGTCAACGGCGATTTCTACGTCGCCAACGTGGACATCAGCGGGCTGGGCCTCATGCGCCGGCTGGGCATGGGCAAAGTGGCGCAGCGTTTTACGCGCAAAGGCGGCGCCACCGGCACCATCTCGTGGGATGAGATCGAACTGCTCTCGGCCGATCAACCCATGCGCCTGCGCGTCTCCAGCGACAAGATCACCGAACTGCATCCCGCCGACCTGGCCGAGATCATCAGCGACCTGACCCGCTCCGAAAGCGACAAGCTGCTGGAATCGTTGGACGTGGAAACCGTGGCCGAAACGCTGGAAGAAGTGGAGCCGGAATTCCAGGCCGCACTGGTGGAAACCATGCCCGACGAGCGCGTGGCCGACGTGCTGGAAGAAATGTCGCCGGACGCCGCGGCTGACCTGCTGGCCGAACTGCCTGAAGGACGCAGCGAAGACCTGCTCAACTTGATGGAGAAGGAAGACGCGGCCGATGTCCGCAAGCTGCTTTCGTATCCGATCGATACGGCCGGCGGCCTGATGACGACCGAGTACGTCGCTGTGCGGCCCGACCTCACCGCCGAGCAGGCCATCGCCGTGCTGCGCGCAGAAGCCGAAGAGGCCGAAACCATTTACTACGTCTACGCCGTCGATGAAACCGGCAAGCTGGTGGGCGTCTTCTCGTTGAGCGATCTGGTGCTGGCCAAGCCGCACACGCCCATCGCCGAGTTCATGCATCGCCGCGCGGTGACCGTCAACATCAACGACAGCCAGGACGATGTGGCGCACGTCGTGTCCAAGTACAACCTACTGGCCGTGCCGGTGGTCGACGATCAGCATCGCCTGCACGGCATCGTCACCGCCGACGACGCCCTGGACAAGATCATCCCCACCGCGTGGAAGAAGAAGATTCCAAGGCTGTTCAGGTAATCAGGGATCAGCCGATCGGGCTGATACCACCGATCGGGCGTCTGGCTTTTCAAATCCCAAATCAGAAATCATCAATCCGAAATCACCTTGGCTCTTCGTCACCGCATTCGACCTTTACGCGCCCGCTTGCTGCTGCTGCTCGCCGTCCTGGGGCCGGGCATCATCACCGCCAACGTCGACAACGACGCCGGCGGCATCACCACCTACTCCGTCGCCGGGGCGCACTATGGCTACAGCCTGTTGTGGATCATGCCGCTGCTGGCGCTGGCGTTGATCATCGTACAGGAGATGAGCGCGCGGTTGGGCGTGGTCACCGGCAAAGGACTGGCCGACCTGATCCGCGAGAGTCTGGGCGTGCGCCTGACGGCCATCATCATCGGCCTCATGCTCATTGCCAACCTGGCCAACACCGTCAGCGAGTTTGCGGGCGTGGCGGCCTCGCTGGAAATCTTCGGCGTCAGCAAATATATCTCGGTGCCCATCGCGGCGGGGCTGGTGTGGCTGCTCATCGTCAAAGCCAACTACAAGGTGGTCGAGCGCATCTTCCTGGTGGCGAGCTTTGTGTTCATCGCCTATATCATCTCGGGCGTGCTGGCGCATCCCGTCTGGCCGGAAGTCGGCCGCGCGCTGGTCACGCCAACCATCCAATGGAATGCGGGTTACCTGACGATGGTCGTTACCATCATCGGCACCACCATCGCCCCGTGGATGCAGTTCTATCAGCAAGCGTCGATTGTGGACAAAGGCCTGAAGATCACCGACTACGTTTACGAGCGGCTGGATGTGATTTTTGGCTCACTGTTCGCCGTCATCGTCGCGTCGTTCATCATGATCGCCTGCGCCGCGACGCTGTACCAGAACAACGTCACGATCGAGTCGGCCCAGGACGCCGCACAGGCGCTGCGCCCGCTGGCCGGCGATTATGCTTCGCTGCTGTTCGCGTTCGGCCTGTTGAATGCTTCAGTGTTCTCGGCGGCGGTGCTGCCGCTCTCCACCGCTTACGTGGTGTGCGAGGCGTTCGGCTGGGAACAGGGGGTCAATCGGAGTTTCAGGGAAGCGCCCATTTTCTTTGGCATCTACACCGCGCTGATCGTGTTGGGCGCGGCCATCATCCTGCTGCCCGTCGAGTCGCTCATTCAGGCCATGCTCGCCAGCCAGACGCTGAACGGCGTGCTGCTGCCCATCATTCTGATGGTGATGCTGAAGTTGATTAATGATCGGCGCATCATGGGGCGCTTCAAGAACGGGCGCCTCTTCAACCTTGTGGCGTGGATCACCGTATCGATTGTGATTGCGCTGACTGTGGCGCTCGTCGTGGTCAGTTTCTTCCCGCCAATCCTGTAGGGCGAGTTGCTGACTCGCTCCGCTTCAACACATCAAGTCAAACCGCTCGGCCTGCACATCCACCCCAGCCGTCAGCGCCACCGCCGCAATCCAGCGGCACGCTTCACCCAGCACGTGCGGGTCGGCGCCGCGCAGCGCCGCATCCATTTCACGCCGGGCTTTCAGTTCATCACCGCCCGCCCAATATGCCAGCGCCAGCCCCACGCGCCAGCGCGGCGCGGCATCACGCTGCTGCACCGCTGCAAAATGTACCTGGGCCGTGGCAAACTCCCTGGTCACCATGTCGCGCCAGCCCAGCCAGCCAAATTCCTGCGGCGATTGTTTCTCGGCAGCCAGTTCAAACGCGCGCGCCGCCTCCGGCGCTTTGTGGAGCAGGGCCAACGTGTGGCCGATCTGCCCATAGAGTTCTTTCACGGCGCCGATCGGATCACGCATCTCGCGCCACAGGCTCACCGCCGCCTCAAAGTCCGCCAGCGCCCGTGGATAGTCTTCCAGCGCCAGCGCGGTCTCGCCCCGCGCGCGCAGCGCCTGGGCTTCGCCATAGCGATCGCGCACCTGGTGATAAATCTCCTGCGCCTCCGCAATCCAGCGCTGCGCTTCGCCGCTCTCGCGCAGCAGGTTGTGCAGCACGCCCAACTCCAGCCGGGCGTCGGCCGCGCCGCGCTGATCGTGCACCGCCGCGAATTGATCGATGGCGCGTTGATAGTGCTCTCGCGCCGCGGGGTAGTCCGCCTGCGTGCGGCGCAGCTGCCCCAGCGCCAGCTCGGTTTCAGCCAGATTGCGCCGCAGCCCCACCGCGGTGAACTGCGTCGCCGCTTCAGCATAGTTGTCAGCGGCTTGATCAAACCGGCGCAGCCTGACGCGCGCATCGCCCAGCGCCTTCAACGCCGCCGCCTCGCCCGCCTCGTTCTTCTGCTTCCGATAGATTTCCAGCGCTTCGGCGAAGTGCTCGCTGGCTTTCTCCGCCTGACCGCGCTGCAGCGTGCTGCTGCCCACCACCAGCAGCGCATTAGCCACGCCCAGGGAACTGCCGGTGCGCCGATAGATACCGACCGCTTCAGCATAGATGCGCTGCGCTTCACTGGGCTGGTTGAGCGCGTGGAACAGCCGGCCCTGCGCCAGCAAGGTCTCGCCCTCGCCCATGACCGCCCCGCGCTTGCGATAGGCCGCCAGTGCCACTTCGTATTCCGGCAGCGCTTCCGCATACCGATCCAGAAAATGTAAGACATCACCTTTGGCCTTGTGGGCATCGGCTTCGTGCAGTTCATCGCCCGGCATGCGCTGGTGCGCCTGCAGCGATTCGTCGTAGTAGCGCAGCGCCTCGTGCGCGCGGCCCATCAAGTACAACGTGTCACCCAGATCTTTCAGCGTGATCGCTTCATCCAGCAGGTGTGAATGAGTCGCGCCCTCGTCGCGCCCAGCTGCGCGCAGGGTGGTCAGACTGCTGCGATACCATTCCAGCGCCTGCTGATAGTCGCCGCGCGCGCGGTGATCGTCGCCGATGAGCCGCTGAGCCAGCGCCGTCCCGGACGGGTTGTTGGAATCCTGATAGACCAGCAGCATCTCGTGAATGCGGCGCAGTTCGTCGTCGGGCGGCTGCGGCAGTTGGAGATCACCCCACAGGCCCCAGTGCGCCCGATCGGCCACCGGCCGCGACAACGAACTCCACACGGAACTGTCGGGCGTGAGAGCACGATCGGGCGGAGTCAGCGCGTCGAGCGCTTCACCGATCGCTTGATAAATGCGGTGCAGCAGGTTCAGATCGGACTGGCTCATGACGCGGGCGCGGTTCAATTCAGTCAGGGCGTCGCTCATGCGCCGGGCGCGCACCAGCAGGCTGCCCCGGTAGAAGTGCAGCAGGGTCTGCAAGTCGTCCGGCAGGCGCTGCTCGCCCGGCTCGTTGTGTTCTTGCAACGCGTCCAGCAGCGCGTTCAAATCGCTAACGCGATCAGCCGCCAGCCAGCGATCGCCGAGCTGGTGCAGCGCCCGGCGCGCGCTGGCCGGATCGCCAATCGCCAGATGGTACAGCCACTCGATCAGATCGGCCGGCGCGCCGTCGGCCGGCGGCAGCAGGCGGAAGAAGGTCTGCGCCACAAAGCGCGTGTTCCGCCTGCCCATCGCCGCCGCTTGCTGGATCAATTTGCCGTAGTAGTAGCGGGCCAGGCGCAGCGCATAGCGCCGATAATCGGCGCGCAGATTCTCTTTGCGGAAGAGATGCCGCAACAGAGCGCGGCGCACCACGCCCTGCACGCAGCTGCCTTCCGGCGCGGCGGTCACGAACCACAGCCGCTTCAGCCGTTCGTCAACATCGCCCGCCGTCGCGCCCCAGTCGGGACGCAGCGCCTGCAACAGTTCGACGTTGAAGTAATGCGGCACCGCCGCGGCGCGCACGGCATCCTGCATGCCGCCTGACAGCGTATTCAGCGTCTCGGCCGCGGCCTTGACCAGCCGATCATCGCGCGGCGTGTCGGCAGCTTCGGCAACCAGCTCGGGCAGGATCAGCGGCGGCGGCAGCCGCGTGGCCGAGGCCGCCGGCGGCTGTTTGGGCCGCGGCGCCGCGCGCGCGCGTGCTCTCCGCTGACGACGCCAGTACCAGACCAGCCAGTAGACCACCAGCAGAACCGCGCCCAGCGCAATCAAGGCGAGCACGGCCACCAAGCCGCGAAACAATAGTTCGGTGTCCATGCTTAGGATTTTAGCACAAGTCGTATCAGAAACGAACTCCGCTCGGTATATAATTAGGGTAGCAGCTCGCGCTGTTTTATCGATCGCAGGAAACCAGTCCCATGACCATTCCACAGCTCACCATTAAACTGGGCGAAGTCCTTAACGCCGCGTTATTTCGCCAGTACGATGAAGACATCCGCAATTTTCTGGTCTTCAATCAAATTGCGTTCGACGCCAACCGCCTGGCCGAGGCCGAACTGACCCAGCGGCAGGCCAAGGAATTGCTGGAAGAATTGGCCGCCCAACACGACGAGTGAGTGACTCGCTTTTTTAGAGGAACAAACGCATGACCGCCGATTCGTCCACGGCCCTGCCGATCGCCGAAGCCCTGCGCGTGTCGGAAGAAAAATTTGCCAAAGCGTTCAACATCAGCCCGGATGCGATCCTGATCAGTTCGCTGGCTGACGGGCGCATCCTGGAAGTCAACGACAGCTTTCTGCGGCTCACCGGCTATACGCGCGCAGAGGTGGTGGGACACCTGACAGAGGAATTGCACATCTGGCACAACCTGGACGATCGGGCCATGTTGTTGTCGAGCCTGCAGGCGCACAACGGCATGGTGCGTGACATGGAGTTTGCCTTCCAGACCAAGTTTGGCCGGCAAGGTATCGGGCTGGTATCAGCGCAGCGCATCGAGATTGCCGGCGAACAATGTCTCATCACCATGGCGCGCGACATTACGGCGCAGAAACGCGCCGAGGCTGAACGCGAGCGGCTGCGGCTGGAACTGGAGCAGCAGATGCGCCTGCTCGACGCCATCCTGTCCACCACGCCCGATCATTTCCACGTGCACGATCGGGAGGGCCGCTATCTTTACGCCAGCCCCAGCGCCCTGCAAGCAGTGGGCCTGACCGCCGAACAGGTGGTGGGTAAGAACTGGCAGGATCTGGGTTTCCCTGAAGCGGAGGGCCGCCGCTTTGAAGAGCGTCTGAAGATTGTGCTTGAGACCGGGCAGACCGTCAGGGCCGAGCTCGAGTTTCCACTCTCCGACGGGCCGCATTACTACGAGCAAATTCTCAGCCCGCTGCGCAATCAAGCGGGCCATGTGGTGATGGCTCTATCGACCACACACGACATCACCGAGCGCAAACGGACCGAGCAGTTAATTGAGCAATATGCCAACGAAGTACTGGCGCGCAACGAGGACCTGGAAGCCTTCTCGCGCACCGTGGCCCACGATCTGAAAAGCCCGTTGAGCAACATCATCGGCTTCGTCGAATGGCTGCAAGGCCGGCCGGATCTGCCCGCCGCCGAGCGGCAGGACTACATCGACATCATCGCGCGCAACGCCGTCAAAATGAATGGCATCATCGACGAGCTGCTGCTGCTGGCCCAGGTCCGCAAAGAACACGTCGAACTGACGCCCATCGACATGACGCGCCTGATCTCTGAAGCGCAAGCGCGGCTAGCCTTCATGATCGCGGAATCGGGCGTGGTGATGCGCGTGCCTGACGTCTGGCCGACGGCGTTGGGATATGGCCCCTGGGTGGAAGAAGTGTGGGTCAACTACCTGAGCAACGCCATTAAATACGGGCGCATCCCCCCAGCGGCCCCGCGCCTGGAGCTCGGCTTCGAAGAGCAGGCCAACGGCTTCATCCGCTTCTGGGTGCGCGACTTCGGCCCCGGCATCCCCGCTGAAGAACAAGCCCATCTCTTCCAGGCTTATGGCGAGCATTCCAAAGTCCGCGCCACCGGCTACGGCCTGGGGCTGTCCATCGTGCAGATGATTGTGGAAAAGATGGGCGGCCAGGCAGGCGTGAACAGCACGGTCGGACAAGGCAGCACCTTCCACTTTACACTCCCTGCCAGCGACTGAACATTACTCTCAGATCTTAAGATTCTTCAGATTGACCCCGTAACGCTCAGTTCCCCTGCCGATCATCGCGTTCCATTTTCGTTAACGGATGATTGCAACACCCAAATATCCATTGACTTAGCCGGGGAAGTGATGTATGTAAGATACACACCACAAGCATACTAAAATCCAACGCTTTGTATTGATCTTAGTAGTCGGACTTATGTTACGCTGGTGGGGTCATTGGCACTCATCAGGAAACCGAAACGATGGAAACAGACTCAGGGGCCGCCCTGGCTGCACTTGACCCGGGCGACCTGACTTTGCCAGAGCGCCGTTCCAGGCGCTGGTGGCGGCGCCTGGCCAACCTGCGCACGGAATTAATCGTACCTTACATCATCCTCACCCTGCTCATCGCCATGGTGGGCACCTTCGTCATTACCCGCCTGGTGACCTCATCCATCCGCGAGCGCTTCGTCAATCAAATGATCGAGGCCAGCCGCGTGGCTGCCGACGGCGTGGTCCGCCAGGAGCAGCGCAACTTGTCTCTGCTGCGCCTGCTGGTCTTTACCCAGGGCGTTGCTCCCGCCCTCGCCCAGCGTGACACCGCAGCGCTGCAACAACTGCTGCTGCCGCTGGCGCTCAACCATCACGGCGAACTCATCACAACCATCGATCGCGACGGCCGCGAAGTGCTGACGCTGGCGTACGATCCGCAGACTAAGCAATATCAATCCTCCAGCGGAGCCGACTTCTCCCAGCTCGACCTGGTGACGCGCGCGCTGCAAGGCCAGGCGGATGCGACCGGCGACAAGTTTGCCAGCCTGCTGTCAACGCCGCAAGGCCCCTATCTGCTGACCAGCGCGCCGGTGCGCGATGAGACCAACACTATCGTCGGCGCCCTGCTGATCGGAACCCGGCTGTCAACCCTGGTGAGCGACCTCAAGACCCAGACCTATGCGGACATCATCGCGCTCGATCGGCAGGGGCAGCTGCTGGCCACGACGCTGCCCGAGCCGGAAGGGGGCTACGCCGAGTTGGAACGCGCAGCGGTGTCGGCCGGCTCGATCGGATCCGCGGCGACCCATGATCTGCAACTCTATGGCCGCGCTTATCAGATCGCCTTCACGCCGCTGCTCATCCGGCAGCAGGCGGCGGGCAACATCGGCGTCGTGCTGTCCAGCAACTACCTGGTCGATACTGCCTCCACCAGCCGCGACACCTTCAGCCTGTTCTTTGCCTTCATCACCGTGGCCGTCATCGTGCTGGGCTACGTCCTCTCGACGAGCATCGCGCGCCCCATCCTGCGCCTGCGCGCGCTGTCGCAGGCCGTGGCCGCCGGCGATTTCGATCAGAAAACCGAACTCAATCGCCCCGACGAGATCGGCGAACTGGCCGAAGCCTTCGACACCATGACGCTGCAGCTGCGCGAGCGCACCGACGAGGCGGCGCGCCTGTACGCCGAAACGGTGCAGCGCAACACCGAACTGGCCGAGATCAATGCGCGCCTGCAAAGCACCCAACAGCAGCTGGTCCAGTCAGAGAAGCTGGCCGCCGTTGGCCAGCTCACCGCCGGCATTGTGCACGATGTAAAGAATCCGCTGACCGTCATTAAGGGTCTGGCGGAAGCGCTGCAAGACGATCCCGAATTGAAGCCGTATGCCAACACAGAACTGGCGCTCATCCGCGAAAGCGCCGCCAAAGCCAACCAGATCGTCAGCGATCTATTAACGTTCTCGCGGCAGTCCACGCCCGAGATGCACCAGCAGGATTTGAAAGCCACGGTGGAAGCCGCGCTGCGCATCACAGCCTACCTGACCCGCCAAGCCAGCGTGCAAGTCATGACGGCGCTGCCCGAACAATCCGTCTACATGACCTACGACGCCCAGCAGATCGAGCAAGTCCTGGTCAACCTGATCCAGAACGCCATTCACGCCATGCCCCAGGGCGGCACGCTGCGCGTGAGTTTGAGCCAGGCCGGGGAAGCCGTGGCCCTGGCGGTGCAAGATACCGGCGTGGGCATCCCGCCCGAAAACCTGCGCCGCATTTTCGATCCGTTCTTCACCACCAAGCCCGCCGGCGAAGGCACCGGCCTGGGACTATCGGTGAGCTATGGCATCATTACCCGTCATCATGGCCGCATCGATGTCGAAAGCACCGTGGGGCACGGCACAACGTTTACCATTCTGCTGCCCAAACAGCAGCCAGAACGGTAGGGATCGGCTTCGCGCCAACCCCGGGCGACCGCGCGGTCGCCCCTACAATCTCTGAGGACCTTGATCATGGAGCCCGAAAAGATTCTTGTCGTCGACGACGATGAAGCGCTGCTGTTCTTGATGACCAGTCATCTGGAACGGCAAGGCTATGCCGTGGAGAGCACCGCCAATCCGTTTCAGGCGCTGGAACTGCTCAAGACCAAAGGACCGTTTGCCGTGCTGCTCACCGATCTGATGATGCCCTTCATGGACGGCGTGCAGCTGTTGCGCAAAGCGCGCCAGCTCGACCCGCACCTGGAAGTGGTGGTCATCACGGCGGCCGCCAGCGTCGAAACCGCCATCGCGGCCCTGCGCGAGGATGGCGCCTACAACTACCTGATGAAACCGCTGGAGAACATCAACGAGCTGTCCATTGCCGTGAAGCGGACCGCCGCCTATCGGCGCTTGCAGCTGGAACGCGCCGAACTGCAGGCCCGCGCTCAGCTCGAGAGCGAACGGCTGCAATCCCTCATCGCCAACATCGGCGACGCGATCCTGGCCGCCGATGCGCAGGGGCGGCTCACCGTAGTCAACCCCGCGGCAGTGCGTCTGTTGGGCCGCAACAACCTGATCGGGTGCGAGGCCCTGACGTCGCTGCCTCGCCCGCTGGCGATTCTGCTCTCCAACTGGCGCGCCACCAGCGGCGAGCGCCCCGCCGCCATCGAAATCAATTGGCCCGGCAGCGCCACGCAAATGGTCAGCCTGACGCCCGTCAGCGCCGCGCCCAGCGCCGCGCCCGGTGCTGCAAACGGCTGGGTCATGGTCATCCGCGACATCTCGCACCTGAAGCAGCTCGACGAGTTGAAAACCCAGACGCTGACCGAAACGGCCAATCGCATTCGCCTGCCGCTGGTGCAGGCCATGAACCTGCTCACCGAATTGAGCAACCCCGCCACCCTCACCGCCGAGCGCATGAACACCGTCGTGTATCAATTGGTCAAGACCTGGCAGCGCATTCAACAATGGGCCGACGATTTGCTGGAACTGGCGCAATATGAATCGGGCGCGAGCATCACCACCGCCTCGGTCGATCCCGCGCGCCTGCTCAACGACGTCATGGCGAACCTGCCGCAGGACATGGTGCGCGCCAAGCGCCTGCGCCTGGAAACCAGCCTGGCGACGGACGTGACGCCTGTGCGCGCCGATGCGGCCATGCTGCGCAAAGCCGTGCAGGGGCTGCTGACGCGCGCCATTTCACGCAGCGAGATTGGCAGCACCGTGCGCGTGGCCCTGCACGAACAAGACTGGCAAATCTGGATCGACATCAGCGACGGCGGCGCGCCCCTCGCCGATGACGATCTACCGCGCGCGTTCGAGCGATCGTTCGTGGGCGGCAATCTGGACAGCACGGGGCTGGAACTGGCTACGGCCAAAGCCATCATCGACAAGCTGGGTGGGCAGGTCTGGCTGCGCAGTCCGGGAACGGTGGGCAGCACCATCACGGTCTGCCTGCCCACGCTGTCCGATCAGAGCGCGGCCAACGGATCAGCGCTGAAGGCGTGAAGGAAAACGGAGGGGCCGCCGTGGCCGATCGGGGCGCTGGCCAACCGCACAAGGATCACTCAACGCGCGAACTGCTGCGCTGGCTGCTGCTCGTGCCGATCGCGTTTCTCATCCTCTTCGGCTGCGGGCAGCTGGCGCTGGGCGATTACGCCTATTCCACGCCGCCCGACACGCGCTCCAATCTGCAGGCCGATTACGGCGCGTGGCCCGTCGTCATGCTCCCGCCGATCGATCCCGCCATCATCGAAGATATCCGCCGCGACGAGCAGCTGGATCCGATCGTGGTTGATGCGCGTCCGTTCTGGCCCACGTCCGATCGGCCCACGGCAACCCCACGGCCCACGTTGATCGCGCAGCAGCCCACCGCCACACCCGCGCCGCCTACCCGCGCGCCCTCCAGCACACCGATGCTCGCCCGAACCGCGACACTGCCGCCCACGCGCACTGCCACGCCGCGGCCCACGCGCACCACTGCGCCGACCAGCACCGCAACGCCCTGGCCCACTTCAACGGCGACATCGTGGCCCACCGACACCCCTCAACCGCCGCAGCCGAACACTCGCACGCACACCCCAACGCCTGCGCCCGTCACGCCAACTTACACGGCCACGCCCACCGTCACGCCCTGGCCCACTTCGTCGCCGACGCCCACTGCGACCTTCACGCCCAGCCCGTCACCGACGAGCACGCCCACCCCCACTGAAACCGCCACAGCCACGGCGACGGCCAGCGCGACGCCCACGCCGACGAGTACGCCGCAGCCTTGTCCGGGCAGCGTGCCGCGCAATGAACCGAACTTCGGCCTGCCCAATGGCGTCATCGCGCAGATTCAATGCGGCGGCTTCCTCGACATCGATCTGGACGCCGTCGGCCAGCCGCGCCTCACGTCGCATCCGGCGCCGGGCGCCTATGATTTTGTGGATTACGAACATGCGGCCTGCGGCGGCATCTGCCTGGACTGGGTGCAAATCGACGTGTGCGGCGATCCCTGCACGAGTTGGGTGACCGTCTTCAACTGGGGCGATGGCGTGCCGGACAACAACTCCAACGTCGCCAGCTATGCGGCCGGCGGTGAAGACGACAACGAAGCAATTCCAGCGGCCGCGCTGCTCAACAACACCGGCCTCACCATCGACGTCGATCCCTTTGGATTCCCAGCCGGTGGCTATCGCTACATTCGCTTTTGGTCGCCCGTCAACTGGCCCAACAACGACGGCGCGGAGATTGACTCCATCGAGATTGTGCCGTAGGCAAGTGGTCAACTGGCCCAACAACACGAGGCGATCTCTCATTCGAGACCGCCTCGTGTGCTTCGTGCAATTCGTGTAATTCGTGGATCGCTTTACGCCGCAACCTTCGCTTCAAACTCCGCCGGCATACAGCACAACACCAGATCCTTCGCGGCCTTCACTTCATCCAGCCGCTTGACGGGCGTGTGATGCGGCGCAGAGTGCAGCAATTCCGGCTCCTTCACCGCCTCATCCGCAATCTTCCGCATCGCGTCGATGAACTGATCGAGCGTTTCCTTGCTCTCCGTCTCCGTCGGCTCGATCATCAACGCTTCCGGCACGATTAACGGGAAATAGTTCGTCGGCGGATGGAAGTTGTAGTCCATCAGGCGCTTGCTCACATCCAGCGCGCGCACGTCGCTGCCTTCAAACTTGCCCTGGCATACGAACTCGTGCATGCAGATGCGATCGTAGGGCACGGGATATTTGTCGCGCAGCTTCACACGCAGATAGTTGGCGTTCAGCACGGCATACATTGAATTGGCCTTCAGCCCGTCCGGCCCGTGTACGCGCATGTACGTGTAGGCGCGCACCAGCATACCGAAGTTGCCGTTGAAGGACTTCACCCGCCCGATCGATTTCTTCGGCTCGCTGAACATGTACAACGGCGTCTCATCCTCACCGTCCGGGAAGGTCACATTCACGATCGGGCCGGGCAGGAAGTCCACCAGCTTCTCGCCCACGCCCACCGGGCCGCTGCCCGGGCCGCCGCCGCCGTGCGGCGTGCTGAACGTCTTGTGCAGGTTGTAGTGCATCACGTCGAAGCCCAGATCGCCCGGTCGGGCGATGCCCACCAGCGCGTTCAGGTTCGCGCCGTCGCCGTACATCAAGCCGCCGCAGCCGTGCACCAGGTTCACCACTTCCTCAAGATGCTCCTCGAACAAGCCCAGCGTGTTGGGATTGGTGAGCATCAAGCCGACGACGGTGTCATCGCACGCCGCGCGCAGCGCGTTCAGATCAATGTTGCCGCGCTCATCGGAGGGCAGCTGCTTCACGACGAAGCCGCTCATCGCCGACGAAGCCGGATTGGTCCCGTGCGCTGAGTCGGGGATCAAGATCACGTTACGCTTGGTGTCGCCGCGATCGAGATGATAGGCGCGCATGATCAGGATGCCGGTGAACTCGCCGTGTGCGCCCGCCGCCGGTTGCAGCGTCACAGCCGCAAAGCCGCCGATCTCTTTGAGCCACTCTTGCAAGTGGAACATGATCGCCAGGTTGCCCTGCACGGTCAGCGGGTCTTGCAGCGGATGCGTGAAGGCGTAGCCCGGCAGGCGCGCGGCGTCTTCATTGATCTTGGGGTTGAACTTCATCGTGCACGAGCCGAGCGGATAAAAGCCGCCGTCGATGCTGTAGTTCAACTGCGACAGGTGCAGATAGTGGCGCACCACGTCGATCTGCGCCAATTCCGGCAGGCCCAGATCCTTGCGGCACAACTCGGCCGGGATGTCGGTCTCGGGCACATCGGGCAGCGGCATCGTCACGCCGCAGCGGCCGGGTGAACTGATTTCGTAGATCAAAGGTTCTTGTTGGTTCATGGTCATTTTCCGCCCCAACCACAGATTTCACGGATTAACACGGAACATCAAGGATCAGCCGTGTAATCTGTGTAATCCGTGGATTACAGTTGCTCGGCGGCCTCCTTCAGTCCCTCGACCAAATCATCGATCTCGGTCTTGTTGTTCGTCTCGGTCACCGCGATCAGCATATGATTCTTCAGGTGCGGATAGTCCTGCCCCAGATCGTACCCGCCGATGATGTCGAACTCGTCCAGCAGAAATTCGTTCACCGCCTCGATCGGCTTCGGCATCTTGACCACGAACTCTTTGAAGAACGGCTTGTTGCTCAACACGCTGAAGCCCTTGAGGTTGCCGATGCGCTTGGCGGCATAGTGGCTCTTGTGCCAACACAGCCGCGCCACCGTGTCCAGTCCGCACTTGCCCATCGTCGCCAGGTACACCGAGGCGGCCAGCGCCAGCAGACCTTGATTGGTGCAGATATTGGACGTGGCCTTCTCGCGGCGGATGTGCTGCTCGCGCGTGGACAAGGTCAGCACAAAGCCGCGCTTGCCGTCGGCGTCGATCGTTTCGCCCACCAAGCGGCCGGCCATCTTGCGGACGTAAGCATTCTTCGTCGCAAAGATACCCAGATACGGCCCGCCGTACGACATGGGAATGCCCAGCGGCTGACCTTCGGCCACCACCACGTCCGCGCCATACTCGCCGGGCGGCGTGAGCATCCCCAACCCGATCGGATCGGTGGCGACGATCAAGAGCGCGCCCACCGCATGCACGGCGTCGGCCACGCCCTGCATATTCTCGATCTGGCCGAAGAAATTCGGTGACTGCACGACGAGGCAAGCCGTGTCCTTGTCGAGCAACTTCACCAGATCGGCGACATCGGCCTTGAGGTTGTCATCGCCCACGATGTTCAAGCCCATGCCCTGCGTATAGGTGCGGAGCACCGATCGGTACTGGGGATGAACCGCCGGGGAGATCACCACTTTCTTGCGATTGCCCTTGGCCGAATTCAACGCCAGCAGCACGCCCTCGGCCAGCGAGGTTGCGCCGTCGTAGTGACTGGCATTGCTCACGTCCATGCCCGTCAACTGGCAAATCATCGACTGATATTCGAACATCGCTTGCAGCGTGCCCTGGCTGACTTCGGGTTGATAGGGCGTGTACGCCGTATAGAACTCGCCGCGGCGCAGCACGTAATCGACAGTGTGCGGCACGTAATGGTTGTACGCGCCCGCACCCAGGAAGCACGCGTAGTGATTCACATCGGCGTTGGCTTCGCTGAGGCCCTGCATCTCCCAGAACGTTTCCATTTCAGAAAGCGCTTCGGGCAGACGCAATTCGGGAAACTTGTGCTTGTCCGGCACGGCCGGGAACAACTCCTCCAGTGATTTGACGCCGATCGCAGCGAGCATTTCCTGGCGATTGGCGTCGGTGTGTGGGATGTAGGTCATAAGGGACTCCTTGATAGACGAACGTCATTGCGAGGAGCGCTGTATGCGACGAAGCAATCTCACGTTGATTGGCAGAAAGATTGCTTCGCGAAAAGCGCTCGCAATGACGGATGCGTCCTAGCCACGTTCGTTGCAGTATGCTTCGTACGCTGCCGCGTCCATCAGGCTGCCCAGTTCACTCGGATCGCTCAGCGTGAATTTCACGATCCAGCCCTTGCCATACGGATCGCTGTTGACGACTTCGGGCGTATCTGACAGGCCCTCATTCACTGCCGTGATCGTGCCGCTGGCCGGCAGGTTCATGTCGGACGCCGCCTTCACCGACTCGATCGAGCCGAAGGGCGTGCCCTGCTTGAACTCCGCGCCGACTTCCGGCAGTTCCACGTAGACGATGTCGCTCAGGTGGCTCTGCGCGTAATCGGTGATGCCCGCTTCCGCTTCACTGCCTGTGACGCGGATCCACTCGTCGGACTTGGTGTACTTCAGATCGCTGGGGAAATTCATGGCCTCGCTCCTAGGTGAATTTTTGGATTTGATTAAAGAAAACAGGAGACACACAGGTGCTGTGTGTCTCCTGTCGAACGACCTTCAGGAGATTCGGCGGCAGAGTTGCTGGACCTGAGAGTTTCGCCGCATCGATTCAGCCATCGATCGACTTGCCCCTTCGGTGGCGGATCAGTGATCCAATCGATCGCAGATCCACACTCTCCTGTGCTGCCGACGCATCATGCAGAACTACAAGGTGATTGTAGTCAATTGGCGCGTTGGTGTCAAACGCCGATCGTCACAAGTAGGCAATGTCGTTTGTTACGGCGCAGCCGCAACTTCATACAACACCACGACCGGCAGGCCCGGTACGCGCCGGAAAGCCGGATCATTAGTCACAAACAACGTACAGCGCGCCAGCAGCGCCGATGCAGCGTGCAAGGCATCGGGCGTCTTCAAGCCATGGTGCGCGCGTAAGCGGGCGGCTTCCTCCAATACGAACCGATCGATCGGTATCAAGGTAAAGCCTCGCGTATTGTACAGCGCCCGCCGAAACAAATCTTCAAGACGCGCATTGCCTGCCTGGATCGGCTTAACCAACACTTCCAAAACACTCAACTCACTGGTCGCTATTTCTTGTTGACCAGCATCCAAAGCATTCCAGAGCGGCGCCGTCACCGCCAGATAAGGTGCTACCTGCTCAATCCGATAAATGATCGAGTTGGCATCCACGTAGACGATCCCGGCGCCCGGCAAACTGATCAGGCCCATGAATCGCGTTCCTCGCGGATGTAAGCATCAACTTCCTCGGCGGTTTTGAACAACTGCCCGCCGGGATAACCGGCCAGAATTTCCGTCAGGGAACGGCGCTCGGCTTGCTCGATCTCTGGCATGATCCAGACGGTAACCTTTCGCCCCGGCTTCAAATCAGGCGAACTGATTTCAATGCGACCGCCCGGCAGCACCGTCGTTTCGATGGTTGAGAGCATGATCCACCTCCCCATGTCATTATACACCGCTATTCACGATAGATACGCGGCACGCGTGCCATCACCAGCGAAGTCGTCTCATAATTATTCGTGCCGAGCCGCACCGCCACGTCCTCGGCCCGTATCCGATCGGCCCCCTGCGCCCCGATGAGCACCACCTCGTCCCTCAGCTGCACTTCCGGGATGTGCGTCACGTTGATCATGCACTGATCCATGCACACCCGCCCGACGATCGCCGCGCGCTGGCCGCGCACCAGCACCTCGCCCCAATTGTGGGGCTTGCGCCGGAAGCCGTCCGCATACCCGATCGGGATCACGGCGATCCGCTCGTGCCCCGGCGTGATATAGGTTCCCCCATACGACACCGGCGATCCCGGCGGCAGCACCTTCACCGAGGCGACCAGCGTCTTCAACGTCAGCACCGGTTTGAAATCGCTGGGACATGGCACCTCGTCACTCGGATCGAGGCCGTGCAGGATGATGCCGGGCCGCACCATGTCGAGATGCATTTCGGGGAAGCGCAGAATCGTCGGCGAGTTGGCGCAGTGCTTGATCGGGATGTGAATGCCGCGCGCTTCGATCTCGCTCAAAATCCGCTTGAACTTCTCGAACTGGCCGAAGGTGTAAGATGGATCGGCCTCATCGGCTTTGGCGAAGTGCGTGAAGACGCCTTCCAGCACCAGCCCTTCCATCGAGGCAATCTTCGCAATCGCGTCCACCGCCTCATCGGGCATGAAACCCAGGCGATGCATCCCGGTATCCACCTTCACGTGCACGCGCGCCGGTTTGCCGATCGCTTGCGCCGCACGCGCGAACTCACTCGCCGTCTCCAGATCGCACACCATGCACGCCACCGCGTTCTGAATTGCCAACTCGGCCAGCCAGCCCGGCGTCCAGCCCACGACAAGGCGCGGCAGCGAACGCGCTTCATCTAGCGCCAGCGCCTCCGATAAAGACGCAAAGCCCAGCATCGACGCCCCGGCCCGCTCCGCCGCGCGCGCGACGCCCGCCATGCCGTGCCCGTAAGCTTCGGCCTTGATCATCGCCAACACTTTGACGTTGGGCGCGAGTAGACTGCGGATGCGACGAATGTTATATTCGGACGCCAGCAAATCGATTTCAGCCCAGGTGGGGCGAGGAGGATTTCTGATTTCTGATTTCTGATTTCTGATTGATTCGCTCATAACATGTACACCGCACAAGGATGGCGCAAGTATAGCACTACCTCCTCGCCACGCGGTGAACATCCGCTTATCCGCTTGTTATCCGCTGAAGACCTTATCCGCTGATTCGCTGATTCGTTGATTCGCGCCCATCCGCTGACATCACCATGCTATAATTAGCTTAAAGCGCCAGTCAGTTTGAGCCGACAGCATAACTAAACTTCTGGCAGTAGGGGGGGTAATGCTTCAGGACATTGCAGTTCAGATAGATGACCAAGGGCATATTTTGATTCCACGCGATCTCAGGCAGCGTCTTCGTTTGACAGCTGGAATGACCTTTGTTGTCGAAGAAGGCGGACACGGCGACGTGCGTCTCAGCCCGCAGACGGAACAACCCGCTCTTGTCGAGGAAGATGGCATCCTGGTTGCGACGGGCGAGCTAATCGGCGATGTGACGGACATCGTTCAACAAGACCGCGCGCGACGCATTCGCGCTTTGCTGAGACAAGCCATTCCATGAAGGTCTTTTTCGACACCTCGGTCCTGATCGCCGCCTTAGTGCAGGTTCATCCGGCCCATGCGCAGGCTCAGCCATGGCTACAGCGCATCAAAACGGCCACAGCACGCGGTGTGCTGGCAGCTCATTCTCTGGCTGAGCTGTACTCGGTGCTCTCCACTTTTCCGCTCCGCCCACGCTTGACGCCGCAGGCCGTGCACAACTTATTGCGCCAGGATGTTATGGCGCAGTTTGAAGTTGTCGCACTCACCGTTACCGACTATGCCTTGACCATTGAGCAACTTGCCACTGCTGAAATCAAAGGCGGCGTGATCTATGATGCGCTACTGTTGCAAGCCGCCGTGCTCGCTCATGCCGATCAAATCGTGACATTGAATGCCCACGATTTCAAACGTGTCCGCCCAGATTTGGCCGACAAAATTCTTTCCCCGTGAGAGATCCGTGATCTTCATCTACGAAAAATTCGCGCAAGCGGGCCGCGCCCGCGCCGGAGTCTTCCACACCCCGCACGGCGACATTCCCACCCCCGTCTTCGCGCCCGTGGGCACCGCCGCCACCGTCAAAGGTGTGCCGCCGCGCGATCTCAAAGAACTCGGCGCGACGCTCGTCCTCTCCAACACCTATCATCTCTACCTTCGACCCGGCGACGAGTTGATCGCGTGCATGGGCGGCTTGCATCACTTCATGGGCTGGGACGGGCCAATGTTGACCGATTCCGGCGGCTTCCAGGTCTTCTCGCTGCAAGACCTGCGCAAGGTCGACGACGACGGCGTGACGTTCCGCTCGCACCTTGACGGCAGCACGCACCGCTTCACACCGGAGAAAGTGATGTCGATCGAAGAGAACCTGGGCGCGGACATTATCATGGTGCTGGACGAATGCGCCCCGCCCACACAGCGCGACTACAACGAGAAAGCCCTGCGCCGCACGCACCTGTGGGCCGAGCGCTGCCGGAAAGTCCACACCCGATCGGATCAAGCACTGTTCGGCATTGTGCAGGGCGGCGTCTTTCCCGATCTGCGCGAGCAGTCGGCGCGTTTCCTGATCGATCTCGATTTTCCCGGCTACGCCATCGGCGGGTTGGCCGTGGGTGAGACGAAAGAGCAGATGCACACCGTGCTCGATCTCACCGATCGGCTGCTGCCCGAAAACAAGCCGCGCTACCTGATGGGTGTCGGCACACTGGAAGATTTCTTCGAGGCGGTCTCGCGTGGCGTCGATATTTTTGATTGCGTGCTGCCCACACGCCTCGCGCGCCACGGCGCAGCCTTCACGCATAACGGCCGCCTGAATCTGCGGAATCAATCACTCAGCGAAGATCGCGCGCCCATTGAAGAAGGCTGCGCCTGCTACGCCTGCCAGCACTTCACACGCAGCTACATCCGGCACCTGATGGTCTCCAAGGAAATTCTCGGCTTATACCTGGCATCGATCCACAACCTGCACTTCCTGCTGGACACCATGCGGCAGATCCGTGAATCGATCCTGGACGGCTCGTTTGAAACGTTGAAGGCAGAGATGTTGAGTCAACTACGAGTAATGAGTAACGAGTAAATTACTCGTTACTCGTTACTCACGTCAACCAACATGACACTGCTCTTCTTGCTCCTCGCTGTTTTACTACTCATCACCGCCGCCCTCGCCTGGCTCGGCTCGAATTACCTGCTGGCCCGGCGGCCACCCGATGAAGCCGACTCACCCGCGAATCACGGGTTGACCGCCGGGGCCGCCGAGTTCCAATCGGGTGACGGGGTGACGCTGCGCGGGTGGTACATCCCTGCTGAAAATTCTACGAAAACCATCACCGTCTGTTCCGGCGCCAACGGATCGCTGGATGCGGACGTACACGTCGCGCCGTGGTTACATGAAGCGGGTTACAACGTGCTGTTGTTCAACTGGCGCGCGCACGGCCAAAGTGAAGGCGAGGTGGTGACGCTGGGCTTCAACGAACGCTATGATCTGATCGCCGCTGTGCAGTTTGCGAAATCGAAGGGCGCAGAACGTGTGGGAGTATTGGGTTTCTCAATGGGCGGCACGGTGGCGATCGCGACGGCTGCTGTCTATGAAGACATCAACGCCATCGTCGCCGATAGTCCGTTCGTGTTCTTGCTGAGCGCGGTGGCGGGCGGCTTGATCGAGCGCGGTGTGCCGGAAGGGTTGTCGTTTCTGCTGGCGCGCCTGTTCGTCACCACGGCCTGCCTGCGCACGCGGTTGAACTTATATGACATCGATCTCGCGCGGTGGATCAATCGGGTGGCGCCGCGGCCGCTGCTGCTGATCTTCGGCGAGCAGGACGTGATCGTGCCACCCTCCGAAGTGAATCTGATCTTTGCGCGGGCGGGGGAACCCAAAGAAGTGTGGCGGGTGCCGGAAGCCGCGCACCGGAACATCCACGTCCGGCGGCCCGCCGAATACCGCCAGCGAATCTGCGAATTCTTCGAGAAAAACCTGTAGCTTGACAACCTGTGGTAAGCTAGAAGTAGCAGACCTGTTGCGGAGGTGAGCCATGATGAACGCCGTTCGCGATGCGGTCACCCACCAGTACGTCATCCACGGCTACGGCAACTCGATCAACGTGCAGGCGCGCCTGGCCCCGCGCGGGCATGTCTATCACGCCGAGTGGGATCCCGGCCCGCCCAGCTGGCGGCTGACCTACGACACCCAACTGAATGTGCAGGAAGTCACGGATTTGGTTAAGGACCTGATCGCACGTTACGATCTCAAGATCACGCGATCGGATTGAACGCACAGGCTCCGAGTATTTCGCGGAGCCTACTGTTTCCTCGCCACGATCAGCATATGCTCGCTGGCGCCTACCACTTTTGATCAACGCCATACCGCAACCGCCCAAACGCAAACCAGCGCGGCGATAGCTCAGCGCTCTTGTCCAACCGCCAACGCCAACGTCACCGCTTCATCCAGCGACAACACCGCGCCCTTCGTCCACGCCGCTTCAAACGCCGCATCATGGAGAGCGCCCCGCGCCTGCGCCAGCGCCCGATCGATCTCACGCTGCTCGATCGACGGCAGCGGCACACCCGCTGCACTGCGCAAGGCATGGACGGCGGCCAGCAGTGTGACGGCGCGGGCGTAGTCCGCTTGTGAGCAGGCCACCAGCGCCAGTCCTTCCAGACAAAACGCGGTCCGCCGCTTCTCGCCGACCTGCACGCACAACTTCAAGCTCTTCCGGTATCGCTGCTCCGCCTCAGCCCAACGACCTTGCGCGCGGGCCAGCGCCCCCTGATCGATCAGGATCAGGGCCGTACCCTTCTTATCGCCCAGCTCGGCAAAGAGCGCGGCGCTTTCATGCAGGGCGTCCCGTGCCCGTTCAAATTGCTGCTGTTGTAGCCACGCCATACCCAGCGATTCCAGCGCATAGCTCACATTGAGGGTGTAGCCGGTGCGGCGGCTCAGATCGAGCGCCTGAGTAGCCAGTTCGCTGGTGCGATCGTAGTCGCCCTGCCAGTAAGCCACATTGGCCAGATTCAACAGCGATTGGGCCATGCCCCGTTGATGATCGATGGCGCGCCGCAGCGCCAGCCCCTCTTCAAAATATCGAAGCGCGCGCGGCCAATCGTTCTGATCTTTGGCAACCAGGCCCCGGTTGTTCAGGACTTGCGCCGCGTAGGCGCGGGGGCCTTGCTGCAAATACACCGGCAGCGCCTCGGCGTAAAATGCATCAGCCTGAGCGTAGTTCGATTGATACAGCGCCACATTGCCCAGACAGTGCAAGGCGCGGGCCATTCCGCTTTGGTCGCCGCTCGCCCGGCTCAGGCGCAGGGCTTCATTCGCCGCCAGCACCGCGTGGGTCAGATCGCCTTGATGGACGGCCAACATACCCGCCGCCACCAGGGCCTGTATCAACAGATCGCTTGCAGGATGTTCGCTTTTGTCGAGCAGCTCATCCAGCCACGCCCGGCCTTCGGTCAGCAAACCGCGCAAATACCAGAAGTCGCACAGGTTGGCGGCCAGCCGCACGCCGATTTCAGGCGCGTGATGAACACACCAGCGCAGCGCCGCGCGGAAGTTGTGCAATTCCAGATCGCAGCGCCGCAGCCAGGCTTCGTGATTCGCATCATTCAATTCCCAGGCGGCGTGCCGGGCAAGTTGTTGAAAGTAACCGGCGTGCCAGCGCCGCACTTCACCGGTCATACCCTGCCGGTCCAGTTGCTGTTGGGCGTACTCGCGAATGCTCTCCAGCATCACAAAGCGTGTTGCTGCGCCGGCCTGTTCGTAACGCAACAGGCTTTTTTCGACAAGCCGGCGCGCCACCGAGACGGGGTAACGCACATCGGCCAGCTGCGTGCCCAGCGCCGTCACCGCTTCCTCATCACAACCGCCCACAAACACGCCGAGCAGGCTGAACAGCTGCTGCTCCTCCTGGTCGAGCAGATCGAAGCTCCAATCGATGGCGCCGCTGAGGGATTGCTGGCGCGGTGACAGATCGATCGGGCCGCCGGTCAAGGTCGTCAAGCGATCGCCCAACTGCTCCAGTAGCTTCGGCAGCGGCAGCCATTTCACCTGCGCCGCCGCCATCTCGATCGCCAGCGGCAGCCCGTCAAGCCACGCACAGATGCGCGCCACGTCTGCCGCATTCTCAGCGGTCAGTTGAAAGTCGGGCCTGACGGCGCGTGCGCGTTCTTTGAAGAGCTGTACCGCGGCAAAGCGCGTGTAGAACGAGAGCGCTTGCGGAGTGGGTAGACGCTGCACATCGGGCAGGGCCAGCGGTGGAACAGGGTACTCGTGTTCGCCATAGACGTGCAGCACGGCGCGGCTGGTAACAATGGCCTTGAGCTGCGGCGCGTTCGTCAACAGATCGGTGATCAAGGGCGCGGCTGTGGTGATCTGCTCGAAGTTGTCGAGCACCAGCAGCAAGCGCCGGGGCCGCAGAAATTCGCGCAGGGACGCGGTGATCTCGCCGCTCAGGTCGCGCACACCCAACACCTGCGCGATGGTGTCGGCGACGAGCGCCGGATCGTCAAGGGGTGCGAGGGGAACGAACCATGCGCCATCGGGGAAGAACGTCGTCGTGTCAAGCACATGCTGCGCGGCGGCGATGCTTAAGCGGGTCTTGCCCGTGCCCGGCGGACCGGTGAGCGTGAGCAGGCGCACGCCCGGCTCTTGCAGCAACTCGCACACCGTGTCGATGTCGCGCTGGCGTCCGACGAGGCTGGTCAACGGCGCGGGCAGCTGGTGGGGCGCGGGAGATCGATCGGGTGTTGGAGAAACGCGCGCTCCGGCGGGCAGATCGAACAGCGTCAGATCGACCGACTCGCCGCGCGCAAAGCGTGTGAACGCTTCAATTTGATCGGCGGGCACGTTGAGCGCCCTGGCGAGTGAGGCGGCCAATTGTTCGGACGCGCGCAGATCGCCCGCTTCCAGACGACGCAGGGTGCTGACCGAGCAATGCGCGCGCGATGCCAACTCGTCGCGCGTGAAGTTCAGCGCGAGGCGGCGATGTTTCAGCCACGCCGCAAAACGATCGAGGTTGTGCATGTGAAGATTATAGCATGGGGTCAGGCCGCAAGTGTCAGACAAAGTGACACTTTTGCCACTGACAGTGCGATCGATTTGCGGTACTCTTATTGTGGGGGGTATCGGGAGCACGGTTAGCCAGGCCGTGCGCTTTCAATTGAATACCAGCCAGGGGAGGGCACCATGCGCGCGTCGTTTAGTCGTCGTAGTGTTGCGTTGTTGCTGATCGGCGCCACGTTGATCGGATCGAATCTTCAGCCGATCGTGGCAACTTCCGTTCTCGCCCAGGACCAATCGGATCCCGGCACACCCGATCGGGCGGCTGACCCCGAAGTGCAGATCACCGGACCGCGTGTCGATCCCTCACTCGAACGCGCGCCTGATCCCGATCGCGCCGTCGTCGTCGATCAAGCCAATTCGCAGTGGCGCACCGTTTACGGCACAGAGGCCGGCCGCCAATTGCTGCCGCCGCGCCAATCGGAAGTGCCCGCGCAGATCGATGGCGCGATCGTGCCGTTGAGCGGCTTCTGGATCACGCGCACGATCCAGTCGGGGACCAACGGCATCACGGCGATTGCCTACGCGCCCGATGGTCGACTCTTCGCCGGATTGAACAACGGCGGCCTGCGCGTGTACGGCCCCAACTCATCGGGCATTTACGGTTGGACCGCGATCACCGCCAGCCCCGGCGGACTGCCCAGCAATTGGGTCACCTCTCTGGCGATCTTCAACGATGAACTATGGGTGGGCACCAACGGATGGGGAGTGGGCGTGTACGATCTGAGCAACGGCACATGGATTAGCTACACCGTCGCCAATTCGCCGCTGCCGCACGACGCAGTCAATCGTCTTACATCCGTCGTCAACCCCAACGGTGTCGATTACATCTGGATCAGTACCAACGGCGGCGCAGCGAGATTCACGCCAGGCCGTCCCAACCCGTCGTGGAACATCATCAACACCGCCGACGGCTTGCCCAGCAACATCGTGTATGATGTGGCGGTTGACTACGATGGCACGGCGGTGACCACTTACTTCGCCAACTATGGCGGCCTCACCACGTGGGACGGCAGTACCTTCAGCAATAGCTTCGGCAGCGGGACGTGCACCTTCGACTATGTGAAACGCGTGCTCGTCGATCGGCAAGATCGATTGTGGCTGATTCCGGTGGACATCGTTCCGGCGCTGAGTGAAGCGCCGCAGGTCGATATCACCGGCGGCGTGTGCCGCCGCACTTACAACGGTTTTTTCTACACGTGGACGCGCTACAGCACCATTTCGCCCGGCTTGCCCAACAACGATGTCACCGATCTCAGCGAAGATCACGCGGGCCGCATCTGGATGAGTATGCAAGGTTCCACGGGCGGCGGCGCGGTCTACGACAACGGTACGTGGAAGTTGTACACCACGCCCACCTCGCCGCTGCTCAACAACGATCTGCGCCGCGTGCTGGCCGTGGGCGAAGCGGTGTGGTGGGGCCACGGCGGCGCGAATGCCTTCACCACGCACTCGCCCAACTGGCTGCGCTTTAGCAATGTGCCCTCAGCTGAGACCCCGCAATCGATTTTCCTCGAAGCGACACGCACCTGGGTCGGCGGCACGTCGAAGATTGCCTACACCGATGGCGGCTCATTCATCTCGGTCAACATTCCGGGCAACACCGGCTACGTGCGCAGCTTCGCGCGTGCTGGCAACGGCGATCTCTGGATCGGCACCAGCGGCAACGGCGTGTACAAATATTCCGGCAGCGGGTTCACGCCCTACACCACCACGAGCGGTCTGCCCAACAATGGCGTGAATGCTTTGCTTAGCGATCATCTGGGTCGCATCTGGGCAGGCACCAACGGTGGACTGGCCATGCGCGCCGAAGCCGGTTATTGGCTGACCTTCACGACGAGCACTTCGCCCATCGCGGGCAACGTCGTGCAGGCGCTGGCGCGCGACAGCGGCGATCGCTTGTGGATTGGCACGAGCAACGGTATCAGCGTGTACGATCTCAACGGCACGGGCAGCACAGCATGGATCAGTTACACCACAGCCAATGGGTTGCCCTTCAATGTAGTCACCGGTCTGACGGCGGATTCCGCAAGCAACATGTGGGTCGCGACGTATGGCGGCGGCGTAGCTTCGTTCAATCCCGTCAGCAACACGTGGACGACGTACAGCAACACGCTGCCGCATACACAAACGCTGGACATCACGGCTGACCCGTCGGGCCGCATCTGGACGACGACGGCCGATGGCTTAGCGCTGCGACAGGGCACGACGTGGCGCAGTTTCCGCGTGCCGGAAAGCGCACTCGATTCACACCGCCTGGTCGACGTCACCTCCGATATCGATCGGACGTGGGTGCAGGGCATGTCGTCGATCGCCGTGCGCGGCGTCATTACCAGCCCAATCGGCAACTTCGTCCCGGCGATCTCGTCCTTCTCGCCGATCTCGGCCTCGCCCGGCGCGACGATTATCATTAACGGCAACAACTTCGACGATCGCGGACCAGAATTCAACATCGTCACGTTCCCGGGCGCGTACCCGGTCACCCATCAAGCCGAAGTGATCTCGGTCACCACCACTTCCATCGCCGTAAAAGTTCCGTTCCTGGCCTCGAGCGGCAAATTGCAAGTCGAAGCGAACGGGCTAAAGTCGCCACTGAGCGCAGCCGACTTCAAGTTGATGCCTAAGATCACCTACATCAGCCCCACCTGCTTGAGCGCCGGATCGGAATTGAAGATCAGCGGCCTCGGCTTCCTCGACGGCAGCGTGCCTGCCTACGTGAAAATCGGCAGCGGCGCAGAGCGCCTGGCTGATGCGACGGATCCCACACAGATTCGCACCTTCATTCGACCCGGCGACACCGGCGGGCAGGTGCGTGTACGGCTGTCCAACGGCAATCAATCGATTGGCAGTCAGTCGGTGAGCCTTGCCACCATTCAAGTCGATCAGACCAGAGCACAGCAGGCCATTGAGGGCGAGCGGTTGATCTGGGGCAAGCGCACGTTGGTGCTGCTGGGCGCAACATCTTCTGGCTGCAACGGCGCCCAGATCACACGCGCCACGCTCAAGTGGAAATTCAGCAATGGCCTGACCGTCAACGGCGCGGTGGTGAACTTCCCCGGCGGCAAGGCGCTGCCCTGGTCAAGCCTGGGCCTGTCTCTGGACAATGCGATCAGCCTCATGGCCGACCTTGATATCAGCAGCGTCGCCGACAGTCTCAACCTGCCTGGGAATCCTTTCATCTCGTCCCTGCCTTTCTTCACCGGCGCAGACGTGGTGCTGCGCAACAACAACGTCGACGTGCTCACCGTCAACCTTACCAAATCCAAGTTCAACTTTGTCGACACGGCGGGCGTGCGGCGGCGCTTCATCGCCATGCGCGTGACGGGCGACACTGCCGCCGAACAGGACCCGAACTTCACGCAGAACATGTACGCCGGCATGGCCGCGGTGGCACGCATCTATCCACAGCAGGACACCTGGTATTACGGCGGACGTTACAGCTGGCTGCACGATACGCCCTTCTGGTTCAGCCTGGCTTACAAAGTCAAGATTGCTGCCGACGGTGGTAATCACAGTGAGGCGCGCAGCAAGGTCGAAGACTTCCTCGATCCCAGCGGCAAATACTGGGCCATCGCTTTGATCGATCAGATGAACCTGACCGGCGACAGCGGCGGCGGCATCAGCAGCAGCGGCTGGCGCACGGTGGTGGCCGCCAACAGCACCGATCGCAGCGGGCGCTACATGGCGCACGAGCTGCTGCACGCTTTCGGCTTCGTCGATTCGGATGCCGCGAACTATCAGCCCAGCGATGTGCCCGGCGAGGACAATCACAGCAAATACAACGAAGGCCGCTGGAGCGACTTTGCCGACTGTGTCTCGTCACGCACCTATCGCCAGGCGCTGCAGGACTTTACCGACAGCGCCAACAAGCGCGTCGTGCGCTTGATCGGCACAGACGCGCCCAAGGAATTACGCACCGCCGCCTGCAACTCCGACGCCGCAGCCGATCAGAGCAACACCGCCAAATCGATCATCTCGTATGCGCCCAGCCGCAACAACTTCAACACGGTGCTGGAGCCGATCGATTACCGCGAGATGTTGAAGCTGTTGTGCAGTGGCGGCGGCTGCCCCGGCTATTCGTCGCCCGCGCTGCTCACCACCCCGATCGATCTCAGCAGCCCGACGGCTGCCGCTACCGTGACGCGCACGCTGCGCCTCGGCGGCGAGATCGCCAGCAGCGGCCTTGTCACTCCGACGATCTCCTACGTCGGCATCGATGACGGCGACGTGACGCCGCAGCAGCCCGGCGGCGATTATCACCTCATCGTGCGGGATGGGAGTAACAACGTCTTGCACGATCAGCTCTTCGAGTTGGAAGGCGAAGCGCTGACACCGCACGATCGCGATCTGGCGCACGGCGGCGAGCCGCACCATCCCGATCACGAAACGGCTCCTGTCTCGCTGTTCCAGCTGCGCGTGCCGTTTCCCGTCAACGCGACCAAAGCCGAGATCGTTCACGACAACGTAGTGCTGTGGAGCAAGACCGTCAGCGCCAACGCGCCCACGGTCAGTGTCACCGCGCCCAACAGCGGCACGTTCAACGCCGCGAATCCGATCACAGTGACCTGGTCGGCCAGCGATCTCGACGGTGACGCGCTGCAATTCGGCCTCGATTACTCGGCGGACAACGGCGCGAACTGGATGATGATTAATCCGTACATCGTCGGCAGCAGCCTGGTGTGGACGCCGGGTTACGTGACGGCCACGAATACGGCGCGCGTGCGCCTCCGCGCCAGCGACGGCTTCAACACGGCCTTCGCCACGTCGGCGCCCTTCGTGCTGACGGCGCAAGCGCCGCAGGCCATCATCCTGGCGCCGGATGAAGGCGCCACCTTTGCCGAAGGCGAAACCATCGAACTGCAAGGCTTGTCCATCACCAACGACGGACTCGACGCTGGATTGTTCATGTGGCAACTGAATGGCGTGACCGTCGGCGCGACGCGCACCATCACCACGCCGTTGACGGCGACCGGCGTGAACACGATCACGCTGCAAGTGACGGCGAATGCGCTGAACGGCTCGCGCTCGATCACGGTGACGGTGATCCCCGACTACGATCGCGATGGCCTGCCCAACGCCTGGGAATTGCTGCACCAGCTCAATCCGCTCGCTGCGACGGATGCGATGGGCGATGAGGACGGCGACACCCTGTCCAACAGCGACGAATACGCGTTGGGCACGAATCCCCGATCGAGTGATACCGACACCGATGGGTTCAACGACAACGCCGAAATCGACGCGGGCACCGATCCGCTCGATCCCAACAGCGTGCCCAATCCCACTCCGGTGCTCAACGTGGGATCGGTGAGCATGGGCTTCACCATCAACGACTACGATCCCATCCCCGGCCCGCAGAGTACGTGGGTCAGCAACAGCGGCGGCGGCTCATTGAATTTCAACGTGGCGAAAGATGCCGCGTGGCTCAACGTCTCGCCCACTTCCGGCGCAGCGCCGCAAGAGTTGACCGTGTCGGCTAATCACAGCGGTCTGCCCATCGGCACGTATCACGGCCACGTCACCGTGACCTCGCCCGGCGTCAGCGGCAGCCCACAGATGATCACCGTCACGTTGACGATCGAATCGATTCCAAGTTATACCGTGTATCTGCCGTTGGTGTTAAAGTAGACTGCTACGACCTGTCAGGTGGGCCAATCGATCGTTGAAGTTCACAGATCATTGCGGCCCGCCTGACAGGTCTGCGTTAACCAAGAGGGGGAACATGCAACACTCGCGCACGTTGGCATTATCGTTCGTGTTGATCGTTACCGTGCTGATGGTGCTGGGGACGCTGGCGCTGCCGCGCGCTGCGGCACAGCCGCCAACCGCCGAAGACCTGCTGCGCCGCGCCCTCGAACAGGCGCAGGCCGCCGGCAGCTATCGCGTGGACATCGACGTGCAGCAGACGGTGTACACGCCGCTGCCCGTCTTTGGCGACAAGGTCGCCCCCGCCGAGCAAGCGTCGAGCCTGCGCGTGGAAGCGTTGGTGCGCGATGCGAATCACGCGCGCCTGGCGCTGACCGATGGTTCGATCAAGGGCCGCCAGCCTCAAGCTGATCTCTCTGCATCCAACGCGAAGGAAATGTTGATCGCCGACGGCAAGGTGTACGAGCGCCAGAACGATCAGTGGATCACGCTCAGCGATTTCGCTTCGACGCCGGGACTGACGGGCGATGGCCTCATGATGCTCTCGGTCGCGAAGAACGTGCAGCAGCTCGATCCGGCCGAGACGCTGGGCGGCACGTTTGAGCGCGTGGCCTTTACGCTGGACAGCCGCGACGTGCTGGCCTTCATGTTGCGGCAGCAAGGCCAGCTCGACGAGCGCACGTGGACAATGCTCACGATCAACGGCCTAAAGTATGGCGGCACCGGCGAGTTGTGGATCAGCTCAGCGGGTCTGCCCGAGCGTCTCAAACTCGATCTGGCGTTTCAGCGCGGCGGACGCGGCGCGTCTTCACGGGAAGGCTTTAACGCGCATGCGATCAGCACCGCGTCGTATTCATCGTTTGGTGAGCAGTTTCCCGCGTCGTGGTTCGATCCGAATTTGACGCCGCTGACGCAGACCCCTGCCGCCCCGATCGATCCCCGGGCGATCCCGTTCGGTTCTTCGCTGCCTGAAACGTTGACGTTGACGCTGCTGCTGAGCGCAGTCGCAACCTTGAGCGTGTTCCTTGCGACCCGCACACGCCTCAGCCGTCGCTGGCAGCGAACCATCGTGATCGCGTTGGTCATGGCGATGGTCGTACCCAATACGGTTTACGCCGCTGCACCCGATCAAGCGTTGGGCGTTGGAGATCAATCGGAAGAGCCGAGCGCGCTGGAATCGATGCTGCGCAATGCGCAGCAACTCGGAGAACGGCAGCAGGCCAAGATCGCGGAAGCCGCTGCCGATGTACCGGAGTTCGGCGACGACGATGGCGACGGTCTGCCCAACGGTTACGAATTGAAAGCGGGCACGAATCCCTTTGCGAAAGACAGCGATCTGGACGGGTTGGACGACGACGAAGAAATCCTCGGGCACAACTGCACCTACGGCCAGAGCACCATCAGCGTCGAGACCGATCCGCTGAACCCCGACACCAACAGCGACGGTATCCGCGACGGCGATGAATTCGATCACGGCCAGTGCGCGTATACCGAGTATCAGCCAAAGCCTTACGCGTGGTCGGACGACAACGACAGCGACCATGTGCCGGATTCGCTGGACGTGTCGCCGTTTTCCAAGTCGGGCGAACTGGGCGGCAAGTGGAACAACGCCGACGACGCCTACACCACGCGCATCGACGGCGCGAACATGACGTTCGAGATGGTGGACAGCAACTACCCCGGCGCGCTGCGCGAAGTGTTTTACTACGAAGTGCAGGTGCGCCCGTTGGAAGCCGAACATCTGCAATATGCCTACAAATCCGCGCTGGAATGGCCCGAAGATGCTCGAGGGATGATCCAGCACAGTTTCATTAGCGGCACGAGCGGCATGCTGCAAATTGCGCCTTTCTTGCAAGTGACCGTCGACGGCAGTGATCTGCCCAGCGTGCTGGCGATGACGAGCTACGGCATCAGCGCCACGCAGCAGAGCGACGGCGCGTATCAGATGATCCTGCCGCTGGTCCCGGTGGAACGCGGCGGGCGCGTGTATGCGCTGCAAGCCAAGGTCTTTCAAGATCAACCCAGCCTCGATAACACCGTGCGCTGGCGCGACATGCGCTTGAAGTGGGCGGTGCAGGGCGATGTGCTGCGGCCCGTCGAAGGCGGCCAGGCCGGCGAAATGGCGGCCAGCCCCACCGGCAGTTACGGCTTGATCATCTACGACGAAGGTTATCAGATCACGGGCGTGCGCGTCTCGCGGCAGGCGGGCGCCAGCGCGATTGTGGCCGGCGCTTATCCGACGAATACACAGCGCTTTGACGCGGGGCCGATCGCATTACTGCGCGCCGGATTGGAAGCGCAATATCTGAGCGGGCGCTTGAGCCTGACGGATGTGTACACACGCTTCAACGTCGGCAACACGGCGACGATCACGGAGCACTGGGGCATCACGCACACTTTCCGCGTCTCGCCGCCGGAAAGTTTCCGCCATCTCGACGAGATGCTGCTGAACGTCAACGTGACGACGACGCGCAGCATCCTGAACAGCCTGTACCCCAGCCACAATTTCACGCCCACGTTGATCCTCGCCACCGAGCAGCGCACGGCCACGTTGAACGTGGATGAATTGAAGGATGTGAACTTCAACGATCTGACGCTGAACCTGTGCGTCAAGCAGATCGCCACCAGTCGCACACTGAAGCTGGCGACGTACAAGTTCGATCCGTCGGCGGGCAGCTTGTTGGTGGCCTCGATCGGCGACATGCCCTACGTCCCGGCAGCGGGCGATTGGACGATGCTGGGCCTCGACGAAGTGCTGAAGGACGTGCAAAAGCAGTTCGACGAGATTTACGGCACGATCGAGCAGTACTACAACGACGCCATGACCGTGCTGCAAATGGCGACGACGGTCTGGCATCAGGGGCAGACCGTCATGCAATCGATCGGCGATCTGAACCTGACAGACATCACCGACGCGCTGAGCGATCCCAACTTCTACGCGGATATCCTCAACCTGCTCGATCAATACGGGCTGCTCAACGGCTTGCCCGCTGAGTTCCGGCAGGTGGTCGATTTCCTCTTGGGCGTAATGCAGTATCCGGGCGGGCCGGGGCAATGGCTCGAGGATCAATGGAACACCGTGGTCGGTTACGCCGAAGATGTCGTGGGCGGCTTCAAGGATTTCTTCGCGGGCGATGTGTCGATCACCCCGGCTTCGCTGGTCGAGTTCACGCAGACCGCCATCAACGTACTGACGTGGCTGGCTTCCATCATCGATCTCGACTTCCTCGGCGACGTGGTCAAGGTGCTATTCCGCCTGTTGGAAATCTTCAAGAAGATTCAGGAGCTGTGGAACACCATTCAGATTCTGGTGACGAAGGGCACGCAGGTGGTCAGTGAAGTGCTGAAAGCGGTGACGGGCGAACTCGTCGGTCTCAGCCAAAACATGCAATTTGTCGGGCTGATCATCACCGTGTTTGCCTCGCTGTTCAATATGTTCATGCAGATCGCCACGGGGAATCTGAGTGTGCTGGGCGTCATCGGCGTCATCCTGAAAGCGATCTTCGAGATTGCGATCGCCATCGTGCTGTTTGTGGTCGCTACCATCTTCCCCATCGGCACCATCGTCTCCATCGCCATCGCCCTCGTCAAGCTGGTGACGAGTTTCCTCAAGGATTACTTCGGCAAAGTGGGCGAGGTGATCGCCGCGTTCCTCGATCCGATCGGCGCGTTCCTCGACGCCGTGAATCCCGATCCGGAGCCGCTGGCCTCGATCCTCGGTTCGCCGCAGGTCGGGTCAATGGCGTTCCGCGCGTTTGACGATGCGCCGCTGGGCGGCCTCATCGCGGGCGATCGCTTCGGCTTCACCATCACGGGCACGGTCACCATGAGCGGCGAGAGCGACGCGCTGAAACGCTCGCGGGCGTGGGTGCGGCTGGGCCGCTACGCCAACGGCGACGGCTTCGAGTTGTGCGGCGTTCAGATTTTGCAGTTCTTCCAGAACATCGAAGACATGGAGAACTGGCCGTCGTATGCGTTGGATTCGGCGACGGGCGGCTGCGCGACTTTCCACCTGAAACACGAATACGAGTGGGGCTACTATCGCGATCATAATCGCAGTAAGTCGGGCATTTACTACACCAACAAAGTGCCCAGCACCACCATCGAACTGCCCGTGCAGTTCCGCGTGCGCGATTACTACTCTCAGGAATGGCTGACCATCTCGCCGGCCAAGCCCAAGATCAACGGCGTGGTTTCCACCGACATCTCGCTGGGCATCAAGCAAACGTGGGAAAACTGCGGCATCTTCGGGCTGGATTGCGATGTGTACGACGAAAGTTACGCCTCGCCGCCCAGCGTCAGCTACATCTACTTCGACATCCTGCCGCGCACGCTGACCCAGTTGTGGGAATGGCAGCAATTGAAGAATCACGATCCCGACGGGGACGGGATGGACGGCAACATCGATCAAGGCGTGCTCGGCATCGACAACTATTTCTGCGGCAACGATCAATCGCACGTGACGTGGACCAGCGAATTCGGCCAGGCCGATCTGCTGAGCGATCGCTTCGAGTTGTTCGATTACGAATCGTCGCCCTGCTCGTCCGACACCGACGGCGATGGACTGTTCGATCACGACGAGTTCGTGCTGGGCACGTATCCGCACAAAGCGGACACCGACGAGGACGGCTTGAAGGACGGCGAAGAAGTGGCGAAGTGGTTCGCCTACCAAACGCACATCGTCGCGCCGTGGCGCATTGAGATGAACGATGCGTATCCGGGCCTGCCTGATCCGGCGGCCTTCCCCAATCCGCGCCTGGCCAACGCCGACAAGGATGCGCGCAGTGACACGAAAGAGAAGGTGCAGAAGTCCGGCCCCAACGCTTTCAATCTTGAGAAAGTCAGCGTCTCGATCTCGCAGGAGTTGGTCTACGGCGGCGGCACGCGCCTCAAGGTGGGCAGCTATCCGTGGCAGGGCGATCAGACCTTAGCGCAGACGCCGATCTTGACGGTAGCTCTGCCGATCGGGTTCAACAACGTCTCGACCAGCGCCAAGCTGCTGCCGGTCGATCCCAATCCGCAGTTGAATCAAGCGACGCCGCGCGCGGGCTTGCCGGCCAACACCTACGGTTGGTCTTTCGCGCCGCTGGGGCTCAACCGCCAGTTCAGCACCACCATCACCGGCTTGCCCGCGATCATTCCGGCAGACACCGTCACTGTGACCGCGCAAATGAGTTACGTGGAAAACGGCATCACGCGCGTGGTCACGGACGCGGTCGAGTTGTTGATCAATCGGGGCGGGCCGGCGATCTCCGTCACGCTGCCCACCTCGGGATCGATCGAGAGCGCGCTGTACAGTCCGATCCGCTTGCAGGGCAACGCCGATGATCCCGAAGGCGTGAGCAGCGTGCACGTGTGCGTGAAGACCACACCGGTCTGCACCAACCCCGATTGGAAGAACGCCGTCGTCGGCAGCCTGTATCAAACGGGCTGGTATTACGATTTCACACCGCCTGCTGACGGCACTTACAACCTCTTCGTGCGCGGGACCGATCAATACGGCGTGCCAGGACCTATCGTTGGCCCGATCGTTTTCTATGCCGACAGCACGATCCCCTCCGGCGGCACGTTTGAGGTCGATGGCGTGAAGTATGTGTCCACCACGTTCAGCGTCGAGTCGCTGGCTGCGTTCACGATCACGGGCCGCCTGACCGATACGACGGGCGCGGCTTACGTTTCAGGCGCAGGCAATGCGCAAGTGCTGGCACAGCACTTCACGTTGAGCGGCACCGAATATCTGCGCGGCGAATCGATCCTGTCGAATCCGGGCGCGGTGGCCAGCGACTTCAGCACGCGCTTTTCGCTGCCGGCCGCCGCACCGGACGGCAAAGCCTCGCCTTCCGCGCAGGGGCTGTATCAGTTGAACCTCGGCGCGATCGATCGGGCGGGCAACGTGCGCGTCAACAGCGATTCGCTGCTGGTGGTCATCGACGACGATCCGCCCTTCACGTTCGTGCGCCCGCCGCAGACCATCTCCACGACGACGATCAACCTGGGTGGCCGCGCCGATGACACCGCCTTGAACGGCGCGCGCAACACCTCGCCCGCTTATCCGGTTTCGCAGACGCTGTCGTCGCGTGATACGGCCTTCCTCGTCGACGAACCGGCCGATCTGCAAAGCGCCGGTCACATCGTCGGCGATCTCAACGGCGACACGATCGACGATGTGGCGACGGTCACGTTCGATCCCGCCAAACCGATCGAGGTCGGCCTCTTCTTCGGCAAGCCGGGCGGCTACACGTCAACGCTGAGCTACTCAGAAGCCGATGTGCGCATCTTTGGTGAACTGGACTTCACCGGGCCGTATTCGTGGACACCGAGCGTGGCGATCAATCCGCCGGGCCTGTTCGACGTGAACGGCGACGGCATCGGCGAATTGCTGATTGGCGATCCGAATGTGAACACAGGCAGAGGTCGCGCGTATCTGCTGCTGGGCCGCCGCAACTGGCCGACCTCGATCAACCTGAGCAGCGGCGCGGACTGGCGCATCAGCCCGACGAGCACGCTGGCCTTTGGCGGCTCGGTCGCCAGCGGCGGCGATCTCGACGGCGACGGCCTGGCAGATATCTTGATCGGCGCGGCACGTGACAGCACCACGATCTACGAACCGGTATTTGTCTACTTTGGCCGCGAGCGTGGCGCGCCCGCCTCGCAGCAGTCACGCATCTATGGCCGCGTGTGCATCGTTCCGCCATGCACCGCGCCGCTGATGCCCGACATCGCGGGCGTAGGCGACACCAACGGCGACGGCCTGTCCGATTTCTTGATGGCCACCAATCTGATCGTGTCGTTAATCAACGGTCGCTCGCGGCAGGAATGGCCCACCTCTGCGCTGGCCAGCGTCAACTCGATCGCGCGTTTGCAGGGCGATGGTCAACAGCAGCGCGTGTCAGCCGTCGGCGATGTCAACGGCGACGGCCTGCGCGACATGCTGATTGGTGATCCGCTGCCCGGCATTTCGCGGTTGTTCGTGATGTTTGGCCGCAAGCCCGAGAATCCTTACCTGCCCACGCAGCCGCTCTCGACCACGGCGGATATCTCGTTCCGCGAGATCACCGGCGCGTTTGGTTTCCCGCCGCTGGGTGAAGGCCTCGCACCCCTGGGCGATCTCGATCGCGACGGCAAGGACGACTTCGCTTTCGGGCGGGTGGGCACCGCGGGCGGCGCGGCCATCGTGTTGAGCGGCCAGACGCCGTGGCTGCGCGACATGTCGCCCGTCAGCGCGACGCTGTTCATCTACGGCACGCTCAGTTCTCAGGAAGCAGGCGGCTATCTGAGCAGCGGCGACATCAACGGCGACGGCCTGCGCGATCTCATGGTGGGCGCGCCCGGCACGAACGCCTCGTTCCTGCACGAAGCCGATCTGCCTTTCATGTTCCCGTCGGGTGTGGCGCACGTCGAGGTGGGTGTCTCCGGCCCGATCACGAATCCGAGTTTGCCGTACACGGCCACGCTGCCGACATCGTGGCAGAGTGCGACACTGGGCCTCCCGAACGCGCTGATCACACCCTTCAGCGTGACGTTGACCTTTGGGGCCGAGGGAGACTATCGGGTGTACGCCCGCACGATCGATCGCGCCGGGAATCGGCTGCCCGATCGATCGTGGTTCGTCGGCGAATCGTTCGTCAATCGCAGCGCGGTGAGTATTCCAACGATCAGCGGCACACTCAACACGCCGACGTTGTTCCGCGAAGGCTTCCTGCGCGTGAACATCAGCGGCACGTTGATCAGCCCGCAGCCGGTGCAGCACTTCCGCACCTTCGACGGCGAACGCTGGACGCGCCAGCCGTTGTTCTTCGCCGCGCCGGGTGCGTGGTTCGATCAGTCCAACATCAAGCGCAGCGATCAGCGCACCATCACGTTCCGCAGTGTGACGCGCGATGCCTTCGGCAACGTGGCGCACGCCTATCGCTACGTCGTGACCGACACGCTGATCGCGCGGCCAGTGATCAGCGGCAACTTGCAGGGCGACAAGTGGTACGTCAACATGACACCGACGCTGGTGATCACGTGGAACCCGATCGTGGATGCGAACCCCGTCACGCGCTATGCCGTGATCGATCAGATCAGCAACACGCTGCCGACGAGCGTGGTGGGTGTCAATCAGGTTTCGCGCGTGCTCGATGCGCCGGGCGCGTGGTATGCGCACGTGCGCGTGGTGGACAGCGCGGGCAATCAGCGCGTGGTACACGACGGGCCGTATCTGATCAATCGCTTCCGCACGCCGTCCGCGATTTTGCCCGACGGCCTGCTCGACTTTGCGAACAGCGAATACACCGAGGGCATGTTCGCCACTTACGATCCCTACGCGGCGTTGAAACCGGCGCTGCTGCTGGCAACGTGGGACGCGAACAAACTGTATCTCGGTTTTACGGGCAGCGACTGGAATCTGGAGAAACGCTTTGCGATCTATCTCGATACGAAAGCAGGCGGCTCGACGAGCTCACTCGGCCCGATCATGCCCGGCGGCGAAGCCGTACACACGCTGCCCTTTGCAGCCGATTACGCGCTGGTGATCAGCGGCGCGCCGACGCACACCATCTACTCGAACACAGGCGCGGGCTGGGTCATTTCGCCGACGAATGCGAGTTACGCGATCGTGGATGATGACACCGAGATCGTCTTCGACCGCAACGGCATCGGCGCGACAGCGGGTGTGCCGGTCTCGCTGCTGGCCTACGTCGCCACAAGCGACGGCGTCGGGGCCATCATCCCCTCGGGCGCGCGCATCTCCACGACGCACATCATCACCGGGCCGATCACGTTCCCCGATCGAGTTTACTGGCCTTCGCTGGCAAACGGCTATCCCTCGGTCGCGTCCGATCTGCCCACGCAGTGGATCGCGCCGCAGGTTGAGATCAATCCGGGCTTCAAGACGCAGCTGCTGCCCAATGAAGTGGCGACGATGACGATCGCCATCAACAACGTGGATGTGCTGCCGTACAACAATCATCCGTTGACCGTGTCGCTGGGTGCGCCGTCGCCGGTGCTGATGAACTTCTCGAATCTGATCGGCGGCGCTGTGTGCCAGTCGTGCCCGGCCAACAGCCGCCAATGGGTGCTGCAAGTGGATGCGAGCGCCGGTCAACCGGCGACGGTGACGTTGACGGTGAAGGCGTTGACACCTGCCTCAACCGGTGTGTTCAGTGTGCCCGTCTCGGCGACGCTGGCCTATCAGGGTTTGCCGCTTGTGCCGCAGCCGCCCGCCACCACGGCCTATGCGATCGACAACAGCGTGGGTCAGGCGAAGTTCGGCAAGATCGGCCCCATCGTGTATGCGCCGCCCGGTCAATTCAAGCTGCCGCTCTACATCGATCTGAGCCAGTCCTTCCTGATGTGCAAGGCGCAGGTCAGCATCAACAAGGGCGCGGGCTTCAGCCTGCTGGGCAACCTCGGCGCGGTGCAGAGCGTGACGCATACACTGCCTGCCGGTTACAACCAGTTGTGGACGCTGCGCGTGCAAGCCGACAACGGCAAAGTCTCGACCGACACGGTGACGGTGCAGACGGATAACCTGGTACCTTCCGTGCAATTCACGCTGACACAAGTGTTCACGAAGAACATCAACTTGCTGAAGGGTCTGGCCTTCGACAACACCGGGCTGCTCAGTTCAGTGGAAGTGAGTCTGAACGGCAAGGCGTTCAAGCAGGCGCTGTTGGGCGATGGCTCGGCGCTGCTCACTGCGCCGCAGGCCGGCGAAGTGACGTGGGCCGTGCCGATCGATGCGAGCCACACCGATGGCGATCCACTGCAAGTGGTGGCGCGCGCCATCGACAGCGCGGGCAACGTCAGCCCCAACAGCGCGCCGATCACGATCACACTGGACACGACGGGGCCGGCAGTGAACGTTCTCGGCACGGGATCGATCATCAGCGGCACGGTGTCTGATGGATCGGGCGTGGCGCAAGTGCAGATCAGCCTCGACGGCGGCGCGACGTACCAGACGGCCCTGTTGAACGGATCGAACTGGTCGTTCGATCGAGCGACATGGGTTGGCGGCGCACCAATCGCGTATGGCATCGTCCGTCCGGTGGATGTGTATGGCAATGTGTCGCAGGTGGTGTTTGTGCTGGATATGAAGCAGGTGTATCTGCCGTTGATTCAACGGTAAAGACACGATCCACGAATCTTCACGAATCCCACGAATGATCTGTGAGAATCCGTGAGATTCGTGGATCAATCGATTGGGGAGTCAGGATGATCTCATTACCGCGCATCTTTGTCAGTCTGTTTCTGTATGGCGCGTACATCTTCGCCATCATCGCCATTGCGGAACCGCGCCAAAATACGGCGCTCTATCTGATCTTGCTCGCCGTCGGCAGTGTGGTGTTTCTGTGGGGCATGTTCAGCGGCTTCTTCATCGTCCCCGGCAAGTATCGCCGCCTCAAGGCGCACGGCGTCGAAGCCGACGCGACGATCCTCGCCGTCAGCGATACGGGTGTGACCATGAACAAGAATCCCTACGTCAAGCTGCGGCTGCGCGTGGAACCGATGGGCATGGCAGCCTATGAGACCGAAGCGAAAGCGATGGTGTCGCGCGTGTCGATTCCGCGTCCCGGCGATGGCGTGCGCGTGAAGTTCGATCCGGATAAACCGGAAGATGTGATCGTGCTGTAGGCTCGTCATTGCGAGGAGCGTTTTCTGCGACGAAGCAATCTCGCTCGGATACATTGAGATTGCTTCGTCGCGATACAGCTGCGGCTCGCAATGACGCCGTCAGCAATTGCACAAGGGAGGAAAGCATGAAACTGTCTCGATTGATCGCGTTCGGGGGAACAATCATGAGCGCGGTAGCGGTGATGACGCTATTGTTTGCGGCTTTGCGCAGCCCGATCGCACAAGCGGCGCCCGACGGGCCTCACGGCAACGGCGGCGCGACGCCGCTGAGCATTGCTGCGGGCACCGGCAACACTTGTGCGGTGATGAGCAATGGCCGATTACTGTGTTGGGGCGCCAACAGCTTTGGCAAGCTGGGCGATGGCACCACCACGCAGCGCAACATGCCGGTCGATGTGGTGAGCATTACCGCCGGCGCCAGCGCAGTTGCAACCAGCTTCGGTCATACGTGCGCTGTCGTCAATGGCGGCGTCAAATGCTGGGGCAATAACGGCGGCGGACAATTGGGCACAGGCAACACATCGCCCAGCAGCGTGCCCACCGACGTGGTCGGCCTTCCTGCGGGCAGCGGCGTTACGATCGTGGGACTCGGCGACGGCCACACTTGCGCGGTTGTCGGCGGCGCGGCCAAATGCTGGGGCGAAGATTTCTATGGGCAGTTGGGCAATGGCAATGCCGGCAACAGCAACGTACCGACGGATGTGATCGGCCTGAGCAGCGGCGTCACACTGATTGACGGCGGCTACAATCACACCTGCGCTGTCGTCAACGGGTCCGCTCAATGCTGGGGAAGCAACGGCAGCGGGCAGCTAGGCACCGGCAATACCGCCAACAGCAGTGTGCCGACGAATGTTGTGGGCCTGTCAAGCGGCGTCACGGCCATCAAGGCAAGCCGCTACGTCAATTCGCATTCGTGCGCCATCATCAACGGCGGGGTCAAGTGCTGGGGCAACAACTTTTACGGCCAGCTGGGCACCGGCAACACGACGAGCAGTCTCGTGCCAACTGATGTCGTGGGATTGTCGAGCGGCGTGACGGCTATCGCTCTGGGCGGGCCGCACACCTGCGCGCTCGCCTCCAGCGGCGGCGTCAAGTGTTGGGGCTTTAACGGCAGCGGACAACTCGGCATCAGCAGCACGCAGAACATGAGCATGCCAGTGGATGTTGTAGGCTTGACCAGCGGCGTGACGGCGATTGCCGCCGGGGATAATCACGTTTGCGCCTTGCTTACCGGCGGTAAGGTCAAATGCTGGGGCGCCAGCTCGGGGTTGGGCCTGGGCTTTTCCGGAAGCAATGCGCTCGTGCCGCGCGATGTGCTGGGCCTGCCGGATGAATGCATCTTCACCACGGCGAGCGGCAGCAATGATTGGGCCAATGTTCGCAATTGGAGCAACTGCGGCGGCTCGATTCCGCAGACGGGTGACAACGTGGTAATCGGACGGCCGAGCACGTCGGGCATCATTCCGCAGGTGTACGCGACGACGACGGTGGCGTTGAACCGGTTGCGTGTGATCGGCTCGTTCTTCATGTATGGATCGGGCACGGTCAACCACGTCTTCGGCGACAACATCGCCAACCTGAACCCCAACTCAGGCGTCGACAATTTCCGGTTCTACGTGAGCAGTCCCGCGCTGCTGACCGTCACGCAGAGATTGACGTGGACGATCGGTTATCTGGATGGCACAGGCTATGTGGTCATACAGCCGGGCGCCGTGGGAACAGTGCCGGGCGCGTTACCGACCTTCGCCACCAACATGGATGTGAGGGTGCGCAATCACGGCACGTTGAACATCAGCAGCGCCAGAATGGGCCAGGTGTGGACGAATGAAGCAGGCGGCGTGATGAACTTTCTGGGCAACGTGTCTGCCTCGGGCGGCACGTTCACCAATCGCGGCACTATCAACTTTACCGGCACCAACACCATCGTGCCGTTAACTCAATATAGCGGCGCGATCAATATGAACGGTGTTCTCACGCGCACCAGCAATTTCTTCGGCATCTATCTGTACGGCGGCACGCTCAACGGTACGGGCATCATCTCCGACGCGGTGGACAACATCGGCGGCGTGGTGGCGCCGGGCGGGCCGAACAACGCGGGATCATTGACCATCGGCGACTTCTACCGGCAAAGTCCCACGGCCACATTGAGCATCGACATCGGCGGATCGATCACGGGCACGTTTGATCAGCTCAAGTTGTCCAACACGGGCGAGCAGCCGTTTTATCCGGGCCGCACTGACCTGAGCGGCACGTTAAACATCAATCAGCTGGGCGGCTTCACGCCGCAGAGCGGCGACGAGATCCGCTTCATGACGTTCAATCAACGCAACGGTTTCTTCAGCACGTTCAACAATGCCTTTGGGCCGGCGTTCATCCCGGCGGCCTACAGCACCTACGCCGCGTTGATCGAAGGCAGCGGCGCGAACGTGCGGCTGACCGCCAAGGCCGATGCCTATGCCGTGCAGCCGGGCATGAACAATGGCTACACGATTCAGTTTGAGAATCCGTTCAATCAGTCGATCACACTGCAAGCGCTGACGCACACGCTGCCGATCAGCCTCACGTATCGACCGGGCACATCGTCGGGCGGCGCAGGCGATCCGATCAGCACGACGATCAACGGGCGGCAGCAGCTGCGCTGGAACTTAGCTCAACCGATCGGGGCGGCGAACACCGCACAGTTCAAGTTCGGCGTAACCGTCAATCCCTCCGCCACCATCGGCACGTACACCTCGACCATCGCCGCACACACCAGCGCCAACACGCAGGACGTTTCGCTGCCCAGCGCCGCCGCGATGTTGATCCAGCAGCCGACGACGGTCAGCAACACGTTCACGCTGCCGGGCAGCGTTGTGCCGCGTCCCAATCTGCCGCCGCTGATCAACGTGACGCGCGGCAATTCCAATGAGCCGTTCCTGGTGCAGACCTATCTGGCCTGTCCGCCCGGCAAGACGTGCAACGATCCCAACACGGATATTTTTTCAGTCTCGTTGAAGATCGCAGGATTCAGTTACACCATGACAGCCGGCATTGCGCCGCCTACGCCGACACTTCAACTGCCGTCACTGCGAGCGCTTTCTGCGAAGCAGTCTCCTGCTCCCGACGAGATTGCTGCGCGCTCCGCGCTCGCAACCCTGGCACTGCCCGCCAGGGCAAGTGTGACGGGTCCCGCTCGCCCCGCGTGGGCCAACCCGCCGCCGTACTTCCATTGGAATCCAGGCTGGCCGTGCGATCAACAGCTGCCGAAGGAACGGTGCGATCCCGGCCCCGATAATCCCTATCGCACGCCGGACTGCCCCATTCCGATCGTGGTTGTGATCTACTGGTCGGATGGCACAACGACGGAAGAGCTGATCGCGTGCGGGGCGTTGTATGATCCCAGCGGCTATGTACGGGACGTCAACACCGGCCAGTCGATCACGAATGCCAGCGTATCGTTGTATAAAGTACCCTTTGCCTTGCCGGACACGTCCACGCAGACGCGCGACTGCCGCACCATCGAGACGCGGCCCGGCGGCATCAGCGGCACGTGGCAGTCGCTGCCACCGGCAGACATCAACACGGGCCTGCTGGAAGATCCGTCGTTCAGTCCGCCGCGCATCGATCCGCCGGTCAATCCGCAGTTGACGGATGATCAAGGTCACTATGGCTGGGATGTCACGACGGGGTGCTGGTTCGTCGTCGTAAGTGCGCCGGGCTATGTGACGAAGATCAGCCCGGCCGTGGGCGTGCCGCCGGAAGTCACTGATCTGGATGTTTACCTGACGCCAGAGGGTGCATACAAAGTTTATCTGCCGCTGATATTGAGGTGAGCCCTGTCAGGCACAGCACGGCGCTGGGCAAACGTCCTGATCGCTTGCTTTGCCTGACAGTTATTTATCCTCCAGATGTTGTATACTGAAATTACCAACTTCATTTCGGGGAGCACGCACCATGCGCCATTCAATCTCCTTCGTCGCCGCGCTGATCCTATCGGGCGTGGCACTAGCCGCATTGTTGTTCGCTACGCAAGCCACGGTCCGCGCCGAACCCGACGCGCCGCAGAGCACCCTCCTCATCGACACCTGCAACGAGGCCAACTTTAACAACGCCTTGAACTCGGCCAACACTGGCGACGTGATCCATGTGCGGTGCTCGGCATCCTCGCCGGGCGGGCCGGGCGTCCTCACGTTGAGCTCACAGAAAGTGATCACCAAATCGATCACGCTGCTGGGCACGCATCTGGTGACGGGCGTCAATCGCTTGAGCGGCGGCGGGTCTACCAGCCTGTTTCAGGTCAACAACGGGGCCACGCTCACGCTGACCAACATCACGCTGGAGAACGGCGATCAGGCGGGCAGCGGCGGCTGCCTGGAAGTGTATGGATCGCTGATCGCGCTGACGGCCACGCTGCGCTATTGCCACACCGCCAACGTCGGCGGCGCGATCTATGCCAACACGTCGCAAGTGGCGCTGACCAATACGACGTTCTATTCCAACACAGCCGATTCCGCCGGCGGCGGACTGTACGCCTACAACTCCACGATGTCGGCCAACCGATCGCGCTTCGATAGCAACCGCGCCGGCAATTACGGCGGCGGCTATTACCAGCGGCTGGGTAGTGTGCGCTTCGACGCGACGACACTGACCAGCAACACGGCGCGTTATCGCGGCGGCGGGTTGTACGTTACGGAAGTGCCCACGCTGTACGTGCAAAACAACAGCCGCGTGGAATTCAACCGCACCACCGACCTCACCAACAGTTTCGGCGGCGGGGCGTACTTCACGGCCAGTGTGCCCTACATCAATCAGGCGTACTTCACCGGGAACACCGCTGAAAAGAGCGGCGGCGGCATCTACAGCGAGAACAGTCCGCTGGCGCTCTACTCCAGCGTCATCTCGGACAATGTGGCGCAGGATGAAAGCGGCGGCGGCGTCGATTTTCGCGGCAGCAACTATTACGGCTCGATCTATAGCAACCTGTTCTACGGCAACTACAGTTATCCCTACGGCGGCGGCCTGTTCAACGAAGGGACTCTCAACACCGGCTACAACCAGTTCGTCAAGAATCAGAGCTACTATGGCGGCGGCATTTACAATGAAGACACCGGCGTGATGCAGATCTATCACACCACATTCGATCAGAATACGGGCGCGTATGGCGGGGCCATGCGCACGGAAGGCCGCATCGATTACGGGATGAACCTGACCTTCACGCTGAATGTGGCGACGTATGACGGCGGCGCGTTCTATTCCTACGCCGCCGGCAGCAATCGCACCACCATGACGGATGTGGTCTTTCTGAACAATAAGGCCACCAACGGCTACGGCGGCGGCCTGTTCGCGCGCAGCAACGTCACCGTTACGCTCTTCCGGGCCACCCTCGACGGCAACCAGGTGAAGCACGACGGCGGCGGCCTGTTCGCGCGCGACGCAACGATCGCCATCAACACCGGCGCGGTCACCGCCAACAAAGTGGACGGCACCGACGACAACAGCAGCGGCGGCGGACTGTACCTCACCGGCACGTCAAAACTCACGCTGAACAACGTGCAGGTCGATCGCAACCAGATCGATTATCTCGGAAGCGGCGGCGGTCTGCATCTCTACGGCGCCACGGCCACGCTCAACAATGTCACGCTCAATAACAACAAAGCCACCAATGCCGCAGCAGGCGGCGGGCTGTACCTCGAAAACGGATCAGCCACCATCAACGGGCTGACGGCCAACGGCAACACGGGCCTGTACAGCGGGGGCGGCATACAAGCGCGCAATGCCACGTTGAATCTGTCCAATGCCACGCTGGCACAAAACGCGGCCAGCGCCTATGGCGGCGGCTTGTACGCTTTCAACACCACCCTGACACTGAATGGAGTGACGATCAGCGATCACGACAGCAGCGCGTCCAACGGCGCAGGCATCTACTGTTACACCTGCCAGGGGACGTGGCAAACCGTGACGTCGCGCGGCAATCAAGCCGACAGTAACGGCGGCGGGTTGTATGCCTACCGATCGACTCTCACGATCCAGCGATCCACTTTCGATCACAATGCGGCCCAGGACGGCGGCGGTGTGTTCAACGAAGGGGGCACAGTGCAGCTGATCAACAGCACGGTCAGCAGCAATCACGCCAGCTCGGAAGGCGGCGGCCTCTACAACGATAGCGCCAGTGTCAGTTACCCCTCCGTGATCACCCTGACCAACGTCACGATCAAAGACAACGGCGCGACGACGGCCGGCGGCGGGATCTTCAACTTCAACGACGCGGATACCTACGCCTACCTCAAGAACACCGTTCTGGCCGACAGCACCAGCGCGGGCAATTGCAGCGGCAAAGCCTTTTCTTCATCTAAGTATTCACTCAGCAGCGACAACACCTGCTCGTTGAGCGGTGTGGGCGATCAGAACGGCGTGGCGGCCAAGCTCAATCCCCTGGGGCTGGTGGGCGGCCCGACGAAAGTTCACCTGCCCCTGCCTGATAGCCCGCTGGTCGATATGGTCGTCGGTTCTGACTTTCCCGCCACCGATCAGCGCGGTCTTGTTCGATCAGTCGGGTTGGGCGCCGATGTCGGATCGGTGGAGCGGCAGGCTAATGATCCGATCTATGGCTTGCTGGTGCATCTGCCGGTGGTGATTCGCTGAAAGGTGAAGACCTCGGAGGTTTTGCTTGATTGTCATCCATTGCTCGCAGCAAGCCTGTGAAGTCAGATTGATCGACCAGACCATCGGGTAAAAACCTCCGAGGTCTATCAGGAGAACTTCCATGACTAAACCAACCGTCAACGTTGAAGAACAATCAGTGAGCGGCGACATCCACACGAAGGATGGACAGATCGTCAACGTGAAAGTGGAAGTGCCCAGCGATGGATCATTGTGGGAAGAAGAGTTGATCGAGGCGGCGTTGATGATGATTCAGCAATCGTATCCCGGGGCGCAGTGGGTGAAATGAGGCAGCATCTTCCAGAATGCGCCGTCGGCTGGCTGACGCTGGCAATCTGGCTCGCCGCTTGCACGGCGACGACTACCCCAACGCCTCAGCTGCCGATCATGTGGCGCACAACGCAATCGCCCGTGTTTCCCAGCGAGTGGCCGCCCACCTCCGCAACGGTGTGGGTGCGCTACACGTTTGCCTATGGCAGCAGTCCCAGTGGACTGTCTGATGGCATGTACGTCACACGCCCGCTCACGCGCACTGAGATTCAGCACGACGGCAGCGCCGGGCAATCAACAACCTTGAGTACCGATCTGGAATCTGTCGGCATTCAGGGTGTGTCGCCGTTGGATGCCGCGGCGAGCGCGGTTCTGAAGAAAAGCCCGCAAATCCAGGCGCAGTGCTTGCAGTTGACGGCGCTGCCCGACGAGGCGGCGGCCGCCGAGCTGCGCGCATACTATCGGATGTGGATCAAACTCAACGGCAGGTTCGCCGCGCAGATTCGCGCCGAGCACGCCAAATTCTTCGCCTGGATCGAGAATGATTCCTGAAGCAGAAGACCTCGGAGGTTTTGCTTGATCATCTTTCCTTGCCAGAAGTCGGCGCGTGAAGCCGGCCGGCAAACCAGATAATCTTGTGAAAACCTCCGAGGTCTACCGGGGAGGAGCGTCATGCCAAACTTCGACTCGATCATGCGGAGTACCACTTCGATGTTCGCTTTTGTCACATTACTGATCGGCGCGATCGGTGTGGTGCTGCTGGTGGCCGGCTTTTTGATGACGCGCACACCGGGCAAGAGCAGCCATTGGCCTACCACCACCGGCCAAATTCTGGCCTCCATGATCCAATATCGCCGTAAAAGCGGAGGCGGCCATTCACCTTACCCGCTGGTGCTGTACACCTATCAGGTTGAAGGCCAGCACTATCAAAGCCAGCGCATCTACTTCGGCGTACCCGTCGGCGGCTCGGCGATGACGGGGGTGATCAAGAAGTATCCCGTGGGCGCACAGGTCCCCGTGTATTACAATCCGCAAAATCCCGCCGATGCCGTGCTGGAGCGATCGATCCCAATGGCAAAGTTTCTGGGCTTCATCGGCGTGATCATGATCGTGGTCGCGGCGGCGACGTACTTCATGCCGAAGATGTTTGGTCTTTGATAAATGCGTGGCAACGTTGTGATCTGGAGCGGTTTCCAGGTTGATTTACGGCTGCGTGCTACGTCATGCCCGAAGGCTTCCGTCGGGCATCCAGTTCTACTGGCCCTGCTGGATTCCCGCCGGAAGCATGCGGGAATGACGGCGACGTAAACCAAAGTGGAATGTGCTCTCGCAAAGTCGAAGAGAGTAAATATCCAGCGATGGGGGAGCGGCCCAAGAGCCGCTCCCAATCGTTTACCCGTCAACACCAGCGCGCGCGGATCGCGTCCGAAGGCCAAACGCTTGGCCCACGTTGTCGGCAACTGCCGCAACTTCCCAGCGCCCAACTCCACAGGTTGATCGATCGCAAAACCACCGGCGATCAAGTTCCGTTGGATCTGCGCCACACCGTCAGACAACGACCAGCCCGCTTCGGCTAAAGCACCGCCGTTGAGGCGCACGGTCAGGTGAGCGCCAGTCTGGGAGAGATCGAACAGACCAGCCAGCAGCGTCGCCTCACCGGCGATCAATCCTTCCAACAAACTGCCCCACGGAAAGTTAATCGTCACTTCCGTCGCCACGCCGCACAGTTCTACGGGGAGAGCCAGTACGTTGGCGATGCAATACAACGCATTACGGAGTGCGCGGCGCGATGTCGTGCGTAAGTTCTCGCGGCACGCATCCAGGCCGATGACGAAGCAATCGGGCCGCATGCGCGCGACGTGTTCCACATAGCGGCCATCGCCCGTTCCCAGATCGATCAAGACTTGCGGATAACCTGTCAAACGTGCCTGTAATTCGGCCGCATCGATAAACAGGGCCTGTTTGCCCTGAATGCGCTCCATGTTTATCCTCCATTCTGTTGTGCCGATTTCGCTGAGACGGAAACGGAAACAGAATGGAGTGGGGGCGCGCGAGCAGATGCGCCGCCGTTCTTAAAGCAACAGCGTCAGGCGCCGTCCAGATCGTCAGGTGTCGGTTTGTGGAGACGACAAGAAAGGGCCAGGCAGGCCCGGCGGGCCGCGAGGTCAACCGCTAACGAGGCAGCGTAAAGGGTCTAGCAGGGTGGCCGTGCTAAACAGGGTTGAGAAGTGAACATCGGTCAGTGTCTTTCTAAGCGTTGGATTTCACGCCTAAATTATACCGCAAGCTGCTGACAGCCTGATCAATGTGCGGCCGTCGTCGCTGCCACCGCCGCCGCCGAATCCTGCGAAACCAAAATGCGCAGATACCAGCCCAGCATGATCAGCCAGGGCATTTCAAGCTGGCGGGCGAAGTCCGGCATGACATCCACCTTAGCTGAGAAGTGTGCGAAGCCGCCAATCGAGGTATAGCGCAGCAGCACTTCATCAGTTTCGGTGGTGAATTCGTACCGCGTGGCCCAGAAGTTCAGATCGGCCAGGTACTTGCGCCCATCGGGAAATTCCAGCGTGCCGCCGTTGTTCCACGTGCGATTCTTGAACACGGCGATGTCGGTTTCGTCGCCGCAGGCCCGAACCGTCACACGCGGATGCCAGAAGGCCACCCGCTTGAACGTCCAACAGCCCTCGGCGCTTTCCGCCGTGGCCAGTGAGCCGAATGAACTTTTGAAGCGCAAAGTCGCGACAACTTCATCGCCGGCACGCAGTTCGTATTCTTGCTTCAGCGCTTGCGGTTGAAGCCACTTCAGTTCGCGGTCACGGACTTCAGAGAGTTTCTTCATGGAATTAACCTCCGGTGAGATTGAACAGCCGCGTGAAACGGATCGCCTTATTTGACCTTTTCGGCCGGCAAGTTCATACCGTTCTGGTGCAGCACCAGCTGCTTCACCTGGCCGGCGGCATCTCGCTCAAACGTGATTTGCGCGTCCACCACCGACAGGAAGAACTCGGTATCTGCTGCGGCGTACAGCGGAAACTTCGGCTGGCCGGTCAATTGCAGATACAGCTGATCGTCAACGCGGGAGATTTCGATCATGGTCGTCGCGGCCAGCGCATATGTACCAACATAGGTCTCCAGCAAATCCCGATCGAGCTTGATGGCCCGCCGATCCGCACCGGCGGGATAAGTCTGCAACGGCAAGCTCGGCTCCAGCAGATGAAGGCCGATGTCGTCGGCGTCGTTGGCCGTGTTGGTCAGCACTACCACGCCGCGCTGCTGCGCTTTGTCGAAGCCGATGAACGATCGGTACCCGCCGGTGCCGCCGTTGTGCCAGACTATATCATGCCCATCGACGGTGAGCGTGTGCCAACCCAATCCTACTTGCAACGGATGCCCATCCATGTCTCCGGCAGCGCGTCGTGCGACATGCGTGAGTTCCATGGCTGCCGACAAACCGGAAGCCGGGCGGCCAAGATTCGCCTCGACAAACGTCAGCATATCGTTGACAGTCGATCGCAGCGCACCGGCTCCCGCCAGCGTGGACATGTCCCAATTGGCGGTAGGCATACGGCCTTCATCATGCCCGATCGCCAGGGACTGGTTCATGTCAGGCGATAAAGTGATGCGGGTGTGTGACAACCCCAACGGTTGCAGCACCCGTTCGGTAAGCAAGGCTTCGTAGTCCTTCCCCGCTTTCAAGCTCAGCGCGTGACCCAGCAAGCCAGCGCCCAGGTTGGAATATTCATATTCGCTTCCGATCTCGCGCGGCAGGGAATAGTTCGACAGGAAGTCGTACATCTGCGGCACTGAATAGTCGGCGTAGGGATTGGCATAGTCAGCCGGTGCGAAATTCTCAGGCATCCGCGGCAAACCGGACGTATGCGTCGCCAGATCGAGCAGCGTGATTGATCGATCGTTGCGGGTGGGCACCGTCACCGTCACCGGCAAGAGGCTGGCAACCGGATCATCCAGTTTGACTTCGCCGCGCTGCACCATGTCGGCCAGCAGCAGCGCCGTAAAGACCTTGGTGACCGAGCCGATCTCAAAGACCGTGTCGCCGTCCACCGGGCGGCCGCCATCCCGATCGGTGGCGCCATACGCGATGATGCGTCGTCCGTTCGCATCGACGAGGCCCACCACAATCCCCACATTGCGCCGACTGCGTTCAACGCGATCTTGCAGTAAGGCCTGCAACTCTGCATCAGTCAAGGGGGCCGGAACAGTGGGAATCGGCGAGGCGGAAGGAGAGGGCGTGGGAGCAGGCGTAGTTGCCGCAGAGGCGCAAGCAGCGCTAAGTGAGACGCACACGAGCAACAATAGCAACTTGCAGATTTTAGGCATGATAGACTCTCGCTTGGTAAATGTTGACCGATCGGTTTGAGCAACGGGGGCGTGCTTCAGATCGAGAACGACACACGCAGGTTACGCCAGGCGCTGTCGAACGGACAGGCACCGGTCGTAATTCTAAATCAAGGCCGGCGCACAGCCTTGCTCAGAGACGAACTCTTCTTTGCATTTTGGCGCAATGGTTGACTTCGAGTAGAATTGCCGCAGCACGCACAGCCGGAGTCATGAGGAAGCCCATGCACGGATCGCACCGCCAGGTGGCCCCCAGTTACTTTATTGATGTCGTGTGCCGCTATGCCATCGAAGCCGGGATCGATCTGACGGGCGTGCGGGAAGCGATCGGGGTGCAGACCGATCGGTTGGCCGGCCCGACGCAGCCTGTTCCGCTCGAGGTCTGCCTCGCGCTATGGGATCAGGTCGCGGCGCGCTCCAACGATCCGGATGTTGGCCTGCATTTTGGCGAAAAGATCAATCAACTGTCACCCGGTCATCTGATGACGACGCTGCTGATGAACTGCGCCACCATCGGCGAAGCGTTGGAGAAGATGACGTGCTATCAAGGTCTCAGCCTCGCTTTCTTTCAGACTGCGGTGCGCGTGGAAGGCGACTACGTCTGCCGCGTGATCGAATCAGACGTAGCGGGCTTCCCATTGCAGCGTCATCACGCCGAAGCCGCGTTGTGTGTGCTGACCCAGACGCTGCGACTGTTGACGCGCGGCGAGATTCAATTGACGGAAGCCCGCTTCACTCATCCGCGTCCCGCCGCCATCGACGAGCATCAACGGATTTTCGCGTGCCCGGTGGTATTCGATCGACCGCGCACCGAGTTGCTGTTTCCCCGCGCCGTGCTGGCCCGGCCGATTCCGATGGCCGATGCGCAGCTGCTGGCACAGTTGGAGTATCTGGCCCAGCGCACGCTGCGCGCCATTTATCAAGCCGAGAGTTGGAGCGAACGGGTGGCCTGCCGGATCGATCAATGCCTGCAGCGGCATGAGGCTCCGACCTTAACCGGCGTGGCGCAGCTGTTGACCATCAGCCCCCGGCAGTTGCAGAATCATCTCCGGCAGGAAGCGGTGACGTTTCAGCAGCTGTTGGATCGACAGCGGCACGCGGCGGCGCTCCGTTACTTGCGCGAAGACACCATGACGTTGTGTGACATCGCCTGCCGCCTGGGCTTCTCAGGACAGAGCACCTTCAATCATGCCTTCAAGCGTTGGACGGGCATGAGTCCGTCTGCATACCTGGCCCGACGCTGAGACACGCGCAGCGATCATGCCTCCGCCGCGAAGGCAAGAACTCGCCCCACCCGCTAAGTCCCATTTTTGCTTCGGGGTTAGATGCTTGGCACTGATAGTCAGCAATCTCGCAAAAATGGGACTTTCGAACTATTACATCTGGCCTTTAGCAAGCAATAACGGTCGGTGTTAGACATTTTACGAAATCAGGTTGCACCTGCAAGATATGCCTTGCACATAGAAGACCACCCGTATGCGCATGATTGCGCACATGACTGCCCAACCCTCTCCCTAAGACTGTGTACTAGGGAGATATGATTACTATCCGTAGGGATCGGAGGTTCAAATCCTCTCGCCAAACAAGCAAATGCCACTCATAAGTTACGAGTGGCATTTATCTTGCTCATCCCTCTATCAATCTTCTCTCGCAACTCCTTCAGCCACCGCGTGCCGGGTGACCCGCTCAGCACTCGAATACAAACCAGCAGATGTCGTTGCGCAACCGCTGATCATCCAGCACCAGCTCCCGGATTTCGCTTGGAAGTTGCGCCCGCTGCCATTCACACTCCCGGCGACCTGCTTCTTCAGCCTGACTCTTCGGCGCAGCCGCGCGCACGGCCTTGATCGCATAAGCGGCGGCGCCGAGCTCGTGCGCGGCGACGTGCGCGACCACCGCTGCCTGACCAGCAGCATACGCGGCATGGCGCGCCGCTCCGTTCAGAATTCTGGCCGCCGCCATCGCGTGACCGCCCGCTGCGCGGGACTGGGCCATCGTGACCTCGCCACGCGACCAGGCGCGCGCCAACTCGATGGCTCGCCGCGGACGATCGTCATCAGGTTGCACCTCTTCGAATAAGTGCAGCACATGCTGGGCGCAAGCGGCGGCCCAGATCGCCAGCAGGTGATGATCGGCGTCGCTCAGAGTGCCGCCGCGCCGCACCGTGATGAATCGGGGATCGCGCTGTTTGGGCAGTATCATCCTTCAATTCCTGTCGCACGGCTAGAGTAGAACGTCATTGCGAGGAGCGCATCCTGAGCGAAGCGCAGCGAAGTCGAAGGACAGCGACGAAGCAATCCCACTCGGCCGACAAGGAGATTGCTTCGCAAACAGCGCTCGCAATGACGGAGTTGACCGAGTTTAACATTGTCGAGCTACCTTCTCTCAATCTTCTCCCGCAACTCCGCCGGCCACTGCGTGATGTCTTCCGACGGATAGATGCGCAGTTCCGGCCCGTGCTGCGTGAGCAATTCCGACATGCGGCATTTCAAGATCGAACGCGCGGCCGTCAGGCCCGATCCAGTCACACCCGCCACACCGTGCGACTCCGTGCTCGCGCCACACATCAGCAGTCCGTCAATTTCCGACTGCACTGGAAACGCCCACGGCCCCACCTGCTTGCGGCTCTTCTCGATGCCATACAGGTTGCCGCGCGTCGCGTTGATGTAGTGCTCGTTCGTCAACGGTGTGGCGAGACTCCAAAATACCACGTGCTGACTGATGCCCGGCACGCGCTGTTCCAACGTCTGAAACATGCGCCACGCCAGGTCTTCCTTCAACGCGCCGTAATCGGCGCTGTGTTCACCCGATCGTTCTTTGGCCCATTGCTGGAACGCCTCGTAACTCACAAACGCAAACGCCTCGCACGTATGGTGCCCGTGATGCATCTTCGACGGATCTTTCAGCGTCGTCACCGTCAGGAACATGCCCGGCATCGTCGACGCGGTGAGCGCGGCCTCCGTCAACCCCGATCGATAAATGCCATCGACATCGGCGCTCTCGTAGAACCAGTTGTTGCCCGAATCAAGGCCCGCCGCGCGCAGATCCATATCGACCGCGAAAAACAGGCTCAGGCACGAACCGGAATACTTTACACCATCGACCTTGCGGCGCAGGCGTGTGCTGAGGTGCTCGCGCCCGATCAACTTCCCGAAGGTCACTTCCGGATCAGCATTGCTGATCACGTAGCGCGATCGGATTTCCGATCCATCGGTCAGCCGCACCCCGATCGCCTTGCCGTTCTCGATCAGAATCCGATCGACCATGGTGTTCAAGCGCAATTCACCACCCGCTCGCTTCAGGGCGCGCGTGAACGCACGCGGAATGGCAAAGCCGCCGCCGCGCGGATAGTAGCCGCCGTTGAGGTAATGCGCGGTCAATCCCGCCTGAAAAAACACCGACACCTGCGACGGCGGCAGGCCGTGATCGCCCGCCTGCCCGGACAACACGCCCTTCAACACCGGATCGGTCAGATAGTGATCGAGCAAGTCCTGCCCGGTGCGTGAATACCAACGCAGCACATTGCCCGTTGCGCCCAGCGCTTGCGGCAAATGACTGAGGTCTTTCATGCGCCCCATGTTGCTCAAGCTTTCCATCAGATGCGTCGCGGCATTCAAGTAACCATCGATCCCGGCGGCTTCCTGCGGGAAGCGATCTTTCAATCGGGCGGCGAGGTTCTCTTTGCCTTTCGGAAAATCAAAGCGCTCCTGGCCGATGTAGATGTGATCGTAGCCATCGGGATTCAGTTCGCAGAATTCCAGATCCTGCGACACACCCAGACCTTCGTAGACGCGGCGCAGCGATCCGCCCGGCTGCACGTCGCCGATGTAGTGCACGCCGGGACTGAAGCGATAACCTTGCAGCGTGAACGAATGCGTCCAGCCGCCGGGCACTTCATGCTGCTCGCAGACCAGCACACGCTGCCCCGCCTGCGCCAGCGGCACCGCCGCCGCCAGCCCGCCGGCCCCCGAACCGATGATGATCACGTCATAGTCAGTCTGCGTCATGCGCCGCCTCCCCAAGCAGAATGGGGTCATTATAGCGGAGGCGGAGTATCTGCGCTTTGACAAAGCTCTAACAGCAATGGCGTTGTGTCAGCGGAACTTCACGGCCTTTTCGAGCGTTTCTATCTTGTAAATCAATGCTATAGGGAGGCATACAGATGTTGCGTTTGATCAAATCTCAGTTCGTTTTCGTTGTGGCAGTTGTGGCCCTGGCCGCGTGTGCGCCGACGACCATCGTCTCTTCGGTGGGGATTCAGCCAACACCGGTGGTCGAGGAGGTCGCCGCGTTGCCTGTGATGCAGGTGCATGACGTGCAGATGCAGATCGGCGTAGGGTTGTGCCGCTCAATATGGTGAATCAGCCCGAAGGCACTTACACGGTGAACGTGAATGGCGCGAGCACCACGTTCCAGTGGCCGTCTGAACCGACCATTACGCCGGAGCCGATCATGACCGTGCCGGCCGAGTGGGAGACCTATCGCAACGACGCGATCAACTTTGAAGTGGACTATCCGCAAGGTTGGATCGTGGACGAAGGCGGCGACCTCGACATCCTGTGGTCGGAAAAACCCGGCGGCCCCGGTCGCGATGGCGTGCCGGAAAACATCGTTAAGATCGATATCGTCACCGAGCCGAATACGACGCTGACATTGGACGAGCTGGTCGCGCGGCAGAAAGCCATCATCGCCGACAGCAACGGGCAGATTCAGTTGGAAGAAGCGGTTTTGTTATCCGGCACCCTGCCCGCCGTGCGGATGCTGGTGTCAGGCATAAGCGAGAGTCTCTCGCTGCTGGCCGTCATCGATGGACATCCCGTCATGTTGGTCGGTTACGGCGATCTCAGCCGCTTCGACGAAGTCGCTCGCACCCTGCGCACCGTTGAACCATAAAGCATCGAATCTGATCCAAGTGAACTGCCGTCTGATTACAAATCGATCAGACGGCAATTTCATTGCACGCCGCTCCACTCCGGCATATAATCTCTGTAACCACACTTCAGGAGATGAACATGCGCTATCGAACCTTTGGACGCACAGGCTGGTCGGTCAGTGAAGTGGGCTATGGTATGTGGGGCATGGGCGGCTGGACGGAGTCGGACGATGCCGAGTCAATGCAGTCGCTGCATCGCTCCGTTGAGCTAGGCTGCAATTTCTTCGACACGGCGTGGGCCTATGGCCAGGGGCACAGCGAGAAACTGCTGGGGCAGTTGGTGCGGGCCTATCCCGATCGAAAGTTGTACACCGCGACGAAAATTCCGCCCAAGAGTTTCAAGTGGCCCTCGCGGCGGGGCTATCATCTCGCCGAGAACTATCCCGCCGATCACATCCGCCGGTATACCGAAAAGAGCCTGAAAAACCTGGGCCTGGACAGCGTCGATCTGACGCAGTTCCATACGTGGGAAGACGATTGGGCCGAGAACGACGAATGGCAGAAGGCCGTCAGCGATCTGAAACGCGAGGGGCTGATCAAAGCGATCGGGGTGAGCATCAACCGCTGGGAACCCGATAACGTCCTCCGCACCCTGCGCACCGGCCTCATCGACGCCGTGCAGGTGATCTACAACATCTTCGATCAAAATCCCGAAGATCATCTGTTCCCGTTGTGCCGCGCATTGAAGGTGGCCGTCATCGCGCGCGTGCCGTTCGATGAAGGCACGTTGACGGGCACGCTGACGCTGGATAGCAAATGGCCGGAAGGCGATTGGCGCAACTCGTACTTCGTCGCGGAGAATTTGCGATCGAGCGTGGAGCATGCTGAAGCCCTGCGTCCGATCATTCCCCCCGGGATGACCATGCCCGACATGGCCATGCGCTTCATTCTCTCCCATCCCGATGTGAGCACGGTGATTCCCGGCATGCGCAAGCTCAAGCACGTGGATGCCAACATCGCCACCAGCGATGCCGGGCCGCTGGATCACGATCTCTTAGCGAAGCTGCGTGAACACCGCTGGGATCGCACTCCCACTGACTGGTCGCAATAACACAGCACACCGGCCCCGATCATCTCGATCGGGGCCGGTATGTTTTCCACAGCGCGGATTTGTTTACGGCGTTAATGGTATGTGGTGTATCGCCCTGCCGGTGCGCGTCGTGGATGCTTCAGTCACCAACCGGCTCTGGCTATTTGACTGCTGCTCAGAGCAGACAGGGCTCCCACGCCCGGCGGCGTGGGAGCTGCCTCGGCTGCTTTAAGGGCATGGCTGCGTCGAGTTCGAGTTGGCGTCCATTGCCATCGGTGAAGTACGCACCACCTGCCGCGCTTTCTCCACATGCGTCTGCAAGCGGTTACCCGCTTCGACCAACCAACCGCCCAATTTATTCATCGCGCGCCACTGCCAGCGATCAATACCTGCTGCCGGCGGCGCGATCTGCATCCAGTGATTTTGTTCAACGCGCTGCACGCGTTGTTCATGTTGCATTTGTCGTACTTCGATATCGGTCCAGGAAATCATCGCACTCCCTCCTGTTGAAACGCGCTCAGGCGGGCACTGCCTCTGTCATGTGAGTTAATGCCGTCTTGAGCCGCGCCAGTAATTCATGCAGTTCTGTGACTTCGACGTCGTTCAGTACTTGCCAAGGTGTATAGAAATTCCGATCCGTTGCAGCTTCAGCCGCCTCGCGCAGCTGCCGTCCTGCGTCGGTCACTTCGTAAGCGCCCTCGTTGACCGCGCGCACCCATCCCCGTCCGATTAGATCTCCTAACGCAGACTGGTAGGCTTCGCGCGAGTGCCCGCGAAAGGCGGCCTTTTCGGCCATCTCGTCGACATTCTTCACTTCGCCGCGCCACAAGAAGGTGAACAACTCCCAGGCTTCACCCGCAATCTGCAAGGGCCGCCACGCGGCCAGGTGCGCGTCATCACGAAAGGCATTCAGATCATCCAAGGCCTGATCGATGCGCGCCAAGATCGCCGCAGTGCCGTTGGGCGCGAGGCCGTGACTGTCTGTGAGGCCAAAGTGATCGATCGGGGCGTTGAAACACGCCGTCACGATCCTGGTCAACAGTGCGGCCAATCGATCCAGATCAGCGGCGGGGTACACCGGCCCGATCGTTTTTTCGACACCCGCCAGCCCGGCGTAGAACTCTTTCAGCAGCCGCGTGACAATCGCCCGCCCGCCGGGCGTCAGGCGATATGAACCATCATCCTCCACCTCGAGCAACCGCCGTTCGGCGAGTGACGCCATCGGCTCCGCCCGGCGCTCCAACGTGCCATACGGGTAACGCCGCCAGATGCGCTCGGGCGTTAGCGCGTCCGGCTCGATCGCGCGCGCTACCAGCAACGTCTGCATCGCACCCGGCTGCGTCAGGCCGGTTTCGTTGACAATCGGGCCGACGACTGGTCGGGTCGCGGTATAGATGGCTTGCGACGCTTCACCACACAACGGCCACAGCTCGGTGAACTTGGTAAACGGTTGATCGGTCATGGCTTTCCCTCCTGTGTTGGCTCAACTGCTCCTGGTCTGCAGGAAACGCGACAAGGCTCGAAAGGTGTCGTCGATGCGATCGGGATTGAGACTGTACCACTTGCTGCCTTCGCGCCAGCGCTCCGTCAGATAGCCGGTGGCGCTGAGCTGCTGCAAATGCCGTGAAGTCGCCGACTGGCTGAGATCGAGTTGGCGGATGATGTCGGGCGAGCGCTGTTCGCCGTTCTGCGCGATGAAGTGCAGGATGCGCAGGCGGGTATCGTCGGCTAGGGCCGTGATGCGCACCACCAACTCTGATCGGCTGAGCTCCGGCGAGAGGCTGCTCACACCCTGCGGCTGGCGCGCGCCAAAGATCAAGTACAGGGTGCTGTTGACAAAGTAGCGTCCCTGATACGGCCCGATGTGCGTCGAAGGGACAAACACCACGCGGCTCGCTGCGCCGGCCATCTTCTGGCACCACTCATCGGGTTTCTGCTCCACCACCTGCTGAATGGCTTCGCCGATGCTTTTGCCGCTGAAATCGATTTGGCGGTAGGCATCGACACAGGCTTGCAACAACGGCGCGACGCGTTCCCATTCGGGAGCCATGAAGGATGTCCACATGTAGCGCAGATGCGAGACGATGGTCTCACGCAGCTTGGGCGGATCGTTGAGCAGCCGATGGGCTTCGGCTTCGACCTCTTCGTCGAATGAGCCAAAGCGCTCGCGCAAAAATGCGAAGTACAGCGCTTGATCGGCCAGCATTTCTGAGACTGCCGGATTCAGCAATCCCGTGGTCGATCCGCTCTTCTCTTTGCCGATAGTAAAGTAAGCATCAAACACGCGGTCGCGCAGCGCGCTGGGATCCTGTCGCGCCAGGTCGTCCAGATAAAGCGGGAAGCTCGACCAGCTGCGAGTAGGGATCACCGCATAGTGCACGCCGATGAGCACGACGTGATTCATGTAACGCCGGTCGGGCGGCAAGGCGGCCGCCGTTCGAGTAACCCACTCGTCCAGCCCGGAATAGTGATCGACCTTGGCCAGCAGCATCAGGCTGTGAAGCGCGTTAAACGCTGGCTCCAGACTAAAACTAATGTTCGACTCCGTAGCGGGTGACACCAAGGAAGCCTCTGGCGCTGGCATATCTTAATCCTTTTATTCGGGTTATGCGATAAATCGGGTTACACGCATATTTATACAACTTTTTTTCTCTGTTGTCAATACCCTATTTTTGTTTGACCCTGTCCAATTGGAGCGTGACTTTTCCGGCACCCTGCGGTAAAAATCAAGCATGAATGACTCGGCAAGAGCCCTGGTCTGGCTGGCAATTCTGCTGACACTCTCGCTCTCCGCGCCGCCGAGCGCCGCGTCGGCACCATCGTCCCTGCCCCTGGCGACTACCACCGTGCTGTACGATGGAGCACTCAATTCCGGCACACCGGACACCCAGGGGTTCTTCTACCTCACCAATCCACCGGGCGGCGTACAGGCAACGCAGGTGTTCACCAACCCGATCACGCTGTTGGATACCACACCGCAGGTGAGCGATTACGCGGGCTATTTCGCGAAGCCGACGTTGTACGCGCCGCTCGATCGGGTAGACGGGTATCAGGTGTTGTTCACCGTGCAGGTGCTGACCGAGACGCACCTCAGCCCCGATCGAGCAGGCTTCAGCCTGCTGATCACGAGCAGCGACAAGCGCGGCATCGAGTTGGGATTCTGGGAAAGTGAAGTCTGGGCGCAGGAAGGCGGATCGCTCAATCCGTTCACGCACGCCGAGGGCGCGACCTTCACGACGACGGACTTGATCGAATACCGCTTAAGTGTGCTGGGCGATCACTACGCGCTGAACGCCGACGGCGTGGCCGTGCTGTCCGGCCCGCTGCGCGATTACACCCAGGCTCCGCCCCCGCCCCTGCCGATCAACCCGTACACCACCGCGAATCTGATCTTCCTCGGCGATGATACCTCGTCGGCGCAGGCGCAGAGCGCCCTGCGTTACGCAGCGGTGATCGATGCGCCGCCGTACCAGCAATACCTGCCGGTGATCACCGTCGATTGACGCGCTGGTGCAGCCGAATGAGGTTGACGCGCTGGCGATCGATCCACGGGACGCGGCTGTTGCGCAGCAGTTCAGGCCTGAGGGAGAAGGCGGTACACTCGGCCAGGGGGATGTACGAATCGGCGATGCGTTTGGGCGTGGGCAGCATATCGTAGCCCAACGCTTCCATGCGGCGGGCGTGCTGCGGATAAGCGGTGCGTACCGGCTCCGGCGCGCGATAGAACCCGCAGCGGCCATGGCTAGAATCGCCGCGCCGCTCGAACATGGTGAAGCCGCCGGTGTCCGGCAGAAAGTGCACGCAGTGACGGCAGGCATCCACGCGAAAATCGCAGTGCGAGCAAGCTGCATTCCGGCGAATATAGAGCTCGCCACTCTCGGTCACGGCTAGCGCGTTTTTGATCTCGGTCTCGCACAGCGGACAGCGCACATTCGTGACGTGCAGCAAGCCGTACGTCCGCGCCAGATCGATCAGCAGCTCACGCGCTTCGGGGACCGCCAACCGATCGAGCCGCGCGCCCCACCAATACCGATCGGCCGCGACCACGGCGATCAACGCCCAGCGACCGATCTCGAACGGAGTGCAGCTGCGCCGCCGCGCATCCAAGGCCACTTGCAAGGCAAGCACGCCGCGCCAGACGATGAGGCTCAAGATACCGATGATCACCAACCCGTTGAAGGTGTCCACGCTCATGAGGTAATTGTATAGCAAAATAAAACTACCCCGCGATCCCGATCGCGAGGCAATTGTGTTGTGTTGGCTCTCCAACCGTGTCCCCGCGGTTGGCTGCATGCAGCGCCCGCGAGGACGCGGGCCTTGAGCAGTCAATAGATTTACGGATACAATCGATTGATCAACCGCGGGAACGGGCTAACCTCGCGGATGTGCTCCAGCCCGCAGATCCACGAGACGGTGCGCTCCACGCCGAGGCCGAAGCCGCTGTGCGGCACGCTGCCGTACTTGCGCAGATCGACGTACCACTGATACGGCTCCAGCGGCAGGCCGTGTTCTTTGATGCGTTGGAGCAGCAGATCGGGATCGGACATACGCTCGGAACCGCCGATGATCTCACCGTACCCCTCGGGCGCGAGCAGGTCCGCGCTCTTGCACACCTCGGGGCGACCGGGCCACGGCTCCATGTAGAACGCCTTCACCGCCGTGGGATAGCCGACGACAAAGACAGGCCGATCGAACAGCTGGGTCAATGCCGTCTCATGCGGCGATCCGAAATCATCGCCCCACTCGATCTTCAACAATTCCTTCTGCTCGGGATCGTCGGTCTCCGCTTGCAATTGCTTCAACCGCTCGATGGCTTCGTCGTAGCGAATGCGCGGGAACGGCGCGACAATGTTCTCCAGCTTGCTAAGATCGCGGCCCAGATAGCGCAGCTCCACCGATCGGGTTTTGAGACAGGTCTGCACCACGTGGCTGACGAACTGCTCTTCGATCTCCAGCAGTTGATCGAGATCGCAGTACGCGATCTCCGGCTCGATCATCCAGAATTCGGTGAGGTGGCGGCGCGTCTTGCTCTTCTCGGCGCGGAACGTCGGCCCAAAGCAGTACACGCCCTTGAAGGCGAAGATGTTGGCTTCGTTGTACAACTGGCCGGTCTGCGCCAGATACGCCTGCTGCTCGAAGTATTCCACCGGGAACAGCGTGGTGGTGCCTTCGGCGGCGGCGGGCGTGAGGATAGGTGTGGAGACTTCCAGGCAGCCGTAGTTGTCGAGCCATTCGCGCATGGCGCGCATCGCCGTGGCGCGGACGCGCTGAATGGCCCACTGCCGCGACGAGCGCAGCCACAAATGGCGATGGTCCATCAGGAACTCGACGCCGTGCTCTTTGGGCGTGATGGGATACTCGGCGGCGATCTGCACCACTTGCAGATCGCTCACGCCGATCTCGAAGCCGCCGGGGATGCCGGGGGCGCGCTCGTCGGCGCGGATCGAGCCGGTGACGATGATGCTCGATTCCTGCGTCAGGTGACGCGCCGCCTCAAAGACTTCCGGCGAGACGTCTTTCTTGAAGACCACGGCCTGCGCGATGCCGCTGCCGTCGCGGACTTGCAGGAATTGCAACTTGCCCTTGTCGGTCTTGTCGTACAGCCAGCCTTGAATGGTGACCGTCTGCCCGACGTACTGCGCGATGTTTTCCAGTCGAATGATCATGCGGATTCACTCCGAGGTTAAAGGTCGAAGGGGATTCTACCACAAGTGAATGATGAAGGCGGAAGGATGAAGGCAGAATCCAATCACCCGGCAGATTCTAGCGTCCAGGCTCGAATTGTCGTGTATAATGTCTACAGCACTAGACAATTGGAGGCGGCATGATCGACGTTCCAGTTGCCGAAGCCCACAACCGGCTTTCGGCCTTGCTCAAAAAAGTACAGAGAAGCCCCATTAGGTTGACGCGGCGGGGCAAGCCCGTCGGCGTGATCCTCTCACCCGAAGAGTATGATCGCCTGCGCCAGTTCGAAGCCTTGAGCCAGGTGGTGCAGCTATCCCATGCTTTGCGCGAGAGCGGCGTCAGTGCGACTGATCTTTATCGCACGTCGCGCGACGAGCTGGAGGGCAAATCATGATCGCAGATGCGAGTGTGCTGCTGTGCGCGTTTTTCCCCGACGAAGCGCAAGCGCAGGCACAAGCCCTCTTGCGCGATCATGCGGCGGGACACGAGCGCTTGAAGGCGCCAACGCTCGTGGTTTACGAGGTCACCAACGCCGTCTGGCAAGCGGAGCGGCGTGAACGGATCTCCAGCGCGCAGGCGGACAAGATTCTACAAGCGGCGGCGGGGCTGGAGATCGAACTGCTGCCGCTGGACTGGGGCGAGAGCCTGCCGCTGGCGCGCCAGTTCAATCGCAGCGCCTACGATGCGGCGTATCTCAGCCTGGCAGAGCGCTTAAACGAGCGGATGATCACCGCCGACGAACGACTGTATAACGCCGTTCACGCCAAACTCAAGTGGGTCGAATGGATTGGAAACTATAGCGTTGAACAATGAGCGCTCCATGCGTAAGCCCACTTTCGCGAATTCTCTCCCTGCTCGCCAGCAACGCGAACAGGGAGAGAATCGATCTCCTCCCCTGTCGCTGCGCTTTTCATCGACGGGGGAGGTCGAAGATGCCGGTGCAGTTCCCGGCCGGGAGGGGGCCGCCCCCGCGCTACCCGCAAAACAAGACTTTCGATCTCACTCAGTTGACACCCTCCCCCTCCCCGTCTACACTTGCAGTGAGAGCAAAGACCTGACAGGTGGCCCTACGATCCTTGAATCACAGCAATCTTCTGGGCCACCTGTCAGGTCTCGGTACCACTCCACCTCAGGAGCACACGCATGAACAAACCTGCCGCAAAAAAAGAACTGGTCGTCCATATCAACTACGAGTTTTTCGTGCTGGCCCTGGTCGGGATGTCGCTGGTCAACTGGGCCATCATCCTGATCGTAGAGCCGGCCTTCGCGCAGGCCCAGGTGGTGTGGATCATGAACACGGGGCTGAGCGTCTTCTTGCTGCTGGACTTTGCTTATCGCCTGTGGCGCCATCCGCGCCGCTGGAGTTTTCTGATCCAGCTCAACGGCTGGCTGCTGTTGCTGGGCAGTTTGCCGCTGCCGTTTACAGGCGCTATCCGGCTCATCTGGGCGTGGCTGGCCATGCGCTTTTTACGCCGCAACGATCTCCTGCAGATGCGGAACATCGTCGTGCAGCGGCGCGCGCAGAGCACGCTGCTCACGGCCGTGCTGGCTGCCATCCTCATGCTGGAAGTCGGTGCGCTGCTGATCTTGACGGTGGAGAGAGCCGCGAACCAGGCCAACATCCGGACCGGGGTTGATGCGTTGTGGTGGAGCATCGTGACGCTCTCGACCGTGGGCTACGGCGACAAATATCCGGTGACCACCGCCGGGCGCGTGCTGGGCGTCATCGCCATCGTTGTCGGCGTGGGGTTGTTCTCGGCGCTGACCAGTTTTCTGGCGCAGTGGTTCCTCAAGCCGCGTGCCGCTGATAAGCAACCGCAGGGAGCCACTGCGACTGAGATTCAGGACTTGAACCGGCTCACCGTGCTGCTGCGCACGTATGACGTGCAACTGCTGCTGGCCGATACGCAGCGTCCGCCCGCCGAGGTGCTGGCGGAGTTGCGGCAGAAGGTGGCGGAGATCAACGCATAGACCTGACAGGTGGGCCATTATCGTCTCTGAGCTTCGCTGATCCCGTGGCCCACCTGTCAGGTCTTCCCGAGAACTCACATGAACCCTATTCCACTTCAATACGGCCTGTACTATCACATCTATAATCGCGGTAACAACCGCGAGAACATTTTTATCGAAGAGCGCAACTACCGCTACTTTTTGCAGCTCTACTTGAAATACATCGAACCAATTGCGTGGACATTTGCCTATTGCCTGATGAGGAATCACTTTCATTTCTTGGTGAGAATCAAAGACCTGACAGGTGGCCCGTCAGAATCCTCATTCGATAATGATCCCTTGGGCCACCTGTCAGGTCTCGTTGAGTTGCCCAACCCCAGCCGGCAATTCTCACACTTCTTCAACGCCTACACGCGGACAATCAATCACACCTACCAGCGCACCGGCGCTTTGTTTCAACGGCCTTTTGGCCGGATTCCTGTAACAACAGACGCCTACTTTGCGCGGCTGATCGTTTACATCCATCAGAACCCGCAGAAGCATGGCTTTGTCGACGACTTCCGGGATTGGCCGTACTCTTCATATCACGCGCTGCTCTCCGACAAGCCAACTCATCTTCAGCGCGAAATGGTGCTCAACTGGTTCGATGGGACAAACAGCGTGGCTGCCATGCACCTGCCAGATATGCACGATTCAGAAATCTTGGCGCTTGTTCCCGAGGATTTCGATTAAACCCTGAAGACCGACAGGTGGCCCGCCAGAATAACTAACTTCAACAATCTCTTGGGCCACCTGTCAGGTCTCCCTAAATCGTGCTCGCCGCCGATTCTTCGATTCGCTGACTCGCTGACTCGTCGCCGCCCCGCAGCCGATCAATCACGCGCTTCTCCTCCGGCCCGATCGCTTTAAGCGCGATCAACATCCCCACATACACGATCGGCCCGACGACCACCCCCGCGATGGGATGCCACGCCCACGCCAGGCCCATCAGCACCAACATCGCACCCGCCGCAACGAACAAGCGCCACAGCAATCGAATCCAGTGAATCGATCCCAGCGACCGTTCGAGGTAGAACATGAACACGAGGCCCTCCACCAGTTCTGAAAGAATCGTGACGACGGCCGCCGCCACATACGAAAAATATGGAATCAAGATGATGTTGGCCGTGATGTTGAACGACAGGCCGATCACAAAGGCGCGCGTCAACTTGCTCTGCCGCCCCAGCGCGATGAGAATGTAATTGACGATGCTGTTAATCCAGCCGAACGGGATCGACCAGATCATGATCTGCAGCGCGATGGCGGCGCTGGGCAGATACGATTGGCCGCCCAGTACCAGCACCAGCAGCGGCGCGAGGAACGTCGTCATCACGGCAATGGGCAGCGCCAGCATCACCAGGAACTTGATCGCAAAGCGCGTCGAACGCATCAACGCTTCTTTGTCTTCCGTCGCCTGCCGCGACATCACCGGAAACAGCGCCATCGTCGAATAGGCCGGAATGATGTTCAGCGCGTCGATCCATTTGTAGGCTGTGCTGTAATACCCCACGACCGCCGGCCCTTGCATGGCTTGCAACAGCGGCACATCGACCTTGAAGAACAGCGTCGCCAGCAGGTGATTGAGCATCAACGGGAACGATTCGCGCAGCATGCCGCGCCGCAGCGTCGGATCGTTCTCGTAGCGGGGCTTCATGATCAACCGCACCATCAGAACATACAACACCACGAACGTGATGCAGTTGACGAGCAAGCTCACCAGACCGAGGCCGATGATGCCCCACCCCGCCAGCAGCACCGGCACGCCGAAGAGCACCTTCAGCAGCACCGTCACCACACTCAACGCCGCCGGATATTCAGCCTTTTCGTAGGCGTAGAACATGGCCGTCATACCGGTGCTAAGGCTGCTGGGAATCTGCGCCAGCGCCAGCAGGACAATCGTGATGACCGTTTCTTGCGTTAACTGAAACAACCCGTTGCCCACGAGCAGCGCGATGATCAACACCGGCAGCGCGATGCCGCCCAGGATCAACCGCAGAATCGAGGTATTGGCAAAGAACCGATTGGCCCCCGATCGATCGCGTGACACCTCACGCGTGAGGAAGGTGTTGAGTCCGAAGTTGGTGAAGATCTCCACCCAGCCCACGATGACGACGGCGAAGTAGAAATTGCCCGCGCTCTCCGGCTGCAGGATGCGCAGCATCAACGCCGCAAAGGCAAAATCGATCAGGCGATTGAACAGGTTCAACGCCATCGGCGCGAGCGAGTTCTTCGCCACGCGCTGCGTCGTCGTGCCCGCGTGCTTCTCCTCCCGATAGGCCAGCCGCCACAACCAGATCGCCAGCAGGAAGACGACGATCATCCACGCCATGAACGAGATGAACAGTCCCAACTTGAACGACATCGGGCTGTACTTGAAGTGGATCGTCTGTTCTCCAGCATCGATCAGCACGGCGCGGAAATTGCCGTAGGCGCGCGTGATCGGTATCTCTGTTTCCGATTGATCCGCGTTGACCCTGAAGGCCATCCAGCCGGTGAAGTACGTATCGTTCAACACCAGCCAACTCGGCTGATCGACTTGTGTCCTGATCACGACATCGTTGATTTGATAATCGATCACATCCGCCGAGGTCAACACGCACGTCGGATTCGCTGCCTTCGCTTGATTCGCTGATTCCTCGACGATCACCGTTGTGCGCGGATCATGCTGCCTCAACGCTGTCAACGGATCATTCGTGATCGTCTCACACCCGATCGGCATCGTGAACGCCCTCGGCACTACGCCGAGATTTTCGTACACCTTCACTTCGGCGTCGTAGACCAGCTTGAATTTGGGGCTTTCGATCGGCACGTCGGGATCGGTGAGGACGTACTTCACATTCAGCAGATCGAGCATGGGCGAATCGAGACCGCCATACGTCGTGATCGGCTGGATGCGGTTGAACTGCGTCTCGTTCTGCGCTTCGATCACGCCCATGTAATCGGCGTACTGCTTCAGGATGATCGAATCGTAGCCGCGCACGTCCTGCAAACGGTACGGCCAGCCGCCGTTGGCGTTGAAGGTCTTGCGCCCGTGTGGATCGAAGGTGGTGAAGCGCCACTGAGAGGTATCTTGCTTCAGGAAACTGATTACCGGCGGCGTGTAGTCGAGCAATTTGGGATCAACCGCCGGGTTGAAACCCATCGCGCCGACAAGCAGATCGAGCGTCACGACGACAAGCAGCAACGGTTTCCAGATCGCTACCTGTCGGCCCTTGGGCAGCGGCACGAAGATCGGACACAGTGACACGCGCAGCACCACGCCGCTCATCGTCAGGAACGAGGCGAACAGCAGCACGTTGCGCCACAAGTGCGAATAGAACAACTGCGCGCTCTCGAACGCGGTATTCGCCAGCGCCATTGATTGCCGTAGGCTGTCGGCAATAGCGATCGATTGGGCCGGGAAGATCAATCGAGAAGCGAACAGGCCGACAAGAATGATCACACCTGGCCAGAACGCCAATGCCGCGAGGATCGTGCGGAAAGAGACCGGGCCGTTGAGGCAGAACCATTTGATCGGGCCGCGCCGGGGCCGCACGTAGCGATCGCGCTGATAATGGATCATCAAGCCATCGACGCCGATCGCGGCCAGCACCGCAATCGAAATCGTGAACGGCCAGATCCAGCGAAACGGCGAGTGCAGTTGATTGATGCCCGGCAGGCCGTAATACAAAATCGCGTACAGCGGCGTACCGAACATGAAGGCCAGCGAAATGGCCGCGAGGAACACGAAGAACCAACGCTGCGATCGGGTGTGCGGATAGCCGCCGCGCACGATGGCAGAGATCGCCAGCAGCAGCGGCAGAATGCCGAGGTACGCGCCGCCCTCGACGTAGTTCTTGATGCCCCACATGGTGCTGTATGCACCCTGCGGATTCTGCGCGTTGAACGGGCTGTTGAGCAGCACGTTCTGCCCGGTCATGATGTCGAAGACGGTGTGCTCCGCCGGATTGCCGAAGAAGTTGGGCATCAACATGGCCAGCACGTGGCGCGGCGGCAGCGCCCAACTCCGCACTTGATCGAACGTAGCCGATCCCACCCGGAAGTTCTGCGGCAATATCTCGACGTAGGGCAGCAGCTGCACCGCCGACAGGCCGATGCCGAGGAGAACAAGAACGACGAGTGCAAGTACAGGTCTGCGTAAAACGTGAAACGTGAAACGTAATGCGTGTTGCGTGTTGCGTGACGCTGATTCGCCGATTCGTTGATTCGCCGACTTGCTTCTTGCCTCGTGCCTCTTGCTTCTGGCTACCGCCACCAGCCGCCATAACGCATACAAGGCCATGATCAACAGCGTGTAATACGTAATCTCGATGTGCCCCGCCATGATCTGACAGGCCAGCGCGATCGCGCCGAGGGCGATCCACGGGATGGTCGAGGGCCGCCCCATGATCAAGCGCTGCTGGATGATCAACTCGATCGCGGCCAGCAGCAGCGGCAGCCACGCCGCCGCCGCGATGATCATCGTGAAGACCACACTAACAATATAGAAGCCGCTGAGCTGATAGATGATGGCCGCTGTCAGGCTGGCTAAGCGCCCCATCCCCAGCACGCGCGTGAAGACATACATGAACGCGCCCGCCAGGAACAACTGCGAGACAGTGAACCAGCCGTAGGCCAGCGTGAGCGGCAGGAAATAGAAGAGAACGCTGAACGGATAATAGGCCGAGTGCTGCCCGTTCGCCAGGAACGGCGCGCCCGCGAAGAGATTGGGATTCCACAGCGGAATCTGTCCTTTGGACAGCGACTCGACGATGAAGTGCTTCCACGCATAGTTTTCGAGGATCAGATCACTGACCAGCTGGTTCTGTGGAATCTGCGCGTTGAACTGCTCCGCCGCCGACTTCCACGGCTGCCACTGATAGAGGTTGTCTACCGGCAGCAACGTCTGGCCGCCCAGCGTCACCGGCCAGAACAACAGCAGCGGCAGCAGGAACAGAACAACCAGAATCAGCAAATCAGCGCGACGACGTCGGAACATGGAATTGGAAGTTAGAGGTTGGAGATTGGACGTTGGAGACAGCGAAACCGTGTTTTGTCATTTGTCATTGATCATTGTTAATTGATCATTGTTAATTGATCATTGCTCATTGTTCATTTGACTTTCCGATGTCGCCACCCCACCTGCCACGTGCGCCACGCGGCTTCCAGCTTCACCGGAATGCTCATCTTGCTCTGGCCAATGCGGCGATCCTCAAAGTAGATCGGCAATTCCAGCACCCGCAGCTTGTGCCGCTGGCAGAGGTAGGCCATCTCCACTTGAAAGACATAGCCGTTGGATTTCACACGCTCCAGTTGAATGGTCTCCAGCGCGTGACGTGTCCAGCACTTGAACCCGGCAGTGGCGTCATGCACTTTCATGCGCAAGATCAGCCGCGCGTAGAAATTAGCCCACGCGCTCAAAAACACACGTCCCGCTTCCCAGTGCTCATCATGCCCCCCGCCCGGCACGTAGCGCGACCCGACGATCACGTCGTACTCGTTCGACTTTTCCAACATCGTCGGGATGTAATCGGGCGAGTGGGAAAAATCGGCATCCATCTGGATAATGCGATCACAGCCGCGATCCAGCGCCCAGCGAAAGCCATCCACGTAGGCGCGCCCCAGGCCGCGCAGCCCTGTGCGGTGCAGCACATGCAAGCAATCGTTCTGGGCTGCCAGTTCGTCTGCAATTTTTCCCGTGCCATCTGGCGATTCATCGTCCACCACCAGCACGTTCAGATCGGGCACGTTCAGATCGAACAACGCCTGCGTAAAGGCGGCGATATTGTCGGCTTCGTTGTAAGTCGGTACGACCACCATCGGTTTCATAAATAACTCCGCGCGCCGATTATACCATCGCCCTCCCGCGCAGAAACAAAATCGCCCACATTCTCTGTGGGCGATTCGAGTAGGACCACTCAGCAGGTTACACGACCGGCTGCACGGACTGCAGGCCGGCCACTTTCAGGGCCTCCCCGTCGGCATACGGACCGTTCTGCGCCGTGAGCAGGCCCAGCGCAAACGTCAACTGCGGACGCTCGCTGGTGGGCGTGCGCTCCTTGGCCGGGTAGAAGAAATTGATCGACTGCCTGATGCGCGCCGTCAGCCGCTCGCGCAGTTCCGGCGCGCGCCCGGCATCCACGATGATGACAAAACTGTTGTCGTTCAACTGGCCCACAAAGGAACTATCGGGATCCGCCTGGCCTTCGTTGACCGAGTTGTTCATCAGCAGCGCCAGCGCCCGCAGCGCATCGTCGCGGGCGACAAAACCGTAGCGATCGGCAAAGCCGTCCAGCCCGCCCGCCTGAATCGTAATCAGCGCCCAGCTATGCTGGTTCAGGAGCACGTTCAAGCGCTCGTCCACCAATTCCTGATTGGGCAGCCCCGTCACGGGATGCACCAGCGTCTGGTACTTGGAGCGCCGCAAGATGTTGCGCACGCGCAAGCGCAGGTCCTGCACGTCGAACGGCTTGGTGATGTAATCCACCGCGCCCAATTCCAGCCCCGACAGCCGGTCACCCCGTTCGCGCTTCTCGGTCAGGAAAATGATCGGCACGTACTGCGTGCGGCGGTGCGAGCGCAGGCGCTTGCAGACTTCAAAGCCGTCCATGTCCGGCAGCCGGATATCCAACAAAATCAGATCGGGCGTAACGCCTTCTTGTGACTGGCGCACTGCATCGGCGCCCCAGGCCACGTGAGTCACGTCATAGCCCTGCGCCTCGAAATACGCTGCCAGCATCTCGGCGGTATCACGATCATCTTCCACCACCATCATGCGAGGACGATCCGTCATGAGAGCATCTCCATGCGCAGCCGGTGCGGCACGCGCAACTGTAGAGGATCAACAACCAACCGATCGAGTTGGAGTTTACCAACCGTCATCAGAAAAGGCAAAACCCGCAGCCAGGCAGCGGGTTTTGCGAATGGGCAAGGTGATTCAGACACACACTGCCGGGACGTGATTGCCGGCACTAACCGATCGGTTCCTTGTACACGTGGAACACGCACGCGATGTCGCCCATCGCGATGCAGGCCACTTCGTCGACGCGGAACTCCTTGCCGCCGCTCACCCAACGCAAACCTTCTTGCAGCAAGCCCGTCGCCGCATGGCATACCGCCTTGTCCGACTTGCGGCCCCAGCACACCGGGCAGCGATCGATGAAATACTCGAAATGATCGTCCTTCTCTTCCACGCGGCTGATCTGATCGCTCACCTGCGTAAAAATGCCCGCCATGGCCGGCAGGCCCATCTTCAATTTGGCGCCCAGCGGCAGCACCTTGAAAGCCAGGTCACCCACCCCGGCCAGCGCGCCAAAGCCCTGCAAGCCCCGCGCAAACGAAGCGCGCCCGCCACGCAAGGCCAAACCGCGCCCACCGCGCGGACCATACATTTCTTCCAGCGCCCCATTCAGGGACGAAAATTGCGCAAAGTCGAATTCCTTGTCCAGGTTGTCCGGGGGATAGTTGTCGATCAGGTTGGGCTGTTTGGCCATGTTCAAGACCGCATTCAAGCCATTCTTGCCCATGATCTCTTCCATGGCCAGCAAGAAAATGCGCGCGATCTTATTGGGATAATAATAACCACTGGGTGGGATGGTATCCATATACCCTCCTGCGAATCCTGACCACAACCGCAGTGATTCGCCGTCTATGATACGTCCGGAAAATTAAGTGTCGATAGGTTATCACATCACCTACCCATTGTCAAGCGAAGTGCGCGCTGCAAACGTGCGCCAGGCCCGATCGGCCTGCACCGCCCGCCGAATCAGCGTGTCGAATATGCTATAATCGCCACGGATTTTCCCAACCGCACCCACGCCATGCTCACCGATTACCGTGTTCGCCAACGCGAATATCTGCTGCAGATCAGCCGGGCCATGACCGCCCGCCTCGATCTGGAGGCCGTGCTGCGCCTCATTCTGGACGCAGCCTGCGAACTGCTCGCCAGCAACGTTGGCCTGATTGTGCTGCGCCGCGAAGACGGGTCGTTTGCGCCGCGCGCCATCCATGGCATTCTGCCGCCCATGCTGCCCTTCTTCGCTCCACTGTGGGCCGATGCGCCGGAGCGCGATCGCGCCGGGAACTGGTTCGTGCCGCAGCTCGATCGGAAGGTGGCCCTCATCGCCCGCAGCGGCGATTTCGGCCTGCGCCAGACCGTGGCCATTCCACTGGTCGTCGGCGGCGATCTCGCCGGATTGATCTACATCTTTCGCGGTTACAGCGATGTCTTCTCGGCCAACGACCGGCAGCTGCTGCAATCGTTTGCCGATCAGGCCGCCATCGCCGTGCACAACGCGCAGCTGTACCAGCAAACCTTGCGCGAACAGCAGCGTCTCAATGCCATTCTGGAAGCCAGCGCCGATGGCGTGCTGATTCTGGACAACGCGCAGCGCATCACCGTTTTCAATCGCGCGCTGGCGCGCATGTCCGGCTTCGAGGCCGACATCGCGATCGGCCTGCCTCACGACGACGTGATCGCCATCGACGCCAGGCGCGCCGGGCTGACCTTGAGCGAAGCCAGCGCGGGCGGCTGGCCGCTGCGCGATAACAGCAGCTTCTTCGTCGAAGGCGATCTCCGCCGTCAGGATGGCGCGCACACACCGGTCAGCATCACTTATGCCGCGTTGTTCGATCAGGACGATCGGCTGGTGAACATCATCGCCAACGTGCGCGACATGACGCGTTTGCGCGAAGCCGACGAGTTGAAGAACACGTTCATCTCGATCATCTCGCACGAGCTCAAGACGCCCGTGGCGTTGATCAAAGGTTATGCGGGCACGCTGCGCCGCGAGGATGCCCGTTGGGATGCGGCCACGGTGCGCGACAGCGCCGCCGTGATTGAAGAAGAAGCCGATCATCTCACCGAACTCATCGACAACCTGCTTGATGCCTCGCGCTTGCAGGCGGGCGGGATCAAGTTGAACATCAGCGATGTAGCGCTCGATCAGCTGGCGCGGCACATGGCGGAGAAGTACAGCGTGGAGGCCGCTCAACACCCGATCGAGCTCAGCTTCCCGAAGGGCTTTCCCACCGTGCCCGGCGACAGCACGCGGCTGGAGAACGTGCTCAGCAACTTGATCAACAACGCCATCAAGTATTCGCCCGCCGGGACGCCGATCACGCTATCGGGCCGCGTGACGCCGACGGAAGTGATCGTGACCGTGGCCGATCGCGGCATCGGCATTCCGCTCGACGAACAGGGCCGCATCTTCGAGCGCTTCTACCGCGTGGACGATCAACTCTCGCGGCAGACGCAGGGCAGCGGCCTGGGCTTATACTTAGCCAAAGCCATCGTGGATGCGCATCGCGGCCGCATCTGGGTCGAGAGCGCGCCCGGCAAGGGCTCGGCCTTTTCGTTTGCGCTGCCGAGAGAATGAAAAGACTTCGTTGTATTCCGTGCTCGCTATTGTTCGTGGTGAATCTGGTGTTGGTTGCTTGCGGGCAGCCTGCTGTCGATTTGCCGTTCCAATCGATCGAACAACGCCTAGCATCAGGAACAGGTGTGCTGTATGAAGATCGCCAACCGGGCGTGATCACGGTTTTCACCCGTGATGAAGTTGGAAAACTGGATGGGTTGATTACATCAGAGTCATTAGCTCAACTACAGGCATTGGATTATCAGAAGCATCTTGCCGTGGCCGTCTTTCAAGGCTGGAAACCAACGGATGGCTTCGACATTCAGATTGAGCGTGTGACACGCAGCGGTGATCAAATCGTGATCATCGCCCAGGCAAAGGAACGACAATCTGATCTCAAGAGGAACGATGTTGTAACATCGCCTTATCATCTTGTCGTTGTAGACAAGCTTGGCGAGTGGAATAAACCGGTTACGTTTGAGTTAAGAGTAAACACTGCAATAACACCTGACCTTCAGTGACTTTTCTAGAGCACAATCTAAAATCAACAATCTACAATCAGAAATGAGGATTCCATGCCATATCCACCTACCAACACCTCGATCGCCTGTCCCTTCTGCCGGCAGCCGATCACCATTCAAGTGCATCAGATCGTCGACGTCGGCGAGCAGCCGGAACTGAAGCAGCTGCTGCTGGCCGGGCGCTTGAATTCGTTCACCTGCCCGCACTGCCGCAACGCAGGCGCGCTGGCCACGCCGTTCTTCTATCACGATCCGGATAAGGAACTGGCGCTGCTGTTCATTCCCATGAACCTCAACGTCAAGGAAGCCGATCAGCAGAAGATGATTGGCCGCCTGACGCAGCAGGTGCTGAATAACCTCGCGCCGGAAAAGCGCAAGGGCTACCTGCTTCAGCCGCAGCAGTTCTTCAACCTCAAGACCATGATCGAAACGATCCTGCAGGCCGACGGCATCACGCCGGAGATGCTGGCCAAAGAAGAAGCGCGGCTGAATTTCGTGCAGGAACTAGTCGACGCGACAGACGACGCTGCGCTGGACGATTTGATCAAGCTGCACGACGCCGATTTCGACGTGACGCTGTTCCAGCTGCTCACCTCGGCCCTGGCCGCCGCCGCGACCGATCGGCAGCGCGAGGAGTTCGAGCGGATTCAGCACATTCGCGATCGGGCGTTGGAGTTGACCACGCTGGGGCAGACGATCAAAAAACAGCAGGTCGTCATCGACGCCTTCACGGCCAATCCCACGCGCGAGAACCTGCTCGAGCAACTCATCGCCGCCGAAGACATCGAGGTGCGCGAGGCCCTGCTGACCATGGGCCGCCCGATGCTGGATTATCCTTTCTTCCAGGCGCTGACGGCCAAGATTGACGTGGCCAAGCAGGCTGGCAACACCGCCGAAGAAACCCGGCTGACGACGCTGCGCAAAGAGATTCTTGCCCTGCGCGACCAGATCGACGCGCAGGCGCAGGCCATGATGGACAGCAAAGCCGCGCTGCTGCGCGACCTGCTCGGCACCCCCGAAGCCGATCTGGAGAAAACCATCAAGGCCCGCCTGAACGAGCTCGACGATTTCTTCTTTGAAGTGCTGACGCAGAACTTGCAGCGCGCCCAGCAAAGCGATCCGCAGGTCTTCGCGCAGTTACAGAAGATCGGCGATGCCGTCATGCGCGTCGTCCAGAGCACGCAGCCGCCCGAAGTGCGCTTCATCAACACGCTGCTGCAGATCGAATATCCAACTCAAACGAAGGAACTGCTGGAACGCAACAAGCAGGTGCTGGGGCCGGAGTTCATCGCGTGGATGGAAGGGCTGGCCGGCGAACTGCGCGAGACCGGCCGCGCCGAATCCGCCGATCGGCTGGTGCTCGTCATCGATCAGGCCAAGGAGATCGCCGGGTTGAAGGTGTCGTTGAAGTAAATATCACAGGCGATCGTCATTGCGAGGAGCGCTTCTTGCGACGAAGCAATCTCGCAGTTGAATACAAAGATTGCTTCGCCCCTCCGGGACTCGCAATGACGCATTAACGCAGAATCCGGGTTTCTCCACTCAAGTTGGAAAAACCCGGATTCTTTTGTCATTGGTCATTGATCATTTTTCATTGGTCTTTTGTCATTGCTTACGGTCGATTATCCAACCTGAACCCATGCCCTCTCACCGTCACCAGATATTCGTGATCCGGATCGACCTCCGCCAGTCGATCGCGCAGGCGGCGCACCAGCGCATCGATCGCCTGCTCGGTGATGCCCGCCTCGTCCGATTCCGGCCACACCGCCGCGATGACTTCCTCGCGCGTCACGATCTTGCCCTTGTGCTCCCACAGGATTTCGATCAACCGATATTGCGACAGCGACAACGGCGGATCGAGCACCGCCCCGTTGAGCCACACTTGCCGCTGGCTCTTGTTCAAACGCAGGCCCGGCTGCGCGATGCGCAGCATCTCCTGCGTCAACGGCAGGGTCGCTTCTGCGCCCACGAACAGCAGGCGCACGCTTAACGCCACCTGGATCTCATCGCCGTCTTGCAACTGCACGCTGCCGCGCACCGGCGCGCCATTCACGTACGTGCCGTTCTTGCTGCCCAGATCTTCCACGTTGTAACCGTCGTCGTCGCGCACCACGCGGAAATGATGGCGGCTCACCTGCCGATCGGGCAGCACAATGTCGCAGTCTTCGCCCCGCCCGATGACGAACTCTGTTTTGTTGAGCGGCCAGCGCTTGCCGGCCAACTGGCCTTCCTGCACCACCAGGATGGGAATGGCACTCTCTTGCATAAAACCCTCCACGGTATGTTTGCTCCCCGACCGCGTCCGCGCGGTCGGTCAGTGCACCCTGGCATGGACGCCCGCGACGACGCGAGCTTGGCGCAAATGATGTCTGACCCCAGCTTGCTTGACAACCCCTGTGTTGTCAGTTAAGCTCGTGTTCAGAGCAAATTCCACTTTGGTTTATGGCCTGTCATTGCGAGGAGCGTTTTTGTGCGACGAAGCAATCTCCTTCTCGCCCGCTGAGAGTGCTTCGCACAAAGTGCTTGCAATGACGCAACACCCGTAAATCAACTTGGAAACTGCTCTTAAGGAGAAGAAGAGCGATGCTGCGCATCGGCGCCGTCCTCAGATCACGCTATAAAATCGTCCAGGCCATCGGGCAAGGCGGCATGGGCGCCGTCTATGAAGCCCAGGATGTGGTGCTGGCCGGCCGCACCTGCGCCATCAAGGAAGTGCGCCTCGATCCCGACATGACGCTGGAGGCCCGCCGCCAGGCGCAGGAGCAATTCTACCGCGAAGCCAGCGTACTGGCCCGGCTCGATCACCCCACCCTGCCCAAAGTCTCCGACTACTTCTCCGAAGCCGATCTCGATTACCTGGTCATGGACTACGTGCCCGGCCGCGATCTCAAAGACATCATGAACGAAGCGCGCCGCGCCAGCAAGTACCTTGACGAAGCCGACGTGCTCAACTGGACCGCGCAACTGTGCGACGCGCTCATCTACCTGCACAGCCAGGACCCGGTCATTCTGCACCGCGACATCAAACCGTCCAACATCAAGCTCACGCCCGACGGGCGCATCAAGCTCGTCGATTTTGGACTGGTCAAAGTGCTGGCCGACGACGACTCCAATCGCACCCTCACCGTAGTGCAGGGCCGCGGCACGGCCGCCTTCACGCCGCTGGAGCAGTACGGCGGCGACACCGGCGGCACCGACGTGCGCAGCGATCTTTATTCGCTGGGCGCCACCGTCTACAACCTGCTCACCAATCAACCGCCGCTCGACGCCAAACGCCGCTTTCTCAATCCGGGCGCACTGCAAACGCCGCGCACCGTCAACCCGGCCATCTCCTACTCCACCGAACGCGCCATCCTGGCCGCCATCGCCATGCATCCCGATCAGCGCCCGTCCTCGGTAGCCGAATTTCGCGCCATACTATTCCCCACCGGCGTCGTGCCCAACCCGGTCAGCTACAACCCGATCGCCCCCCTGCGCCCCACGGTCGATCGAGACTGGCCGCGGGCCGTGAAGCACAATCGGGCGTTGATTGCCGCGGTGGCCGGCTTGCTCGCACTAGCCGTCTTCGTCACCATCGCCGTCGCGCCGATTGAATCAGCGCCTGCGCCGGCGCCCACGCCAACCGCCACAACGCGCTAGTCATTCCCGCGCGTGAATGAGGGGCCTCGCTGCCCGATGGAGGCATTCGGGCATGACAATTGGGCCACCATCAACGCCGCAGCCAATACAGCAGCGGCAGCGCGCCGCCGACCAAGACCATCAACAGCGCCCCCCAACTGCCCAGCGCCGCGCGGAGCACATCGCTGCCAGGCAAGCCCAGCGTGAAATACACGTAACCCAGCAAGCCGCCAATGGCGCACCACAGACTCGCGCGCAGAGCGCGGGCCAGATCACCGTTCCGTTGTTGCGCCACCCCAAAGCCGACGCCTCCCATGACCAGCACGCCCGTCAGCGCCACGATGAAATCGCCCCACTGCGCGTTCTGCGGCTTGCGCGTGAAGAAGGCTTCCACCGGTCCCGGCAGCGGCGTCACCGTGGGCGTGGGCGTCGACGTGGGCGTGCGTGTAGCCGTGGGAATGCGCGTGGCCGTGGGCGTAGGTGTCGGCACCACCGTCGCGACCACCACATTGCCGCTCTCGCCGATCGTAATTTCCAGCACCGTCGAGTTGAGCGCCGGCTCGCTGCTGGCACGGACAAGCAAACGGCCCACTTTTTCCAGCAAGAACTCGGTACGCGCCATACCGTCCAGCGTCATTGCCTCTTGAATCTTGGGAGCGGGATCACCGTCGTATTGGAAGTAGAACTTCACCGGCGTGTCGTCCGGCACGGGATGCCCGTTGCGCTCGAGAATGGTCCCCGCGCGGATGATGGCGCGATCGCCCACACGCAACAGCACGGCTTCGGGCGTGGGCTGACCTGGCACGGTGGCTTCGCCCACTTGCAGCGGAATGGTCTGGGCCGGATCAGGCTCGGTCTGCACGGTCAGATCGTAATTCAGCGCCGGCAGGCTCACCGGCGAACGACCCGGCAAAGTGGCGGCATCCAGCGCCAGGATGGCGGCATCAATGTTCGGTTCCAGTTTGCCATACAAGGCGTAGAGCGCAGTGAATTTCTCGATCTGCGGTGCAGTGAACCCCTGCGGCGGCCCGAACATGAACCCGATCAGACCCTTGCCAGTCAACAGATCCGGGCGCTGATTGATCAGCACCTGCACCGCATCAGAAGCGGGCGCGGCGGGGCTGATGGCTTGCTGCGCGACGATGATCCACTGCACCGCTGCGAAGGTCGCCTCCAGCGTGTTGGTCACGCCGCTGGCAAACGACTTCAACTCGCTGTACGTGGTTGTCGTGATGTTGGCTGTCGGCACGCCGTAACGCGTGCTGATGGCCTGCGCTAGCTCGCGTGGGTTGAGCGTCTGCACAGCCGGGCAAGTGGGGCACGCGCGCACGGTGCGTGTATCGACTGCCAGCAGGATGTTATCCGCCGGCGCAATCTGCAGCGGCTCTTGCTGGCCAGGCGGCCATAACAATGTCGTTGCGTTCTGGGCCACGTTGGCCGCCGCGGTTCCGCCCGTGTTCACCTGCGCGCGCACTTGATCCAGCGGGACCGTCACCTGCGTCACATCATAGTTGGGATACAGCCGGTATTTCAGGCGCAGAATGCGCTGCACAGCGCTGTCCACGCGCTGCTGGAATGCCGGATCGGTGGAATATTTCTGCCGGAACGCCGCAATCACATCGCGGATGGCCTGCGCGTCTTCGGCGGGACGCAGATTGTCCAGCAGTAGAATATCATTGCCGGCCTGGAACGCTTCCAGCGCGGCCTGCGTGACTGAACTGCTGCCGGTGCCGACCGTGACCGAATAATATTCGCTGACCATCGCCGATCCCGGCGCATCGCTGATCAACAGGCCGCCGCGATCGCGCCACGCCTTCACCTCCGGCTGTTCCAGCAAAGTCTGCAAAGCCGCGCTGTCCAGACTTAACGGCGCGGTGCGTTCGCGGATGTTGCCGTCAAAGCCGCGGTAACGAGCGTTGGTCGTCAACAACGCATCTGCCAGGGGCCGCGCTTGATCGATCGGGTTGACCATGAGCCGCTCAAACGGCGGCAGATCGATCTTCTTCAGATCGTCCAGGGATCGATCAATGGTGAAGGAGGCGTCATTCAGGCTGCCCTGGCCGGGGAAGTATTTGGCCGTCGCCGCCAGCTTGCCGGTGGAACCGATCTGCAGACCGCGCGCGTACGCATCGCCCAGCACGCCCACCCAATGAGGATCACCGCCGAAGACGTTGACGCCAGGATCGAACTCCGTCGTTGACGGCTGGGTACGCACGTCCAGTGAAGGGCCCAACAGCAGATTGACGCCCATGGCCGACAATTCCTGGCCGACAATCTGGCCGATGGCTTTCGCATCATCAGGATTCCAGGTTGCGCCCAACGCCATGTAACTGGGGGCGGGCGTCAGGCCACTCAGGATTTCACTATTAGGAGCGCCGTCGCCATCCTGACGCAACCCCACAAACAGCGGCAGGAACGGCGCATCCGTGGTCGCGCGCGCCGCGCGCGCAAAATTCTGGAACCGCGCCGTCAGGCCCGCGACCAGCACCGGGGTATCGACGTTGTTGGTGAGGTTGCCGTTCGCGCGGGAGAGGATCACGCCGCCGATCTGATCATCGCGGATCAGCGCGGCGATGTCGCTGTTGGGCGGCACGTCGGTGCCCTGAAACCCGACGATGAACAGCTGCCCGACCTTGGCTTCCGGCGACAGGCGGGGCAGCAGTCCGGCGATGAAAGCCTCCTCGCCGCTGTCCTGGGCCAGCACGGGAAAGGCCGCATGCAACAGGCAGGTGATGACAAGGAGGATGGCGATGAGGCGGGACACACGCAGCATAGCTGAAGTATAAAGCGGAATGGACAAGGCGTAAAGCGGGCTTACAACAACTCGATCACACCATCGGCCCCGATTGGATAACGCCGCCCGCACGCGCGGCACGCCAACGCTTCACCGGATCGATCGAGCGGGGCGCGGCACGCCGGGCAGTGCAGGGCAGCAAGACCTCGGAGGTTTTGTTCGTCCGACTGCCTCGCGGCCTGTTCAGTGGAAACCTCCGAGGTCTGCGGATTATCCGGCTTGATCGACCACACCAGATCGTAATCGTACTGCCAGACCTGCGTGGTGATGTCGATCTGCCCGAATGACTTGAGCAGCGACACAAAGCCCTCTTTGCTGTACGTCTTGCCGAACAGCAACCAGCGGCCGCTGCCCACCCGATTGGTCACCAACAACAATCCGCCCGGCTTCAACACGCGCAGGCATTCGCGCAGCGCGGCGCGCGTGTTGGGCATGAACTCAAACGCTTCCAGGCACGTCACCAGATCGAAGGTCGCATCGTCGAACGGCAGCGGCACGGCGTGATGCCACACCCACGTAATCCGATCACGATACTCGCGTGCGTATTCCGTGGCGGTGTGCAGCATGCGCCGCGCATTGTCCAACGCGACGATGTGTCCACGAAACAACGGCTGTTTGCACAAAGCCAGCGGCAAACGCGAAGTGCCCGTCGCCACATCGAGCACCAGCGGATCGAGTGTGCCTTGCAAGGAGAGGGTCAACGGCTCGCCCAAATAGCGAGCATCGTCGTCGTCGTCGTACTGCTTGATGTCGTTATAGCGGTGCGCGACGAGGTTGTACAACCAGGCCACGGGGCGCCGGCCCAGATAGGTTCCCTCGGCCCACACCAACTGCCAGTAGAGGAAGAAGGCGATAAGCGCCAGGAGGAGAAGGATCAACAGAAATGGCATGAATCGTAACGAGTAATGAGTAACGAGTAAGGCGCGCAGTGTCATTCCGGCCTGCCGTTGGCGGGAATGACACTCAGCCGCAAGCTGAAGGCCCGCATCACGTCATTCCCGCGTGCCGTTGGCGGGAATCCAATAGTTTGACCGACACGCCTTGCCAACCAGAGGTCTGGAGGCCCGATAACTGCGCTCGGGCATGACGTTGCACATGGTCTAACCTAATGACATTGAGTAATGAGTGACAAGTGACTCAGCGGATGCCCAGCGCCACGACGAGCATGGTCAGCATCAGCCACCACTGCGCGGCGCGGGCAAAGTCCAGCGTGTGCAGCGCCGTCGCCAGCAGCGACTGCGCAACCAGTAAACTCAGCGCCGCTGTCGCGGCGCCGGGCTGTTGCAGCGCGACGAGCACAATGACCAACACGAGCTGCGTGAGCAGCCAGCGCCGTGTTCCCGATCTGCCCTGCGCCAGATCGAGCTGGGCTGCGTACGCAAACGAGAAGACGCAAGCAGCCAGCGCCGATAAGACCGTCATCTCACCGAAAGCCGCGTGTCCCAACAACCACGGCAAACCAATCGCCACGAAGCCGTGCAGCCAATTGACCGACCGGCCGGACAGTCGCAGAATCAGCGCGATCTGCGTGAGGGCAAACGCGGCCAGCGTCAACGCCAGCGCCGCGCCGCCGATCACGGCACTCAACAACACACCCAGCACCAACGCCGCCACGGCGCTGACGAACGGCGTGCCGCCCTGCTCGCGCCCGCCGGCCTGCCACCATACGCGCAGGCGCGACAGGTTGTGCTGCGATCGATCGGCCGGTGAGCCGCGCAGCGCCAGCGAGGAAGCCGATCGCATGACGGGGAGGGCCTGCCAGTCGGCAAAGAGCCGCCGCCAGTCGGTCTCGACGAAGCCCCACCACTGCGTGGCCCACGCCCCATCGGCAATGATCACCGCTAGCGCGGCGATCAGCATATCGCGACCGCTCCACACAAAGGCGCTCGACACGACGAGGCCGCACAGCACCGCCCAGGCGGGGCTTAGCCACAGCGTGCGCGATCGCGCCGGGATTTCAAAACGAAGCAGTTGTCCAGATTCCATGGTCATATCATTCTCAATGATCAATGTTCAATGATCAATGTTCAATAATCAATGAGAAATCACTGCCCATTGATCATTGTTGATTGTTAATTGATCATTGTCACTTGATCATTCCGATTTCTCGCAGCCACCGTTCTGTGATCCGCAGCCCTTCATCCAGTGAGAAACGCGGCGACCAGTCCAGTAACCGTCTGGCCTTCGCGGTGCTGTACACACAGCGGCCCGTCACGAAACCCAACTGTGCCCGCGAGATCGCCGGGGGGCGACGTGTGATCTTGGCGCTGATCTCTGCGCCCAACGCGCCGCACCATACCAGCCACACCGGGATCGATTTCGCGCGCTTGCCGGCCATGGCCGCATACCGCCCGTAAAACTCGCGCCACGGGATGTCGGTATCACAGATCGTGAACGCTTCGCCGATCGCTTCGTCACGCTGCGCGGCCAGCACATACGCATCGACCAGGTTCGCCACATACACCGGATGCGCCAAGCCGTGCCCGCCGCCGACGAGCGATGGAATGCCGCGTTGAGCGAGTTTGACCGGCAGCGTCGTCCACGCGCCGCCGCGCGGGCCGTACACCTCGGCGGGGCGGATGACCGTCACCTCAAACCGATCGGTCTGCGCGGCAAAAACGGCCTGCTCACCGCGTGATTTCGTCGCGCTGTACAGGTACACGTCGGAGTGCGGCCACGTCTCGTCCACGACACCATCGAGTACCGGGCCATACACTGCAATACTGCTGGTGCTGACGAAGCGCCGCACGCCTGCGGCCCGCGCGACCTCGGCCAACTGCTGCGCGGCCGTGACGTTGATGGCATACGCGGCCTCGCGGCGATTTGGCTCGCCCAGCCACGCGGCAACGTGAAAAACAATATCGCAGTCCTGCGTCGCCGCCGCAAAACAAGCGGGCTGTAATAGATCGCCGCGCGCCACCTCGACGCGATCGCGCAGCGCCGGCAGCAGCTTCTGCGAATCGCGCACCAGCACGCGCACACGTGCGCCGTCGGCAACGAGCCGCTCGGCCAGATGACTGCCGATGAAGCCGGTGGCGCCGGTGACTAAGACCGTGCGCTGATCCCAGTATGACATCACTTATCGTACACCCGGGGATTCACGCAGTTGGGCAAACGCTCACCTTTGAGACCCGCGATCAAATTTGCGGCGGCCATCGTCGCCATTTTGCTGCGCGTCTGGAAACTGGCGCTGGCGATGTGCGGCGCGATGATGATGTTAGCCAGCGTCAACAACGGATCGTCGGGCGAGATGGGTTCCGGTTCCGTCACGTCCAGCGCGGCGTAAGCGATCGTGCCGGTGGACAGCGCGCGATACAGCGCCGCCGGATCGACCACCGGGCCGCGCGCGGTGTTGATCAAAACACCCGACGGCTTCATCATCTTCAAGCGCGCATCGTCCATCAAATGATAAGTCTCCGGCGACAGGATCGTATGCAGCGACACGAAATCCGACTCGCGCAGCAGCGTGTCCAGATCGACGTACTGCGCGTGGTATGTCGCTTCGGCGGCAGGATAGCGCTGTGTGTCGAAATACAGGAGGCGCATATCAAAGCCCTGCGCGCGTTTGGCCAGCCCCTGCCCGATGCGGCCAAAGCCGACGAGGCCCAACGTTGCGCCAGTGACGTCGGGGCCAAGAAAACCGATCGGGTCCCAGGTTTGCCACTGGCCGGATCGCGTGAACTTGTCGCCCTCCACCACGCGCCGCGCTGCCGCCATCAGCAGCGCCCACGCAAAATCGGCCGTGGTGTCCGTGAGCACGCCGGGCGTGTTGCCCACCGGAATGCGCCGCGCCGTTGCCGCCGCCACATCGATGTTGTCAAAGCCTACGGCCATCTGGCTGATGACTTTGAGCTGCGGGCCAATGCCGGCCAGCAAGTTCGCATCGATCCTGTCGGTGAGCAGGCAGTACAGCCCGGCCACGCCCTGCGCCCGGCGCAGCAGCACGTCATAGCCCGGCGGCAGCGGATCGCGCCAGACGTCAATATCGTACTCGGCAGCCAGACTGTGCACCAGGTCCAGACCTTGCGGCGGAATCAGGCGCGTAACAAAGATGCGGGGTCGGGTCATGAGACTCTTCGCAGAACAGGTGAGGAAGGTTTTTGGCCGACGGCCTTACACCGTGATGAGGCCGCGCTCGATGGCGCGCATGACGGCTTCCGTGCGATTGGCCGCTTCCAGTTTGGCCAGGATGGCGGCCACATGAGACTTCACGGTGCGCTCGTTGACGGACAAGCGCTCGCCGATCTTGCGGTTGGGCAGGCCTTCGGCCAGCAAGCGCAAGACTTCCATTTCACGCGGTGTGAGATCGTCGATTCCCCCGGGTCGGGTCGCCACGGCGTCGCTCCTTGACAGGTCCACGTGCCACCGGACGATGTAGGTGGATTATACCATCAGGTCAAGCCGCCGGGCGTGATGTCAACCGGAACGGATTGAAATCGGTATCGGTGTCGTAATAGTCTTCGTGCTCGGCGTGCTTGAGGAAGGCCACGACGCGATAGGTGACGGGTGTCATAATCACTTCGATGAACACTTTGAAGATGTAGTTGCTGACGATCAGGCTCAGCGCGATCTCCCACGGGAAGACACCGAAGGCGCTGGCGATGGTCACAAACACGATCGAATCCACGCCCTCGCCGACCAGGGTGCTGCCGATGGTGCGCATCCACAAATGGCGGCCCTGCATGGCGACTTTCATCTTGGCCAGCACGAAGGAATTGGAGAACTCGCCTACGAGGTACGCCGCGAGGCTGGCGATGATGATACCGCCGCTGGAGACGCCGCCCAGGATGGCATCGAAGGCCGCATCACCCGCATAACTTTGCCACGTGGCCTCGCCCGGCAGCTGCCGGATGATCCAGAGCGTGACGCTCATCAAAGCCGCCGCGGCGAAGCCCGTCCAGATCACGCGGCGTGATTGCTGATAGCCGTAGACCTCGGTCAGGATGTCACCGAAGATGTACGACAGCGGAAAGAGCAGCGTCCCGGCATCGAAGGTGAGTGGCAGGCCCAGGATGGTCACGCTGACAATCCTGGCCGACGACGCAATATTGCTGATCAACACCACGGCGACGAAGAGGGCCATGATGAAGTCGAAGTACTTGTAGGTCTTCAAAATCACTCCCGTTGAATCACTTCTTGTCCCACAAGCGACAGAACGTGCACAATCCCGCCGCTGTGCCGGTGGGTTGGCCGCAGCGTTCGCAAGTGCGCAGTGCGGGAGCATCCTCTTCCGGCAGGGTGAACAAGCCGCGTTCGCGCGCATTCAGAAAACCAAGATAGAACTGCAGTTTGGCCCCGGCGTGTTTGTGTTCCAGATCGTTCAGCGCGGCCTTGTGCTGCAGCGTGCTGGCATTGACCGAGAAGGGGCATTCATCGTAGATGTACTCGATGCCGCGCAGCAAGGCGTAGGCGGCCATGTCGCGCTCGTAGAGCCGACACAGCGGTTTGGCCTTGCGGGCCAGCCCGGGCCGATCGGCGGGGAGGACGGGCGATTGGCGCACCAGCGAATCGATCTGCCAGTTGAGCACATTGCTCCACAACACCGAGGCTTCATCGTCCAGATTGTGGCCGGTGACGAGCACGTCGTAGCCCAGTTCGTGCGCGAGGCGATTCATCTCGTGCCGCTTGATCAGTCCGCACACCGCGCAGGGACGCGCGTTACCCCGATCGGTGCGCCGCGCGACTTCGGGAATCGATTCGCCGTAAGTGTCTTTCACATCGACCGTGTGCAAGACCGAGCCGGGCCAGAATTTTTCGATGAACTGCTCGATGTAGTGATGCGACTGCGCGGAATACTGCAAGCCTTCATCAATGCCCAGCTGCAAAGTCACTCCGTCGGCCTGATAGCCCAGCTGCTTCAGGATGTCCCACAGGCTCAGACTGTCCTTGCCGCCCGACACGGCCACCAACACCCGATCGGCAGGCGAGAACATTTTGTACTTCTCGATGGTGCGCTGCGTCTGTGCGGGGATCCATTCAAGGAAGTGTGCCGCGCACAGCGGGAGTTTGTGCTGGCGCATATTGACAACAGCCGGTTCACGGCACTTGCGGCATTTCAGGATCACAGCGTCTTTCTCCCCCTCCCTCTGTCCCTCCATCTCTCATTCACTCCATCGGATTGAGGGATAGAGAGAATGAGGGATGGGGAGATTAACCGCCGGAAATCACGGCTATCAGTTTCAACTCGTCGTCGTCGCCCAGCATTTCCGAATCCAGCGCCAGCTTGCCGTTGCGCACGGCCAAGACCACGGCGGGATTCAGCCCCACGGCCTCGATCACTTCGCGCACCGTGCGCTGCCCGGGCACGTCCCACTGTTGGTTGCGATAGGTCACTTTGATCATGGTGTGATTCTAGCAGATGGAGGGGAGGCGTCAAGACAAAGCACCAGCGGAGGCCGGGCGGCCTCCGCTGGTCTTCAAGCGTGGATTTTGTCCGGGTTGTTTGCTTAGCGCAGGATCAGCGGCAGATACAGGTACTTCATCAGCGGCAGGAAGAAGCCCGCCTGATTGCTGGGCCAGGCGAACACGCCCAACTTCTGCTGCACGCCATCGCCGGTCGCAAACACCGACAGGATGTCGTTGGAGTTCAACGTCACCGGCAGCGGATCGATCAGCGTCGGGCTGCCGCCCGGCGCCGTGATCTTCAGGTCATACAACCCCGCCGGCAGCGTCAGATACGGCGACACCAGGCTGTACGGCACGTTCGTGATGATGGCCGTCCCGTCCTGCAGCCGCACATCGGCTAACGCCGGGCCGGAGGCAAACGGCGCCACATGCCCGATGCGAATCTTCACGCTGCCGCTCACCGGCGTCGTGTCGTCCAGCAACGCCAGCAGACCCAGCGGTTGATTCACCCCGTCGCCGATCGCCACCGCCGAGTACGACAGGTTCGGCGAGAGGACGACGTTCCCCGTGATGGCCGGTGAAGCGCTGCCCGCCGGGTAGATCTCCACCAGGTGCGGGCCAGCCGCCACGGTCAGATACCCCGTTGAGTCGCCGTATTCCACATCGGTCAGCGCCGGCGCCCCGTCCAGCGTCACCGTCACCGACGTGCCCGCCAGCGTGTTGGCAAACGGCGCCAGATGCGCCACCGCCAAGTACGCCGGTTCTACCGTCAGCGTCACCGGGACATTGGTCAGCGGGCTGAAAGGATCGTTGCTGGCAATGCACAGTTGACCGGTGTAAGTGCCGACTCCAAGCGCGGTGGAATCGAACGTTACCACCACCGGCGTCGTACTCTGTGCCGCCGTCGTCCCGTTGGCGGGGGCCACACTGAGCCAGGGGATGTTCCCCGCATTCGGGCAGGTTGGCAGCGCATAGTTGTATGCCACCGTGTCGATCCCGATGTAGTTTGAGTTAGCGCCGAAGGGGCCACCGTCCGTCACGAAGTACCGGAAGGCGAGACGGCCCGTTGTAGGCGCGGGCAGACCCGACACAGTCACTGTGAAAGCCGTCCAAGCTTCTGGATAGCCACCCACAGCCAGCGTTGGGTTGATGTCAAGCAGCAGGTTGCCAAAGTCGCCTACACTGGTCGCCGTGGTGCCGACGTTGGTGCTCCCGCCCGCCGTGCTCAACCGTACTTGCAGGCGATCAGGGAAGGGGCTGGGAGCCGGTCCACGCGTGTAGAACGTCAACGTCGAGCCATTGCTCAGTTCCAGCTCAGGTGTCAGCAGCCAGTTGCTGATGGTGTTGGCGCCGGTGGTATTGTTGAAGTTCGCGCCAACGTACGTGTTGGAGATACCCGCCTGCGCCTGGAAGACCGCCGGATTGCCCTGGAACCAGCCTGTCAAGCCTACCGGGCTGCTGTTGTTGATCAGCGCCCAGCCGGCCGCCGGCAAGCCGGCAACATCGCTGAAGCCTTCCACGAGAGAAGTTAAGCCAGAGGGTGCATTCGGATCTGGCAGCAACACCGGCGTCTTCAGGGCCGTGGCATTTGAAACTGCGTCGCCACGCGCACCGCCCATGGGCAGTGTTACAGCGGCAGCGTCACGCGCCGGACGATAGAGGCTGGGAACTTCGTTGATGGCCCAGGCCAATTCAGAGTTACCCGTGTTCTGGATATTCAGCGTCTGCGTCGTCACGCCACGGGGCTGAGTGCTGCTCAAGCTGCCGGCTGTCGCCAACACCGCCGGATTGCAGACGCGCCGCTGGCCGGTGATGGTGAAATCGTCCAGCCACCAGCCGTCATCTATCACGCCAGAATCAGCCACAAAGCGGAAGCGGATTTGGGCGTTGGCCTTGTGCGCCAGGCCAGCGCTCAGATCAAGCGTCGTGTTGACCCAGGTCAGTTGTACACCATCATACGCCGCAGCCACGGTCCAGGTTGCGCCGCCATCGGTTGAGTATTCCACCTGACCATAGTCGAAACCGGCTTCGGTTGAATATCGCTGCCAGAAATCGACCGTCACATTGTCATACGCCGTGAAGTCATACACTGGCGAGATCAACGACGTGTCGAGGCCGTTCGGGTATTGGCCACCCGGCGAATCAGTCCACGAATGGGTGGGGCTGTTCGCCTGCTCGGTCGTGATGGTAAAGCCCACGCCTGGCAGATTCGTCGTCGTGATCCAAACGCCCGCCCCGGCTTCTACATCGTCGGTCAGAATTACAACCGGGTTGGGCACGGGCTGGCCGGTCAGTACCTGGAACGGCTTGACGAAAGTGCCCTCGGCTGTAGCAGCCGTCAGGCTAAAGTCCAACGCAGCGCCGCACGCCACGCCCGAGCCGACCGCAAAGTTGAACGGGACAGAGTTGACCCCGCTGCCATCGGCCACGATATCGGGATAGGCAGACGCGCCGACATTCATCGTCACACCCGGCGTCAGCGCCGTGACTGTGCCGCTGATATTCGTCGCCGGACCGATGTTGGTGAGACCCGTGTTGCTCAACGTGATGCTGGTATTGATCGAGTTCTCACCCGGCTCGATGTAGCCATTACCATTCGTATTGCCACCGCTTTCTGTGGCAACCACACTGGCAATGGTCAGGTTGGGCACGGGGAACGTGCAGGTATACGCCGGCGGGATGCCTAGCCGCAGAGTATACGGCAACGTGAACGTACCCTCCGCCGTCACCATCACCTGCCGGAAGCTGCCCACTGTCCCGCAGGGCAGAGCACCATCGACGGTGATGCCGAACGGCGTCGAGTTCGACTGCGCGCCACCCGCCAGAATGTCCGGGTAACTCACCGTAGGTGTGACCACCGTAAAGCCCGGCGTAAGCGATGTCAGCGTCGCCACAACCGAAGTGGCTGTGGTAACACCAGTATTCGTGACCACCGCGGTCACGCCGATTTGCTTTTCGCCCGGTTCAGGATAGTTGTTGTTGTTGCCGACGACATTATCGGCGTAGGTGCGCGCCCCCAGCACCAGGAATGGCGAGCCATTCAAGGGGATATTAGCGTTGCTCGTATTTCCGCTGGTTACCGCCACACCGGATACCGTGCCCTTGACGGGATAGCCGATGCTGGCGAACGGTCCGGCTGAAACCGCATAAGTTCCAGGTTGGACCGTCATGGTGTAGATGCCCGCCGCGTCGGTGGAACCAGCATACAGGTAATTCGTGGCTGCATCAAAGGCCTCGACTGGCATGTTGGGGAGCGGAACCAGCGTGGTGGCGTCATACACCAAGCCGGTGATGGTTCCCTCAGCAGCCAGCGGCGTGCAGCTGGGATACTTGAACGATCCAATGCGCGTGACCCACGGGCGCGTATCACCCGGAATGCCCGTCGTCGTAGTGTAATACTCCTGCGTGTACCAGAAGGTGCAGTCGTCCACCGGATCGACCGTCATGGCGCTGTAGTCGCCCCAGCGCGAGTTGGTCGTGGTGGGATGACCGGTGCCGATCGTCATGGTCACTTCGCCCTGCGCCAGCACACCCAGTGGATCAGAGGCCAGACGGCCTGCATAGCGGATTTGCGGATCGATGGTGGGCGAAGAGGCGCTCCACCCGATCGCCATGTTGTTGTCCTTATCCGCGGCCATGCTCGCCATCCACCGCCAGATATCGTCCGTCGGCGCATAGGTGCCTTGCTGATAAAGCGTGGGCGTGATGATACTGCCTGAGCGCTGATAACGGAATTCATACCAGCGCACCACCGTGCGACCGCTCTCGGTGATGGTGTGATTGGCCCACACGGATTCGGTGCTGCCCACGCGGCGATATTCCAGATTGAACATGAGGCGTGGGCTGAGGTCATCCAACAGCGTTGCGGCAGAGGGCGGCGAATAGACGGCCCCTGAGAACGGTACGCAATCGCGCGTGCCGGGGCACGCCTCTTCAAACGGCGCTACCGCCACCGGAAATTCCGGCGTCAACGTGGAGGCCGCCGGGTTGTCCCAGTTCACCCGGAACTGCCACGTGATGATCGAGTTGGTCACATCGTCCGCCAAAGCGATCAGGTTGGGCGTGCCGGCAGGTGGTGCGGCGCCGCGCCAGTTGGTCGCCAGCGGCGAATCGTAAATGCCGGGCAGGTCAAAACGCACGTAACGTGCCGGCCGACCGGCCAGCATCGCCGGGCGCTCCAGGGCATAAACCGACAGGAAGAATGGCTCCGAGCCGGGGAACATACGCGCCGTATAGTAATACGCATCCGGCCACACGCTCAACTTGGGATAATCGTTGAACTGATCGCCGGGCGCGGGGATGGCGTAAGTCCACCAACCATCCGTAATCGGATTGGGCCCCTTCGACACAGCCACGCACTCCCACTTTGGAACCAGCACCGCAGTTGAGGTGAAACCAAACTGGCTCAGGATCCAGCGATCGGCGCTGGAGTCATACAACACGATCGGATCGCCGGGATCCGTTGTATCGCAGGCGGTACCGGTCGGCGCAGCGGCAAAGAGGGAACTGATCTTGGCCGGGCCGAACAACTTGGCGCCTGACTTGTCGTAGACCCCATACACCAGATTCACGGACGAGATGTAGTGATTCGGGCCGACCGCGCCATTGGTGTCCGGCGGATTGACGCGGCCGCCGAAGATGGCGAAGTTATCCTGGTTGGTCATGCCGTCGAAGGTGGTGATGGGCGCAGGCATTTCGCCGGAACCTGCCTCACGTTGCACGACTGAAGGGAAGTCAGACGACTCAGGCGCAACGCCGCTGCGGCGCACTGTATCTCGATTGGGAACCTCATCCCGTAGAGCCTGCCCGAACGTACCTGGTGCCGACGGCAGCTGCGGCAGCGTGCGCAAGTCGCCGTCAAACGAGCCAGGCACCACTGCGTCGCCGACGAAGGGGCCAGTAGCAGGCGCTGACTTAACCGGCATGGCCGCTTCATCCGCCTTGGCGGCCGGCGTCTCCACCGCAGCGTTATTCGCCGCTGGCGCCACATCACTTGGCGCAAGCGCGAGTACCGGTCCGGCAGCCAGGGTTACTACTACAATCAAGCTTAACACTGTCATTAGTTTTGACTTCATGTCAGACCTACCTTTCGTGTGTGCGCATGGGGAAAATGATCAATGGGGAGATGTGGTGAACGGGATGGTTAACAATCAAATCTGATCGCCTCCTTTTGTTTGTCTGAACACAACCGACTTGGATGAGTCGGTTGCCACTGCCGGCTGGCATGATTAATGCGAGAGGGTACGACGGATGAGGCAATGAACTCGCCGGCCAGATTCATTGCCATATTAAGAATTCCACAAGATACCGGGAATGTCAATGGAAAAAGCGTTTGAGGATTGAGATTAATTTTTGATACGTCGCCTTGATTGGGCAGACAGATTCAATCAGGCGGCCTACGGCACGTCTGGGCAACAGCAACAGCGCAGGCCGCTCCGGCCTGCGCTGTTGTCTTACCACCTACTTCAGTGACTGCCGCCTGTGTTAGCGCAGGATCAGCGGCAGATACAGGTACTTCATCAGCGGCAGGAAGAAGCCCGCCTGATTGCTGGGCCAGGCGAACACGCCCAACTTCTGCTGCACGCCATCGCCGGTCGCAAACACCGACAGGATGTCGTTGGAGTTCAACGTCACCGGCAGCGGATCGATCAGCGTCGGGCTGCCGCCCGGCGCCGTGATCTTCAGGTCATACAACCCCGCCGGCAGCGTCAGATACGGCGACACGAGGCTGTACGGCACGTTCGTGATGATGGGCGTCCCATCCTGCAGCCGCACATCGGCTAACGCCGCGCCGGACGCAAACGGCGCCACATGCCCGATGCGGATCTTCACGCTGCCACTCACCGGCGTCGTGTCGTCCAGCAACGCCAGCAGACCCAGCGGCTGATTCACCCCGTCGCCGATCGCCACCGCCGAGTACGACAGGTTCGTCGACAGCACCACGTTGCCTGTGATGGCTGGCGTCGCGCTGCCCGCTGGGAAGATCTCCACCAGGTGCGGGCCAGCCGCCACGGTCAGATACCCCGTCGAATCACCGTACTGGAAGTCCGTCAGCACCGGTGCGCTATCCACCGTCACCGTCACCGACGTGCCCGCCAGCGTGTTGGCAAACGGCGCCAGATGCGCCACCGCCAACTGCGCGGTGGGCACCACTGTCATCGTCACCGGAACTTTAATCACCGGATTGACGAGATCGTTGCTGGCGACGCACAACTGCCCATTGTACGTACCAGAGGGCACGTTAGCATTGAAAACGACACTTACTGTCGTGCTCGTATACGCCCCAGTCGTGCCAGAAGATGGTGAGACCGACAGCCACGGCAAGTCAGTCACTATGCAGTCGATGACTGTCAACGACACGTCATCAACGAACACATTGAAGTTGCCGGGAGTCGCCGGATCAGACTCAGCCAGCGTCACAACATGCGCTTGACCATCGGCAAAGGCTGACACATCCAGTGAGACCAGCGTGTAGTCGTTGCCATAGGTCGGCGTCATGGTGTGGTTGGCGGTGAAAACGACTGTACTATCCACCGTCACTGTGAAGTTACCGGTGCCGCCACCCGGCGCGCCCATCACCATCCAGAATTCCAACGTGGCAAGGCCAGGTGTGATGGTGATGGCCTGGCTGACGAAGCCGTTTTCTGCCGCATTCGGCCCCGCGCCGCCAAACCACACCCACCAGTCGCCTGTCAAGGCGCCGGCAGCGCCACACGATGGATTGCACAGCGGCGTGCCAAAAGCCGCTGAGAACTCATCCCAGTACGGATTGGGCGAGCCAGCTTCAAAGCTGGGATCAAGCACAAGGTTCGCCGCGTCAGGCACGTTCGGCAGCGCCAACTTGGCGGCGTTCAGCACGGCCGGCACAGCTGGCTTGCGATCAAGTTGCAGCGCCTCAACCACATCCGGATTGGCAACCTGAGGCTTGCTCATACGGAAGCCAGATGCAGCCATTTCGAGAATATCCCAGACCAGATCGCCCGAACCGCCATTCTCGATTGTCAGGGTTTCGGTCACGACGGTACCAGGCATTTGTTGTGACGATACCGACGACTCGACAACGTTGATTTCACCGAAGAGATCGGCGCTGCAGTAGTAAGCCTCAACGTCGTCCACGTACCAGCCTTCCAGCCCGCCGCACCCGTCAGTCCCCAGCGCGTAGCGCAGTTGGAAGGAATCACCCGGCACCGCATAGCCGTGCAAATCGATCAACGAGGTACCCCAGCTGCCGGTCACCTGACCGCCGTCGGAACCCGTAAAGCCCGGCAGACCCGCCAGCGGATTGGTATTCCCGGATAAGGTGATGTTACTATTGTAAGGATTGAAAGTGTAATCACCCGGCGCGACCAGCTGCCAGGCGCCGCCGTTCACGCTGATCCAGACGTTGCCGCCATCGTAGCCAGCCTCAGTTGCCACCCAGTGATCGAACGCCAGACGTAGCGCCGTCGTGGTGGTAGGCACGTTGATGACAGGGCTGGTCAGGTACATCACACGTGACACGTCCCCGATGCTGCTGTTGCAGCTGGCGCCAGGCACTTCGTTTACACCAAAGAACGCCTGGCCCGGTCGCCCACTGGGCAGACTGCCCCGCCGCACCCAGTCGTAGTTGGTGGGCGAGAAGACGTCGGTGTGAGTTACAGTCCAGCCAGAAGCGACTTCGAACGTATCCGTGTAGAAGCTCACAGCTGAGCCGGTGCCCGGCGCGCACAAGGCCGGTGTCGCAGGATTCAGCAGCGGCTGGAAGTTGCACTGCGCAGGCGGTGTCCGCAGTTCCGTCGCCGAGATGGCCCTTGTGACCTGCAAGCAGTCAGTGGTCGTGAAGACCTGACCTGAACCGACCGTGGTGCTGATGCTGGTGCTGAGCGTCGACAGGTTGGTCCCAGCCAACACCAGATCGTTGCACGAAGCCGTCAAGGCATCGGCATGATCGTAGAAGTCCGTGGTCGGCGTTTGGTAAATGTCCTGGGCGCGCCAGTACAGGTGCGCGGCCTTGGTCAGACCGATTCCCGTAACGGTGTAGCCATTGAACGAGCCGCCGTCCACCAGTAGTGCAAAAGTGTGGTTAGGCACGCCCGAGTTGGTGTGTACGCCGCCGCCATCGCTGGCGTCGCATTGATAGTAGGCGTCTGTGACCCGGGCTGGATCGTTGTAGCAGTTGGGTGACCACATATCACGGATGGATTCACCGAACGCCGGATCGTCTTCACCCGACAGCCAGCGATACGAATCGTCAGCCAAGCCAGCCGTTGACTTCAGGGTGGCATTGACGGTGTTCGTCAATTGCGAACGAATCGTCAAGCCGGTACTGTGCCCGGTGAAGACACCAGGGGCCGTTCCGCCCGTGCCAGCCATGTTGATCAGGCCGTTGCCGCCAGCCTGATGGTTGGCGACGATGAAGCCCGCCGCGCCTGCCGCGTTGGCATTGTTGGCCTTGATCTGGAACGAACAGGTGCCGCGGTCGATCAAAGCGATCTTACCCGCCACGGCCGCCGCGTTGACGTAAGGCGTGCAGCCATCGCTGGTTGTTGCGTCAGTCCCATTGACCGGCGGAGTGATACTGCCATCGCGCCCGACCCCATCGTTCACCAACACAACGGTGTTGGTGACCCAATTGGTCGGGGTGATCAACGACGGGCCAAAGCTGGACGCGGCCGCCGGGTAGTTGCCGACAATGGCGGCCGGCGCATTGATCTGCAGCACAGGCGCCGGAGAGGTGTAGACCGAGCACAATCCATCGGTGCGCAGGCCGCCGGGCGTGTCGGTGCCGCGGCCATTGAGCAGGTCAACGACTTCGCCCCAGATATCCGAGTACGATTCATTCAACGCGCCAGGCTGCCAGGCATAGATCAAGTTGTGCGTGTACTCGGTATAGGCATGGCCCCATTCGTGCGCCACAGTATCATCACCCGTCACCCCATTACAGTAGTTGGTGGTGATGCCGTTCCAGTTGGCGTTGGGGCAGCTGATGGTCGGGTCGTTATTGACCGTGCGCATGATGGCGCCCGCCGCGTCGTACGAATCACGGCCAAAGGCGCTGGCGAAGAGATTGTACGTTTCACCGCCGCCATAGATCAGATTGTTGATATCTTCAGAGAACACACCTGTGTAAGGGAAGGAATCCCCTTCTTTCCAGACGAGCGCCGGCGCCGTGAAGGTGCCACTATATACTTCACGGATCAGCGCATTCTCGATCGCGCTCCAGCGGTCAATGATTTTGCCGGTGTGTGCATCGACGATCACAAAGTCGCGCACGTTGACGCCGTTGGTCACTTCAACCTCGTAGGCCAGATAGTTCTGACCCTTGACGCCCTGCGCCAGGCCGGTACGGTACACATAGAGGGTGTTCTTCGCGGCCCTCATGCCCGTCGGGCCAACCGCGTCGATGGCAATCTGGGCGGCCTGCTCAGCGGTCAGGCTCGGCTGGGAATTCACTGTGATATCGGGCACCGATACGCCGTTGACGGCCGTCATCTGCCCCTGCTGGCTGAAGTGTACAAACAGGATCCCCGCAAACACCGGAACACCTTCATACACTTGGCGGTACTCAAGGCGCGTTGTGCCCACCGCATCGGTCCGGGAGCGGACAAATTGCAACTGCGCCGCCGGATCGTCAATGCCAAACAGGCTGCCATATTCTGCCCAAAAGGCATCGGCTTGCGCCTCGGGCGTTGACGCCTCGCTAAAGAGGCTGGATAGCGCGTCAGGTTGTGAAGGCGAAACTTGAATGAAGCGTACGGTACCCGTAGCGCGATTGAACGAAATCTGCAATGTCCCGTCAGTCGCAACCTCCAAGCGCGCCAGGCCGTCCGGATCGATCGGCGCCGCCGTAGTTGTGGGCGCGCCGACTGCAACAGGTTTGACCACCGGGGCCTTGCTGACTGAAACAGCCGGGGCCGCCTCAGTAGCTGCCGCCAGAGGCGACAATGCCAGGGCCGGCACCACCAGCAGGGCCAACGCCGCGACTACACCGAGGAGAATCAATGTCCTTGCTTTCATACGGTATCGCTTCCTTTCCTTTTTTAGAGTAGCTACACGTGGTTCGATCCAATCACGACAACCATCAAGCGCCGAGGACCCCCCTTCTGTGCCCACAATGGCACGAGATATTTCCGGCAGCGCCAAGTGACAGGCATTTTCAGGCGAGCTGCCACCCACTGAGTTATTGCGTCTCAGTGAGCAATGGCTCAAACCGCGCCATGTCCAGTTTCAACTCAGCCGCCCAGGCCAGTAACTTGCCCTTGTTGAAAGCGCCTTGGTTCTCGCCGTTCTGGCGGCTGAAGAGCAAATTGTGAAAATCCCCAAAACGATCCTGATCGGCGGCGCATTCGGCAGCAACCGCGGCCCAACTGGATTCCGGCCCCAGGAAAACCGTCTGCTTGTAGATCAGTGCCGCCTTGCCCAACAAGAAATATGCGGCGCCCATCCATTCAGAACGAGGAACCGGTTGAATCGGGGAGGTACTATGGTTAGTTTTGCGGTTATTTTCAGGCATGGCAAATGCTACAGACTCCACATGCTGCAGAATTTGGATGCTGCGTGAGCGTAATAGCGATGCCTTTGGGTGGGAAGGATGCTTGGGTGCTTGTCCAGCATTCTAATTCAAACAAGGTTGATGTCAAGCTCGCGGACGAAGCTACCCAATCCACTGCTTTGACCACCTCACCCAGTCGAGGTGTGGGCCGGCTCGATAAAATTCCAGCGCCTTCTGAAACCGATCGGGCAGCTCCGCCCGATCGAGCGGCTGCACTTCTGCACCCAGCGCCGGATCGACTTCGATCAGCGCGACGATCCATGTGCCATGCCCATACACGGCAAGCGGCGATTCTTCCACGTCAATATCGCGCGCGAAGACCTGCGCCTCCTTACCGCGCACATCGAGGCCAAAGACTTCTGAACGCGGCATGCGATAGCAGCCTTCGATCAGCCAGTCGAACACGGCCTCGCCCGCGATGGACTGCTGTCGTTCGGTGATGATCTGTGTGGGCGTGAAGACAAACGGCCGATCGAACAGCGCGACGCCGAGATGCAGATCGATCTCACCCTGCGCGCTGATCGGCCACTGCACGCGTGCGGCCGCTTCTGCCGCGCCCGCGCCGCTGAAGATCAGCCCGCGAAAATCATATTCGAGGCAAATGCCCGTGATTGTCCAGTGGAGCATGGTGGATTTTGAACTGCTGGCCGCATGTTACGCACAACTATACCGCGGCGACATTATACTCCAGCGGGGCCTGTCATCATAGTCAGGACGGCTGCTGCGGAGTTCTCAACTTGGGGAAAACCGCGCCCGCTAGACCTGCGCCGCTTCCACAAAAGTTCGCGCTCGATCGGTTAGCGCAGCCCAATCACGCGCGGCCACCAACGGTTTGTCGATAAGGTTCCCGCCCACGCCGACCGTGAACGCGCCGTTCTTCAAGTAGTCGCCGATGTTCGCCTGCTCGACACCGCCGCTGGGAATCAGCCGCAGAAAGGGCAGCGGTTCGCGCACGGCTTGCACGTCACGCGGCACCACCGATCGGGCCGAGAACGCCTTCACGGCGCTGGCCCCGGCCTCCCACGCTGTCAGGATTTCCGTCGGCAGTGAACGCGCCCGGCATCACTGCGGTCTTCATCTGATTGCACATTTCAATCGTTGTTAAACGCGTCGTCGGCGACACGATGAATTGCGCGCCGGCGTTGACGGCTGCCTGAGCTTGCGCAGCATTCCACACCGTACCGAGGCCGATCACCGCTTCACCGTGATCGAATTCCGGCACCGCCGCTTTTGTCCCCTCCCCTGTCGAGATCGTTTTCTCGACGGGGAAGGCCTGGATGGGGGTCAATACCGCCCATGCTTCCGGGCCGCCTCAAACAGCGCGATCACATTGCGCGCGGGCACGTCGGGCTGCAAGTGATTCGCCGGGGCCAGCACATAGCCTCCGCCCGGCGCCAGCACGCGCACGCGCTCCTGCACTTCGGCCTCGATGCCTGCCACGCTGCCCTGCATCGTCTGCTTGATGTCGATCGCGCCCCAGAACGTCAACCGATCGCCGTACTGCGCTTTGACGCTCGCCATGTCCACGTTGGGCAAAGGCTCGAGGCAGTGGAATACATCGACGCCCAGATCGATTAAACGGCTGAAGAACGGCTCCATGCGTCCGTCGGAATGAAAGAGAATCTTTACGTGCGGCGCGGCGTCTTTGATCAACCCGATGATGCGGCGGTAGGCGGGCGCGAAAAACCGATCGAACATCCTGGGCGAGATCAGCGGATTCGCCGCCGCGTAATCGTCGCCGGGCAGCTCGATCACGTCAAGATATGGACCGGCGGTGTCGAGATAGATTTCCAGCAAGCGGCACAACACGTTCGTCACTTTATCGATCAGCGCCGTGACGAACTCGGGATTCGAGCCGAGATCGATCATGAACTTATCCATGCGGCGCAGGCTGTTGCAGCGTTCCAGCGGCCCGTAGGAATCAACCGCGCGTCCTACCACCGCGAAGTCCGTTTTCTCTTTCAAGTACTTCGCACGCTCCAGCAACTCATCTCGTCGCACCAGTTGATCCACGTCGGGCCAGGCGTACCGATCGAGGTCTTCCACGGTCGCATGTTCGAGCGGATAATTCGTCGGACCGAGATAGATCCCCGCCTGCGTCCAGCCCACGCCCCACGCATCATTCCCGTTGGCGATCGGCCCGCCTAAATCGGTGAAGCCCAGCCACACGTGACGCACGTCGGTGTCCAACGCCTCCAACACGCGATCGTCGTAATAGTTGACCGTGTGTCCCAGGCGACGACGAAATGGCGGAACCGGATCACCCAGCCGCAATTCTTTCAGCAACTCAAAGTATAGCGAGTCGGTGATGCCGTAGGCGCTGCCCCAGATCGCCGTTGGCACCCGATCGGGCTGTTGATGATTGATGGCCGTTAAGACTCGTTCACGATGATCCATGATGCGCCTCATGTCATTGCGAGGAGTCCGCCGGACGACGAAGCAATCTCGTGCCGAGAGAGGAGATTGCTTCGCCCCTGCGGGGCTCGCCATGACGGTCTTTAACGCCTTTTCCAGAGATCAATCGGCTTCTCCACCTGAGGCGCTTCATACGGCCACGCGATCTTGCGCCCTTCACCCGCCGACTGATATGCCGCATAAATGATCTTCAACACTTCGCGACCATCCTCACCGGTTTCGATCGGCGTCTCTTTGCCCGCCACACAATTGACGAAGTGCTGCATCTCTTGCGGGAAACCGTAGTTCCACGTTTCCTCAAACGTCGTGAACGTCCAGCCTTTCGTCGTATCAGCTTTCTCGACGGCATAACCGTAACCGGTGTTGCTGTACGTGGTCAACGCATTGCCGCGCAGCAAGTCCGCGCGGGTGTGCCCGTGCGATCCGTAAATCTCCACGCGATCGTCGACGCCGCCCAACTTGGCCCACGAGTTCTCGCACACGGCCATACTGTTGTTTTCGTACTCGATCACGGCGACCGAATGATCTTCACCCTGTGTCTTGTCGCCATGCACGAACGTGCCCAGTGTGGCCGAGACGCTTGTGACCTGTGGCTTGCCCAGCACCCAGCGCGTATACTCGATCGAGTGGCAGCCCATGTCCAGCAGCACGCCGCCGCCCGAGCGGTTCACATCCCAGAACCACGGCATGTGCGGCCCCGAATGTTCTTCCATCTGCTTGGCGAGAAACACCTTGCCCAGCGCGCCTTCGTCGATGAGCGTTTTGGCGCGCACGTACTTCGGCGCGAAGAGCAGTTCTTCCGCGTACAACAACAGCACACCATGCTTGTGGCATTCATCGATCATCTGATCGGCTTCTTCGAGCGTCTTGCACAACGGCTTCTCGCAGATCACGTGCTTGCCCGCCCGCGCTGCAGCGAGGGTGACCTGCGCGTGGAGATCGTTCGGGATCGCCACAGTGACGACATCGATCTCTCTCAAAGCCAGCAGTTCACGATAATCGTTAAAGGCGTGCGGAATGTTGCGCTCTTTCGCAAAGTGCGCGGCCTTGCCCGGTGTCACCGAGGCTACTGCCACAATCTCAGCGTTCGGCACGTAATGCCGGAACGAGAACGCGTGCAGATCGGTCACGAATCCCGCGCCGATCAATCCCACTTTGACGGTCTTGCCCATGGTTGGGCCTCCTGAATTTGGACACGGATTAGACGGATAACACGGATTTTCAAAAGCCGCTTTCGCTGCTGGTGACTTGAGTTGCTACCCGGAATTCGCCCGGTGTCAAACCGCGCCATTCAGCGAGGCGCATGGCGGCGCACTGCACGGGAATGATCTCGATCAACGGCGCAAGCAAAGCCGATACTTCGGGTGTTCTCCACCATACGCGGTTGTCGATGACGCCCGCCGGGACGCGGGCTGCGAGCCTTGATTGCTCCTCGACCGCGTCCCCGCGGGCGAGCGCCGGCCCGATTAATCTCACCTGCCCGCCGAGCCGAGTGAGATCATCCGCCATGGCGATGTTCAGTTCGCGCGTCTGATCATCCGGCGCAAACACGATCGCCCGATACCACTCGTCGACGATCTCCACCGGGCCATGCCGGAACTGCGCGGCCTGCATCGGCGCCGAAGGGAACTTCGCTACTTCATTAAACAACAACGCGCCTTCGTAGATCGCGGCGATCGATCGGCCACGTCCCAGCAGATGGATCACTTCCGCGCCGTCGAAGAACGATTGCCACCTGGCGCTGTGTTCAACGCACTGCGGGACGTAATCGATCAAGGCTGTGACAGCCATCTCCCATTCTGCGCACAGCACGTCAAAGGCGTTCACCACTGCCGCACCTAACGAGCTCAGCGCGATCAACGTCGCGGTATAGCTCTGCACGGCCACAAGGTGATCCTGACCGCCGTGAATCAACACCGTCACATCGGCCCCACGCGCGAGGGTGCTGTCAGCTACATCCGTCACACCGACGATGCGCGTGCCCTGCGCCTTCAATACTGGCAATACCTTGAGCATCTCGATCGATTCGCCGGAGCGTGATACCAATATCGCCACCGTATCACGATATGCCCCGTAGTGATAGTGCAGCAGTTCGGCAGTATCACTGGTCGTTGCGGCAATACCGTGTTGAGCCAACTCAGCGCTGAACGCATAACACGCATACAGCGAACTGCCCATGCCGCTGAGGAGAATCCGCTGGCCGGTCATCAACCGCGCCGCCTCGTGCAGCGCCGACCTGCCCGCGCCAGATTGATACTCGACGGTTTCGGCCAGCGACTGCGGTTGGTTGAGAATGTCGCGCAAAAGAGGGGAGTCGTTGATCATGCCTGATTGTGGACACGGATGACACGGATCGTACGGATTTTCTGGATCAGTATCACAGCCGTGCTGATCCGTGTCATCCGTCAAATCCGTGTACAAGAGAATTAGTATATCGCCAGAGTGCGTGCCGGATTGCGCACAAGCAAATCCTGAATCGCCTCTTCGCTCAATCCTTCCGATCGCAACCACGGGATGAAGCGCCACAAAATGTAGGTCAGTCCCGGCCCGCCGCCCGTGCCGTAACTGGGCCAGTACGACTTGCGCGCCAGATCGCCGCCAAGAACGATCTGCTTGCCAAAGCCTTCTTTGACGGCGCGTAAAATGAACTCCACGCGCTGGCTATCCGGCGCGTACTTCTCCTTGCTGATCTGATCGTAACTCAGCGTCACACCAGTCTTCCACAGCGTAAGGTGATAGCCCCACTCAAGCTTGCGATCAACATGTCCGATGATGATGCGTTCGGGCTCCACGCCCTCTGAAATCAACAGCTGGATCTGCTCCAGGCCCAGCGTGCCGACCTCGGTGTGAGTGGAGATCACCGCGCCCGTCAGGTGATGGGCCCGCGCCGCCGCCCGAAAGACCTTCTCTTCATTGGCAGTAATGGTATTCAAGCTCGATGCGGCTTTGATCACACCGGCTTTGATGTCCGTGCCATCGACGCCCTCCGTCACATCGCGCGTAAAGCGATCGGCCAACTCGTCGATTGATTTGTCTTTGACGATGCGGCCTGAGAACTTCTCTTTATGCAGTCCGGTTGTCGCAATGATGTGAATGCCGGTGGCTTCAGACACGCGTTTCATCCCCGACGCGTTGCGGCCATAATCGGCGGGCGTCATATCCACCAGCGCGCGGCCGCCCGCCCGCCTGAACCACGTCAGTTCCTGAATGGCCGCCGCTTCGCTATCCATCTCCAGATCGCGATCGGTCACGTCGGGCGGAGGCGAGCACAGCACGTGCTCATGCGGATAACACACACCTAGTTCAGCAGGATCGATGTCGCCGCGCACAGCTCGAATGAAGGGCATCGTTCTCTCCGCGAATCAACGCGAATCAAAAGCAACCAAATGAATCAGCCTCAAACTTGGCAAACAGAGCGTCCATGTCCGCGCGGCGCTGCGCCGCGCGTGATCGATGCCCCACAGCCCGCCGTAGTCTTCAGTCAGACGGACGGACGAGTTCGTCACGGTCGCTATTCATACGCGGGTTCCTCGTCCCCTTCACTACCCGCCGCAAATGAATTGCGGCCTGATCGACTTGATGAAACGCGCTGAAGCGCGTTGGACGCCGCAACATGCTTCAGCATGTTTCCCCTATCAGCCATCGAATT
>CAYNML010000001.1:43409-59425 GCA_964398185.1 uncultured Anaerolineae bacterium | reverse complement strand
GCGCGTTGGACGCCGCAACATGCTTCAGCATGTTTCCCCTATCAGCCATCGAATTCATTCGATGGCGGCGCGCACCAACCTCGCCCCCTCCACTACCCGCCGCAAATGAATTGCGGCCTGACAGACCAAACGCGCTGAAGCGCGTTCAACGCCGCAACATGCTTCAGCATGTTTCCCCTATCAGCCATCGAATGAATTCGATGGCGGCGCGCACCAACCTCGCCCCCTCCACTACCCGCCGCAAATGAATTGCGGCCTGACAGACCAAACGCGCTGAAGCGCGTTCAACGCCGCAACATGCTTCAGCATGTTTCCCCTATCAGCCATCGAATGAATTCGATGGCGGCGCGCACCAACCTCGCCCCCTCCACTACCCGCCGCAAATGAATTGCGGCCTGACAGACCAAACGCGCTGAAGCGCGTTCAACGCCGCAACATGCTTCAGCATGTTTCCCCTATCAGCCATCGAATTCATTCGATGGCGGCGCGCACTAACCTCGCCCCCTCCACTACCCGCCGCAAATGAATTGCGGCCTGACAGACCAAACGCGCTGAAGCGCGTTCAACGCCGCAACATGCTTCAGCATGTTTCCCCTATCAGCCATCGAATTCATTCGATGGCGGCGCGCACTAACCTCGCCCCCTCCACCAGCGCCTTCAACTTCGCGCGCGAGGCCCAGCGCGCGGTCTGACTGAAGCCGCAATCGGGCACGATGGCGAGCTTGTCGGCAGGCACATGCTTCAACGCCATGCGGATGCGCTGTGCCACATCCTCCGGCGTTTCGAGGTAGTAGTTCTTCACGTCGATCAAGCCTGCCGCCAGCGTCTTGCCCGCTTCGGCGACCTGCCTGCCTAACTCAATCTCGAACAACTCGCGATTGGCAAACTCCAGCGCCAGTTCGTCCGTGCGCGTGTCGAGGATGTGCGGGAACAGCGGGGCATAGGTGCGCTTCGCCACAGGTCGACCAACGAAGTTGCCAAAGCACAGATGCAAGCCGATGCGCGCGCTAACGTCACTCACCGTGGAGTTGAACAGTTCGACGAAATCATGCGGCGATTTGGGATGCACCGCGTAGGATGGTTCATCGAGTTGAATGAAATCCACCCCGGCAGCGACGAGCGCTTTCAACTCGGCGTTGATGATGTCCGCCAGCGCGTGAGCGACATCCATGCGATCACTATACGCGCTCCCCGGCGCAATGCGGCCCGCCAGCGTGAACGGTCCGGGGCACGGCAGCTTGATGCGCTTCGCAGTGCGCGTGCGGACGTATTGAAATTCGGGGACGAGGCCGAGGCCGTCGGGGGCGGTGATCGGATCGATCGCTTCGTAGTGCTCGCGCTGATCGTGCCCAGCGGGGCCGAGCAGTCGATCGGGCGGCAGAGTGCGCAGGCCGCTTAAGCGGTTGTAGAAATCCGCCGTGAAAAAACCGAGCCGCCGCATCTCACCATCAGACACAATATCGATGCCCGCGTCTTCTTGATCGCGCAGCGCCACATCGACGGCGTCGTTCAACGTCTCTTGAATATCGGCGGGGCCGTACTCACCGCGCTTCATCGCCTCGACGGCGGTGATGAACCACGACGGCCACGCGTAACTGCCAATGACACTGGTGGGTAACAGCATGAAGTCCTCCCGTGATTCGTGCTCCCCTCTCCTGTTTCAGGAGAGGGGTTGGGGGTGAGGTCTACTGCCTGAATCCCCTTTGCCGTCCGTAGATCGAGATCATGATCAACAACGTTGCGCCCAGCACCATGCGCCGCACCGATTCCGGCATCTGCATCGTGGTGAGCAAACTCGTGATGAGCGTCAGCACCAGCGCGCCCGCCATCGTGCCCCAATAACTGCCTTTGCCGCCGCTGAGCAGCGTGCCGCCCACCGCAACCGCCGCAATCGACGGGAACAAAAACGGATCGCCAATACGGATGTGAACCACACCCGTATTGCCGACGACGAGAAAGCCGCCGAGTCCGGCCAGCATGCCCGCCAGCGCATATGTGCCCAACACCATGCGCGTCACGTTGACGCCCGACAGGCGCGCGGTCACGCGATTGGTTCCAATCGCAAACAGATGCTTGCCGAATGCCGTGCGCTCGAGCAGCAGCCACATCAGCAACCCGAAGATGATCCAGATCACGATCGCGCCGGGAATGCCCAGAAAGACGGGCCGCGCGATCAACTGCGTCATGACGGGCGCCACCGATCCGCTGACGTTGCCCTGCGTGATGACGAGGATCAGTCCACTCACCAGACCTGCCATGCCCAGCGTCATCACCAGCGGCGAAATTTTGAGGAAGGCGATGCCTGCGCCGTTCAAGAAACCGATCGCCGCCCCAACGATCAACACCGCCACTAAGGCAGGCAGCACGTTTTCGTTTTTGCCATTCACGATCGAGTAGGTGATGATGGCCGTCAAGGTCACGATCGCGCCGATCGACAGATCGATACCTTCGCCGCCGCTGATGATCACCAGCGTCTGTCCGGCGGCAATGATGCCGAGGAACACCGCAATGCGGATGATGGTCAGCGCCTGCGGCACGGCCACTTCGGGATTGCTGCCGAAGCCGTTCGGCAGGAGGCCGCTCAACAGGAACAGCACCACGGCCAGCAGCACGGCCGCGAGCGGAGGGGAGATAGCCAATCGGGTTTTCATGCGCGCCTCCTCCGGATCAAACTCAAGATGCCGGGCATCGCCAGGGCCAGCACGATGATGGCCGCGTTGACGAACGTCTGCCACCACGATTCGACATTGGCGAATGAAATGATGTTGCGGATCAACCCCAGGATAATTGCGCCGATGATGGCCCCGGCGATGCCGCCTTTGCCGCCGCTGAGGATCGTGCCGCCGATGACGACCGCGGTGATCGCTTGCAGCGTCAGCGCATCGCCGACCTGCGCGTTACCCGATCCCGTCAACATGGTCATGGCGATGCCGCCCAGCGCAGCCATCAAGCCGGAGATGACGTAGGTGCTGAACTGCACCGCGTTGACCGGCACACCGGTTTCGTAGGCGGCATCGATTTTGCCGCCGACCGCGAAGAGATAACGACCATAGCGCGTCTGCCGCGTCACGTACCACGCCAGCAGAATCACAAAGATGATGTAGAACGCCAGCGGCAGGCCCAACGGCGTGGCCTCGCGATAAAATGCGGTGAACATGGATGGAATACCGCCGCCGGGATTCGGCAGGATGAATAAGGCCAGACCGGCATAGAGGAAGCCGGTGGCGTAAGTGGTGATGATCGGCTGCAAACGTAGATACGCGACGAAGAAGCCGTTGATGGCGCCCGCGATCATGCCGACGAAGAGCGCGATGATCATCCACATCACCGCTTGATTCGGATCGCCCTTCAGGCCGATCTGCGTCGCCAGCAGCGCATTGACCACCGACACGATCGCCCCGACGGAAATATCGATGCCGCCCGCCAGAATGACCACCGCCTGCCCGGCCGACAAGAGAATCAACGGCAGAAAGACGCGCATGTTGTTGTTGAGCGTTTTGGGATCGAACAGATCGGGCTGCAAGATGAAGTTGACGATCACCGCGACGATCAACAGTCCCAGCGCGAAGAGATACGGATTGCGATAAGTGAAGTGCTGCCAGCTGAAGTTTTTCACGGCAACGCCTCATGGGCGGCGCCCAGGCTGGCGGCCACCAGATTGGATTTCGTCAGCGAATCGCCGGCCAGTTCCGCCTGAATCGCCCCGTCGTGCATCACCAGCACCCGATCGCACAGGCCGATCAATTCTTCGTCGTCGCTGCTGTAGAACAGCACCGACTTGCCTTCTTCGCACAACTGCGTCAGCAGTTGATAGAACTCCGCTTTCGTGCCTACATCCACGCCCTTGGTGGGATCGTCGAAGAGCAGGATGCGCGGATCGCGCAGCAGCCATTTGCCGATGACGACTTTCTGCGCGTTGCCGCCCGATAAGCTGCTCACCGGCTCTTTCAAGCCCGCCATTTTCAAATTCAGGCGCTTGCCCATTTCAGCAGCGTCGGCCGTCGCGCGTCCGAGTCGCAGCGGCGTGCCGTACCTGCGCCACGAGGGAATCTGGAGGTTCTCGAGGATCGATCGGATGAACAACAACCCTTCTTTTGCGCGCTCGCCGGGCACGAGCGAGATGCCTTTCTCCATCGCTTGCCGTGGATGTTTGAAGTGCATCGCCGCGCCGTCGATGATGACGGTTCCGCCGTACGGCAGATCGCCGAACAGCGCCAGCAGCAGATCGCGCTGGCCTTGCCCTTTCAGGCCGCCCAGCCCCAGCAGTTCGCCTTTGTGCAGCTGCACGCTCACGCCCTGCAGCACATCGGTCCGCAAGTCTTTGACTTCCAACTGCACCGCACGTTGCCGCAAGCTCTCTGCCGATGGGCGACTGCGCTGCACCACTTTCTCGACTGCGGCAGTCTCCACCATCAAGTCCACCAGGGTACGCGTGGTGGCCTCTTTCATCGGGCCTTCACCCACGGTCTGCCCGTTGCGCAGCACCGAGTACCGATCGGCGATCTGGAAGATCTCTTCCATGCGGTGTGACACAAACACGATCGCTTTGCCTTCGGCTTTCCAGCGCGTCACCAGTTCGAACAGGCGCTGCACCTGCCGGCTGTCGAGGCTGGCCGTCGCTTCGTCCAGGATCAACAGGCGCGGATTGAAGCTCACGGCCTTCAAGATCTCGATGATCTGTTTTTCGTCGGGCGGCAGAGAACCGATCGGGGTGGCCGGCGTCAACGCAGTTTTGAACATGCCGTCGAACAACGCCAGCAGTTCTTCCGTCCGCCGCTGGATCTGTTTGTGCCCCACGAAACCGGCGCGCTGCAGCGGCTCGCGCGTCAGCCAGATATTCTCGGCCACCGTCATCTGCGGCACCAGGCTGAGCTCTTGAAAGACCGTGGAAATGCCGACGTTCTTGGCGGCGTGCGGCGAAGAGAAATGCACGGGCTGGCCGTCGAGGAACAGCTGTCCTCCATCGAGGACGACGACGCCGTTGATGATCTTGCTGAGCGTGCTCTTGCCGCTCCCATTGGCCCCGATCAGCGCCAGCACTTCGCCGGATTGAATCTCGAGGTTGGCATCGGAGAGAGCCACCACGCCGCCATAGTGTTTCACCACATGTCGGGCAGACAGCGATATGGTCATGAGTTGCTTTCCCAGATTTGTGGCACCCTTGCGGGGGCTTCAACTCCCTCGCAAGGGCAGCACGACTTCATCATTCTGGCGAGGGTCGCTGCGCGCGGCCCTCGCCAGATTAGAGGTGAGGTCTTCTACTTGAAATACTGCTGCACTTCGGCGTCACTCATAATGCCGTCGAGCAGGAATGTGGCCGGCTTGTCCTGGCACGTCGACTCATACACTTCCTTGAAGTTCTCTTTCGTCACCACCACCGGCACCGGGATCACAAATGACAATCCATTCGCGCCGCCCAGCTTGCTCGTATCCACTTCCTTGCCCATGAGCATGTTGTAGGCAATGCGCAGGCCGGTCGGCGACACGCCCGGTGGATTCGCCACGGCGATCGTCTCGAAGTTCGGGTCTTCCTTCAAGCGCTGATCCCACAACTGCAAGAACTGGCAGCGGCCTTCACCCACCACCACCGGCCACTCCGCCGGATTCGCCGCCAGCAGCGCCTGCATCGCGCCGATCGCCATGCCGTCCTGCGTCCAGTAGCCGTCCAGATTCGGGAACGACGCCAGGAAGTTCGACATCACCTGCTGGCCCGTCGCTTCGTCCCACTTGCCCGTCTCCGTCGCCAACACCTTGATGTTCGGATAGTCCTTCAGCACTTCCGCCACGCCGTCCATGCGCGCCACGTTCGCCGGGTGGCCGGGGAAGCCTTCGATCTGCACAATGTCACCCTGGCCGCCCAACTTCTCGGCCAGCCACTTGGCCGACGTCTTGGCCCATTCCTTCTGATCGATGCCCACGTTGTACACGTTGGGCACGTTCAGTTCCTGATCGACCGAGATCACGATGATGCCCTTCGCAACCGCTTCCTGCAGCGTGTCGTTCAGACCGTTCACGTCACCCGGATTCACCAGGATCGCATCGACGCCCTTGCTCATCAGGTTCTGCAATTGCTGAATCTGACCCGCTACGTCGGTGTCGGCGCTCTCGATCACGAGTTCAGTGCCGATGCCCTTATCGATGTATTCTTGATTGACTTCCTTCAATTCCTGGATCATCTGCGTGCGATACTCGCTGCTGATGAACGGATTCGAAATGCCCACCGTGAACTTCTCAGCAGGAGCAGTCGAGGCCGGAGCCTGCCCGCCGACAAAGAACTGCTGCACTTCCTCTTCGCTCATGATGCCGTCGAGCAGATAGGTGGCCGGCTTGTCCTTGCACGTCGATTCATACACTTCCTTGAAGTTCTCTTTCGTCACGACCACCGGCACCGGAATCACAAACGACTGGCCGCTCAGCTTGCTCTTGTCCACTTCCTTGCCCTGCAGGATATTCACGGCGATGCGCAGACCGGTCGGCGACACGCCCGGTGGATTCGCCACGGCGATCGTCTCGAAGTTCGGGTCTTCCTTCAAGCGCTGATCCCACAACTGCAAGAACTGGCAGCGGCCTTCACCCACCACCACCGGCCACTCCGCCGGATTCGCCGCCAGCAGCGCCTGCATCGCGCCGATCGCCATGCCGTCCTGCGTCCAGTAGCCGTCCAGATTCGGGAACGACGCCAGGAAGTTCGACATCACCTGCTGGCCCGTCGCTTCGTCCCACTTGCCCGTCTCCGTCGCCAACACCTTGATGTTCGGATAGTCCTTCAGCACTTCCGCCACGCCGTCCATGCGCGCCACGTTCGCCGGGTGGCCGGGGAAGCCTTCGATCTGCACAATGTCACCCTGGCCGCCCAACTTCTCGGCCAGCCACTTGGCCGACGTCTTGGCCCATTCCTTCTGATCGATGCCCACGTTGTACACGCACGGCACGTCCAGCGCCTGGTCCACTGAGATCACGAGGATGCCCTTGTCGCACGCTTCCTGCAGCGTGGCGTTCAACCCATTGACATCACTCGGATTCACCAGGATCGCATCGACGTTCTTGCTGATCAAGTTCTGCAGCTGCTGAATCTGGCCGGCCACGTCGGTGTCGGCGCTCTCGATTACCAACTCATTCGTGAGGCCCGCCGCCATATACTCGGCATTCACGTCCTTCAATTCCTGGATCATCTGCGTGCGGTACTCGCTGCTGATGAACGGATTCGAAATGCCAATGGTAAATCTGCCACCCCCAACGGGGGCCGCGGTCGGCTGAGCGGGAGCCGCGGTCGGTTGAGCCGGCGCTGCGGTCGGCTGAGTCGCCGGGGCCTGCGTCGGAGCCGGGGTTGGTGTGGCGCACGCGGCCAGCACTTGCGCTACCACCAGTAACAGCACCATCACAACAGTCATCTTCTTCATGGGTAACTCCTCCTGAGAGTATAGGGATGCACTACAGCCGGTTGAGCAAGCGGTCGAATCACAAGCCATGTCTTTCTTCGCGATCTCATCCTCCTTTCGCTTTTACTGAATAGCTGCCAGATTTGCCAGCACGCTGTGTGTCACTTCGTCGTCCAACCGCCATCGACTGTTAAGACTGTGCCTGTCACAAACTTCGACTGATCCGACGCCAGATACAATGCGGCTTGCGCCACATCGAGCGGCTGCCCGAAGTCGCCCGTCAGCGGCTGCAGATCGCGCAGGCGGGCGCGAATCGCTTCGTTCGTCTGGGCGCGCCGGCTCATTGGCGTGGCGATCAGTCCCGGGCAGATCACGTTCGCGCGAATCTTCTGCGGGGCGTAATAGGCCGCGATCGATCGCGTCAAACTGATGATGCCGCCTTTGCTGGCCGCGTAAGCGTGCGTGGCAAAATCCTCATCGCCGCCCACCAGCCCCAACACCGACGACAGATTCACAATCGCGCCACCACCGGTTTTCAACATCTCACGCAGCGCGTACTTGCAGCACAAAAACACGCTCTTCAAATTGATCGCCAGCACGCGATCCCATGCTTCTTCCGTGCAGTCCGCCGTCGGCCCGTCGCCCCACTTGCGACCGCTCAAGCCTGCGCCGTTGAAGATCACATTGAGTCGGCCAAATTCTGCGACCGTGCGCTGCACCGCCACTTCAACGTCCCGTGCAACGCTCACATCCGCCCGCACGAAGATTGCCGTGCCGCCCTGCGCTTGAATCTCCTCAATCGTTTGTTGTCCGCCCGCCTCATCCAGATCGAAGATCGCCACGCGCGCACCCTCGTCTGCGAACAACACCGCGGTGGCCCGCCCGATGCCGCTCGATCCACCGGTGACGACGGCGACTTTGTCAATCATCTCCGCAGCCATACACCCGCCGCACTCGCGATCGATAATCGTCGTAGCATTCATCGAAGCGCCGCGCCGAAGCCGCCTCGCCGATGAAGAAACTGCTCGTCAGTACCGGCGGCAGCTGGCCGAGCCGCGTGAGCCGATCGGCGACCAGCACCTTCAGCGCATTCGCGATCAACGCATGCCCGATGGTCGATCCCGGCCCGATCGGATCATCCAACCCATCGATCTTCACCAGCGCATCGCCGCCCGGCGTCCCGTTATCGATCACCACATCGGCGGCATCCGGCAGACGCTTGCCCGAGCTGTGCTTGATGGGCGAGTGCAGACAATGATCCAACGACACCACGGCCATCACCGGCAGGCCGCGCCGTTTTGCGCCGAGCGCCACTTCCACCACCACTTCGTTGACGCCGCTGTTCGAGAAGATCAAAAAACTATCGGGCGGCTCCAGCACGAAGTTGCGCAGAATCACTTCGCCCAGTCCCTCGACGTGCTCGAGGAACATCGCCTGCCGCTGGCCGTTCGCCCCGACCACGGGATTGTGATACGTCAGCGACAACTCGACGATCGGATGAAAGCCGGGATAACTGCCGTGGCGCGGAAACATCTCCTCGACGGGAATGCGCGAATGCCCCGTGCCGAATACGTGCACCAATCCGCCGCTGGCAATCGAGTCGACGCAAATCTCCGCCGCACGTTCTAACGCTTCCAGCTGCGTCGTGCGCACACGGTCCAAGATCTTTTGGATTTCATCGAAATAAGTTGCTGCCGGCTTCATTAAAAGCCCCTTATCTACTTGTTTCCCTGTTTCCTTTTACTGTATCTTCTGCACAATCTCGCCCGTCTGCTTATCCTTCAAAATGAACTTCGTCTTGCCATCTGGCATGACCTCTTGCTTGATCAAGAAATGCTGCGCGTCAAACTCGGCCATGCCTGCCTTCCCGGCGATCTCTTCCGAGCCGCGCCAAATCTCCAGCTGCACCGGCTCCCACTTCTTCGACTCGATCGAGCGATAAGCCGCGTCCATGATGGCATTCACGACATACCCGTCGTAGAAGGTCTCCAGCGGGGCCTTGCGCGCGTCATATGAATTCAACATATCCATGAACATATCTTCGTACCCCAACGCTACGACTTCATCCCCGACGGGGAACAGCCAGCCGGTATCGCTCTCGCTCTTTTCGGAGACGTAACCGCCCTGCCCCGGCGCGGAGAACATCTCGAAACCGGTGCGCAGCCAGTGATTGAGCCAGATGGTACCCGCCGTGCCCGAGACTTCATCGCGCAGGTCCATGCCACCGCGGAACGTCCACGATACTTCGAACTGCGACAGCGCCCCGCTGGCATAGCGCACCATGCCCACCGCGCTATCCTCCGCCTCGATGGGATGCACCTGCGTAGCGGCCCAGCAGATCACCTCCAGCGGCTTCACCTCCTTGCCGATGAAGTTGCGGCCGATCTCGATGCAGTGACAGCCCATGTCCACGATCGCACCGCCGCCCGAGAGTTCTTTCTTCCAGAACCAGTCGCTGTGCGGGCCGGGATGTGTCTCGCGCGAGCGCGTCCACAACACCTTGCCGATCGAGCCATTTCTGACCGATTGCAATGACTTTAACGTCTTGGGGGTGTAAACAAGATCTTCAAGATAGCCGTGAAAGACACCGGCCTTCTCGACCGCATCCAGCATCTCCTTGGCCTCGGCGGCGGTGCGGCCCAGCGGCTTGGTGCAGAAGATGGCTTTACCTTGCTGCGCGGCGAGCAGCACCGCTTCCTTATGAAGATAGTTCGGCAGACCGACAATCACGATGTCGATATCAGGCCGCTGAATGGCATCGCGATAGTCCGTCGTCCAACTGGGAATGCCCCACTTCGTCGCAAAGGCCTGCGTCTTCTCCGGGTTGCTGCCGCACACCACCACGATCTTGTCACGCCCGCGTTTGGCTTGCAGGCTCATGGTGTAGAACATGCCGATGAGACCGGTGCCTAACATTGCGATGTTTGCCATGTTTCTCTTGTCTCCTTGCAGGGAATGGAGAGTTACTTTGCGGCGACGACGGCGATTTCCACCTGTGCCCGATCGCCGCGCTGCTTGGCGACGCCGTACTCGACCGGGCGGTTGTCGACATCGTACATGGTGCTTTGGATGACCAGCAGCGGCACGCTGGTCTTGATGCGCAGCAGCTTGGCCTCTTCCGGCGAACACGGTGCAGCCTCCGCCAGGCGCACGCCGTGATCGAGTTGGATGCCGTACTTGGATCGCATCAGCGCGTAGAGCGAAGCCGTTACCAGATCTTCGCGCTCCAGGCCGGGGAACAACTGCGCCGGAAGAAAGTTCGTCGCGATGTCAAAGGGCTGATCGTCGACGTAGCGCAGCCGCACTAATTTCACGACTGGCGCACCGAGATTGAGGTTGAGCTCGGCGGCCACACGCTCATCAGCCGCCACCAAGATTTGTTCCAAAATGCGGACCTTCACGCTCAAGCCGCGCCGCGCCATATCGGCATGAAAGCCGGCCGTCTCTTGCGCCCACTGCACGCGGAACTTGTGCGGCGAAACAAACGTTCCTTTGCCCTGCACGGTGTACAACAACCCTTCGTGGATCAGATCATTGACGGCTTTGCGCACGGTGATACGGCTGACATCGTGAGTGAGGCACAGTTCGTTTTCAGACGGGATCGGCTGGCCGGCTTGCAGCACTTCGATCTGCTCGCGCAGGGCTTCGCGCAGCTGGTAATACTTCGGCAGGGGCGCCGAGTTTCCGTTGGCTCGATTTCTGGGTGAGTGTGTTGCTGCCGTCATCCTGAGGATTTCCCAAAGCCGCCGCAAGTACAGTGGTCATGTTGTCATTACAACGCAGTTGTATTATACTATAGTTTGTCAAGCCGGCGCCAGCCATTAGGGGCCTGAAAAGACCGTAAAAAGCCCGCCCCGGACGACTTGCGGAAGATTGTATATAACTTACGAAAATTTGTGAAGTAAGTCATGTGACTGATTACACATTGATCACATGACAGGCGTCCCCAAATTGTGATAGGCTGGAAACCAGTCCAGCCAATTCGCGGACGAGCCTATGCCCAGACCTGCTGCCAAACCGATCGGATTACGGCTCCCCACCGCCCCGCTGATCGTTTCAGCCCACGAGGCGCAGATCATCGCAGCGCTGCGCCAGCATGACACGATCTCGCGGACAGATATTGCCCGTCTTACCGGCTGGTCGCGCCCCAAGGTCACGACCGAAGTCGGCAAGCTGGCGAAGCGCGGCATCCTCATCGAAAGCGGCGAAGGTACATCGCAGGGCGGGCGGCGGCCGCGTTTGCTCCGGTTCAATCATCAACTCGGTTACATCGTCGGGGTGGATATCGGTGCAACGAGCATGGATCTTGCCGTCGCCGATCTCAACGCGCAGGTTCTGGCGCGTGACTGCGCTCCGGCTGATGTGCGCGATGAACCGTTGACCCTGTTGGGTGAAGTGAAACGTCGCGCGCTGGCCCTGCTCGCCAAACACGATATTCGACCTGAACGGGTGCTGGGTGTCGGCGTGGGCGTACCCGGTCCGGTGGACTTCCTGAAAGGCATTCTGGTTGCGCCGCCGTTGATGCCCGCCTGGGAAGGCTTTTCCATTCGCGGTTATTTTCATGCCGTCTTTCCCTCAGCCTTCATCGCCGTCGATAACGATGTCAACCTCATGGCGCTGGGCGAATTGAAGAGCGGCGCGGGCATGGGACAGGAAGATTTCATCTTCGTCAAGATCGGCACCGGCATCGGTGCGGGCATTGTGTGCAACAGCCAGATTCATCGCGGGCACAACGGCAGCGCAGGCGACATCGGCCACATCTGCGCCGATCATAACGGCCCGATCTGCCGCTGCGGCAATGTGGGCTGTCTGGAAGCGCTGGCCGCCGGGCCGGCGATCGCCGACCGGGCCACCGAGGCCGCGCAAAATGGATCGAGTCCGATCCTGGCGCAGAAACTGGCGGCGAACGGTGTGCTGCGATCGGAAGACGTTGCTGCCGCCGCGCGCGAAGGCGATCGTGTGGCGATCGAAATTGTGCAGACCAGCGGTCACTACATCGGCGACGTGCTGGCCGGGCTGGTCAACTTCTTCAACCCCAGCATGATTCTGGTGGGCGGCGGTGTGTCAAATATTGGCAATCAACTACTGGCGTCGATCCGGCAGGCGGTGCTGCGGCGATCGACCGCGCTGGCGACCCGTGAATTGATCGTGAGCTATTCGCCGATGAGCGGCGAAGCCGGCGTGACCGGCGCGATTCATCTGGCGTTGGAGCATCTCTTTGTCGTGCAAGATAAATTCTCAGGAGTGTGAGATGACGTTAAACAGTAAAACCATCACGTCTGAACAACTGGCGAAGACGATCGATCATTCGCTGCTGCGGCCTGAGCTCACCGAGGCGGATGTGATTGCCGGGTGTGAGCTCGCCGCGCAGTATCACGTGGCCTCAGTTTGCGTGAAACCGTGTCATGTCAAATTGGCCAAGAAGTTGCTGGCCAATTCCGATGTCGAGGTCGGCACAGTGGTCGGTTTCCCGCACGGCAACTCGACCATCGCGACCAAGGTGTTTGAAACGCAGGAAGCCGTGGCGGCCGGCGCGACCGAGATCGACATGGTCATCAATATCGGCGAGCTGCGATCGGGGCACGCCGACTACGTCCGCAACGAGATTCGCGCCGTGGTCAATGCCGCGCATCCACAGGCGATCGTGAAAGTGATTCTGGAGAACGCTTATCTCACGCCCGACGAAAAAGTGCTGGGCTGCAAATTGGTGGAGGAAGCGGGCGCGGACTTCGTGAAGACCTCGACCGGCTTTGCGCCGACCGGCGCGACCGTGGAAGACATCGCGCTGATGCGCGCCACGGTGGGGCCGCAGGTGCAGGTAAAAGCCGCGCATGGCGTGCGCACGCTCGATCAACTGCTGGCGATGATCGATGCCGGCGCCACCCGATCGGGCGCTACCGCCACCGCGGCCATGCTCGACGAATTCAAACAACGCCACGGAGGTTAAAAATTCATGGCTGATCTGAAAGTAGGCGTGATTGGGACGGGCTTTATCGGGCCGGCGCATGTGGAGGCGCTGCGGCGTCTGGGCATCGAGGTCGTCGCCGTGGCCGGGCCGCGCGCTGACGGCGTAGCCGAGAAGGCCAAGGCCATGCACATCGAGAAATACTACGACACCGCCGAAGCGTTGATCGCTGATCCTGAAATCAACGTCGTGCACATCACTTCGCCCAACCATGTGCATCATCCGCAGGCGAAGGCGGCGCTGCTGGCAGGCAAGCACGTGGTGTGCGAGAAACCATTGGCGATGTCGTCAGCGGAATCGATCGAGTTGGTGAAGTTAGCGCAAGAGAAGCAGTTGGTCAATGCCGTCAACTTCAACATTCGCTTCTATCCGTTGTCGCATCAGGCGCGGCAGATGGTGCAGAGCGGCGCAATCGGCGAGGTGTACATCGTGCAGGGGTCGTACTTGCAGGACTGGCTGCTGCTGCCCACCGACTGGAACTGGCGGCTGGAGCCGCAGTTCAGCGGCGACATGCGCGCCGTGGCCGACATCGGATCGCACTGGCTCGATTTGACGACGTTCATCACGGGCTTGCAGATCGAAGCGGTGTTCGCCGATTTCGCGACGTTCCTCAAGACGCGGAAAAAGCCGACGCAGCCAGTGGAAACCTTCACGGGCAAGTTGCAGACGGCGGTGGAATACGTCGAACAGCCCATCAACACCGAGGATTATGCGACGGTGATGCTGCGCTACCGCGGCGGCGCACGCGGTGTGATGACGGTCGCGCAGGTGTGTGCGGGACGCAAGAATCGGCTGTACTATGAAATCGATGGGGCGCAGTCGGCCCTTGTCTGGGACGGCGAGCGGCCCAACGAGTTGTGGATCAACCATCGCGCGCGGCCCAACGAATTGATGCTGAAAGATCCGTCGCTGCTGGCGCCTGAAGTGCGGTCGTTGGCCGCGTATCCCGGCGGCCACAACGAGGGCTTCCCCGATACGTTCAAGCAGTTGTATATGGCGGTTTATCGCTACATCGAAGCGGGCGACTTCAACGCCCGGCCCGATTTCCCGACGTTTGAAGACGGCCATCGCGCCCTGCGCGTGGGCGAGGCGATCTTCCGCAGTGCGAAAGAGGGACGTTGGGTGAATGTTGATTGAAGAGTGAAACGTGAAGAGTGAATTGCAGTTCGTCAACATTGACACTTCACTCATCACTCGTCACTCATCACTTTTCAAGGAGGAATCATGAAACTCGGATTGATGAGCGCAGCTTTCCCCAAGATGTCGCTGGAGGACCTCGCCAAATGGGCGGCGGGCAACGGCTTCGAGATGCTGGAATTGGCCTGCTGGCCCGTTGGTAAAGCCGATCGACGCTATGCGGGCGTGACGCACGTCGATGTGGCAACCCTGAATGCGTCGCAAGCCAGGAAGATTCAGAGCATGATCAGGAAGCACGGCCTGGAAATCTCATCGCTGGGATACTATCCCAATCCGCTGCACCCCGATCTGGAACACCGCACAGGCGTGATCGATCACCTCAAGAAGGTCATCGTCGCCGCCGAGATGCTGAACGTCTCGATCGTGGGCACGTTCGTCGGGCGCGACAAGCACAAGACGCTGGAAGAGAACCTCGACGAGTACGCCAAGGTGTGGCCGACGATCGTCAGGTTTGCCAACGATCACGGCGTGAAGATCGCGATCGAGAACTGCCCGATGATCTTCTCCAACGACGAGTGGCCCGGCGGCAACAACCTGGCGATTTCGCCATACGTGTGGCGCAAGATGTGGGAGATCATTCCCGATCAGAACTTCGGCCTCAACCTCGATCCGTCGCACTTGATCTGGCAGATGATCGATCCGGTGCGCGTGGTGTACGAGTTCGGCCCGCGCATCTTCCACGTGCACGCCAAAGATTTGCGCATCGATCGGGAGCAGCTGTACCAGCGCGGCATCCTGTCGCTGGGCATGGGCTGGCAGATTCCGCGCATCCCCGGCCTGGGCGACGTGAACTGGGCGCAGTTCATCAGCGCGTTGTACGGCGTGGGCTATGACTACGTGATCAGCATCGAGCATGAAGATCGCGCTTTCGAGAAGACCGAAGAGCTGGTGAAGCGCGGCTTCATGATCTCGCGCGACGTGTTGAGGCCGTACATCCACTAACCTGCTGCTCAAGGCGGACGAAAGTCCGCCGTTTCCAGCCGCTGGACTTTCGTCCAGCGGGAGCACTAGCTGAGAGCCATGAACCAAGTCATTGGCGTCGATCTGGGCGGTACCAATCTGCGCGCGGCGGTGATCAACACCGGCACCGGCGCACACGACTATCTCACGTCGATCCCGACGCTGGCCCGTGAAGGTCACGCGGCTGTCATGCAGCGCATGGCGCTCCTGATCGAGCAGGTCATCGGCGACAGCGGCTTGAAGAAATCCGACATCGGCGGTGTGGGCATCGGCGTGCCGGGCGTGCTTGATCTCGATCGCGGCCTGGTGATCTTCCTGCCCAATCTGCCCGGCACGTGGCCCAATGTTCCGCTGCGGGACACGATCGCCGATCGGGTGCAGCTGCCCACGTTTTTGCTCAACGATGCGCGCGCGATGACGCTGGGTGAATATACCTTTGGCGCGGGACGCGGCGTTGATACGATCGCGTGTCTGGGCATCGGCACCGGCATCGGCGGCGGGCTGGTGATCAACGG
>CAYNML010000001.1:26869-43309 GCA_964398185.1 uncultured Anaerolineae bacterium | reverse complement strand
ATCGGCGGCGGCGTTTCGCAGGCAGGCGATCTGCTGCTCGATCCGATCCGGCGCACGGTGACCGAGCGCGTCAACGTGACCTCGATCGAGAAGGTGCAGATCGTGCGCGCCGAACTCGGACCGAATGCCGGGCTGATCGGTGCGGGTGTGTGGGTAAGCAAGGTTACCGCTTAAGTCGTCGATTCGCTTGAAGCCCCGTCCCCATTTCGCATGCCTCCAGCGCGGACAAGAGAAAGCGCCTAACTCATGCACAAGTTAGGCGCTGTATTTGTGAAGCGCAGATTACACTTGCGGTCCTGCCGCCCGGATCGCTTGCATGTCGAATGAGTCGTGAATGACCAAGAACTGCTCAAAGTTCTTCACGAACAACCCGGCGAGTTCGCGCGCCTTCTGATCATACGCCTCTTTGTCCGCCCATGTGTTGCGCGGATTAAGCACTTCGTCCGGCACGGCGGGGCAGGCGACGGGCATGGGCAGCCCGAAGATCGGATCAAGCTCCGTCGGCACTTCGTCCAGCTCGCCGTTGAGGGCGGCGTGCACCATGGCGCGCGTGTACGCAATCTTCATGCGCTGCCCCACGCCGTACGGCCCGCCGCTCCAGCCCGTGTTGACTAACCACACTTGCGCTTTATGCTCCGCCAATCGCTCGCCCAGCAGCCTGGCATAGACCGTGGGATGCAGCGGCAGGAAGGGCGCGCCAAAGCAGGTGCTGAACGTGGCCTGCGGCTCAGTGACACCGCGCTCGGTCCCGGCGAGCTTGGCCGTGTAACCGCTGAGGAAGTGATACATCGCCTGCTCGGGTGTCAGCTTGCTGATCGGCGGCAGCACGCCAAACGCATCCGCCGTCAGGAACATGATATTCTTTGGATGTTTGCCGACGCCGGGAATGACCGCGTTGGCGATGAACTCGATCGGATACGCCGCGCGCGTGTTCTCGGTGATCGTATCCAGATCGAGCAGCAGCGCGCGCGTGGTCTGGTCCATGACCACATTCTCCAGCACCGTACCGAAGCGCTTGGTCGTGGCATAGATTTCCGGTTCGGCGATCGGGGAAAGCTTGATGACTTTGGCGTAACAGCCGCCTTCAAAGTTGAAGACACCGTCGGCGCCCCAGCCGTGCTCGTCGTCGCCGATGAGGCCGCGCTTGGGATCGGCGCTGAGGGTGGTCTTGCCAGTGCCTGACAAACCGAAGAACAAAGCCGTATCGCCCTTCGACCCGATGTTAGCCGAGCAGTGCATGGGCAGCACGCCCCGCTGCGGCATCAGGTAATTCAGCGCCGTGAAGATCGATTTCTTGATCTCGCCCGCATAGCGCGTGCCCATGATCAAAACGATGCGCCTGGCAAAGTTGATGGCGATGACGGTTTCCGTGCGCGTCTGGTCAACGGCCGGATCGGCCTTCAACTCAGGCGCGTGCAAAATCGTGAAGTCCGGCTGGAAGTCAGGCAGGTCTTCCGCCGGCGGGCGGATGAAGAGGTTGTGGGCGAACAGATTGGTCCACGCCACTTCGTCGATGAGGCGCACCCGCAAGCGATTGGCCGGATCGGCGCAGGCATACAGATCGCGCACGAACAATTCACGCTCGCTCAGGTATTGCAGCGTGCGCTGGTGCAGCCGATCAAACTGCGCTTCGCTGAGCTCGCCGTTCTTGGCCCACCAGATCTGATCGGCGCTGGACGGTTCGCGCACGATGTACTTATCGTTGGGCGAGCGGCCGGTATGCGGCTTGGTCATCACCACGATCGGCCCGTCCTGTGTCAGCTTGACCTCGCCGCGCCGCACCGCCTGCTCCACCAATTCGGCGGGAGCCAGATTCCAATGCACGGCCTGCATTGGCTTCAAACCATGCTGCTCAAGTCCGTAACTGCTGGGTATACCCATGTTGATCTCCTTGGCACGATCGCGCGGGACAGCGCTGTCTATCGCTAGGCGCGATGTGTAACACTCGTCACGGTCTGCAATGGGTGGGGTAAATACAGCACTTGGGCAGCTGCGCCGATTCGTCGTCGCGCATACTCGATCGCTGCGTCCAGCGAAGACGCCGCAATCAGGTGGCAGGCTTCCACCACCTGAGGACACAGGCTGCCCGCCACCACCACTTCATACTTCAGCAGCACCTGGGCCAGCAGATAGGCGCGCTGCTCGCCGGCCTGGCAGCCGTCGCGCCGGTACTGGGCCAGCAGGTGTTGAAGATCGGTCGCCTGCGACAGGGCCTTGAAGAAGCGTTCTTCGCCGCGTCCCTGCCCGGCGCCTTCCGGACATTGGGCCGCCACAATTATAACGCTACTTGGGCGAATGGGGGGCGTGGCGCACAAACCGATATAGGTCGCCGCGCGGCTGGCCTGATAGAGATTCACGTCCTTGGGTGGATCGACCGGCGCGATCACCACATCGTACAGCTGATCGATCGGGACCTCGTAAACCGATCGGGCCACGGCAACCAACGCGTCATGCACCGCAAGCGGATCACCGGCCTGCACGGCGATCGCTGCACCCTTTCCATCGAGCACAACGTTGACGACGAATTTCAACCCGATTGCTGGCGCCGCATCTCGCACGAACTGCTGAAAGGGATTGCCGTCGATCTGTCCCAGGCGCACACCGGGCTGATCCAAAAACTGCGGCCCGTGCGTCAACCCGATCGTCTCTTCACTCCCGCAGCCGATCACCACCGTTTTGCCGCCGCCGGAATAACCAGCATATTGATGCGGTTCCACCACACCCGTGGCGATGATGAGATCGCTTTCCCATAGTAGACGGTTCACAGCAATTGAATCAGGCTGCGTCATTGCGAGGAGCATCCTGAGCGAAGCAGCATCTTTTCGCTGCACAATCGAAGGATGCGACGAAGCAATCTCTCGCCGTCCGGGAATGAGATTGCTTCGCAAACCGCGCTCGCAATGACGCGGATCGTGATCAATCACGCGATAACGCCTCACCACCTCCTCGCCTAACTTGGCGATCTTCTCCGCGTGCGTGCTGGGCCGATGCAGACCCGTGGCGCACAACAGCGTGATGTGATCGTCGGGCACGTGAGCGCGATCGAGTTCACGCAGGAGCGCCGGGACGATGATGTGATCGGGACAGGCGCGCGTGGCATCGGTGAAGACAAGGCACACTCGCGTCGCCGGAGAAGCCAGATCAATCAGACGGGGAGCAGACAGCGGTCGCGCCAAAGCGCCCTCCACCGCCGCGCGCAAATCGGGCAGCGGCGTGGAGGGCTTTGGTTCGAGGGTAGTGAGCGACCAGTCGGGAGGGAGGTTCACGAGTAAAACGTGAAACGTAAAACGTAAAGCAGCGCAGGCGTACGTTACGTTTTACGCATTACGCAGTACGCTTTACTTCAGCGCCTTCATCGTGTCGCGAATGATGCCCACCGACTTTTCAGCCATAGCCTTTTCTTCGGCGGTGAGCTTGAGCTCGATAATCTGCTCGATGCCGTTGGCGCCCAGCTTCACCGGCACGCCGAAGCAAATGTCGTTGAGGCCGTATTCGCCTTCCAGATAGGCCGAGCACGGCACGATGAGTTTTTGATCAGTCAGCACCGCAATCGCCATCTTGGCCAGCGCCGCGCCGGGCGCATAGTACGCGCTGGTCTTCAACAGGTTGACGATCTCGCCGCCGCCCTTGCGGGTGCGCTCGACGATGGCGTTCAACTTCTCAGGCGACAACCACTCGGTCAACGGCACGCCAAAGACGGTGGAATAGCGCGTGAGCGGCACCATCTCATCGCCGTGGCCGCCCAGCACCACGGTCTGCACGTTCTCGATCGCCACGTTGAGTTCCTGCGCCACAAAAGCCGCAAAGCGCGCGCTGTCCAGAATGCCCGCCTGCCCGATGACGCGCTGCTTGGGCAGTTTGGAATGCTTGTAAGCCAGATACGTCATCGTATCCAGCGGATTGGTCACGACGATGACGATGGCGTTCGGCGAGCGGGGCAGCGCATTGTCGATGATGTTGGTGATCACCTGCTGGTTCGCGCCGACGAGGTCTTCGCGACTCATGCCGGGCTTGCGCGGCAGGCCGCCGGTGATGATGATGATGTCGGAATTTTCGGTGCCGTCATACGAGCCGTTGGCCGTGCCCACGACGCGCGAGTTGTAGCCGATGATGGGACCGGCCTGCAGCAGGTCCAGCGACTTGCCCACCGGCATCGTCTCGGCCTGTGGAATGTCCACCAGCACCAGATCGGCCACGTTGGCCTGCGCCAGCCACAGCGCGCACGACGCGCCGACGTTTCCTGCTCCAATGATCGAAATCTTGTTACGCATGTTCTCTCCTTGGTGTGGATAATAGTGAGCAAGTGAGCCGCTTGCTCTATGCGACAAAAAAGGGCTTGAGATGTGCCGCACCTCAAGCCCATGGGCCTACGGAATAAGATATTCGGGATTGAGCGGACGATTCTGCTCGGCGTCTAGCACTTTCTTCAGCGCTTCGATCGCCACTTGCACCATCGTGTCGTCAGGCTCGCGCGTGGTCAACTTCTGCATCGCCAGGTTGGGCACGGTGATGGCGTGAATGATCGGGTTGTCCAGATGCCGCGCCGAGAAACGGATATATTCGTAAGCCAGCATCGCCACCACGGGCAGCAACAGAATGCGCAAGACCAGGCCCAGGCCGTAGGGGAACAGCACATTCAGCGGCGCGAACAGGAAGATCGAGAACACCACCACCGTCAACAGGAAAGCCGTGCCGCAGCGCGGATGCTGCACCGTCTGGCGCTGAACGTTCGGCACATTGAGATCGAGGCCGGCTTCGTAGGCGTTGATCGTCTTGTGTTCCGCGCCGTGATAGGCAAACACGCGCTTGATGTCTTCCATGCGCGCAATCAGCCAGATGTAGCCGATGAAGAGCAGCAACCGGACGACGCCTTCCGCGAAGGCGCTGACCCACGGCCCGAACGTCGGCTCGAGCAAGCTCGCCAGCCCGCGCGGCACCAGCAGGAAGACCAGCAGCGCGATGATCAGCGCCACGGCGGTGGTGCCCCACGCGATGGGTCCCTTGAATTCCACGCCCACTTCGCCCGTCGCCACGTTGGCGGAATACATCAACGCGCGCATGCCCAGGCCCAGCGAATCCCACAACATCGCCAGCCCGCGCAGAAACGGCGTGCGCGAGATGCGGCCATTGTAGAGTGACGCGCTGATCGGTTCGGTGTGAATGACGATGTGTCCCTTGGGATCACGCACGGCGACGGCCAGGGCTTTGGAGCCGCGCATCATCACACCTTCGATGACGGCCTGTCCGCCGTAGTTGAAACGAGGTTGAGTTGCTGCTGGTGAATATGCCATGCCTTGATTCTACAACGTGCCCGATAGGTGTCAAGGCAAAAACTCATGCCCTTCTAGAAACCGGGTTTCTCCATGCCTGACCTCGATTCCATTTGGACTGGAGAAACCCGGTTTCTGATCAGCCATCGAAATTTTGAAGAACGCAGCCGCCGCGCTATACTACCCGGCAGGAGGACAAGATGAAACGCCCGCTCGCTTTGCTCATCGTCATACTGTCCCTGCTCGCCGCTTGCGCTGCGCCCGCTGCCACACCTACCACCCAGGCGCCTGCGGCCCAACCAACCAGCGCTCCTGCCCAACAGAAGCCTGCCGAAGTGCAGCCCACTGAAGCACCCGCCGCCGCGCAGCCTGCACCCGCCCAGCCCACTCAACCGGCGATCGTGCCCCCGGGCGAACCGGCCATTCAACCGACGCTGAAACCGCTGGCTACCGCCCTGCCCGAATTCAGGCCGCCCCAATCCGGCGGAGTGCTGACTCCGCCGACAGTTGTTCCCACGCTGCCGGGGAGTTCCGTGACCTCCGGCCAACAGCCGCCCGCGTGGAATACGTATCGCGATCAAATGACTGGGCTGTCATTCCAATATCCGCGCGACTGGGCGACGGCAGTGGGCCGCAACACCAAAGGCACTCTCGCCAGCATCGTGCTGGTGCGTCCCGGCCAGCCTGTCACCAACACGATCTCAATCGTGATTGATGTGCGGAAGAAGCAGGGCGATTTGCTCACGTGGTTGGGCAAACAACTGCCGACCGGTTTGCTGCTCATCGATGCGAAGGCGCTGGAAAATGCGGATAGTGCCAAGTCATACAATGCGCGCGTCGGGAACAATCAAGCCGTGTTCATCTACGCGCCGGCGCATGGCAAACTGGTCGATGTAGCGGAATTGCACACCGGCGACAATCAATACTTCTATCAAGTGACGTATCTGGGGAGCACACCGGACAATCTCGACTACCGCGCGGCGTTCTTGCATTTACTCAACACGTTGACGTTGACGGGGACAACTGCGAGCGGAGTGACGCTGCCGACGACGACAACATTTACGAACGGAGTTGATCCGGCGAAGTGGAAGTGACCCCCTCCCCAACCCTCGCCCGTTCGACATCTGTTCGTCGAACAGGCGAGGGCCGGGGTGGGGGCCGTTTCACCTGAACCTTCCACCTTCAGGATACTTCAGCGCTTCTTCGATCGCAAAGCGATGGCGCGGCACCATCGGCGGCAAATCATTCACGTGGAACCACCGCACATCGAGGGTCTCGTAGCCGTCACACTTGAGTTCACCGCCCACCACCTCTGCCCTGAAGCGCGCGCCTGCTACTTGAATCTGATTGCCATCGGGGTAGGTGTGGAAGGCATCCGATCCGGTGTAGACGCCCATCAACTTCGTTACGCGAATGCGCAGGCCGATCTCTTCGTAAGTCTCGCGGATGGCCGTGCCCGCCGGAGTTTCGCCCAGTTCCATCTGCCCGGCGGGAATGCCCCACAACCGATTGTCTCCGCGCAGCCCCAACAGGACACGCCGCTGTTCGTCAAAAATCAACGCGCCCGCGCCCATCGTGATCAGTGGCGCAGTGCCGACTTTCTGGCGCAACTCCAGCACGTAGTTGTTAGTGAGATCACCGAGTACGGGCGGATCGAAGTAGGCGTCCGATCGGGTCTTGAGATCGCGCACCATAGCAGCGTACCACGGCGGCAGGCGATCGGGCACGGCATCGAGATCGAAGAAGCACTGCTGAGTGATCTCTGCCTCATCGGTTTTCGGCTGGCCGCCGGTGATGCGGCATTCCAGCGCCACGGTGAACTGCTGCACCTCATCGCCGTTGGGATAGCGCACGTCGAATTCCGGCGCGGCATACAACCCGATCAGTCTGATCGGCTCGACGTGATAACCGGTCTCTTCCAGCGCTTCACGCTGCGCGCACTGCGTGAACGATTCGCCCAACTCCAGCAGGCCGCCGGGCAAACCCCACCAGTCGTCTTTGAAATCGGCGCGCTGCTGAAACAAAATTCGACCCTGATCGTCTCGAATCAGGGCGGTGGAATAAGCCAGCAAAGTTTTGCGTGAACCGATGCGCGAACGCAGCCAGGTAATGTAGTCAGACAAGAGGACTCCTAACAAGTAATGAGTAACGAGTAAAACGTAACGGCTCGCCTTACGTTTTACGTTTCACGTTTTACGTTTCACGGTAACTCCAGCAGCCACAGATTCCGATCGGCGCTGTTGACAAACACCACGTGCTGGCCGTCCGGCGAGACGCGCCAATCGCCGTTGAGGATGTTGAGCGGCGTTACGGCGGCATCCGTCAACTTTTGCTGCTCGCCGGTTTCGGCGTCGATTTGCCAGATCTCAAACGCCTGATCGGACGAAGTGCGCGCCGGGATCACCAGCAAATGTGAATCGTCGCGCCATTGATACGCGCCCCACAGGTCGAGTTGACGCGCTGCGGATCCGTCGCTGCGCTGCACCCAGATGCCGTTGCGCTCGTCATCTTCGTTGAAGGAGATGAAATACGACACCCACGATCCGCCGGGTGAAATACCTATGCCGGCGAGGCGCTCCGCCGTCACCAGATCGATCGCTTCGTTGGTGCGCAGATCGAGCGCCGTGAGGGTGCGCTCGCGCGTGCTCAGCGATGGCCGCCCCATGAACAACATGCCCAGGCCGCGCGGCAGCCAGCCCACCAATCCACCGCCGTACACCCGCGCCACTTTCACCGCATCCGCGCCGTCGTAGTTCGCCATGAAGATGTCAGTTTGACGCTCATCGTAAGGACCGGAGATCGCCTCGATCTCCCACGCCACCCGGCGGCTGTCCGGCGAAAACTCCAGCGCCTGCCCGTTGTTCGGAATCACCCAGCGATCGCCGGTGCTGAGCTTCTCGACGACGGTGCGCACATCGATCGGGTAGGCCACCAAAGATCGATCAGGGGAATAGATACCCACCGGGCCGCTGAGCTCTGGCTCCTGCGGCTGATCGATCGCGACTGCATACACTCCCGCTTCCGCTTGTGATGGCCGATCGATGAACAGCACCTGCCTGGAGTCCGGCGACCAGGAGGGCATGACACAACAACCGCCCGTCGTCAACTGGCGCAAGATCGGCGTGGGGGTGGGCGTGATCGTCGGCGTGGGAGTCGGCGTGTCGGTGGGTCGTGCGGTAGGAAAGGCCGCGACCGTTGCAGTGGCCGCTTCCACCGCCACCACCGGCGCTGGCCCGCTGGTCGTACACGCCGCGAGTAACAACAATACAATCACGCACCACGCACCACGCACGACGTTCCTTGTTTCAGCCTTCATCCTTCCGCCTTGCCCGTGTCCGCTGAGCGGCGGGCCACATGGTGCATCCTTATCTGCGTCGATACCAATCCACCGGCCACGGCAGCCGATAGTTATTCAGCAATGGCCCGCCGAATTTTGTCTCCGGTTGATCGTCGGGATACTGCCAGCGGCGCGGATCTTCAAGGTCACGCTCGAAGCCGCGCTGAAACGCGCCGACCAACGCCAGTGAATCCCAATCGGCGGCGATGAGATTGATCGGGTTGTAGGCCGTCAGATAATCGGGACTGCGAATTTCAAGATGCAGATGCGGCGCCGAATGGCACGTGCCGAACGAATCGCCGCTGACACCCACCACTTGCCCCTTCGTCACACGATCGCCCACGTTCAACTTGGGCCGCTCGTTCAAGTGGCCGTACAAGGCGGCGTAGCCGGCGTCGAGTTGCAGCATCAAATTGTGGGGACGCGACCCGTGCTCGAACGCATCGACCTTGGCAACGACACCGTCGCCAATCGCTACGACGGGCGTGCCGCACGGCGCGGCGAAGTCCAGCCCAAAGTGCAGGCCCTGTCCCGCCCGATAGGTCGTATCGCGCTGATAGTACGCGCCGATGGTGTTGCCATAGCCCTGCCCCAGATACCACGTGTTCGGCCCAGACGGTTCGGCGAACGGCAAACCAAAAGGCTTGGCCGTTGGGGCCTGGGCATCGATCGGGCGGGCCACCAGCCCCAGGGCCGCCAGCAGCAGACCGATTAGGCACCAGCGTTTCATCATATCTTCCTTAATTCAAGAATCGTTGTGCCGATTCTATCACATCGGGCAACACCCCCGATCGAGCCACGCGGCCCTATCGGCCCCGCCAGCAAGGTGAAAAACGGATTAAAAGTTGTACAAAACAGTAAAATTACATTGACATCGCGTGATCGGAATGGTATAACAAAGTCATCTGAGGCCAAATCAAGAAACTTTACTGGTTTCAGTCACTTTACAGGAAAACGAGGAGAATAGAGATGAAAAAGTCATTTGTGTTACCCGTGTTGTTGGCAGTGTCGATTGTGATGGCGGCCTGTGCCCCCGCCGCCGCCCCGGCTCCGGCCCCCGCGCCAACGCAGGCTCCAGCGCAAGTCGAACCGACACCCATGCCGGAAATGAAGGAAGAGGCCAAGGACATCGTCGATACCGCGGTGGCCGCCGGCAGTTTCAAGACGCTGGCGACTGCGCTGGGCGCCGCCGGGTTGGTCGATGCGCTGAAGGGCGCTGGCCCGTTCACAGTCTTCGCTCCGACCGATGAAGCGTTTGCCGCCCTGCCCGAAGGCACACTCGATGCGCTGCTGAAGGACCCCAAGGCGCTGGGTGAGGTGCTGAAGTATCACGTCGTGAGTGGCGCAGTGAAGGCCGCCGATGTGGTGAAGCTGAGCGAAGCCAAGTCGCTGCAAGGTGAGCCGATTGCGATCAAGGTTGACGGCGGCAAGGTCATGGTCAACGGCGCGAACGTGGTCAGCACCGACATCGAAACGTCGAACGGCATCATCCATGTGATCGATGCGGTGATTCTGCCGCCCAGCATGGCTGCCGCGGAAGAGAAGATGGAAGTCAAGGACATCGTGGATACCGCCGTGGCCGCGGGCAGTTTCAAGACGCTGGCCGCCGCGCTGGAAGCCGCCGGGTTGATCGAAGCGCTGAAGGGCGAGGGGCCGTTCACGGTCTTTGCCCCGACCGATGAAGCCTTCGCCGCGCTGCCGGCAGGAACCGTGGAAGGTCTGCTGAAGGATCCCGAAGCGCTGGCCGAGATTCTGAAGTATCACGTGGTGGCCGGCAAGGTCATGGCCGCCGATGCCGCCAAGTTGACTGAAGCGGCGACGCTGCAAGGCGCGCCGATTGCCATCAGCGCCATGGACGGCAAGGTCATGATCAATGACGCGGAAGTGATTTCCGCCGATGTGATGGCGTCGAACGGCGTGATTCACGTCATCAACAAGGTCATCCTGCCGCCCGCTGAGACGTCGATGAATGAAGGCGAGATGGTCAAGGACATCGTCGATACGGCTGTGGCCGCGGGCAGTTTCAAGACGCTGGCCTCCGCGCTGGAAGCCGCCGGGTTGGTGGAAGCGCTGAAGGGCGAGGGTCCGTTCACGGTCTTTGCCCCAACCGATGAAGCCTTTGCCAAGTTACCGGCCGGCACGGTGGAAGCGCTGCTGAAGGATCCCAAGGCGCTGGGTGACATTCTCAAGTATCACGTCGCCAGCGGCAAGTTGATGGCAGCCGATGTGTTGAAGCACAGCGGCATCCAGACACTGCTGGGCCAGACCGCGCCGATCAAGTTGGACGGCGGCAAAGCCTACATCGGCGGCGCGCAGATCGTCACCACCGACATCCAGACATCCAACGGCGTGATTCACGTCATCGATACCGTGATTCTGCCGCAGTAACTAGAGCGAATTCCGCTTTGATTTACGATCCGTCATTGCGAGGAGCGTTGTGTGCGACGAAGCAATCTCCTGCGCAGCCCAACGAGATTGCTTCGCATACGCCCTGTCCGCCGTAGAGCGGCGGGGGCGCGCTTGGCGAAGCGCTCGCAATGACGCTGCACCCGTAAATCAACCTGGAAACCGCGCTAATGCAGTAAGCGAAGGCAAAAAGATCGGACCGGCTGCGCTCTGCACAAGCTGGCAACAGCAAGCCTATCAGGGCTAACCTATCACACACTTCACCAGAGTGTCGAGACCGGTCCGATCTTTCGACAACTGAATAACACGAGCGGGTTGAGCGCGGGCGTGCTCAACCCGTTTCGTGTTGTAACAGTAAGGCAAGATGTCATCTTGCCCGCGCGAGTTGGCAACTCGCGCTACCTGCGAAGATCAAAAAGCGCGCCGAGTTCATCACCCGGCGCGCTTGACTACGTGACTATCAGACTATGAGACTTTCAGACTACTTCCCCAACGCCTTCTTCATCTCCTCCACGCTCGTAAACTTCACGCGTGGACGCCCGCACGCTTTGCCCTTCTCCTGCTCCAGCGCATCGAGGCGTTTCCAATCGGCATAGGAAAAATAATCGGGTTTGCGTTGGCCGATAAAGTGCGCGGCGCTGGCAGCATCGGCATTGGACGGTTGCAAGATCGATCCCGTGGAGAAGTCTTCCAGCATGCACGTGACCGATTCCACCGAGTCCGGCTTGTTGGTGCCCACCACGCCGCTGGGGCCGCGCTTGATCCAGCCGGAGGTGTACAACCCCACGATCGGCTGTTTGCTTTCCGGATCGACCACGCGGCCGCGCTCGTTGAGGATGACGCCCCAGCGATCGTGAAACGGCACGTCCGGCAGCGGCACGCCGCGATAGCCCACCGAGCGGAACACCAGCCCGACTGCGAGTTCTTCAAACTGATCGGTGGCCTTGGCGCTGAGCGAGCCGGTCTCCGACGCGACCAGCGTGTTGCGCACCAGTTTCATCTTCGCCACGCGGCCGGCTGCATCGCTGAACAACTCCACCGGCGAGACGAGGAAGCGCAGGTTCAACTGGCGCGGTTTGTTCAGCGGGCGCGCGCTGGCATAGCTTTGCAAAATTTCCACTTTGGCTTTGGCGACGCGATCATCGGCGATGGAGGCCGCGCTCAATTCGTCGAGCTGCGTTTCGTCGGCGCGCGTAATCAGATCGGCCTCGGCCAGTTCGCCCAATTCTTTGATCTCCGGGTTGGAGAAGGCCGCCTGCGCCGGGCCGCGCCGCCCCAGCAGGTGCACCATTTTGATATGGCTTTTGCTCAGCGCTTCCACCGCGTAATCGGCGGCATCGCTGGCCCACAGTTCGTCGCGGGTCAGGCACAGCAGGCGCGCCACGTCCACGGCCACATTGCCCACGCCCACCACGGCGGCGCTTTCTGCCTCCAGTTCCCACTGATAATCTCGATAATCGGGATGGCCGTTGTACCAGGCCACGAATTCCGTGGCGGGGTGGCTGCCCTGCAGATCCTCGCCGGGGATGCCCATGCGCCGATCGGTCTGTGCGCCCGTGGCGAAGAAAATCTGGTGATAGTATTCTTTGAGCTCGGCTAACTTCACATCCTTGCCGAACTCGACGTTACCGAAGAAGCGAAAGCGCGGATGGGCCGCGATGCTGTCGAAGACTTTGGTGACCTGCTTGATCTTCAAGTGATCGGGCGCCACGCCGTAGCGCACCAGCCCGAACGGCACCGGCAGCCGATCGAACATATCCACTTCGATGACGAACTGCTTCGGCTTGAACAGGTGCTCGGCGGCATAAAACGCCGCGGGGCCTGAGCCAAAAATTGCCACGCGCAGCGGCTGAGATTCAGTTCCGGCAGTCATGGCCGCCTAGCCCTTCTCGACGCGCGTCTGCAGCGTTTCGATCTCGCCCTCGTACTCGTCGAGCTGCGCCTTGACCACATCGCCGATCGAGACGATGCCCACCAGCTCGCCGTGATCCATCACGGGCAGATGGCGGAAGCGCTTGACGGTCATGGTCTTGGACACGGCCTTGGTGTCGTCGCCGGGTCGCGCGATGATCACATCGCTGGTCATGACGCGGCTGACCGGCTCATTCAGGACATTCTCGTTCTTTGCCAGTTCGCGCACAATATCGCGCTCGGACACAATGCCCATCGGGCGACCGGTGTCATCGACGACGACCACCGCGCCGATGCGCTTGTCCACCAGCAGCGCGACGGCATCGCGCACAGTTTGATCGGGCCGGACGGTGTAAACAGTGCTGCCTTTCGTGGCGAGGATGGTGCTGATTTGCATCGCTAATGCCTCCGTGTAAGTGGATTGGGGTTGGGTGTGTTCAATATACTGCGAGCGCAGGGTGAAAGTCAACCCCCTCCCCTGTCAGAAACGGGGGAGGGGTGGGGTGAGGCTTACCGCATCAACTCGCGCATGATGATGGTGCGCTGAATCTGCGAGGTGCCCTCGTAAATCTGGAAGACCTTGCAGTCGCGCATCAACTTCTCCACGGGATATTCCTTCATGAAGCCGTAGCCGCCAAAGACCTGCACCGCATCCGTCGCGGCCTTCATCGCCGAGTCGGCCGCGAAGGCTTTGGCGAACGCCGCGAATTTGGTGTTGGGCTGACCCTGATCGACCAGCCACGCAGCCTTGTAAGCCAGCAGCCGCGCCGCCTCCACGTTCATCGCCATATCGGCCAGCATGAAGCCGATGCCCTGATGCTGGATGATGGGCGCGCCCATTGTCGTGCGTTCCTTGGCGTACTTCACGCTCTCGTCCAACGCGCGCTGCGCCAGCCCCACCGCTGACGCCGCCACCGTGGGCCGCGATCGATCAAACACTTGCATGGCGATCATGAACCCGTCGCCCTCGCGGCCCAACCGATTGGCCTCCGGCACGATCACGTCATCGAACGTGATTTCGGCAGTATCCGAAGCGCGCTGCCCCAGCTTATCGAACTTCTTACTGACGCTGAAACCGGGCCGATCGCGCTCGACGAGGAAGGCGCTCATGCCTTTATATTTGGCCGCTTTATCGGTGTAGGCAAACACCACAAAGAAATCGGAATGCGAGGCGTTGCTGATGAAGGTCTTGCTGCCCTTGAGGACGTACTCGGCGCCCTGCTTCGTCGCCGTGGACAACATGCCCGCCACGTCCGATCCGGCGGCGGGTTCCGTCACCGCATACGCGCCCAGCTGCCCGCCCGTCATGCGGCCCAGCCATTCCTTCTTTTGCTCGTCGGTCCCCGCCACAATGATCGGGATGGCCGCCAGGTTGTTGATCATGATCGATGTGCTGATGCCGGTGCAGCCCCACGCCAGCTCTTCGCACACCACGGCCTCTTCCACCAGCGACGCGCCGCCGCCGCCGTATTCCATGGGGATGTTCGTGTTGATCAAGCCAGCCTGCCGCGCTTTCTCGATCACGGGCGTCGGGAACTCCGCCGTCCGATCGTAATGCTCGGCCACCGGGGCGATTTCGTTCCGCGCAAAGTCGCGCGCCAACGCTTGCAGCATCTTCTGTTCTTCGTTCAGGGCAAAGTGGATACCGTCGCTCATGGTCTGCCTCCGAGGGTTTGGTTTGAGGGCACTGTTAGTGTATGACAGGATGCGTTGCAAGGCAATTGACGAATGTCACATGATTGGTTAGTGCTCAACCGTCATGCCCGAATGTTTCTGTCGGGCATCCAGCCTCACCGCTGGCAACGCCTCTAGATTCCCGCCAGAAGCGCGCGGGAATGACACGGTTTGCCTGTTTTTATTCCAGCCCTAACACCTGCCGCAAATCCAGCGCAATCAACAACCGGAACTGCTCAGCCATGTAGTCCGGCGGATGGGGCATGTCGTGCTCCAGCCACCAGATCAGCACACCCAGCAGCGACCAGCTCAGCGAACTGGCCACGATTTCCAGCGGCACCCGGCTCTGGCGCGGATGCGGCTGCAGCGCGTTGAGCCAGCGCAGTGTGATGGCCGCAATGTGATCGCGCACCCCCGCGCTGAAGGCCGGCACCCCCTCCGCGCTCAACATCACCCGGTAGAAGTGGGCGTGCTGCGCCACGTGCTCGAACGCGGCCTTGATCGGGCGCGGCGATTCGTCGCCGATCAGCTGGTCCTGCTCGTCAGTCGAAGCGCCCAGGTCGGCCAGCAATTCATCGATCGCATCGCGCAGGCTGTTTTCCAGCAGATCGTGCTTGTCGCGATAATGCAGATAAAACGTGGCGCGGTTCAACTCCGCCCGATCGGTGATGTCCTGCACCGTCAGCGCATCAAAGCCTTTCTCTTCGATGAGCGACACCAGCGCGTCGCGCAGCTGCTGCCGGGTGCGCACCACCCGCGGATCAAGTTTCTGGCCCAGCTGCGACGTGACTTTTTTCATATCCCTTCCTCAGCCAACCCTAACTTTTGGCACATTGACGCCGCGCCAATGTGGGTTATACTTACCCTAGTTTATCGACAAAGTGTCGATAAGTCAATTGGCCGCCTCCCGCGAGGCGGCGCTTGATTTGTATAGGCAGACCATGAACACACAGCAACTCTCAACGCTGAACAGCACGGCGGCCAACGGCCAGCCCGATTGGGCGATCCAGGCCCAGCAGCTGGTCAAGGTGTACCAGACCGCCGCCGGCGATTACACCGCGCTGAAAGGCATCGATCTGCAAGTGCAGCACGGCGAGTTCGCCGCGGTGCTGGGCAAGTCGGGCGCGGGCAAGTCCACCATGGTCAACCTGCTCACCGGCATCGATCGGCCTACCTCGGGCGAGATCATCGTCAACGGCACGGCCATTCAGCATCTCAGCGAAGATCAGCGCGCGCGCTGGCGCGGCCGCAATCTGGGCGTCGTCTTTCAGTTCTTTCAACTGCTGCCCTCGCTCACGCTGATCGAGAACATCACGCTGGTGATGGACTTCAACAACACCTACCCGCTGCGCGAGCGCAAAGCGCGCGCCCTGCAGCTGCTCGAGCGCGTGGGCATCGCCGAGCACGCCTACAAAATTCCGTCGCGCATCTCCGGCGGGCAGCAGCAGCGCGTGGCCATCGCGCGCGCGCTGGCCAACGATCCGCCCGTCATCGTCGCCGACGAACCGACGGGGAATCTCGACTCGAAAACGTCCCACGAAATTTTCGATCTGTTTACCAGCCTGGTGGAGCACGGCAAGACGCTGCTGGTGGTGACGCACGATAAAGAGATCGCGGCCCGCGCGCCGCGTGTCATCGAAATGGCCGACGGACAGATAGTAAAGCATTAGCCGGGCTGTCGTCATTGCAACCCCGCCAACGGCGCGGGGCAGGTGAGCGCTGTTTGCGACGAAGCAATCTCCTGGCCGATCAGCGCATACGGCTGTTGCGCGGGAGATTGCTTCGCTGAGAAGCGCTCGCAATGACGATGGCAGGATCAAGTTGCGGTTATGGAAAAAATGG
>CAYNML010000001.1:16938-26769 GCA_964398185.1 uncultured Anaerolineae bacterium | reverse complement strand
GAGAAGCGCTCGCAATGACGATGGCAGGATCAAGTTGCGGTTATGGAAAAAATGGCTCTTCCGGGTTCAGCGGGATAATTGTCACCAACGTGCGTCATTGCGAGGAGCGCTGTTTGCGACGAAGCAATCTCCTGGCCGATCAGCGCATACGGCTGTTGCGCGGGAGATTGCTTCGCTGAGAAGCGCTCGCAATGACGATGGCAGGATCAAGTTGCGGTTATGGAAAAAATGGTGGAGCTTCCAACGCGCTGGATCAAAATCTTCAAAGACATCTGGGATCACAAAACCCGATCGCTGCTGGTGATCCTCTCGATCGCCGTGGGCGTGGCCGCCGTGGGCATGATCAACAACGCCAAGAGCATGATCGAGCGCGATCTGTTCGGACCGTATCTGGCCGGCAACCCGGCGCTGGTGCAAATCTACGTCTCGCCCTTTGACGAGAGCCTCGCCAAAGCCGTGGACAACCTGCGCGAAGTGAAGACCACACAGGCGCGCCGCACCGCCGCGGCGACGGTCTTCGACAGCCAGGGCGTGGCGCGCGACCTTAGTTTGATGACCGTGCCGGATTTCAGCGATATCAAAATCAACCGGCTGCCGGCGGAAAAAGGATCGGGCGTGCCGGGGGTGCGCGAGATTCTGCTCGAGCGGCAGTCGGCCAAGGGTCTGGGCGTGGATGTGGGCGACACCGTCACGGTCGAGATCGACAATCAGCGCCGCTACGAGTTGACGGTGGCCGGCATCGTGCACGACATCTTCATCCGCCCGTACAACCTGGGCAATCAGGCCAACGGCTACGTCTCCATGCCCACGCTGACATGGCTGGGCCTGCGGCCTTACTACAATCGCATTGACGTCGTCACGACCGAGGATCCCTACAACCGTGAACACGTGCTGAAAGTGGCGGCGCTGGCGCGCGATCGCATCATTCAGCCGGCCGGTTACACGGTGGGGCGCATTCAGATACCGGGCTATAGTTCAGACCCGGGCCAGCACTGGGCGCAGAATCAGATCAACGGCCTGCTGCTGGTGCTGCAAGTGATGGGCATCCTGGCGATCTTCCTGAGCGGCGGATTGGTGGTCAACACCATCTCGGCGATCCTGACCCAGCAGATCAAGCAGATCGGCATCATGCGCGCGGTGGGCGCCGTGCGCCGCCAGTTGATCGGCATGTACCTGCTCAACGTATTGATCCTCAGCGTCATCGGTCTGGCGATCGGACTGCCGCTGGGCCTGTTGGGCGCGGCGGGACTCGCGACGCTGGCCGCCAGTTTCCTGAACTTCACGATCAGCCAGGTCGATCTGCCCGCGCAGGTGTGGCTGCTGCAAGCCGCCGTGGGGCTGCTGATGCCGATCGGGGTGGCGCTGTACCCGATCGTATCCGGCACGCGCCTCTCGGTCCATGACGCGATCTATGAATACGGCCTCAACGACGAAGATCGCAAGGGCCTGATCGACAAAATTCTGGTGAAGGTGCGCCGCCTCAGCCCGCCGATTCTGCTCTCGCTGCGCAACACCTTCCGCAACAAAGCGCGGCTGGCCTTCACGGTCATCACGCTGACGCTGGCCGGCGCGATGTTCATGGCCGCCTTCAGCACGCGCGCGTCGTTGACGGCGCAGATCAACGAAGTGGGCCGCTATCTCGCCTTCGACGCAGCCATGGGGCTGCCTTACGGCACTAATCGCTTTGCGGTGGAGCGCGAGGCGCGGCGCATTCCGGGCGTGACCGTGGCCGAAGGTTGGATGGCGGCCAGCGGCATCGTGATGCACCCCGACGGCACGGAAGGCGACGAGATCGACATCAGCGGCCTGCCGGCTGATGCCCAGACGATCGAGCCGCAGCTGCTGAGCGGCCGCTGGCTGAAAGCCGACGACACGCGGCAGGTGGTCATCAACGACGACTTTTTGGAGCGCGAGCCCGACGTGAAAGTGGGGAGTGAGATCACGTTGAAGGTTGGCAATACCGAACGGACGTATGAGGTCGCCGGAATTCTATCGAAGCATTTGTCGGGGCCGCGCGTGTACATGAACTTCGACACCTTCGGCAAACTCACCGGGCGGCAGAATCAGGCCGATACCATTCGCATCCGCGCCAACTCCGCCGGCTTTAGCGACAACGCCACGCAGGATCGTATCGCGGCGCAGTTGGAGCAGCGCTTCAAGGACGCGGGCCTGAGCAACAGCCTGAGCCAGACGCGGCACGTGTCGTATGAAATGTTCGCCGGGGCGTTCGACATCATCCTGCTGGTGCTGGTGGTGATGGCGGGCCTGCTGGCCGTGGTGGGCGCGCTGAGCCTGACCGGCACGATGGGTATGAACGTGCTGGAGCGCACGCGCGAGATCGGCGTGCTGCGCGCGGTGGGCGCGGCGAATCCGGCGGTGCGCCAAGTGGTGGTGGTGGAAGGCATCGTGGTGGGGTTGATGAGCTGGGCGTTTGCCACGCTGCTTTCCGCGCCGGTGGGCCGCGTGCTGGCGGGCGCGGTGGTCGAATCGGTGCTGAAGGCGCAGACGAATTTTCAGTACTCGCTGATCGGCGTCATCGTCTGGTTGGCGATTGTGGTGGGGATCGGCATCCTGTCGAGCCTGGGGCCGGCGGGCAACGCCGTGAGATTGAGCGTGCGGGAAGTGCTGGATTACGAGTAATTTTCTCCACGAATTCACACGAACCTTCACGAATGAATGAGTGGAAATTCGTGTGATGCGTGGATCATTGTCATGGGAATTGAAGATGTTCCGAAACAACAAGCAGAAACCCAACGGCTCCAACGCCAACGGCAAATTGAACGACGACGGCTCGTTGATCAAACTGCACGACGTGCACAAAGTCTACGAGACCCCGGCGGGCAAATTCACGGCCCTCAACGGCGTCGATCTCAAGATCGATCGGGGCGAGTTCGTGTCCATCATCGGCAAGTCGGGCAGCGGCAAGACCACGCTGATCAACATGCTGACGGGCATCGATCGCCCATCCAAAGGCGAGATCTTCATCGGCGGCACGCCGGTCCATCGGCTGGATGAAAGCCAGACGGCCACGTGGCGCGGCACGCATCTGGGCGTGGTCTTTCAGTTCTTTCAACTGCTGCCCGCGCTGACCGTGCTGGAGAACGTGCGCCTGCCGATGGATTTCTGCGACATCTATCCGCGGCAGGAACGCAGCGATCGCGCGCTGGCCTTATTGGAACTGGTGGGCATCGCCGAGTACGCGCACAAGCTGCCCAATCACCTGGCGGGTGGGCAGCAGCAGCGCGCGGCCATTGCGCGATCACTCGCCAACGATCCGCCCATCATCGCCACCGACGAACCAACGGGCAATCTGGATTGGACGACGGCGGAAGCCGTGATGGAGCTGTTTGAGAATCTCGTCGCGCAGGGCAAGACGATTTTGATGGTGACGCACGACAGCGATCTGGCGCAGCGCGCCAAGCGCACGATCGTGATCGCCGACGGCGAAATTGTGGACGAGATTCATCGATAGTTTGTATCTACTCAGCCACCGTCATGGCGAGGCAGATAGGACAGTACACAACATGAAATACAGCAAGGCTTTTTCGCAAACCATCATCCTCGCACTCAGCGTGGTGCTCAGCCTCAGCGGCTGCGCGGGACAGCCCACCGTCACACCGGCGCCCGCCGTCAATGCGCCAGCGGAAACATCGCCCGTCATCAACGTCAGCGGCGAGGTGGCGCCCGCGCAGTGGACAACGTTGAGCTTCGCGCAGGCGGGCAGCGTGGTCGAACTGCTCGTCAAAGAAGGCGATGCGATCAAGCAGGGCGAGGTGATCGCGCGCTTGAGCGCGCCTGAGCTGCAAGCCAATCTGGCGCAGAAGCAGGCCGCCGTGAAAGTGGCCGAGGCCAGCCTGGCGCAGCTCAAAGCGCCCGCGCGCGCGGAGGACATCCGCGCCGCACAGGAAGCCGTGAACGCGGCGCAGGCCGTGGTGACGCAGACCCTGGCCCAGCGCGATCTGCTGTACACGGCAATCACCAAAGCCGACATCATGCAGGCCGAGACGCAGGTCTACGCCATCCAGACGCAGAAAGCAGAACTGGATAAGGCCATGCAGCAGATCATCGACCGCGGCGGGTTTGCGTTGTCCGCAGGTGAGAGTGTGGGCAATGCGCAGAAGTATGCCGAACTGGAACTGGCCGCCGCGCAGCAAGTGCTGGACGATCTGCTGGTCGGGCCGACGGTCGATCAACGCCGCATGGCAGAGGCGCGCATTGGCGTGGCGCAGGCGCAGATGAAGGTGGCGCAGGCGCAGCTGGATCTGTTGAAGGCCGGAGCGACCGCCGAAGAGATTGCCATTGCCGAAGCCAGGATCGATCAAGCCAGGGCCGAGGCCGCGCTGTTAGCCGCGCAGCTGGCCCAGACGCACATCGTCGCGCCGTTCGACGGTGTGGTGGCGCAGGTGCTGATCGACGCGCATCAATTCGTCGGGCCGGGTGTGCCGATCGTGCAGGTGGCGGATCTGAATAGCTTGCGTGTCGAGACGAGCGATCTCAGCGAGAACGAGGTCGCGCGCATCGACGTCGGCGATACCGCGCAAATCCGGTTCGATGCGCTGCCCGGTGTCAACGTCACCGGCAAGATCGCGCGCATCGATCCCAAGGCTAAAGACGGCGCGGGCGTGAATTACACGGCGGTCATTGAACTCGATCAGATTCCCGAAGGCTTGCGCTGGGGCATGACGGCCAACGCCGATCTCACTGCGCGAGAAGTGAATGCCTCGGCCAGCAATGCCACGAACGACGCCGCGTCACACATCAGCGCCACCGGCAAAGCCATACCTGCCGACAAAGCGATTGTGAGCGCGGCGCTGCCGGGCCACGTGATCGAATTGCTGGTTGATGTGGGATCGACCGTGAAGCAAGGCGATGTGATCGCGCGGCTGGATACAGCCACGCTGGATGCGGAGGTGGCGAAGGCGGAAGCGGGGCTCGCGCTGGCGCAGGCAAGTCTCGATCGGGTGAAGGCTGGTCCGCAGCCCGAACAGATCCTGGCGGCCCAGAGCGCGGTGTCGGTGACGCAAGCGGCGGTGACGCAGGCCACGGCCAATCGCGACGCCGTGCGCAAGGGCGCAACGCAGGCCGAGATCGATCAGGCGCAGGCGGCCGTGCAGCAAGCCTACATCGAGATGGTCAGCGCGCGCACCAGGCGCGACGTGCTGGAAGGCGATCGACAAGCGGGCAAGGCATCGCAGAAGCAAGTGGACGATGCGAACGAGTTGTATGTGATTGCGAATCGCGAATACGAAGCGGCGCAGTTGCGCCTGGATAAATTGCGGGCAGGCGCCGAACCGGCGGCCGTGCGCGCGGCGCAAGCGGGCGTGAGCGCCAGTGCAGCCGAGTTGGCCGCGCAGCAGGCGCAGCTCGATCGGTTGCTGGCCGGGGCGAGCGCGGAAGACATCGCCGTGCTGGAAGCGAGCGTGGCGCAGGCGCAGGCCGGACTTGAGCGCGCGAAGGCCGTGCGGCAGCAAGCGGAAATCGTCGCGCCGTTCGCTGGAACGATCAGCGATGTGTTGATCCATGAAGGACAGTACGCGAATGCGGGACAACCGCTCGTGTGGTTGGGTGATCTCGGCGGGATGCAGATCGAGACGACGGATTGGAACGAGAAGGACATCGCGGGATTGACGGTGGGCGATCAGGTGCTGGTGACGATCGATGCGCTGCCCGGCGTGCAGGTGGCAGGCACCATCGCGCAGATCGCGTCGAAGGCGAGCAAGACCACGGGCGTGAATTACACGGTCACGATCGATCTGGCCGAAGCGCCGGAAGGGCTGCGCTGGGGCATGACGGCGCTGGTGAAAATGATGAAGTAGTTGTTGGTTGTTGGTTGTTGGTTGTTGGTTGTTGGTTGTTGGTTGTTGGTTGACGGTTGACGGTTGACGGCGGAGGCCCGGGCGGGCTTTCGCCGTTGTTAATTGGATCTTGTGGGTTGAGCGGGAAAGGCCTTGCGAGGGTTGAAGCCAGGCAGCGTCAGTCGGCGCTGAATCCCTCGCAAGGTTGACCGTCGTCCCGCTAAAGTCGGAGGAGCCTATTCATCAAACCGACCGATCGACCACCGGGGCGGCGGGCGCATTGGCTTTGACAGACGCGATACCTTTCTCCAGCGCCGCCGCCGAGGAATACATCTCGCTCTGCCCGATGATGCGGCCGTTGGCCGCTTTGAGGACAAAGTACGGCTGGTTGGCCGCCGAAGTCTTGCGCTCGAAATAGGCGTCGTCGGCCGCGTGCTTGCGGACCGACTCGATGCCGGCCTGCGCGCTGGCCTTGGCCTGATAGCGCTGGCTGGTCAGAATGATTTGACCGTTACTGGCCAGCAAGTGGAACGTAAACTCACCGCTCTCGTTTTTCTTGATCTCGAACTTAACCGCCATGACACGCTCCTGAAAGTGGGATAAGTGAACAGGCCGCAAGAAGCCGCCGACCCGTTCGCTGTTCATCCTTAGTGTACACCAGCTGTCAAGCCGGTCAATTTGTCCTATTGTCTTTCAAGTGCGTCTGCCCCTACAATGAACGCGGCATTTCTGTTGCGAGGTGATCTCCATGCGTTCTTTTGCTCACGGGTCTGCCGTCGTCTGCCTGATCGTGCTGGCTTTGGCAGCCGGATCATTATTTAGCGCAAGTCCTGCGCAAGGCCGCCCGCAGGCGACGCTCGTCATCTACGACGATGCGCTGGCCGGTGGCTGGGCCAACTGGTCGTGGAACGCCACGATCAATCTAAGCACCGCTTCGCCCGTGCACGGCGGCACGCATTCGATCGCCGTGACGTACACGGGGGCCTGGGGCGCGCTGTATCTGCATGCCGATCCGGCGGTAAGCACCAGCGGCTACGAAACGCTGCGCTTCTTTATTCACGGCGGCAGCACGGGCACACGTCAACTGCGCGTGGTGGCCAACAACAACCCCGACGACGTCTATGCTTTCTCAACGGTGGCGAATAGCTGGACTCAGTTCGATGTGCCGCTCAGTGCCCTGGGCAGCCCCGCCACACTGTCCGATCTTTACTGGCAGGATACGACGGGCGGCGCGCAGCCGATCTTCTATCTCGACGACATCCAGCTGATCGGCAGCGGTGTGCCGCCAACCGCCGTCCCACCCGGCGTCGGCCCGGCGCTCAACGTCGATGCCCAGGCCGATCGGCATCCGATCAGCCCGTACATCTATGGCATGAATTTCACGGACGAAGCGCTGGCTGATGAGCTCGATCTGCCGGTGCGGCGCTGGGGCGGCAACAGCACCACGCGCTACAACTGGCAGCTCAACGTGCATAACACCGGCAGCGACTGGTATTACGAAAACATTCCGGACGACAACGCCGGCCCGCTGCCCGGCGGCTCGGCGGCCAATCAATTTGTCGATCAAGATCGCCGCACCGGCACGAAGACGATCTTGACGATGCCGCTGCTGGGGTGGACGCCCAAAGCCCGCACAAACGGCCATCCTTTCGATTGCGGCTTCAAAGTGAGCAGGTATGGTGCGCAGCAGTCGGTCGATCCGTGGGACACCGATTGCGGCAACGGCGTATCGACCAACGGCAGCGACATCACCGGCAACGATCCCGCTGATACCAGCCTCGCCATCACCACCACCTATGTGATCAGCTGGATCAACCACCTCAAGACCCGCTACGACACGGCGGCCAACGGCGGCGTCTTGTTCTACAACCTCGACAACGAACCGATGCTGTGGAACAGCACACACCGCGACGTGCATCCCCATCCAACCACGTACAACGAAATGCGCGACAAGACCACTGCTTATGCGGCGGCCATCAAGCAGGCTGATCCTTCCGCAAAGACGCTCGGTCCGGTATTGTGGGGCTGGTGCGCCTATTTCTTCTCGGCGCTGGATAATTGCAGCAGCAGCGGCGCCGACTATACTTCGCACGGCAATGTCGCCTTCACGCCGTGGTACTTGCAGCAAATGAGCGCCTATGAACAGGCGCACGGTGTGCGGCTGCTGGACTATCTCGATCTGCACTATTACCCGCAGGCCGCTGGCGTCGCTTTATCGGGCGCGGGTAATGCCGCGACGCAGGCCCTGCGGCTGCGCTCCACCCGATCGCTCTGGGATTCCACCTACGTCGATGAAAGTTGGATCGGCGGCATGGGCTGGCAAAGCGGCATTGTGAAACTCATCCCGCGCATGAAACAGTGGGTCACCGACAATTACACCGGTACGAAACTGGCGATTACCGAATACAACTGGGGCGCGCTCGATCACATCAACGGCGCGGTGGCGCAGGCCGACGTGCTGGGTATCTTTGGCCGCGAGGGGCTTGACCTCGCCACGTTGTGGGGGCCGCCGGAGATCGATCAGCCGGGTGCATATGCCTTCCGCATGTATCGCAACTATGACGGGCAGCATCACACCTTCGGCGAGGTGAGCGTGCGCGCGGTCAGCGCCGATCAAAGCAAAGTCGCCGTCTACGCCGCGCAGCGCAGCAGCGATCAGGCGCTGACGATCATGGTGATCAACAAGTCGCTGACGCAGACGCTGACCAGTTCGATCGGGTTGACGGCAACCGATCCGATCACGCGCGCGGCGGTCTATCGCTACAGCGCGGCGAATCTCAACGCCATCACGCGCCAACCCGATCAGATCATCACCGGCAGCACGTTTAGTGTCACGCTTCCGGCGCAATCGATCACGCTGTTCGTGACTTCGCCACTGACGCCGCTGGACAAGCAGGTGTTCCTGCCCGTCATCTTGAAGTAAGCAACCTCCCGGAGGTCCTCAACCTCCGGGAGGTTATTGGTAGACGCGCCGAATCTGCTCCGCGTAGTCGATGATGCTCTTGCGCAGCGCTTCCGGCTCCAGCACTTCGACTGCATAACCCAAACTCAAGCAGCGCGCCCGCGCGTCCTCCAGCGATTCAAACACGACCCTGATCGTGACCCGTCCCTGTTCGTCGGGCGCGGTGTGATCGATCGGAGTGCGCACCTCGCCGCCGAGGTAATGCTGTGCGATCGGCACAAAGTGCGGCGCGAGGCGCAGCGTCACGGTGTAACGCGGGCGTTCGCGTTCCGCTCCTTCGCACCAGCCCTGCCAGAATTCCGCCAGATCGAAGTCCGCATAGCGTGTGAACGTCTCGTCGAGCAACCGGGCTGCGATCACATCCGCCGCGCGATACACACGCAGCTGATCCTCCCGCGCCGCGATGATGTGCCACACGCCCGCCTTGGCCACCAGCCCATACGGCGCGATCACCTGCTCGAGGTGCGATTCGACGAACGCCGCGAAGCGCACGCGCAATGTAATCGCCGCCAACCGATCGTCCCACACGGCCCGATAGATCACCGGCAAGTGCGGCACGGCGTCGGTCTCCTGAAACCAGTTCAGCGAATCGAGGTAAATCCGCTGGCGGATGCGCGCTTCATCGGAGCGCCGCGCCTCCGGCAGCGCCGCCGACAGTTTCAACAGCGCGGCTTTCAATTCCTGCGTCACACCCAGTTGATCGAGCGGGGCGGGGATGCTGAGCATGAACAGCGCGCGAGTTTCGTCGGCGGTGAGGCCGGTGAGATTGGTGCGGTAACTATCGAGCAGCGCGCAGCCGCCGCCGGGGCCGGATTCGGCATAGACCGGCACGCCGCTGGCGCTGAGCGCGTTGATATCGCGGTAGATGGTGCGCTCGGAGACTTCCAGTTCCTGCGCCAGTTCCTGGGCCGTCATCCGGCCGCGGGCTTGCAACAGCATCAATAAGGAGAGTAGTCGATCGGCGCGCATAATGAAGTCCAAAGGTGGAGTGTGGAATTCGGGGTCCCGAATTCGCACTTCCGAATTTGATCGCATCTTATCACACATCCCTGACAGCAGATGTCAGGGATGGTG
>CAYNML010000001.1:0-16838 GCA_964398185.1 uncultured Anaerolineae bacterium | reverse complement strand
TGAAGTGGGCGGAGCCGATCGGGTTGTTGAGCCAGCCGCAGCGCTTCTTCGGCTACAACAATCCGAATCCCTCGCCGGGCAGCCCGAACTACGGCTACGATCAATGGATCACGATCGACGAGTCCGTGCAGGTCGAAGAGCCGATCAAAATCAAGGAGTTTCCCGGCGGGCGTTACGCGGTGACGCGCTGCACGGGCGTGCAGAACATCTACGCTACGTGGCAGCAGTTGGTGGCGTGGCGTGAGGCGAGCCGGTATCGCATGGGGCAGCACCAGTGGCTGGAGGAACTGCTCACGCCGCCGGACGGCGACTGGGAGCACGCGCAGTTCGATCTGTATCTGCCGATTGCGGAGTAAAGCAAGCGCCGCCGATGAAGACCATCGGCGGCGCTTCGGTTAAAGCACGGCGACAGCGCTCGCAGCGGTTGGGCGCAGCGCGGCGCCGGTTTTGGGCTGCCTCTGCCTGATCAGCGTTGACCCCCGCTGTTGTTCGCTTGCTGCCGCGCCTGCTTATCGAGCTCGCGCCGAAGGGCAAACGGCAGGGCCTTCCACTCCTCCCGCGTGAGGACGTGCCCGAACTGCGCCTGGCAAATCTTCTTAAGATTTTCATCGATCCGGCGTGTCAGGTTGTTTACTTCGCGCGGCTCTTGCGTTGCCATGGTCTTTCCTTTACTGTCTGCGACGCGACTGACTATTTTCGTGTGCGGCTGTAGACCAGTATACACCACTATCGCCTGGCCGCACTTCCGGCTCCGCGTATTGGCGGAGAATGCCGCGGCCCATTGCCCCGTCGCGCACTTCGAGGTAGACTACAGGCGGACGAATTCGCACCGACACCGGGAAGACATCATGGACGACGCCTCACAACGGCAGCACTACAAAATCAACGCCATGCACGGGCACGACATGGGCATCTGGGTATGCGAAGGCAGCGGCCTCTCGCTCAGCCCGGTGCTCTTCATGCAAGCCGTCTGCCCCGAGCCTGCGCCGCGTCCACTGTTGGTCAAGTGGAAAGCGGACACGGAACCGCCCAAGCCCTTCCGCAAAGAAGGCGCGCTGCCGTTGATTTACAGCGACTGCGGCAAGCTGCCGGCGTGGCCCTACTACCTTCATCTCTTTGCGCCACAAGCGCCGGTGGAGCAGGCGCTGCACGACACCAGCAATTTGCGCGATTGGGCGTGGACGGTACCTGTCAGCGGCCTCGTGCTGATCTTCAACCGCCAGCAGGATCGGCCGCCCTCGAATTTCTCGCTCGATCGCCTCCGCAAGCGCGAACCCAGGCCCAGCGGGCCGCTGGCGTGGGCGCAGGCACAGCAGTTGCCGTACGTCGTCGCCGCGCTGGGCTACGACGACGACGACCCGGCCGCCCTGGAGCGATTCCGCGAGCTCTATCGCCTCGCGCCCGTGATCCCTGTCATTCCCGGCCCGGCGCTGGCCGCCGAGCGGAAACCCAACGTGTCGAGCGGCATGTTCTCCATGGTCTTTGAGCACCAGAGCGTGATCTTCGATCGCGAGTATGCGGGACAGCTGTTGGGGGCCCTGCTGAAGTTGATCGAACGCGCGCGATGATACGCCGCCACGTTCGTGCCCATGTACGGTTATTCGTTCTCCAACGCCGCCTGCGCGATGGCCTGATATGCCCTGGTCAACAGCGCCACAAAATCCTGCTTGCCGTGCCAGAACTTGGGCGCTCCCAGCCGCTTGATGGGCGCCGCATCGATCGGGGGCGCGGCAATCGTCACGCGGAAATCGATCAGCTCCGCGGAACCGTGCCAGAACCGATCGGGATCGGCTTCCAACGGCTCGATCGGTTCTTCGATCTTCGGCGGCTCCACTGCGCGCTCTTCTTCCGCTAAGGCCAACTGCGCCCGCCGCGCGCGCAGCAGCGTCATGATCTCGTCCTTGGTCTGGCCCCGCAGACGAAACAGCAGGAACGGATCGCTATCGAACTGTTCGCCCAGCAGGTAATACACCGCCGCGATGTGCTTGCACGGATTGGAGTAATCGGGGCACGAGCATTGTGTTTTCAGATCGCCGCGTGACGCCGGAAACAACGTGACTTTGGCCGCCGCAAACGCTTCTTCGATGTTCTGCGGCATCTCGCCGGCCAGCAGCTTGGCCGCAAAGATTGCCTGCTGCGCCATTGCATCCGCCACACGCTGCCAGTCCTTCTCGCTCAGCGGCTTGATCTCGATCTTCACTTTGTAAGGTTGCGGCCGGCTGCCCTGCACGCGCGATTCGACGCGGCCCGCTTGAATATCCAGGTTCAGCACCTGCCCGCTGCGCGCATACGATCGACCGCGGCTCAGGCGTGCCGGATCGACCAGCCGCTCCAGCGCGGCCAGCCACTTGCCCGACCACCACGTCTGCCCGAACTTCTTGCTCTGCGCCTTGATGCCGTTGGCCGGCTTGCGCGGTTTTGGTTTGAAGTACCAGTCCCAACTCATAAGCGCACCTGTGTAAAACGTAATGCGTACTGCGTAAAATCGTTACGTCTTCGTTTCACGCTTTACGCTTCACGTTTTACTCATTACTGATGGCCTCTTTCCGCAGCGCAAACAGATCCTTCAACTGCTCCGTCGAAAGTTCCGTCAGCCAGCCTTCGCTCTCGCCCACGATGACTTCCGCCAGCGCCTGCTTGCGTTCGATCATCTCGTCGATCTTCTCTTCGAACGTGCCCGCGCACAAATACTTGTGTACCTGCACGTTCTTCGTCTGCCCGATGCGAAACGCCCGATCGGTCGCCTGGTTCTCGACGGCGGGATTCCACCACCGATCGAAATGGAAGACGTGATTGGCGCGCGTCAAATTCAAGCCCGTGCCGCCCGCCTTGATCGACAGCACGAAGATCGACGGGCCGTGGGGATCATCTTGAAACGTCTGCACCATTTTAGTGCGCGCCCTGGCCGGCGTGCCGCCGTGCAGGAAGAACACCTCATCGCCGAAGGTGTCCTGCAAGTAACTGCGCAGCAAGTGCCCCATCTCGGCAAACTGCGTGAAGATCAACACGCGATCGCGCACCGCGCGCGCTTCTTCCAGCATCTCCGTCAGGCGCGCCAGCTTACCGCTGCGCCCCGGCAGCGCGCTGCCGTCGTTGAGGAACTGCGCCGGGTGATTGCATACCTGCTTCAACTTCAACAGCGTCGCCAGAATCACGCCGCGCCGATCGATCCCCTCGGCTTCCTGAATTTTCTGCAGCGAATCGCGCACCACGGCTTGATACAACGTGGCCTGCTCCCTGGTCAACGAGCAGTACACCTTCATCTCGTTCTTCGCCGGCAGATCGCTGATCACGTTGGGATCGGTCTTCACGCGCCGCAGAATGAACGGCCCCACCAGCGACTTCAACTGCTTCGTCGCGTCTTCGTCGTTGCGCTGCTCGATGGGCCGCGCCAGCCGATCGAGAAAGTCTTTTTGCGATCCCAGGTAGCCCGGATTCAAAAACTGGAAGATGCTCCACAGCTCCGTCAGGCGATTCTCGACCGGGGTGCCCGTCAACGCCGCGCGCCACTGCGCCCGCAAGCGCCGCGCCGCCTGTGCCTGCTTGGTGGACGGGTTCTTGATGTTCTGCGCTTCGTCGAGAATGACATCGCTCCACTCGATGTCGCCTAACACCTGCTCATCGCGGTGTAATAACGCGTAGGAGCTGATCACCACGTCGTGCTGCGCGGCCTGCCTGCGCAGCGTGTCCTTCTGCCGCCCCGCGCCGTGATGGATCAGCACGCGCAGATCGGGCGAAAAGCGCGCCAACTCGCGCTGCCAGTTGCCCACCACCGACGTGGGACAGATCAACAACGCAGGCTTCGGCTGTGCTTGAATGCGTTCGTGCAAGAACAACGCGATCACTTGAATCGTCTTGCCCAGGCCCATGTCGTCGGCAAGGCACGCGCCCAAACCCCACTGCCGCAAAAACGCCAGCCACGCCAACCCGGCAGATTGATAGTGCCGCAGTTCGCCGTGAAACCGATCGGGTGTGGGGACGGGCCGCATCTTCGCCCCGGCGGCGAGCTGCTTCAACAGATCGTTCAGCCACCCTTCGACGGCGACTTCGTTAATCGGCAGACCAGCGATCGGGCTGATGGTTTCTCCGCCGAGTGACATCCGCAATGCTTCAGATAGCGGAACTTCTTCGGCAGCCTTGCGCTTCTCCCAGTACGCGATCGCCTGCTTGATCTGATCGGGCCGCAGCTCCACCCACTGCCCGCGCACCTGCACCAGCGGCACCTTCAACGAAGCCAGGCGATTGAACTCATCTTCGGAGAGCGGCTCATCACCTAAAGCCAGTTGCCAGTCGTACTCAAAGATCGATTCGGCCGTCAACAGGCTCAGGCCGCCCTTGGGCGCTTCCTTCGATTTCACCGTGACGCGCACACCAAGCTTGCCCGATACGTTGGGTACCAGCACACCAAAGCCGCTGCTCTCCAGCAGCAGCGCCGTTTCGCGCATGAAGGTGTACGCCTGCTCGACGTTCAACGCGCACTCGGTGGGGCGCGCGCTCTTCAGGCTCGCTTCCAGCGGCGGGAAAATGCGCGAGGCCAATCCCAGTCCCGCCAGCATTCTTTCCTGCGGCTTGTCGAACTTGCGATTGAGATATTTCAGCGTGCTGCCGCGCTCGCGCCACACCGCTTCTGCGGGAACGAGCAGACTCAGATCGTCGGTGGCTTGCAGGAAGAAGCGCAGCGACCAATCGCGGCGATTGAGTTTGGGCGCAAAGATCACGTCGGGATCGACATCCATCTCCGGCGGATCGAGCCGGAAGCACAGGCGGAACGTGTCGCCGCCGAGCGCGCCGGGGAACGCCTCGGTCCACGCGCGATATTGCTCTTGATACTGCACCAGCGTGGGAAACGACGCGGGCACGATCGGATCGGCGCTGCGCAGCGCCACCAGCCACGCTTCGGCCACGGGCATGTCTTTGGAGGCGGCGATGGCTTTGCCGAAGTCGGCGTGTTCGCGCGCAAAGGCATCGATGATGATCGTGAGGAAGTTGGTCAGCAGCGCGCGCGGATTCAAAATATCCGATCGGTCATCGCGGCCCACCGCGCGGCAGATCGACGGCAGCACCTGCGTGAGTTTATCGAGCCGCGCCAGATCGGCGTTGTTCCACTGCGGCTGCCAGACGCCCAGATAGCGCACACCTTCTTCCAGCAGCACCGGCGCAAAACGCTGCTGCGCCAGCAGTTCCTGCGCCAGCTGGCCGGCGTGCTGCCAGTAGCGCAGATCGCTGCCGATCTTCACGCCGGGCGTGGTTTCTTCCTCGGACGGCAGATTCGCCAGCAAGTCCAGCACGTCGTGCGGCGCGAGGGTGATCGCGTCGATCTTCCACGGTGTGAATTGCAGCTTCTCGCGCTTCGGCTCGTCTTCAAAGAGGAACGGCGAAGAGGGCATCGGCCGATCGGAGTTGGAGGGCAGCCGCGCGACGATGCGACTGTCCTTCGTCGTGCTGCGCATCAACACCTCGGCGGACGTCAACAGATCGAGCAGCAGCGTCCGCAGCGACTTGCACGTAATCGCAAAGGGATGCGGGCGCACACCGCGGCGCAGGCGCGCTTGAGCCGCGCTCATGTCGCTGGATTCCGCCCACAGGACGAAGCCTTTGTCTTTGGAGAGATAGTCGCCGGGCAGCCACGTGCCGTGCAGAATGCGCATGCCGCTTTTCCGAATTGAACGGGGTGGGGCAGTCGTGCGCTCGCCAGCGACAAACTGCCATGATGATATTATAAAACAAAAAGCCGCCACAAGCGGCGGCTACTTAGAAAACCCAAAATCTAATCTGTCTTCAGCGACGGTCCCGTTGCCCGCGACCGTCGCATCGCTAACGGAACGGCGTTTAGACTTCCGCCGTCTCTGTTGACTTCGGAAGTCTGGCCAGCATTTCAAAACAGGCGCGGGCGTGATGATAGGGGCATTCCCACGGGCCGACTTTGGGATGCTGCGCGAGCGGCTGGCAATTCCGATCAAGCACCTTGAACCAGTCGCCATGCGCGCGATCGACGAAGCGCGTTTCGATCAGCTGCCACAACCGATCGGCGATCGGCGCGAAGTCGGCCCGGCCGGACAGTTGATACGCGTTGGTGAAGCCCACCAGCCCTTCAGCCTGCACCCACCAGTGCTTTTCGTAACTCTCGACGCCGCGCGGCGTGGCTTCATAGATGATGGCGCCGTCGTCAGCAAGGTACTTCATCACGGCCTCGGCCAGCTGCACGGCCACGGCATGGGTGCGCGCCAGCAGGTCTTCACTGCCCTGCACTTGCGCCGCCTCGACGAGCAGCCAACTCCCCTCGATGTCGTGCCCCGGCGAGAGGTGATCGTCCAGCGAGTGCCACGCGTCGTCGAAGAACAGTTTGAAGTGCTGCGTCTGCGGATCGACGATGTGCTGCAAGAAAATTTCGATCAGGCCGCGCTGCTTGGCTTTCAACTCCTCGTCGGGCCAGACGCGCAGCAGATTCGTGTAGGCTTCCATCAAGTGCAGCAGCGTGTTCATCGATTTACGCACCGTGACCGGCTCTCTGGCGCTCAAGCGCATATCGTCCAGCGCGCCCCACGTGCGCGAACAGCATTCGACGTTGCCGCCATAGATCGGATCGAACGAGTGCTGCTCGACTAGATCGAACAGGTTCTGCGCGATCTGCAAACTCGGCGGATCGTCTGTGGCCCGATGGAACTCGGCCAGCCCGTAAATCGCAAAGGCCTGCGCGTACATGTGCTTGCGATCGTTGATCGGGCAGCCCTGCTGATCGAGCGTCCAGTACACGCCGCCATAATCGTGATCCCAAAATTTACCGATCAGATAGTCATACGCGCGACGCGCCATCGCCAGATAGGACGCGTCGCCGTACAGCCGATAGGCCGTGCTGTACGTCCACAAAATCCGCGCGGTCAGCACGGCCGAACGCGGCGCGTCGTTGTGCACGACCAGATCGTTGGAAAGCGCGCCGTAAAAGCCGCCCTGTTGTTCGTCAAGTGTATGTTCGATCCAGAAGGGAAGGATGTTGCCGCGCAGTTCTGCTTCGATGCGTTGACGGAGATCGGTCATGATTATTCTACACTGGCCTTCAGGGCACGCATCGATCCACTTGGATAGATCTGATACGCTCCGGCCTGGGCCGCCACCAGCACCGTTTCAAATCGATTCAACGCGAGGCGCTCCGCACCGCGCGCGATCGCGCCCTGCCCGTCGATCACGGTGATCGCGTGGAAGGAGGCGCCGCGCGTGTCCAGCGTTACGGGCTGCGCGTGCGCCGTGAGCAGATCGAGCGTGAAGTACGGGCACTGCACCAGTTGGCGTTGATCGTCGGGGCGCAGCTCACCGATCGGCTGGAGGCGGCCCGTGCCCTGCGGATCGGTCACGGCGATTGCCTGTTCGATGTGCAGCGCGCGGCCGGCGCTGGCTGGCCGGTTCCAATCGAAGATGCGATAGGTGAGGTTGGAGGTCTGCTGCACTTCATAGACCAGGAAGCCCGGCCCCAGCGCGTGCAAGGTGCCGGCGGGCATGAAGATCGTGTCGCCCGTGTGCGCCGTGTGATACTGCACGTGATCGACGATGGCGCCGTTGCGAATGGCGGCGGCGAGTTCTTCAGCGGCAGTGCCCTCTTTTACGCCCGCGATCAACTGCGCGTCGGCGGCGGCTTCCAGAATGTGCCATGCCTCGGTCTTGCCGAAGTGATCCGGTCCCTCCAGCTGCCGCGCCTGTTGGTCGTTGGGATGCACCTGCACTGACAACCAATCGTTGCAGTCGAGGATCTTGATCAGCAGCGGGAAGCGTGTGCCCGTGCGGCGCACGACCTCTGCGCCCAGCAAATCAGCGCCGAGTTCTTGCGCGGCTTCGGCTAACGTCCGGCCTTGCCGCGTGCCGTTGGCGATACGGTCGCCTTCGTAGACGATCCACGCTTCGGCGGTCAGTGTGCCGGGGCGCAGACGCTGCCCGCCCCACACGTAGTCGCGATATTCAGGAGTGAGCTGCAGTAGGTTGTTCATGGCTAATACGAATCGCGCAGCGATCGCACCCGCAGCGCCTGCCGCGCCTGATCGAGCGTCCAGCCTTCCGGCAGGGCAGCCGTGATCGTCACGGGGGTCTGCGCGGGCAGGTGGAAATAGTTGTCGCTGAAGATCACATCCGCCCCGTCGAAAGCCAGTTCCACAAACCGCGCCAGCGCGGCAGCGCGCACTTGAATGCGCAGCTGCGATCCACTCAGTTCCAACTGTGTCTCAAGGTGCGGATGAGACAACTTCAGATGCTTGTCCGGCACGAACGGCGTGACCGTCAACGCGGCGCGCTGGTCGGCCTGCCACAGTTCACAGACCAGCACCCGTTCGCGTTGATTGTCCAGATTCAGGCGCGCGCTGAAGTCCAGCACCTGCACCGTCGTTGTCGCCAGCGGCGCGGCAGCCACCGGCGCATCACCCGCTTCGATCACTTCGCCGTTGAGCGTTTGCAGCGACCAGCGCACTGCGCCCTGCCACACTTCAGGCCGATCGTTGGTGACGAACACGCCCATCTGCGCACCGTTATCTTCCACCGAGAGCAGGACCGGCGCAAAGAAGCGCCGCGAGGCATAGTGCAGCGCCTTCCAGCGGCCAAAGTAATCGATGCTGGCCCACGACGCCACCGGCCAGCAGTCGTTGATCTGCCAGTACAGCGCGCCGCTGCACCGCGCGCGCTGGCGCCGCCAGTGTTCCACGGCCATCCGCATCGCTTCGGCTTGCAGGATCTGCGTGGCGTACACCAGCGCTGGAAAATCACCGGGCAGACAGAAGCTCTGCGTGAGGTAGGCGATGATCTTGCCGTTGCCGTACATATGCCGCTGGTGATGCTCCATGAGGTACGACATCATGTTCCATTCGGACGGATCGGCGTAGGTGGCGACGGTGGCCAGCGCGGGCAAGGACTGCATGCCAAACTCGCTGGCAAAGCGCGGGTATTGTTCGCGGTAGAAGACCAGCGGTTTCAGGCCGTGCCACACTTCCCACAGGTGATTGTCGCCCACGCTGTTGCTGTTGGGGTCCTCGTGTGGCAGGCCCGACGAGGGCGAGCTCGGCCAGTAGGGACGATCGGGATCGTGCGCGGCAATCAAGGCCGGCAAGGCGCCGTAGAAAAACTCCTGATCGGCGGCTTTCAGATCGGCGTTGGCGGGCGTGTCCCAGTTCCACGACACCCAGCCGCTTTCCATCTCGTTGTTGCCGCACCACAGGGCCAGGCAGGCGTGGTGGCGCAAGCGCTGCACAACCTGTTCAGATTCAATTTTCACGTTCGCCAGAAAATCCTCGTCGGTGAACGGATAGCCCGCGCAGGCATACATGAAGTCCTGCCACACCAGCAGGCCGTAGCGATCGCACAGATCGTAGAAGGCTTCGTCTTCGTAATAGCCGCCGCCCCACACGCGCAGCATGTTGTGATTGGCCTGCGCCGCCGAGGCGATGAGAAATTCCAGCTGCGCGCGGGTGATGCGCGTGGGGAAGGAGTCTGACGGGATCCAGTTGGCGCCTTTGGCGAAGATGGGCACACCGTTGACGACGAAGGTGAAGGATTGTCCCCAGCGATCGAACTGCTGCCGCAGTTCGATGGTGCGCAGCCCGATCGCGTAAGCGCGGCGATCGAGAACCTGATCGGCCTGGCGCAGTTCGACTTCGATCTGATAGAGCGGTTGAGCGCCGTAGCCGTTGGGCCACCACAACTGCGGATGCTCCACCGGCAGCGCGAGGATTTGACCAGGACCGGCGTCGACGGCGTGAGTGGAACCATCGGGCGCCGTAAGCCGCAGAGCGACGGATAACGGCGCGTCGCCCCACTGCTCGATCGCTGCCTCTGCCGACACGGACACGCGATCGTAATCATGCTGCTGCCGCACCTGCACATCGATCAGGCGCGCCTGCGAAAATGCTTCGAGACGAATATCGCGCCAGATGCCGATGGCGGGCAGCATGGGGCCCCAGTCCCAGCCGAAGTGGCAGTTGGCTTTGCGGATGTGCGAGCCGCCGCGAATGGCAAAATCGCCGACGCCGGGCAGCTGGCGAATCTTCTCCTGCGCGGTGACGTAGGCCACCGGGGACTGGAAAACCACGCGCAATTCATTTTCGCCGGAACGCAGCAGGGGTTTCACGTCCCAGCGATAGTGCCGGAACATGTTGTCTGTGTGCGCGATGAGGTGATCGTTGAGGTAGACGTCGGCCAGCGTGTCGAGGCCGTCGCACACGAGATGAACTTGATCGTGGGCGAGCACGATCGGATCGACGGTGAACGCGCGGCGATATTCCCAGTCGCTTTCAGCGACCCACTGCACGCGCTTTTCATTGTCGCCCACAAAGGGATCGGGGATGCGGCCGGCGGCCAGCAGATCGGTGTGCACGCCGCCGGGAACGGTGGCGGCCAGCCACTCGGGGGCGCCCGTTTGTCGAAATTGCCAGCGGCCTGTCAGGGGTTGTGTCTGCATGATAGTGTCCTGATGTGTAGTATGGTGCTTAGTGCGCCGACGCGGTGCGCTTCGCACCGCGTCGGGTATGAGCTGCTTGGCGCAGTTTCAGATTTGCGGGAAGAGGCGCCTTACACCGTTGAGAGATCCCACTCTTCGTGGATCTTGGGCACATCGCTGATGAGCCGTTGAGTGTAGGCCGCTTGCGGGCGCAAAATCACGTCATCGGCCGAGCCGTGTTCAACGAATTTTCCGTGCTCCATGATGAAGACCGAGTCCGACACATAGTACGCCAGGCCGATGTCGTGCGTGATGAAGATCAGCGTCGTCCCGGTTTCGTCGCGCAGTTTCAAGAGATAGTCCAGAATGGTGGCGCGCGAGCAGGCGTCAATCATGGAGGTCGGTTCGTCGGCGATGAGGATCTTGGGTTTCAACAGGAAGACGCGGGCGATCATCAGGCGCTGCATCTGGCCGCCCGACAGCTCGAATGGATATTTGTTGGTCAGCTCGGCGAATTTGAGGTTGACGAAGCTGCACGCCTCCGTCATCAACTCGACCTTCTGCTCTTTGGGCAGGCTGCCGCCGCCGCGCATGCGGATGCAATCCAGCAGCACGGCATCCACTTTGTGGAACTGGTTGTAGGCCGAGAACGGATCCTGGAAGATCGCTTGAATGTTGCGCCAGTATTCCTGCCGCTTTTTGCCGGAACTGATGTCGCGTTTCCGGCCTTGAAAGTAAATATCGCCTTCGGTGACGCTGATCAGCCCCAGCAGCATCTTGGCGAGGGTGGTCTTGCCGCTGCCGGATTCGCCCACGATGGAAATGACTTCGCGCTCGTGGAATTCGAAATCCACATGATCCACGGCCACCGTGCGCTGCCGCCCAAACCCGAAGATCTTGGTGACGCCTGTACCGCTCAAGCAGAGTTTTTTGTCAGCGGTCATTTTTATAGATCTCCCTCAGTTCCTTTTCAGGGATGATGCAGCGGAAAGCGCGGCCGGGGCCGGCCTCGACCATGGGGACAGACGTCACCCGGCATTCCGGCCGGACATATTTGCAGCGTTCGGCAAAGCGGCAGCCGGCCGGCGGCTTCTTCAGATTGGGCGGCACGCCGGGAATGGCCGTCAATTTGACATTGCGCAGGCCGCTTTCCGGTACGATGATGGACCCCATCAAGCCTTTGGAGTACGGGTGCAGCGGATCAAAGACGGCGTCCGTGGCGCGGGCCTGCTCCACAATCTGCCCGGCGTACATGACCATGATATCGTCGGTGACGTTGAACAGCAGCGGCAGTTCGTGCGTGATGAAGATCATGGATTCGATGAATTCGTATTTCATCAGATCCCGGAGCAGCTTGATGACCATCTTCTGCGAGGTCACGTCCAGCGCCGAGGTCGGCTCGTCGGCAATCAGGACCTTGGGCCACAGGATGACGGCCACCGCAATCACCGCGCGCTGCTTCATGCCGCCCGACAGTTCCACAGGGTACTTGTCCAGCACACTGACCGGCAGGCCCAGCCGCTCGAACGAGGCTTTGGCCATGCTGTGGATTTCATCTTTGGTCTTGGTGGGATCGTGCGCCTTGACTACATCCTCAACGTACTTGCTAATCTTCCGGGTGGGGTTGAGGGCGTTCATGGCGGCTTGCGGGATATAGGCGATTTCCGTTCCCAGCACAACCTTGCGCACATCGTCCGGCTTCATTCCGGAGATATTCCGCTCGTTAATGAGGATGTCGCCGCTCATGTAGTACAGCGGGGGGAAGTAGTACCCCATCAAGCTGAGGGCCAGGGTCGATTTGCCGCAGCCCGATTCGCCGGCGATGCCCAGTGATTTCCCCGCTTCAACCTTGAGCGAGACGTGATCAACAGCGTAGACATCTTCCTTGTAGCGGGTGACGTATTTCGTCGTCAGTTCCTTGACTTCCAACGTCACACCCGAGGCTTTGTGTTCCTTGACGGTTTCTTCTGGCATGTCAATCACCTACTCCCGCAACGCCGGATTAAAGACTTGATCGAGCCCGGTGTTCATCAGGTTCATCGAGAATGTGATCATCGCAATAACGAAGAGCACCGGGAAGAGCGCCCACCATTTGCCCAGAATATGCGCCTGGTAGATCATACCCCACTGCATCATCAACCCCAGGGTGGGCGTTTCCGTCGTGCGGGGGCCCAGTCCCAGAATCGCCAGGCTGGCTTCCGCCAGGATGGCCGAGGATATCTGCAGAATCAACGCCATCACGACATAGGAGGCGATGTAGGGCAGAATGTCGGTGGCAATAATGCGGACCAGGGAATGCCCGGAAAGTTTGGACAGATTGACGTGGTCACGGTTGCGCAGCGACATGACCTGAGCGCGCACGGAACGAGTAGTCCAGGGCCAGGCCGTAACCCCGATCACAATGGCGATGACGACAGCGCCCCGCTGGTCCTGGCCGATGCTGAACGAAATCAAAATCAGCAGCACAATGGTGGGGATGACGGTGAAGAGATTGGTGAAGAACACAATGATGTCATCCGCCAGGCCGCCCACATACCCGGAGATCAGCCCCAGCGTCAGGCCGATCGAGGTCGCGATAAGACCCGCAATCAACCCGATTAGCAGCGAGACCCCGGTGGCTTGCACCAGCTCAGTCGCGACATCGCGGCCAAAGTTGTCCGTTCCCAGCAGCAGCACCCGGACGTTGGCCACCTCGCCCACATTCACGTAGTCGGTCGGCTTGACCGTGCCGGACTGTTCCAGGTTACCGGCAGCGGTTTTTTTGGCAATAATCAACCCTTCGTTCGACAACAGGCTCTGCAGCGAAGCGTTGACGCGCTGATAGTATCTTGATTTCGCCAGCGTCATCCCTTCAATTTGTTTTTTGGGGTCGTAATTGTCCTGCCACAAAGTCAACAGGGCTTTGGCGTCGGCGATGTCGATCTGGCTTTCCGGAATTCCGTCGGCCACCAGCCATTCTTTCATGGCCACCCGGTCGTCCTGGGTCAGCTTATTGGTAACGCGCCTGGCGTCAGCCTCACTGAGGATCAAGGTATACGACGTGGGTGCATTAACCGCATCGAACGTATTCAGATAAATACCGGGCGGGAAGAACGTGCCCTGCCCGATGATCTGCAGCGGCGGATCTTTTACCACCAGCGGATAGACGAACACGACAAACAATGTGACCATCAAAATGGTAAAGCCCGCCACAAACTTGCCCGAGTGAAAAGCCTGTTGGATGGAATGTTTCATGGCAGCGTCTACCCTCAATCGGACTGGGTTGCTTTGATGCGCGGATCGATGAAACCGTACACGAGTTCGAGGCTGAAGTTCGCAATCAGCACCATCAACGTGATGATCAAGGTGGACGCCGAAATCAGCGGATAATCCTGGCCCAGGACGGCATTCAACAGCGTGGTGCCCAGTCCCGGATAACTAAAGATGATCTCTGCGACCAACGCGCCACCGACGATGGTTCCCAGCCCGATGGCCAGGCCCGTAATCTGCGGCAGCATGGCATTCCGGAACACGTAACCTGAAATCTTGCGATCTTTGATGCCCATGAAGCGGCTGAATTTGACGTAGTCGGCATTCAATTCATAGATGGCCATCGAGCGCATGCCAATGGCCTGGCCGCCGATCGCGATCAACACAATCGACCAGAAGGGCAAGATGTAGTGGATGACGGCCGATTGGATGAAAGTGGGGGTAAGGCTGGGAATCATGTCAAAGCCGTAGCCGCCTGAGGCGGGGAGGACCTTCAAGTAAACGGCAAAGACCACCAGCAGGATGATGGCCATGCCAAAGGGCGGGAAACTGCTAAGAAACAGGGCTCCGGGCATCAGGGCCTTATCGAAAGCGCCCTTCCGATAGGCCGCCAGGGCGCCCAGCATGTTCCCCAGCGCCCAACCGACCAGGATCGCCGGCAGCTGCAAAATAATCGTCCAGCCCAGGGAGGCTCCGATCACCTCCGCGACCGTTCTGGGGTACTGGCTAAATGAGAAACCGAAATCGCCGCGCAAGACATTGCCAACATAGATGACGAACTGTTCCCAAATGGGTTTGTTGGTGCCGAACAGCTCCGTGTATTGCCGGGCAATCGCCTGGACCCCTTTGGCATCGCTCACGCCCTGTGCCTGCCGGGCGACGATGGCGGCTACCGGATCGCCGGGCATCAGGCGCGGCAGGGTGAAATTCAGCAGGAAGGCAAATACGAAAGTGATCGCAAACCACCCCAATTTGTTCAGGAAGTAGCGTCGGTAGCCTTTCAACCCAGCACCCCCATTGATTAGTGATCTCCGTGCGTGGCGTGTGGCCGGCGCCTTGACCACACACCACGCGGGAGAAGTTGCTATGCCGTAAGGCCATCCGCTGCGCTCACGAACTGCCGAGCGTGGCGGATGGCGGGAAACGCTTGACTACTTGTTCACCAGCTCCAAATTGTACAGACCCGCGATGCTCCAGCCGTCCGTCAGATTGAGCGGCGGAACGGGCGGAGTGGTGCCGTCACCCTCGTGCGGGAAGCCGGTCCAGACGCTCTCGTTCACCGTGTGGAACGACTGCGGGCGGTACATGAGCGTGAAGGACGGAATGTCGGTCAGGTAAATCTTGACCAGTTCCGTGTACATTTCCTTCAGCTTGGCCTCGTCGGTCTCCGTGGGAATGGCCTTGATCAGTTCGTCAACCCGGGGATTGCTGTACTGGCCCCAGTTGCCGCTCCAGTTGCTCGCCTGGCCAATCCACTCCGAGCTGAGCAGGTTGCGGATGCGGCCCCACGGCATGGTCGGGCCGGCGCCGGCGCTCCACATCATGAAGATTTCATAGCCCTCGGGCAGCGGCGCATCCGACTTGGTCACGACGGTCTGGTACACGGACCATTCAGGGTAGTTGGTGGTGATGTCGATGCCGATCTTCTTGCCGGCGGCCGCCACTACTTCGATCGCCGCCTGCCAGTCAGACCAGCCGTTGGGGCAGGTCGCCGTGTAAGCCAGCTTCTTGCCGTCAACTTCACGCCAACCATCGCCGTCGGTGTCCGTGACACCGCAGTCATCGAGCAGCTTCTTGGCGCCTTCAATATCATTGCCCGCCCACTGCAGGTCCTTAACGGCGTCATGGTCGTACATGGCCTGCTCACCGGGGGTCGGATTCATCAGCGAGCGCGGAACCTGATCAAAGGTCGCCGACTGGTTGGTCATGGCGTTGGCGATGATGGTCGGGTAGTCCACCGCAATGGCGATGGCCTTGCGCACGCATTCCTTATCCAGGCCGGGCGCCTTCAGGTTGTAGAAGGCAGTTGGCAGGCTGGCGCCGATGCCGTACGGCGCTTCGGGCAGATAGGTCGACACGGGCAGGCCGTAGTTCTCCCACAGCGTCTGCACGTTGGAGTTGAACTGCTGGCTGACGTCCACTTCGCCCTGAGCCAGCGCAGCCGAACCAGCCGCATTGTCCTTGAAGATCTGATGCGCCAGGTACTTGGGAGCCGGCAGCTTGCCCCACATGCTCTTGTCCTGACCCCAGTAGTTGTCGTCGCGGACGTAAATGACTTTGGTGTCGTCGGTGAAGAACTTGTGATACGGGCCGGAGTAGACGACATCTTCCGCAGGATCGGCCAGCAGCTTGGTGGCATCACCACCGGCGCGCTCTTCCAGCTTCTGCGTCCAGGCCTTCTGCATAACGTAGTTGCTGCTGACATAGGCGGCCACCGCCAGAGGATTGACCGTCTTGCCGTCCGCATCCAGTTTGGCTTTGACCACCACCGTCTGAGGATCCTGGGCGACGATGTCTTCGATGTAATCCTTATTCCCGGCGCCAGTCGGGGTGTTGTACTTGACATGCGTGGCCCACGTATAGGCGACATCTTCAGCCGTCACGGGCGTGCCATCGCTCCACTTGGCCGCAGGCTTGATCTTGAAGGTCAGCTCAGTCCGGTCATCGTTCCACTGGAAATCGCCGTCGGCGAGCAGCGGATAGACCTTGCCGTCCAGCATGTTGAACAGGTACGGCGTTTCAAACATGATGACGCGGGCATTGTCGCCTTGCGAGATCGCCATGGCGTTGTTGTTGCTGCCGGAGTACGGGTTCCAGCCAACCACCGGGCCCCACTGCTGGCCGTTGAAGTACAGCGTCTCATTGCGCGGCAGCGTGCCTTCCGCAGCCGGCGCAGGGGTGGAGGTCACTTCGACCTGTACTTCCTTGGTCACGACCTTCTCGACTTCCTGGGTCACGACCTTCTCGACTTCCTTCGTCACCACAACAGTGGCGGGCTGAGCGGCGCACGCCGACAACAGCACGCTCGCCACCAACAAAGCAGTCACAACTAACAACATCGAGCGTTTCATGGTTTATGCTCCTTGAAGGGTTGAATTTCATCGGAATCGACTAACAACACGAACGGCGGGCGAAACGGTTCTTGAGTGGGCGTTCTTTCCTCCTTTTTATCTTAGAACTG